>NC_012623.1:1452500-2132332 GCF_000022485.1 Sulfolobus islandicus Y.N.15.51 | reverse complement strand
ATTTATAACTTCCTTAATTATATGAATAGGTGTATATGCTTTAGCCTTAATGAAGTATGTTAAAATAGCATTTGGTATGCCAGCTTTAGAGTTCTCTAAAAGCATCTTGAAAACAGGATATAAGACTTCTTCGAATAACTTCTTAAAATCCCTCTTACGAATTACCGCTAAAAAGAGTGGCGTAGTGATCGAAGGCACTATTAAAGTTATGTGATCCACTTTTTTGATGTATAACGAAGCCATAATATATTCGATTATCATAGAAAAGCTTTGTTTAATAGAGAACTGTCTGTCTAATGATCTAGGAATTGCTAACGAATCATGATTTATTATATTATTCTTTACATAAATAGCATTTAATAAAGTGCTGTTATTTGACCTTATCTTATTCAAGAAATTATTAAGATCATTCGTAAGATTAGTAATCGATTTTTTTATAATATTATGTAGTTTGCTCTTTTCATCATTTACATTTCCGCACGTATTTAAGATCTTTTCAGCAAGTCTATTTATATCTATCTTGTTGCTATTAACCGCATCTGCGAGTAAGTCTATGAAGGAGTCTTCTAATTTCTTTAACATTTCAGAATTAGTTTTTAATTGTTTATAGCATTCCAATATGATATTTATACTCGTAATTAAGTTCTCTTTTCTAGTATTATTTTGAAAGTTTGAAAAATAATCTAAAGATTTTTTAATGAGGTCTCTTAGATAATTATCAACTAAACTGTATAAAGTGTTAAGATCAACATTATAGGCTTTAAATAAAGAGATTGATAAATCCTTCCAATTTTCTAAATCTAATCTTATGCCTAGAAATACCACATCATCTCCGTACCCCTCAGTCAACTCATCTATACTTCTTCCCACACTACTATCTTCTTTTTTAAATAAGCTATACCAACCTTCATTTTTTATATCTACGTT
The DNA here is from genome assembly GCF_000022485.1 of Sulfolobus islandicus Y.N.15.51. NCBI lineage: Archaea > Thermoproteati > Thermoproteota > Thermoprotei > Sulfolobales > Sulfolobaceae > Saccharolobus > Saccharolobus islandicus. The sequence continues at coordinate 2,131,405 of NC_012623.1, read as the reverse complement.
TTCTATATCACCTCTTTTTGATGCTGAAGTCCTTCCTACGACATGCGGTGCAAGTCTGACTGTAAGACACATGTTGCATAACTTTTCGTCGTCTTTTTTGCTAACTACATTTGGAATTAGCTCTTCCTTAATACCTTTCCTTAACTTACATACACTGCATAGCTCATCAGTTGTATCCAGACCATTAAATTCGACTTCTAGATTCTCTATTTCAATTAATGAAATGGAACTTGGGATATTGAGAAAATCATTCAAAGCTTCTGGATCACTCAGTATTTTTTCACGTTCCTTAAGCAAATCCACTCTAAGAGTTATTGTCTCCTTTACTTTAGAGTGGGATAAACTACCAATAACCTCATTAATAGTATTTACAAACGACAGCCTAGCACACTCTCTTATATCGTTTAACCTATCTTTAACATAAAATAATAGTATACTCTTATCATCGACATCAAAAATAAACGGTGTATAAAAATCTATTAATGGTGTATTATACTTATCCTTCGGTAAATCATTAGCAATTCTTTCTATAGCATCATTAAGACTTACATTTGCTAATTTTCTTAATAAACAATCATTTAAATAATATAAAAATATTTTAGTTATAGCATAAACTCCCTCTAAATCCTTTAGGGTCTTATAATCAGAATAAAACGGATTATACAAGCGAATTAATACAACATTATCCAGTAAAGCTAATAAAGCACCTCGCAGATGAGCATGTATACTTATATCGTTTGCAGAGATCCAGCTCCTTTGAGCCATAAACCTATTAGCGTCTATTAATGCAACGAATTCATCACTACTTAACTTCTCACATTTGTTAATATTCTCTTTAGCACATCTAATAATTTTCTCTTTAATCCTATCATATATTTTGTTTCCGTATTTATAGTTTAGAAAGTACTTCACATATTCCTCGGCTTGTTTCTCAAATTGTTCTGTAAAATTAACAACAAAAAGGTTTCCCTCACTATCTATATAAAATATCGGAGATAAGGTGATCGGATTTAAAATTATTGAGGGTAGTTTTTCAAGACTGTCTCTAAGACGCACATTTTTTAGCAAATTCACTAGTTTGCTCACTAATACTAGCTGTAATATCACAGTCTCTTCTCTCTTGTCCACCCTCACTATAATACTTTTAAAGAGATCATGAAGATAACAAGATAAATAATTATTATTAATAAATTCCTTAAGATATTTTCTAAGTATCTCATCATGATTAATACTTCCCATGTAAATATATAACTGGGTTTAATGTTTAAAAGGATTAACAACTGATATAGAATGCCAATCATACGAAGAACTTCATAATTTAATGTTTTTCATGTCACTCTTTTTATGTCCAATAATGTTCATTTATTTGAAATTACCTTAAAACTGCTCGTCAGTATGAGAATCTCTTTTTTCACGTAAAAAACGAGATGAATAAAATACATAAAAATTCTGGTTTATGCTAATTTTTGGAGAAAAGTTTGAGACCGTGGAGTTAAGCTAACTTTTCCATAATTTCCGTTAGCTTAATTGCGTGGTTTCTCCAAGAGTATTTCTTACCTGTTTCTAAAGCGTTAATTGAAAGACTTCTTCTAAGCTTATGATTCTCTAAAACCTCGTTTATTCTGTCTACAGCCTCCTTCCAGTCTTTTACCACATAACCGTTTTCCCCTTCAATTACGAACTCCTTTCCTCCTATTCCGTCATTTACTATTACAGCCGTACCATTACATAGGGACTCCAAAACAGCCATACCAGGTCCTCTTTCATCGAATCCAAAGCGTATAGTTAAGGAAGCTTTTTTATAAAGTTCCCTCAGTTTATCTTCACTAATCCTACCAGTTACTATAACTTCTGGGTATTTTCTTTTAAACTCCTCCATAGTATCCCTTCTTGCCCAGGATCCCGCCATTATTAACCTTCCCTTTATTCTTTTAGCTATCTCACCGTAAATTTCTGGTCTCCTCCCCTCATCCCACATTGATACCGCTAAAACGAAATTTTCCTTATCTTCTTCAACCTCATCTATTGTGTAACAACCTGGATATAACACTTCAGCTCCCGTACCTTTATCCTCTAGAACTCTTTTGTTCCATTGTGAATTTGTAAGTATGATTTTAGCACCTTCTAATACTTTTCTTTCCATTACCTTAGGTATTAGATATTTAATACCCTTTAAAGTTAAAGAAGTCTCATGAAGATATATCGCGTAATCTTCTCCATGAAATACCTTACGTAAATAACCAGTAATCCCAGCAAATTGATCGTGAAACAACGCGGGTTCCTTAATAATTCTAGATGCCTTAACTATAAGATCTAAATCCACAGTTGCTTCATCACCCCTATTTTTAGCGTAAATTTCCGTTATCTTCCTAAAGAGAGGTGTGAGGAATCCTTTCTCTCCTTTCCTTCTCAAGAACTCAACGTATATTCCACTGAGATCGTAATTGTAAAAGGATTCTCTATATACTAATAACTTAGCCTTAGCGTTCCTAGCCTGTTCCACTGCAATTCTGGCAACTCCTCCGTTCCATAAAACCCTTAAAGCGATAGTAAACATTACATATTATTTAAAAAAGGGCTTAAATATAAAAGTTAACGTAAACTAACTGATAGGTTTTACGGCTTCCTCACGTCTTAAAAGGGCTAAGATTTCCTCCAGAGAGCTTATCGCCCTATCATCAATTCAGCTTTTATTTGGTGGTAGACGAGATGGTCACTGACTTTCTCACCGCCCTGAACGGTAGACCCAAAATCATATTAGAAAAATATTTCTGGTAGGATAATATCGAATTTATAAAAGATAAAGAAATTTATAAGAGTATAAAGAATTCAATTGAAGAAAGGGTTTAAGGTGAGGGAGATGGAGTATTACCACGTGACATAGGAAGATGGTAACACCCGGTCTCCCTCACCAAAATAACATTCAACAAATAGGATATAAATTACTTTCCATGCTGAACTTCCAAGGAGAGAAGGTAGAGAAGGTAGCGAAAACTCTCATCTCCGCGTGTTTGTGGAACGACTCTGTAGAGAACAAGTCCAGAGCGTATGACGTATCCCCACAGACCGTGAGGAATTACGTAGAGAAACAAGGGATGGAAGTGATTGAAAAGCTATTGGAAAGAGCTAGGAAAATATCCTTGGAGATATTAAAGGGGGTAAAGGAGATAGATCTTTCAATAGACTGGACAACCAAGACGTGGTATGGGAAACCAGTGAAAGGGAGCTCTGAAAAAGGAAACTCGTGGAACTACGCAACAACCAAGTATAAGGGGAAAGTACTTTTACTTGCCTTTATTCCGCAAGTGAACGGTATGACTAAGGACGACATAGTGAAGGTTCTTGTGGAGCAAGTAATGGCAATGGGATTCAAGATAAGGTTGATAACTCTTGACGCTGGTTTCTACACTGTTGATGTGCTCAATTTCATTTCACAGTTTAAGTATATAGTTGCTGTGCCTGTTGGGGATGTTAAGGTGTATGAGGAGTTTGACGGGGATTACACAACTAATAGTAAGAGGCATAGGAGGGATGAGCAGGTCAAGTTCAGGCTTCTCGTGTACAGCAAGGAAGAAGTGAGGAGAAAGAGTCTTGTTTATTTTGCTAGGGCTACTAACCTAGACCTATCCAAGAGGGAAGTGTTGGATTTGTACAATAAGGTAAGGGGTCCCATAGAGACCTCTTATAGGAACATTAAGGCTTTTCTCCCATTCACCAGTTCCACCAAGTTTGTTTTTCGCACGTTGATCTTCGTGCTGGCCCTTGTACTCTACTCCTTATATACCATATTCAACGGTAGACCCAAAATCATATTACAAATATAAATTCAACATTAAACCTCATATTTTTTCTTAATAAATAAAAGAATATATTTTATTATACTCATAATCAAGAGCATTAAGAATAATGTATTAAATAATCAATGTAAATAAAACAGATTCTATCATATACATCTTTATCATTTTCTAATATTATAATAATATTCCTCAGTTAATTGTGTAGAAATATAAAAAATCTAATATGGAACTTGGAAATTTATAAAAATTATCATATAATTATCTAACTAATTACATTAAATCGTTACGAACTACTAATAATGAATAAAAATTATTTTTACTAATTAGATTTTGGGTCTACCGTCAAGGGGGAGGTGGGGAGAGAGGAGTTTAGATTATTATTAATTCTTTTATTTCCTGATTTATTCAATCCAGAGAATTTTACATTTAATCTAGTAGATACACTTATTTACACTATAGATTTATTTTTAAGGAGGTGATTTTGGGTCTACCGTTGGGGGGAGAGAATAGTACACTAAGTTTGGGATGCGTCTTAGTGTACGTGCCATGGTACTACTCTCTCCTCCCATAACTTAAGTATTACTACAATTTAATCCAAGATAACGCTAAGAATCAATTTATTCTCAAAAATTAAAATTCAGTTTTTTACATTCCGGACACTCTCTCATCTGGTGGGCAGTCGAGTGGATCAGAGATCCACTCCCATCTGAATAGAAGGGGACTTTCATCCATAACGTCTAGTCCCTTAAAGGGAAGAGATACTAGATGCTCCTCCCACAGTCCCATTAAGCCCTCAATCGAGCTGGCGAGGAGCACCGCTAGCATCACTAAAAGAATTTCAGAAAAAAGGATTATTTAAATATAAGGGGGCTATCCATCCCCGCTGGCGAGGCTTTTCGCCCCCTTAACCTCCAATTTTTGTAATTCCTATGGATAGATCTACTGCAATATCATTTGATACTTTTACAAGCTTTTCCAAGTTATTTGCATCGATCTCAATATTCAATAATTCGCTCACTATTATTAATTTAGGAAGGCTATTCAAGAATTTGGGTCATTCACGCATCCTTTGCGAATTCAGTTTATTTAAAGAATCGTAATGAATTTAATTAAATATCGCCGCTCTGACTAGGTGGAGATCCACGCTCAGTAGTTTACTTTGTTTTATCCATCTTATTCACAAATTACAATTCGCAAAAGAGACCTGAATCGCCCAGAATTTCTCTAGTATTTCGTGAGTTTGAACCATGCAATATATTATGCAAAGATAGATTAAAAAGATTAAACCATATATGTACTAAAATAAACTTTACTTCTGAAGTTTAATCAAATTATTAAGATCTTAAACTTTAGAAAGTAACGCTTATTAATGTTTGAACTATAATTATAAATGTGATTGAACTTTCTACAACTAAGAGAGTAATTTTGGGAAATGAGGCAATAGCTTTTGGTGCATTAAGTGCTGGAGTATCCATAGCTGCAGGATATCCAGGCACACCATCTACAGAAATAATAGAAACTTTAATGGCATATGGAAAAATATATACCGAATGGAGTGCTAACGAAAAAGTGGCGTTTGAAACGGCTTATGGAGCGGCTATCAACGGAGCTTTTGCCCTAACTACAATGAAACATGTGGGGTTAAACGTGGCAGCTGATCCTTTAATGAGCTCATCATATACTGGAGTCGAAGGAGCATTAGTCATAGTTTCTGCCGATGATCCTTCCATGTGGTCATCACAAAACGAACAAGATAACAGATACTACGGTTTACATGCGTTAATCCCAGTTATAGAGCCATATGATCCACAATCTGCTCATGACTTAACCATAGAGGCCTTTAAGCTAAGTAACAAAGTTAAACATCCAGTAATTCTTAGATCAACTACCAGAATAGGTCACATTAGAGGACCAGTAGAACTTAAGCCTCCATCTCGACCAATCCTGGGTAAACTTATCAAAGACCCTAAACGTTACGTGTTAGTCCCAGAGAACGCTAGAAGAAATAGAGTTGAACAGTTAAAGAGATGGGAAAAAATTGAAGAAGAGGTAGAGGGTTTAAATGGGCTAATTGACAACGATAGTGAAAATCTAATAATTGCCTCGGGTATTTCATTCGGTTACGTAATTGATGCCATGAAAGAGTTGGACATTAAGGCAAATGTATTAAGGTTATCCACCCCCGTCCCTATACCTAAAAGACTGTTTCTCAAGGCTGTAAGCAACTCCAAGAGGGTTCTAATAGTAGAGGAAGGTGAGCCAATTGTTGAATATCAAATAAAGGATCTGCTGTATGATCAGGGGATAAGAGTTGAATTACATGGAAAGGATCTAGTAAGTAGAGTTGGAGAGATGACATTAGACAAGGTATACTATGCTTTTAGCAAATTCTTTGGGTTAGACCTTGTAACGGAATACTTAGAAGTTCCCCAAGATATACCACCAAGACCTCCAGCACTATGCCCAGGATGTCCACACAGAAGTTCATTCATAGACTTAAAGAAGGCAATTACAATGGCTTCCTTTAAGCCTAATGAAACGTTCATCTCTGGTGATATCGGATGTTATACATTAGGATTGTTACCACCCTTCGACACTCAAGACTCTTCTACCGATATGGGTTCTAGTATTGGGATTGCCAACGGCGTTTATAGGGCCACTGGAAATATACCGATAGCAGTTATTGGAGATTCTACTTTCTTCCACAGCGGGATTTCAGCGCTTGCAAATGCTGTCTATACTCAAACTCCTATGCTCGTGCTTGTCTTAGATAATAGGTCTACTGCGATGACCGGACAACAGCCAAGCCCATCTAAGGAAATAGATATAGGAGAGGTTGCTAAGGGTTTAGGAGTAAAGTATGTAAAGTACGTTGATCCTTTTGACGTTAATTCTTCAATAAAGGAATTATCAAATGCATTAAAGTGGGTTAGGGAAAATAAGCAACCGGCAGTTGTCATAGCTAAAAGAGCTTGTGCGTTGTTAGTTATGGATAACGTAGAGGAGAACAATCTACCAAAGGCCATAGTTGATCTAGAGATATGTACCGGTTGCAGCATATGCTATGACTACTTTACCTGCCCCGCCATAATTCCTAGAAAGGATAAGAAGGCTGAGATAGATAATTATACGTGCATAGGCTGTGGGGCATGTATACCAGTTTGTCCATTTAAGGCAATATCCTTAAAGGGTAACAAACCAGAAAAATGGGACGAATTATGGCTAGGGTAAACATTCTGATAGCAGGTGTGGGAGGGCAAGGTATAATAACTGCTGGTAAGATAATAGCTGAGGCTGGAAACTACTCCAATACTAAGGTCTTAATAGCAGAAACCCATGGTTTAGCGCAGAGAGGCGGAGGAGTTAATATTCATGTGAGGATAGGCGACGTTAACTCTCCATTAATACCATTAGGAAAGGCTGATTACCTAGTTGGTTTAGAGGCTACTGAGGTTTTAAGAAACTTAAACTATGCTTCAAGAAAACATACCACTATCATTATAAATAACTACGTGGTAAGGCCAGTTTTACCTAAAGTTAGGTTACTTAGTTTGCAAGAGGTTCTCGATAAATTAAAAGGGTGCAAAGTTTACGTAATTGACGCTAATCAAATAGCCGTAAATGCTGGAAATATTAAGGCTGCAAATGCTGCAATCCTAGGGTTTTTATACTCACTGGGAGCGTTTGAGGGTCTAATAAACGAGGAATCTTTCATCAAAGCCTTAAAATACGAGAGCAATATAAAAGCGTTTAAAATTGCCCAAGTTATAAAAATTAATGGGATAGATATTAATGGTATTTAATCCAGATAAGGAATGGATAGAGAATAGCAATGTATACAAGTTCATGGTTGAAAAGAACCTCGATAAGCTAGAAGACTTCATTAAATATACATACGAGAATTCAGAATTTTGGGATGAGTTTGTAAAGTTAATAAACGTGAAATTTCCAGAACCTTACACGAAGGTTCTAGATCTAAGTAGGGGAAAGCAATGGCCTCAATGGTTCATAGGGGGAAAGTTAAACATTGGTGACCAATTACGCGATAGTTCTGATGTGTTTATTAAGTGGATGGATGAGAGCTTCAACACTAGAACGGTAACCTATTCTCAAATACTAAATGAGAGCAAGTCAATTGCAAGTTGGTTAAAGAGAATAGGTTTAAAGAAAGGAGATAGGGTTGCCATTTACATGCCAATGATACCGGAAATAGTATCGGTAATGTTAGGTGCAGTTAGAGCAGGGATGATACTCGTACCTCTATTTTCTGGGTTTGGCCCAGAGCCAATAAGAGTTAGAATAGAGGATAGTGAGGCTAAAGTAATCTTCACGGTCGATAAGAGCATTAGAAGGGGAAAAGAAGTTGGTATGTTGAGAAATCTGGAAGGACTAAATATAGCTAAAGTAGTATTGAATAGGGGAGGTACTAAGGGTGATTTTTATGACTATAAGGATGTAATAAGAACTAGTGGAGACTATGTAGAAAATACTGGTACTGAAGACCCAATGATGATAATTTACACTTCTGGAACTACTGGAAAACCCAAGGGATGTGTTCATACTCACGATGGATTTCCAATAAAGGCATCTGCTGACATTTACTTTCAGTTCGATCTGAAAAAAGATGAGACCTTGATGTGGGTTACCGACATGGGGTGGATGATGGGACCGTGGATGGTATTTGGGTCACTCTTACTAGATGCTAAAATGGGGATGATTGAAGGGTATACGGGTGGGGAAGTCCTACAGAAATTCGTTGAAGATATGAAGGTTGATGTTTTAGGAGTCTCAGCTAGTCTGGTTAGAGCGTTAAGAAGTCAAGGTGAAGTTAAACTAAACGTTAGGCTAACAGGAAATACTGGAGAACCAATTGATCCAGAAAGCTGGTATTGGCTATTTAACGCTAGTGGAAAGAACCCCATTATAAACTATTCTGGAGGTACTGAAATCTCTGGAGGTATTTTAGGGAATTACGTTATAAAGAAAATAAAGCCATCTTCATTTAATGGTCCTTCCCCGGGAATTAATGCTTCAGTATTTAATGAGGAAGGAAAAGAAGCTCCACCAAATGTTGAGGGGGAATTGGTTATATTGAGTGTTTGGCCAGGTATGACCAGGGGATTTTGGAGCAATCCCGAGAGGTATATTGAGACTTATTGGTCAATTTGGAAGGATATATGGGTTCACGGAGATTTGGCTTATAGAGATGAAGAAGGGTATTTTTATATTGTTGGAAGAAGTGATGATACGATAAAGGTCGCTGGAAAGAGAGTAGGTCCAGCTGAAATTGAAAGTATGTTAAATTCCTTTCCAAATGTAGTTGAATCAGCATGTGTCGGAGTTCCAGATCCAATGAAGGGAGAGAAAATAGTTTGTTTCGTAGTCTCAAAGGTTGGCGATATTGAAAAGGACTTGATAAGATATACAGAGGATAAACTGGGTAAAGCATTTGCACCATCAGAAATAAAGATCGTTAAGGAGTTACCTAAAACTAGAAATGCAAAAATAATGAGAAGACTGATAAGGGCAGTATACTTAAATAAACCCTTAGGGGATATCTCCTCACTAGAAAATCCATCAGCTTTAGAGGAAATAAAGAGGGCCTTGATTAGCTGATCTCTTCCGCTTTTATTTGCTTTAATGTCTTAAGAGCCTCATTAACGTGATTGGCTGGATTAGTTTGCGAATTATAAATATGCCTTATTATCCCCTTCTTATCAATAACGAAAGTAATCCTTGCTGGTAATATGAATCCTTTAGCACCATAAAGTTCTCTTATTTTCTTATCCGGATCGCTAACTAGAATAAAGGGTAACTTGTATTTTTCTTTAAACTTCTTGTGAGAGTTGATATCATCCGAACTAACTCCTATTACTACAACGTCGTAATCCTTGAGGAGATCCCAATTATCTCTAAAAGCACAAGCTTCCCTCGTACAGCCTGGTGTATCGTCTTTAGGGTAGAAATAAAGGACTATATTATGTTTCCCTATGAAATGGGATAGGGAAATCCTCTCACCATTATCCGCTATTCCCTCAAAAAGAGGTGCCTTATCTCCGACTTTAACCATAAATAAGATATATCTAATTGTGGTAAAAAGATTATCTTATAAATTTTTCTAATTTTACATAGTTTGAGAAAGAATTTCACTTAGAGATTGACTCCTATGTCCAACTCACTTAATTCAAGTTTTACTCTTTCATAAACGTTCTTAGCTCTTTCCAATTCCAACCTATTAATTGTATTTAGTCCAGAATTGCATCAACCCATTTTATTGGTCTTGCAAGAGTTTTCTAATCTAAATGGCAATTTGCCTTTATTATAAGAAGAGGAAATGATACTGGACCGGCAAAAGGTGCTGTTATAAGTATAATTTAAAAAATATTTTTAATGATTTTAAAATATTTTCCTCTCAAATTACACCTTCTAAATTCTTCCTTATATACTCATCAAACTCTTTGGGCTTAGAAATTTTAACTTCTCTAACTCTATTTATGAACTCGTCTTTTTCGTTTATTCTAAATAAAGTATTGAATCTCTTTTCAAAGCCTATTGTGGAACTAGGTTTTCCACTTATCCCAACACCACATACTGAACCGGCAGTATGTGTTGGGTAAATTTCAACATAATCTGGCAATCCTTTCAGCTTGGCTAGACTATAGTATAAATTCTCCTCGGCATTTTCCCCACCTATATCAATTCTTCCAACACCTCCTACGAACAAAGTATCCCCAGTTAATACAGCCCACGGCTCATTCCAACTCTCATCCCTCCTTTTATCATATACTAGAACTGAAATGCTATCTGGAGTATGTCCAGGAGTATGAATTACCTTTATCTTCACATTTCCTGCCTTTATCTCCTCTCCATCCTTAATCCTCTCTACCTTAAATTTGACTTGTGACTCCTCATGATAGTAAATGTTAGCGTTAGTTAATGCTTGCAATTTCTTTACACCAGATAAGTGATCAGCGTGAGTGTGTGTGTCTATTATATAAGCTATCTTCATATTACCTAAGTCTTGAGCTAATCTAACTATTTCATCTACCATCTCGTACCTAGGATCGACTACAAACAATTCTCCAGCTTGAGTACAGCCAAAGATATAAGTAGCACAACCACCACTTTTGCTTATAATTTGCCTGAATATCATCATTTACTTTAAATAAATAATTAGATATAAGAGTTATTCACTCTTATAAGTTAATAACTCGAAGTGCTCTTCCGCTTGGAGTACACATCCTCTACATGAATCCACAACAATCTCATATTCATTATTGAAAGTAACCAATACTGAATCATCAAATATAATAAACTTAGATTTCATGTCTTTTACGTATCTAATATCGCCATTTAGATTTAAATTATTGGAAGAAGTTATCAAAGTTAAACTACCCTTATACTTTTTAAGAGTCTTAATTAACCACTCTGGCAAATTATCCCAGACTACCTTCATCTTGTTGCTTTTCTCTGTCAACTCCCTTATCATCCTTATTACAGTCTTTTTACCCTTGATGTGCAAGCTACGATCAGCTTCTCCTTTTCTCTTTTCATTCCAGAATGAAATAATATTACCTATTGCATAATCTAATTCACTTACAATTTTGTCCCTATATACCTTTAAAGACATTGACGGATCTATTAGTTTGACCTTTTTCGGCCTTCCTTCAATTACCCTAACTAAACCCTTATCTTCTAAAGACTTTACAACTTCATAAACCTTCTGATAAGGTATTTGAGCCTTCTCTGAAAGCTCTTTCATCGTGGAATTGCAAAGATTTAATAATGTTAGGTAAACTTTAGCCTCATACACTGAAAACCCTAACTTTCTCAAATTAATTTCCAATTCACTATCCACAGTGAATAATCGTTTTTATTACTTTTAAATCTTAGTAGCTATTAATGAACAGACAATTTGTTATGTTTACAATATTGGTCTTTTTTACAGGATTATATCTGGGAACTCTAAGAATAGTTATTCCGGTACTGGAGAAGCAACTAAACATTTCAATAACACTTAGCCTATTATTACCCTTAGTAGCCTTTGGGTTTGTAAAAGGTGCGTTTAACTTTCTCGCTGGAAAACTCTCTGATGACTTGGGAAGAAAAAGAGTACTCATAATAGGCTGGATAGTGGCGTTGATGTCAGTCCCGTTATTTTTATCAATTAACATATATACTGTGGTCATAATATCGATTTTACTTGCAATAATTCAAGCTTTGACGTGGACTACTACTATGACTTCACAAATAGACATTAGCGGTAAATTGAGAGCAGGCTTAGCTACTGGAATAAATGAAATGTCTGGATATTTGGGAGTCTCCTTTGGAAGTCTTTTCGCTAGCTATTTGTTTAAGCTAAGTTATATTTTCATTGGAATAATTTGCTTGATAGCGCTAATTTCTTCCTTCAACGTAATGGAGACTAAATTATTAATATCAAATTTCGGTTTATCAAAAAAGGAAAATAATCGTATAAATTACTTTTCTATTACTAAAATAAGCATAGCAGGACTTTTAGAGAAGTTTGTAGATTCTGCGTTCTTTATCTTGATACCCACATTCCTATTATTACAACATTATACACTATTTTTGATAGGAATAACCGTATCTAGCTATACGTTTACTTGGTCACTTTCCCAACCATTATTCGGGTACCTAGCAGATGCTTACAATAAAAGAAGACTAATACTTGTAATAGGTTTTTTGTTGATGTTTTTAGGTTTCATAAAATATTCCGAATTTCCGATTTTATTTTCAATAGTAGAAGGTATTGGTATGGGGATGATTTATCCTAATTTAATAGCTTTTGTTAATGATAGGATTAACGAGAGTGTAAGAGGAAAAGCGTTAGGCTATTACAGATTATATAGGGATAGTGGCTATGGTGTGGCTGGCTTATTACTACCGTTACTTTACTCGTTTTATGGATACGATTATACTTTATTGATAGTAGGGATATTGCAAGTTGTAGCTCTCTTACTAGTAGCAAGATCTTAATCTCTTATATCCACAAATAGATTTACGCCGTCGTCAACAGTTTCCGATAAACCGTGAAGTTTATATACTTTGTATGTAAGTTTAACTACAATGCTGAAACCTAAGGAAGTGTGCCAAAAACTAGGAATATCATACCGCACACTACAGAGCTATGTTAAGAAGGGTTACATAAAACCCGTGATACTACAGAGTGGAAAATGGAGGTTTAAAGAAGAGGATGTCGAAAGACTCATGGGGGTTGTTAGGAAGAGGAAAGTAGTATTATACGCTAGGGTATCATCAAACACACAGAAAGACGACTTAATAAACCAAGTTAAGTACCTGGAGGAGAACGTTAAGGACTACGACCAAGTAATAACAGACATTGGTTCTGGGTTGAACATGAAGAGAAAAGGATTCCTCAAGCTATTGAGAATGATACTAAACAACGAAGTATCGAAAGTTGTCATAGCCTACCCAGACAGACTAGTTAGGTTCGGCTTTGAAATAATAGAGGAGGCATGCAAAGCACACAACTGCGAGCTCGTGGTATTAAATAAGGAGGACAAAACACCAGAGCAGGAACTAATCGAAGATTTGATCTCTATACTGGTATCATTTAGCGGAAAGTTGTATGGTATGAGGAGCCATAAATATGAGAAGGTGAAGAAGTGTGTCGAAGAGCTTAAGGCTTAAATCATTCCAACCGGAGGAGGAATACGTTTACCTAACTTACTCCCTGAAGAATAATAAGAAGGTGAAGAGCAAGATATTACTAGAGAACTATAAACACCTACTACAGAAGGCTTTAGACTGGTTATGGGAGAGGACTAAGATAGAGAGGAAGGAGGTCAAGAAGGGCAAGAAAATTTTCGCTAAGGTTAAAGTAACCTTGCCAAAGAAAAAGGAAGTTTACAAGGTGTTGAGGGATGAGTTAGAGAAGGTTAACAATCTAGCTTCACATTACGTTGACAAAGCAATAAATGATGCTTACTCAATCTTGAATAGTTGGAGGAGGAGGGCTGAAAAAGGACAAGCGTCATTAAGGAAACCTAGATTGAAGAAGGTTTACGTTAGGGTAAAGTCGACACTTAGAAAGGTTGAGGGTGAGAGTGTAAGGATTACAGTAAGACCTTACGAATACGTCACCTTCTCATGGTCTCACAAATGGTTTTCAAGGAGGGTTGAAGGGCTTGAGTTGGGTGAGCCAGTAATAAAGGAGGATAAAGTTCACCTACCATTTCGTTATAAGTTACCTTGGTTTACTCCCCTTGACTTTCTATCTATTGATAGTAACTTGTACACATTAGACGCTTACGATGGGGAGAAGTTCGTCACATTTTCTTTGAAGGAGTTGTATAGTTTGAAGTTCGGTATGGAGTTGAAGAGGAGTAAAATACAGTCCTTCGCTTCTAAACACGGTAGGAAGGGGAAGGTATTGTTGAGGAAGTACTCCCACCGTGAAAGGAACCGCGTGCTTGATTATGTTCACAAGTTTGTGAACAAACTGTTGGGAATGTATCCTCTCACTATGTTTGCTGTCGAGAAGTTGAATAAGCAGTCAATGTTCCAAGACGCTGATGATAAGCTGTCTAAGAAGGTTTCAAGGACTGTATGGAGGACTATACACCGCGTGCTTAAATACAAGGCTCCCCTTTATGGTTCTTTCGTTAAGGAGGTGAACCCACACCTCACATCTAAGTCCTGCCCCAGATGTGGATGGGTTTCCCGAAAGGTCGGCAGGATTTTCAAGTGTGAGAGGTGTGGGTTCACTCTAGATAGGCAACTAAACGCATCTCTCAATATTTACCTCAAGATGTGCGGGTTTCCCCACCTCTTTCTTACTCCCACTGGGAGTAGGTGGATTGGGGTTATCCCGCTAAAGGGGCGGAGGGGTATGAACGGGGCGTTGCCCCGCGACTCTGGTGAAGCCCAAGGGCTGAGGATTGGATACAAATTCATGAAAATTCAATGAAGCCCAAACCCCGTATAGCAAGGAAATAAACCTTTAAACTTATCTAGGATCCGTGAATCGCCCAACGAAATTCTAACATAAGTGCAATTCCTCCGCTCATTATAATTTTCCAAAATTCAATGACGAGGAATTAGCATATCCTCTGTAACTCCAGTAGCAAACATATACTTATGAGAATTGTGAAGAAAGATGAGTATGGAGACAGTATCGTCATTAAGTTACAAATTTATTAAATAGAGAAATTCTCCGATAGAGTATAACCTAGTTCAGATTCTCAGAGACGCCTTTTTTACGTTAAAGTATAAATTTATAGCTTAATAATGACACTATCAAATTGAATAACGTCACGTGCCAATCTTAACTGTCACTATGCTTGAAAATTAATCGAAAGATTTATTACTGAACGCCCCTCCGTAACCTCTCTTCCACAAGGGACATTAAAGAACGGTTCCGTTCGATGGAACCTCAGCTACGAATCAAGATCTCTCTGAGAAGCAGGAAATCTCTATCGTGAGGTGGAGATGCCCCTTAATGGGAAGTAGTTCACACTCTACTCTTTCAGCCATTCAGATAATTGGGCTAAACTATTAGTTATATTGTCTACAAGTGTAGTGTTCCCACAAATCCTCCTACTACAATCATAACTATTGTAAAGAAATACGCTACTAATCTAGTCCTAGTATAAGTGTATTTACCCATGATCTTTTTATTGCTTATCAATATACCCACCATTACTGCCGGTATGGCAATCACTATAGGTGATAATGATAATAGAGTTAAAGCGAAGTTAATAACGGAAGAATAGTTACCCAGCATTAAGGAAACTATTAACATAGCTGGTATTGACTCCATAATGTAGATCTTCACGGAGTTTTTGTAGTTATTTTTCCCTAAAGCTTCTAGTAGACCCCATGCACTACTTAGAGATACAACTATAAGCGTTAAGAACCCGGCACTTATTAACGTTATTCCAAATATATAATGAAAATTTCCTAAAATATATAGTAACTGAGCTGGATCAGTAGGATCTATATTACCAATTGAAGTTCCTATCATCTCAGATAATACTATTATCAATTCAGTTATTATAGCTCCTAGTAACGTCTCTATGGTTATCCATGATATCTTTTTAGAATTATTAATATCTATCTTAGGATATTTAATTGCTGTAGCAGAACTTTGATAAATCAACATACAAGGTGGAGTTACTACTGCACCAATGTTTACAGCAATGAAGAATAGGAAGTTCTTTGAGGTAGAGAAGTATAAGACTTCTTGTCCGGTAAAGTTCAGCTTAGGCCCAACTATAATTAAGGCTGACAATAATAGAATTACGGAAACTACTACTAGATATCTTTCAGTTATTTCGTAATTTTTAGTTAACACTATTATAACGTGAAGGATGAAAAATATTACCAGGCCGAATAGGGGAATGATACCAATTAAGTAACATCCAATTGCAATTCCCGCATACTCACTTAGATATGTAAAGAAATCAACGAAAAATATTGGGAAAATAGATAAAATTGATACTTTCCTAGAGTAGTATTCTCTGATAAGTTCTCCAATACCCTTCCCAGATATGGCACCTAATCTCCCTGAAGCCTCTTGTATTATGAAGAGAGGAAGAGATAATAGCATCACAAACCATATTAGTTTGTATCCATATTCCTCTCCGGTGGATAACCCTCCTAATATACTCGCAGCATCAGCATCTGCCAACAATGCTATCCAGGCTGGTCCAAAGAGTTTTGCAGAATCTCTTATACTCGTCTCAAAACACCTCGCATAAGTAATTATAAATTCTTTTTTTGGGTAAAAAGCTATTATAATGAAGATTAAACGTAAAAGCTGTATTCATTATGTAACCACTGTTATACTCTAATGAGCCCTAACTTATAAAGATTTTGATTTCAAAGTAATTCTTAATTAGTAGCTTCTTCATAGAGTCTTTGCTAGATCTTTTCTCTACACCTTAAGAGGTAAGACTCTGATTTGGCTTAGTTAACTTTAAAGTTATTTCTAACTACAAGTTATAATTAGTATCAAATAGAAAGCTTTATAAATTTGAAGTGAGTATAGTCTATTAGGATGATGTCTGTATGCAAGAAAAACCCCAAGAACCAAAGGTAGTCGGAGTAGAAATACTGGAAAAATCTGGATTAGATGTGAAAAAGTTAGTAGATAAACTTGTTAAAGCAACAGCTGCAGAGTTCACTACATATTACTACTATACCATATTGAGAATGCACCTAACTGGTATGGAAGGAGAGGGTCTTAAGGAAATAGCTGAGGATGCTAGGCTTGAGGATAGGCTTCACTTCGAACTAATGACTCAAAGGCTTTATGAACTAGGAGGGGGTTTACCTAGAGACATAAGGCAGCTTGCCGATATTTCGGCTTGTTCTGATGCATATCTACCAGAGAATTGGAAAGACCCTAAAGAAATATTAAAGGTTTTGTTAGAAGCCGAACAGTGTGCGATAAGAACTTGGAAAGAAGTGTGCGATATGACCTACGGAAAAGATCCTAGAACTTATGATCTAGCGCAGAGAATACTTCAGGAGGAAATAGAACACGAAGCGTGGTTCTTAGAATTACTATACGGAAGGCCATCGGGTCACTTCAGAAGAAGCTCACCAGGTAACGCTCCATATTCTAAAAAATAAAAGGTATAATAACTGTTTTTTCTCGTTTCTATTTCCACATTGGTGATTATTTAATGTTAGTGAGAGTCTGTAGCTTATTAGACTTAGAAGATAAAAAACCCAGAAAATTCTCAATAAATGGCATAGAAGTAGCCATAGTAAGGGTTGGTGATAAAGTGTTTGCTATTGATGCCTATTGCCCTCATAAGGGAAGAAATATGGAGTATGGAGATGTGGACGGATATAAAATAAGATGTGATTTACATGGATATGAGTATAGTCTTGAAAACGGGAAATTAGTATTAAATCCTTACGGAAAGTCGTCAGGATGGTACTTTTCATCCAATTTAAGGATTTACAAAGTTGAGGTAAAGAACAAAGACATTTTCATACAAATTTAAATTTCAAATTCTATTGATCTAGCGTTTTGCATAATTAAACCATAATAGGTTTCCTTATTTCTTCTCTACATTCACTTCTATTCTTGATTTCAACAATATCCCCTAATACCTATATAGGTTTTATTAGTCGGGCTGAATCCTTTTTCACGTTAATAGAAATCTTTTTATATCTGTTTATAACAAAAAATTATTGATAAATGATGATCTCTCACGCCGATGTGGGTTATGCCCAAAAGGGTGAGGGGATTACGGAGATGTGAGCCCCGTGCCGTTGGGCTCAAATGAGTCCCATGACCCACCTATAAGGTGGTTGAGGGCTAAGTCCCTATACTCGATCATGAATGATCATAAAATGATTGAAATGAAAGTGTAGGGACAAACGGTGGATTTACATCTACTGGAAAGTGAAAGTTTAAGATAATAACTGGTTTTATGTGAGCTTTCTTAACGTATTCTCTCAGCAGTAAGTATGAGATTCCTAAACGTATTCGTATTTCTTTACGTTTCATATTTTATAAAAATTTGTGATGAACTAATTTAAACCTTACGATTTATTTGAAACTACTGACTTCTGGGTATCTTGAAATGACGTTCCTTTTGTCTGTAGCCTAGATTTCATCTTGGCTAGCTTATGCTTTCTTTTCTCCTCTATTTGGCATAATTATATTTTCCTTAATCATATCTTCTATTTCATTTTCTGAATACTCAAGCTCCTTTAATATATTTAAAGTATCTTCCCCTAAATATGGTACATCTTGGTTATTCAGACTCCCCGGTAGAGGAAGGCTAGGAATCTTAACGTTTCCAAATATATCCCATTCCACTAATTCATTACTAACTAGATCTTTTACATTATTTAGTTTACCTATGGGTATATCATTATAGCGTAAAATGTTTATTATCTCTTCCAGTTTCATTGAGCTGAATTTCTGTTGAAGCTTTTCATGTAATATTTTTCTATTCGTAACCCTATCCGCATTAGTTTTAAACCTTCCATCAACTAATAGATCGTCTAATCCTAATGCCTTACAAAGTTTTGTAAATTTTATATTGTCATTTACGGCTAGATAAAATTCCTTTCCCTCAGAACTCTTGAATAGCTCGTAAGGAGCCCAGAAGGGAAGTTCGTCTTTTCCTCCTTCAAAGAGCTTACCATATTTCTGAAATGCTATGAAATAATATCCTAACCAAACTGTATTGGTTTGAATAATGTCTACCCTATAGTGTCCGGGTTTCTTCATAAGCAGTGCCCATAAAATCGTAATTACACAATATGTGGACGCATTCATATCGGTTATTGAAGCCGGTAGTCTAGCTTTTCCATTAGCATCCATGATTCCGCTTTCCGCTTCAATTACAGTACCAAAAGCAGGCAAGTTTTCGTATTTTCCCTTAGGATATCCCTTCACAGAGCAATATATTAAGGAAGGATTAGTTGAAAATATAACATCATCCGATAATCCTAGTCTATCCATGGCATAAGGAGATAAGTTCTCTATCAAAACGTGGGAGTTCTCTATTAGTTTTAGGAAAACTTCCCTTCCCTTATCCTTTTTTAAATCTATGGAAATGGATCTTTTACCTCTATTATTGAAGATAAACATCGAATCTCCTAAAACATCATCTGCCCTGCTTGGATCACCTAGTAGTGGTTCCACCTTTATTACCTCAAATCCTAAATGCCTCAAAATCTCTCCTGCAAATGGTACTGAAATTACATGTCCTAACTCAATAACCCTATACATAAAGCCTTTTCCCAATTTATATTTATAAACTTAACTTGCCATCAATTTAATACTATCATAAATAATAATAGTTATATACTGGAATTGAGATAATCTTCTTATGCTCGAGGTAGATTTGAGAGAAATTAGATTTCATAGTTATGATGAGCTCGTAAGAACATTCAAATGGAATATTCCATCACACTTTAATATAGGAGAATCGATATTAGACAGAAAGATTAAGGAAGGGTTAGGAGATAACATCGCAATATACTATGAAGACGAGGAAGGTAATCATTTTGCTTATACTTTCACTCAATTGAAGAATCTTAGCGATTCTTTAATAACAATTTTAAGAGAAATAGGAGTAAAAAGAGGGGATGTCGTTGGTATTTACTTACAGCCTAGGGTGGAAACTGTAATAAGTATTTTATCGCTATATAGACTTGGAGCAATTAGTTTGTCGATTTCACCATTAATGGGTGTAGAGTCTGTTGAATATAGAATAAGGCAAAGTGATGCCAAGGCCATAATAATTGAAGGTTCAAGAAGAGAGGTTAGACAGAAATTAAGGAATATAACTAAGATCATAGTCGCTGATAGTGCTAGAGATGAAAGTGAAATTAATTTCGATGAGGTTAAAAGGACCTCTGGAGTGTACTATGCGGTAGATACTAAGAGCGATGAACCAGCCCAGCTCTTTTATACATCTGGTAGTACTGGGGCACCAAAGGGAGTCCTTCATGCTCACAGGTTTCTGTTGGGACATATTCCAGCTTATCAGCTCTATTTTGAAATGGCACCAAAAGAAGAGGATGTATTTTACACGCCCGCAGATTGGGGTTGGATTGGAGCTATAGGTGACGTGCTATTGCCTAGCCTCTATTTTGGGAAGCCAATAGTAGCATATAGACGGCTAGGGAAATTCTCACCTAAAGACGCACTAGCCATAATGCAGAAATATAAAGTTACTTGTGCTTTCATCCCTCCTACTGCTTTAAGAATGATTAGAAGGGAAGTTATTAATCCAAGGAGAGATTATGACTTAAGATTAAGGGCAATTAGTAGTGCTGGAGAGGCTGTGGGAGAGGATCTGCTTGAGTGGGCAATCAAAAAATTGTCTCCTAATGTTAATGAATTTTATGGCTGTACAGAGGCTAATTTAGTTACCGTAAATAACTCCATGTGGCGTAAGATAGGATCTATAGGCAAAGCTACTCCTGGTCATGAGATAGCAGTTATTGATGAAAAAGGCAATAAGGTAATAAATCAAGTG
This sequence comes from Sulfolobus islandicus Y.N.15.51, assembly GCF_000022485.1. NCBI lineage: Archaea > Thermoproteati > Thermoproteota > Thermoprotei > Sulfolobales > Sulfolobaceae > Saccharolobus > Saccharolobus islandicus. The sequence goes on along the minus strand of NC_012623.1, from coordinate 2,110,605 downwards.
GGAGAAATAGCAGTAAGGATGGAAGACCCAGTATTGTTTCTAGGATATTACAAGGATCCAGAAGCTACTGCTAAGAAGTTTAGGGGATATTGGTTCTTAATGGGAGATCTAGGTTTAATGGATCAAAATGGGTATATTTGGTTTAAAGGGAGAGGAGACGACGTAATAAAGGTTTCTGGATATAGATTAGGACCGGAGGAGATAGAGAGCGTAATATTACAACATTCCGCAGTTCAAGAAGTTGCGGTAATAGGTAAGCAAGATAAGTTGAGAGGAAATATAATTAAGGCATTTATAGTACTAAAGGATGGATATTTGCCATCTGATAACTTAGTACAAGAAATTCAGGAATTTGTCAAAAATAGACTAGCTTTATATGCATATCCTAGAGAAATAGAATTCGTTAAGGAATTACCTAGAACCGAGACTGGTAAATTAAAGAGATTTGAGCTAAGAAAAAAAGAAGAAGAAAAAAGTTGACTTTTTCAACTAAGTTGCATTCCCACTTTATCTTGGGGCGATAGTAAGGCAGCTATTCCTCCCAATATTGAGGCAGATATATCAAAAATTGCAATACCTAAAACTGGATTATGAAAAATTAACCCTAGCGCTGTTACTATGTACGGTGCAAAAGACGAAAGTGCTACTCCTAAATTGATTGAGAAAGCTATGTATGAATATCTCACATTAGTAGTTATGTTTTCAGATAACCAAGCAGGAAATATTGAATATTGAAATGCGAATAAAAATCCTACTAGCATACCAACTAAGATGCTTAAGATATATGAGCCGGTATAAAGCAAATTTATTATTGGATATATTAGGATACCAATTACGAATCCTAGTATTGCTATTAGTATTTTTCTCATCTTCAATACATCGCTCAAATAACCAGTCAATGGAGATAGGAATAACCATATTAAATTGGTTGCCAATACAATATTATCTATTTCATATATCGATAAATGTGTGTAAAGTTCAAAAAACGTGGGCATATAAGCTATAATTCCGTAATATATGGATCCACTACTAAACAGCACTACAGCAGCTATTATAACCAGCTTCCACCATTTCTTAAGAACAGTTGCAATAGGAATTTTTTCAGGTTTATCTGCTACCTTAGTTAGCCATTCAATACTTTCCCCAACCTTCCATCTTACAGTTAAAGCTATTATTAATGGAATAATACCAAACCAGAACATAATTCTCCAACCATATTTAGTAAAGGCAGCACCAGGAGCTAAAGATGAAGCTATTTCACTAGCAATTACTGCAAATATTAAACCCAAGGCTGCTCCTCCTTGCTGTATACCACTCATTAATCCCCTTAAATTACTTGGAGAAAACTCATTAACTAACGTCATTCCTCCTCCCCATTCTCCTGCCAAGAAAAAGCCTTGTAATATTCGTAACAAAATCAGTAATAAGGTGGCAAGTATACCAGCTTGATTATAAGTGGGCAAAAATCCTATTAGCGTAGTGGCAATACCCATTCCAAGCAGTGAAACAAACCATATTCGCTTCCTTCCTATCTTATCTCCATAGTGTCCAAAGAATATACCTCCTAAAGGTCTAGCAAAATATCCAATAACTATAGTTAATAAAAAAAGCAATAAGCTAGCTATTTTGCTTGAAGAAGGAAAGAATAGAGGAGATATTGTAGTTGCAACATATAGGTAAACTACTAAATCAAATAGTTCAAATCCCCAACCCAAATTGGCTGATATTGCTACCTTTAGTGCTGTTCTCCAGTCCTTTCCTCCACTATTTGACATGGTAAATAAATATATTATTTTAAAATTTAAATACTTATGTTTCCCGACGAAAAACTTGAAATGGAATTCAACTGTTAAGACAAATTTATTGTGTTCACAACAATTTTAGGCAATGATGAAGTTATTCCCCTAAATCTTAAGCCGAAAGGTAGGTAGGACTTTTAGGTATGAGAAGTGTGGGTTAACTCTGGATAGACAATTGAACGTATCCCTTAATATTTTCCTCAAGACGTGCGGTAATAATTCCACAAAGTTCTTATTCGTTTGGATATCATAAAATAAGAAGTAATAATACAAAAACTTACTGGAAGTACTAGGGTTTCCGTTTGTCCCTACACTTTCATTTCAATCATTTTATGTTCATTCATGATCGAGTGTAGGGACTTAGCCCTCAACCACCCACTTACTGTAGGTGGGTCATGGGACTCCTTCGAGCCCAACGGCACGGGGCTCACATCTCCAGCTCTCCTCGCTAAGTTGTACAGTGCAACTACATCCCTATGCCACTTTTCCTTCCCCTTCTCACAAACACCAACCCTTGGGGCATCGCCCCCATCGAGTTGGTAAACGATCTTCGCCCCATGAATTGGGCAAACAGTAGAAGTATAAGATGGGTTAACTAAGACCACGGGGACACCAAACTCCCTAGCCTTCTCAATAATAGCATTCTTCATTGAGGAAAATGCAGATCTATAAATCCTCAACCTAAGTTGTTTATCCTTCACGTCCTTTATCATATGCTCCGGAGCTCTCCTTGGCAAGTCCTCTAAAACTATGACACTCCTACTTTCAAAAGCCTCTTTAACGATCAGCTTGGCTAATTTCCTCCTAATGTCTACTTTCTTATCCCTCTCCCTCAGCCTCTTTAACTTCCTCCTCACTTCCCTATCCTTAGTTGACTTACCAGTAGTTATTGCCTTCCTCCTATACTCATAGCCCAGAGTAATTTTCTTAGTGTTAGTCTCTAAAAGCATCGGTTTTCCATCAACTAATACAGAGACTGAATTCTCGTTGAGATCAACTGGGATGAAACCCTTAGGCTCGTAAGGTTTAGGCTCATCCTTCTTAAAAATGACGTAGAACTCTACAACATTCCCCTTCAACAATTTAAACCTGGCCTCACTCGCAATCCTCCAGCCCTTGTTATAATATCTCCAGAAGATCTTAGGGAAGGTTGGTGAAATGAAAACCCTACTCCTCTTTGTGGAAATTGAAATCGTGTCGAGGCTGAACTTCCACAGATGATCGTCGAGGTGAATAGTAACTCTCCTCACTGACGGTTTCTCAGTGTAACTCCTCCCTCTCTTCTTCAACTTCTCAAAACTCTCTAATCTCTCGCTTGCATCCTCACAAGCTGTGTAGATGTAGTGTGAGGGTAAGTTCTTATGCTTCTCCCTCTCAGTCTTGTAAACTCCCGCTTTAATCCTGGTGAAGGAGGTAGTTTTGTTTGACAGCCCATAATTTATTGCCTCCTCTAGAACCTCTCTGTACTCCTCCTCGACCTCCTTAAGTGCTGAGTATGTAGAATAGTCAACCCTAACCCTTAACTTCACTGTCCTCTCCACTCAACTCACCTATTAGCTTTTTTACGCCTTGAACTAGGAGTGTTTTCTTGTGACTCCTCATTCCGTAAATTTTCCCTGCGAATGATGTAACGACGGAAATTAAGTCCTCAACTAGCTCTTGTGCGTCATCTTTGGGCTCCTCACCGAAAACTACTTCAATCTTAACTCCCATGGTTGAGAAGAACTCTTCAATGTACTCAAATCCAAATCTTGTTAACCTATCTTTGTATGTTATTAATACGACGTCTACGCTCCTTCCCTCAACAAGTTTGAATAACTTAAGCAATCCTTTTCTTTGTGTGTTTAACCCGCTTGCAATATCTTTCAGTACTTCAACCACTTTGTAACCTTTTGCCGTTGCGTAATTTGTTAGGTAGTTTATTTGTCTCTCCAAGTCCTCTTTTTGATCGGTAGAGGAGACCCTAGTGTAAATTACAGCCCTCGTCTCTTCCCTCTTCTCTAAGTACTTCTTTATCTCGCTGTAAGGTATCCTATACTTCCCTCCTTCAGTCGTTACCACCTTTATTTTTCCTTCTCTAATCCACCGTAGGAGTGTTGAGTATGAAATGCTGAGTAGTTGGCAAGCCTCCTTAGGTCTCAGTAGTCTCTCCACAAGATTAGTTGATAATAAATAAATATAAAAAGATTTCTATTAACGTGAGAAAGGATTCAGCCCACATCCGTGAAATACCACGGGTGTGGGTTGGGGTTATCCCGCTAAAGAGGTGGAGGAGTATGTGCGGGTTTTCCCGTGACTTTGGTGAAGCCCAAGGGTTGAGGATTGATATTAAATATTATGAAATCCTATGAAGCCCAAATCCCAAATAAATAATTATGATAACAAGGAAGCCATTTTCCTCTTAATTTATTTAGCTAGCATAAAACCAAACGATAAGGAAAAGTGTTTTCTTCAGATTGCAAGATACAATTTTTACTTTAAAACTTAAGAAGCGCATTTAAAAAGGAGATAAATCCTTCCACAAAGTACTTCATATGTCTAATTGAAACTTTTTTAGAAAAATTTAATAGTATACTCTAACTTTTGAAATTTGGGGGATCAAATGTCTTTTGGCCTTAAAATCTCTGAAGAGGTATATCAAAAGTATAGTGACCTCTTCGGAGAAAAGACCATAAACGATAGGATTGTAAGTGTCGAAAAACTCATTGAAGAGCTTGCAGTTGAGTTCTCGGATGAGATAAGAAGGGTTATTAATAAAAGGAGACAATGGTTAGAATCAAAAGATCCCGTTACCTCTAAGGGTGCTTTCCCATCCTTCGACGAAGTTTTTGTAGACGCTGATGGAAATAAGAGAACCTTTAGGGAAATCATTCAAGGGATGATAGACAATTTCCTAGGAGTACAGTCGAAGCTGAGGTGGAGGTTAAATGAAAATGTACCTATACCAAAAGACGCACACCCCCTTAATAACCCGGGATTAGAAATCACTGGACCTTGGTATCCTCTAAGTAGGGCATATAATCAAATAAATTCAGACGTGGCATGTGTTATGGAAGATGAGGAAGATGCTTCACCCGCATGGTATATTCCCTTTGGTTCTGGTAAAACAACTGCTGACGTATGGGAGGGAAGAAAGAACGTAAAACTCTTTCTCTCCGGTAAGGCTCCAAATCCTTACTACGAGAAGGGGAAAACGTATAGCCTAAACAAACCTAGAGATAAGTGGCCTGTGATTTTTCACAGACTTCCTGGATTGCACCTCTTGGATTTTGACATAACGCTAAATGGTAAACCAGTACCGGCTATAATTGTTTCTGCCGTCATATATACCCTAAATAATTACAATAGCCTAAAGAGCGCAGGCTCTGGGGTATATTTCTATCTGCCTAAAACACAGACACCGGATGAGGCATTGGTAATAGAAAAGATCTTGAGAAGAATTGAGTCTAAACTAGGGCTTAAGATAGGTACACTTAAGATCGCTCTCCTTTACGAAGAGGTTAATGCGGGAAGATTTTTCCCTATAATACTGTGGATATTTCGTGAGAGGCTCATTAAATCAAATAACGGTAGATGGGACTACTTGGGAAGTTTAATTGAGATGTGGTTACAAGAGAAAGTACTTCCCGATCCCCAAAACATTACCATGACCTCACCAAACATGATGGCTTATCAAAAGTATAACGCACTTATGATGCTATTGGCTGGGGCAAAGAATGGTGAAGCCGATTCAGCTCCAGTAGGTGGTATGGCAGCAGTAATGCTTTATCCTCAAACTGATCCGTTCGGGAGAAATAGATACAACTTAAAGGCATTAAGGGGAATGAAGTTAGATAAGTTAAGAGAGAGGCTAATAGGGCTTATTTTTGTAGCAGAGGATAAAGTTGAAGGTAAAGTTACTTTAGAGGAGGTAATTAATGGCAAAGTAAAGGGTAAACTTTATGATATGTTTAGACAGAGTTGGGTTGCAACCAAGGAAGAGGCTTACGTAGAGGCGGGGAGTAAACCTTTAAGGGTAAGCCTAGAGGAATTACAGAAAATAATTGATGCACCAGTTAACTATATTGAAGTAGAGGGAACCAAATTACCTACTGTGGATAGTGGACTAACACCAGAGGAGAGAGCATTATTCCAAAAACTTGGTCTAATTAATGAAAGAGGAAAAATAACACCTTGGGTTATAACTAAGGAAATGATTAACACTCCCGAAAAGTTACTATTTAATAAGGAATTATGGGGTGGAAAAGACCTATGGCATTCGTTATATGACATCCCAGAGGGAGACATTACACCGGAGCATGTTCAACACGCATTCTATATGGCAGCAAATTATGGTTTCCAATTGCTTAATGGTAACTTAGCTGCAGCAATAGATGATTATGAATTAAAGCAAAGATTCATGAATGATCTAGCTACCTATAGAATATTCACTTCTTGGCTATGGAGTGTGATAAATAGAGACGCTAGCTTCACAAAGGATGGATATATTAAGGGATCAAAGTTAACTAAGGACGGTGTAATTCCAGCTGAAGATGTTCTAAAGGTTACAAAGGGGACTAAGATAAAGGACATATTCGAGAAGTTATGGGAGTTACACTTAGATTGGACATATGAGTTTTACAAAGAACAAGATATGAGAGCAGCTAGGAAAATAGCGGAAACCTTTGGAAAGACAAATAATACTTCCACAGTAGAAGAGGTATATAAGGTAGTTTCCGAGGCTTATAGGTCAGGTCCGTTTAGAGAAATGTCGGCTAAAGAAGCTGCACAGAAGTTGGCAAAAATTCTTAACGCTGACGCCTCTGAGATCGAGGAAGAGCTTATTAATTTAGCCCCAAGGTTTGACAGAGCTATGGCTCCAGTAATAATGGAAATTTTAATGAAACAGATGCTATATCCCAAGTACATTATGAATAGTGGGAAGATTCTCTTCATACTATCGCCGTTAGATCCAGAGAGGAGGTCAAAGGTCATGGATAGTATATTCTCGTTTAGAAAAATGGTTGAAGATAAGGTAAGAAAAGGAGAACTAGATAAGTGGGTATTGGAGTTATATGACTATGTTTATGATAATTACTGATAAGCAGTTTAATTTCTCTTTCTTTTCTTTCTTTTTAAAGTAAATATAATTTTTAATAAAGTTTGAAATCTACATAAGTCTATCTTAGTGCATTACTTCTTGATTTGAATACTTTTTATTTTCCCTAATTTTATGTTAAGGAAATTCATAAGTTAAGACTGACACATGTTATGACTTTAAGCCAGTTAAAAACTGTTTAATTTTCACACTTGGAGATAAAGAAAATTCTAATAATCACGCTAAAAACTTCGGGTTAATTTCAGTTTTTAGGGCGTAATAAAATTTTTTTTCCTGACAATTTTACATGGAAACGTCAACTATGAATCCCTTTTAATATGAAAACTTTTTAAACTATGTCAGGAAGTTAATAAAATATCTTTAAACAAAATACGTGAGAATATATACTTTTAACGTTAAAGTTTATATATTAAAATATGTGTATATAGATTAGGATATAAAAATGAACATCCGAGATAAATGGAGTGAAGAGGAAAAAAGACTTGAATACGAGTGGTCCGAAGATCCAAGGTGGAAAGGAATAAAGAGAAATTATAAGCCCTCGGATGTGGTAAAATTAAGGGGATCTATCAGAATTGAGTATAGTATAGCTAAATTAGCCTCTCATAAACTTTGGAACTTGCTAAATACTGAGCCCTATATAGCAACATTTGGGGCATTAACGGGTTCCCAAGCAGTTGAAATGGCAAAAGCGGGCCTTAAAGCAATTTACGTAAGTGGATGGCAAGTAGCTGCTGATAACAATTTATCAAATCAAACTTATCCAGACTTGAGCTTATATCCATCTAACAGTGTTCCAAACTTAGTAAAGAGGTTAAATAACGCTCTTTTAAGGGCTGACCAAATATCTTGGAGTGAGGGTAAACGCGATATCGATTACTTACTGCCTATTGTTGCAGATGCTGAAGCTGGTTTCGGTGGTCCAATTCACGCTTTCGAACTAACAAAAGCCTTAATAGAGGCAGGGGCTGCGGGCGTACATTTTGAAGATCAATTAGCATCGGAGAAAAAATGTGGACATTTAGGAGGAAAAGTTCTAATTCCAATAAGTGCATTTATAAGAGTACTAAACGCTGCAAGACTAGCATCTGACGTATTAGGAGTACCCACAATACTAATAGCAAGGACAGACGCACTAAATGCGAAATACTTATCTAACGATGTAGATGAGACTGATAATCAATTCTTAACTGGAAAAAGAACATCAGAGGGATATTATGAGATTAGGGGAGGTATCGAATACGCTATTGCCAGAGGATTAGCTTATGCACCCTATGCGGACCTATTATGGTTTGAGACTTCTAAGCCAGATTTGGAAGAGGCTAGACAATTTGCAGAGGCTATCCACACTCATTACCCCGGTAAGTTGTTAGCGTATAACCTATCCCCCTCATTTAACTGGAAGAAATTTATGGATGATTCCAAAATCAGTAGGTTCATGAACGAATTAGGAGAAATGGGCTATAAATTCCAATTCATAACCCTTGCAGGTTGGCACTTAATTAACTACCATACATTCAAATTGGCGAGAGCATATAGAAACGAAGGAATGCCAGCATATGTAAGACTACAGGAGTCAGAGTTCCAGGCTCAAGCAGAAGGATATACGGCCGTAAGTCATCAGAGAGAGGTTGGAACAGATTACTTCGACCTAGTGTTAACAATAGCATCTGGGGGAGAAGCGTCCACTACTGCAATGGAAGGTTCTACTGAAGCTGAACAGTTTGTAGAGGCAAAACAGAAAGTATTGAAATAAAAGGTTAGATAAGAGGTCTTCCACACATATTAACTTAATTAACATTTTTATTTTAAAATATAGAATTATCTTAGTTATGTGCATATATTTACATAATGGAATATATTATAAGGTATATAAATTAGGGATTTGGGTTTCATCTTTTCATGAAATCACACTTAATCCTTTACCCTTAAATAAAAATTAAAATTGAATTTAGACTTTAGTTTCTTCTCGCCTAAGGTCTACATCTTTAGGCTCTCTTAATATCAGAATTCCTAACCTGTTATAATTTTACTATAAGATATCGAATAGGATAACTAAATGAGAACACTCCCAATTTATAATGCTATGTATTTCAAACATGTAGATTCGAATATACTACCAATAAATATCTAAGATGAAAGCATGTAGATAAAAATATACACTAAGTTAATTAGTCTTATTGTTGAAATTTCTTAGACCAAATATTAACTAATAGGTACTATTCTAATACCATTACCTAAGAACTCATTTGAAATTCACCAGATCTCACTATTATTACGATTCTATTACTAGATTGATAGAAGCAATCAATAGCTTGATTAATAGAGATCTTAACCACTTATTACCTACATGTTTCCTCCTATAATATATATTTCAAAGACTCTCTTAAGCATATATAATCTAGCGTAAAAGGATATAGATTTAGTTAAATATTTATACTTTATTAGTCAAGAGTGTATACGCAATTCCGTTAGCTATTAGAATAAAATATCTCCTCTCGATTTAGGTGAATTATTGACGAGAATATGTAGGGAAGTTTAGACTTACTCCTACGGTGACAAATCCTCACATTTGCTAGAGGCGTTCGCATGAAGCCTTAAAGATTTGATAGTAAGTACATCATGTAATTGTTACCAGCTAGATTATACTTTTGACTTAATAATATATATATCTAATTCAAGGAAAAATTAATGTGCTACAATTACTTAGTACGTAGTATCTCTAGAACTATCACTAAAAAGCTTAATATCAATTAATTTATCAAAATGAATAGCAACGTTAATTCTTCAGATATTATGTACTACCAGTTAGTAATCAACCATAAGTCGTTATAAACTAGGATTTTAAATAACGTGTTATTACCTTTAACGATAATAGTACGTATTTTTATAACTGAAACATGTAGGCCATAAAAAGTATAGATAAGGCGAATTTTACTATTGATTTTGATAGCGTTTAGCATTTAGCTATATATTTATTGTATAAATTCTCAGTATATAAGTGTAAAATAAGATTTCTATATACCCTGTAAATAAAAACAAAATGTATAGCGTAATAATTACACTACCAATAAGTTTAATTTATTGCTTTTAAGAAAATTCGAAATATCATATATCTTTGGAAAATTACTTTTATAATAAAAACTTAACTCTTATTACCAAGAAATTGATTATTGTACAGATAGTTGCCAATCTTAAAGACGGTAAATTGAGTCACATAGCAAAATGATTAATCAACAATCAGAAAAACCCTAATAACCGAAAAATTAAAAATAGTCAGTTAACAAATTAATATTTATGAGCTACGTAAAGGTTGAGCCAAATCTGATGAAAGTAGCTGAGGTAATTAGTAAATTAATTTATCGTAATGGTTCGTTATGTGTGACCTTTTCCCAAATAAGAAGGGAGACAATGTTTCATCCTCAAACTCTTACAAACTTATTGGAAAAAGGGAAAACAATTGGTTTGATAGCTGAGTGTAAAGATTTGGGTCTTGGAGAAAATGGTTATACAATATTACAAAATACTGTAGTTTCTTTAGAATATAGCGTTATAAATGAAATAATTAAAATTACTGATAATCATATAATAATGAAGCATTTAATCAAGAATAGGCTATATAACAACTCGATATTACCTTTAAAAGGGATTATAGTCAAAATTTTCGGAGACGTACTTTTAGATATGCCGTTTATATTTAAGGGCAGGAATAATTATGAAATAGATTTAACTAAGAATATTTCAGATAAGTACTATATATTTTACCTTGATAGTGATATTGAGATTAAGCCAGGAGAAACTTATAATTATGAATATGAGTTCTATCTAAAGTATTTTCCTCCTATGGATTACTTTATCACAGAATCTATAAATTATGTTATGACATATAGTGCTAAAACTTACTTAACTAAAAACGAGAAAAGAGTAATAAAATCAGTTAGGCTAGAGTATCCACCTGATGTCGAAATAATAGAAGAAAAGCAAGGAAAAACATTTCATGAAGTGAAGATTATCAAATTGTCAAGTTGTAGATCAATTAAATTCTGGTTTCATATATAATTTTATAACAAAATTTTACATTAATATATTTAGATAAAATAATAAAGGAAGAGCCAATTCTTGTTTCATTTCGAATTTACTCTTTTTAACAGTAGTTTAATGGAACTATACAAGAACATTAACGTCGTTTTGCTTATAATTATTTTTATCAACTAGATATAATTTGTAATAAAAATCTAAATTGTTAAGCCCTGTATTATCATAAATAAATGGGAGATAATATCTAAGGACCAGTGTTAAAAATAATGCTAAGATGTTTCTGAAAAAGCTAACTACATTTTAAGATAGTATACGCATGACAGCCAAAATTATTTATTTCATTAATAAAAATTCTATATATAACTGCTTTATAATATTCTGGCTTTACTAGATAGAAAGCTATATCATGTAATAATAGATTACATGTATGATTTTGAGATTTGGTATAAACTATTTCTGGACAGTTTTACTATATTGCTTATAATATTTCGAGAGTAGATATAGTTATGGTGAACCTCTATGATTGTGCACTAACAATTGAAGAATTAAAAATGAGAGGCTATTTAGATATTTCTGAACTTAAAGAAAAAAATCTTAAGAATATACATAAATTTATTCAATTCTTGACGAGGAATGAGATAGTTAAAAGAAGAAGAAATCGTTTATTACTTCTAGGTGATTTTCCTAAGTACTTTGTATACAACATTTCAATACTAACCAATATTACCAATGATCATGAAGGGGCTCAATCTGAAATCTTAATAAATATAATACCCACAACAACTAAATTATATCTAGTAGAAGTGAAGGAGATCTTAGCAAGAGTAATAGGATATGAGAAAATAAGAATTAAGGAATCTATTATAAACTATTCTAAGTATACTAAAAATTTTAGCTTAGATCACGATTTACCATCGTGGAATACAGTATCGGTTAAAAGTAAATATTTTCATTTGATTGAATCAGATAATAATTGGAAATTTATAAAATATAATCTATATCCGAATATATTCAATTTTAGTCTTAATGTTAAATTTCATTTTAATCCCAAAGACTATGGAATATTTTATTCAATAAATGGGGAAGATACGAGAATAAAATGTCCATTTAATAGCAATAATACACTTAAGTTAAATCTATCCTTTCCGTTTAGCACTGGACATTACTCTGTTAAATGGAAATAATTGATTCAATAAATTTTAATTCGTATACCATCCTAAAAGGTTAGTATTACCTTTCGTAAACGGTTAGGTTTTTTGTGTGTGTTAAGATAATTTATGTTAGTATTTCCAGCAATTTCTTAAGCCTTATTATCATTATTAATTGAAGGACTCCACCTAGATCAGATTCTATATAACAACTGTGTCTAGGGCTATGAAGAGTTTAGTTAAGTCTAATAACTTTCCTGAAATATTAGGATTATAAAGTCTTAAAATGAGAAGTCAGCTTTTATGTTCTAGAAAAACGAAGTAAAAGGAATTGTATTTCCGATAATTGATATTTCGTAGTATTACTATTTTCCTAAGGTAAAATTCTCATTTTAAACTAACGTTCTGGAAGATTAACGAGGAGTTAGATTCCTAGTACGTAAGATTGCCTTATCTTCTCCAGATATATTTCATTATAGTTACAGAGGTAAAAGAGTTGGAAGGTAACACTAATTAGGGTTCTATCTGAATAATTACGTGAAAAATGAAAGCATAAGGAAAGTTGGAATGGCGTATTAATTTATTTTCCTACTCTATGCTCCAGTGTTGATTCTAAATATGAAAAATGAATTTAATTCATAAAATATGATATATTATTACTGCTGTTCTTGTATACCATTGTAGTGTTTTTCTTAGAATTTTCCTTAATTATATTTATATTTAATTTATTATAGTTAATTATTAATAATAAAAATATTATTAATGTAATTATGAACTCACCAATAGCTAATAATATTGCATAGAAATAGAAGTTTAGTAAGCTCCTAATTATTGAAAAGGGTATTAAAATAGCAATAGTTAAGATTAATAAGATAAGCAATTCTCTAAATAATCTATTGTAAAATCTTATCTTTCTTGCTATTCTTTGTATATTCATTAGTTCTTCAATTTGATTTAAAATTTGATTCAATTGATCTTGAATTGGTTTTAGTTTTTTCATTGTAGCATTATATATTTGATCCCAATCTTTTCCCTTCATACTAGTAATATATATCATTATTTCTTGGAGTAAATCAGTAACGTTGCTATCACTTACTAACTCTGTTAAGAAAATCAAAAAATCTAAAGTCTTTTTCATGCTGATTTCCTTTTGTTTTCTATCTATCTGTTTTGTATATTTTCTCATAGCTATCTCTGTTAATATTCCAAAAATAATTGCAAGCAAAAAAGTAGTCAGAGGTAATATATTAAACAAAATTTTTAGCCTCTTTACTATATATCATCTCTTAATTAATTGTTTTTCATCCTTTAAATCCTCTAAAGATTCCCTCATCTCCTTAAGCTTTTTCAAGAGATTAATATATTCTTTTACTCTATTTAGGTAATCATATCCCTTAGCGGTCAGCCTATATTCATTATCAACAAAAGTTATTAAACCCTTTTTTTCTAGTAATCTAGTATATTTACAGAATAGTCCATAGCTTAAGTTAGTTTTATACATTAATCTAGTCTTCTTAATTCCTCCTTTACATTCTTCTAAAATATTGGCTATTATCTCCATTCTATTTCTCTTTCGACTCATATAGTATAAAACGCTTTATTTTTATAAATAGATTTCTGCTCCTATATTACCATTGTATAGCAGGTTGATACAAGCTAATAGTAGGCTAGTATAAAAGTATCGGAAAAGAGTAAAGTTTATATTCAGTGAATTTATATAGAATTGAAGAAAAAAAAAAGAAAAAAAGATTAGAAAGGCTTGTATGCATTTTTTTTCAGTTTAATAATGTGTTAATTTGTGTCTGAAATGTTATCCTTTCTTTCAATAGAGTGAGTGATATTGAGCTTTTTAATGCTAATTTTTAGGATGTACTGTACTCGCTAATTAGTGCGTTACTATCTTAACGTTAGAATTGTTAGATCATTTGTAGAAGGTAACGTTAATCCTCTAATGGTTTTAAATTAACTGTTTGGCGTTACCATTTATTTCCCCTAACAACCAGAAAGAAATTTTCCCGTTGAGGATTTATCTTGAGCCCTAAAAAATTGAAATGTATAAATGTTTTACTCATGAATTCCTTTTTTATAGTATAACTTGTAAGTTTATATACGTTCGAATGCAAAAGTCAATTTCCTACTAACTGAAATGTATATAAATTATGAGTCAAGATATTTCCGCTAACTTCAGTGTAACGGTTTAAACGCAATTCACAATGTGCTCAACCTTCATCTTATTATATTTTGTCTGAAGATCGTTTTGACTTACTATATTATAGGTTACTGACTACATTTAAAGTTGGCTTTACATATTAGGCCAAATTCATAAAGAATATTAAAGTTTAAGATTAAATTAAGAAAATATTAATAGAAAATAAATATTTTAAAGAATTATAATAATCATATTAGATTAAAAGCTATAATATCTTTATTTATTAGAAAAATTATTTAATATTTAAAATATTAATTAGATTTTTTATTATAATACACATAAACAACGTCATTATCAATTATATAAAATCCGTTGTCAAAAGCTATTGGAACTTTACCATATTGCTTAACTACTCTGAGGAAATCTTCCAAATTGTTTATCTCTATTAACATGTTTGTAGATGGTGGTGAAGGTCCTCTTACTGATTGCCTCCTTATAACATCGTAAATACTGGGTAATCTGATAAAAACTGCAGCAATACCTAGAAGTAAAAGAAATCCACCAAAATAGAAATAGGCGTAATTATATCCACTTTCAAGATTAACATATACTTGTTTATAGAAATTACCTGATATCTTAGGATCATTAACTACATTAACAGTTATGTTAGGATATCCTATATATATATATATATTAGAATTGAATTATTAGCATTAAAAGGTATGTTACCATAAGGATAACTCATGATACCATTAAAACTAATATTTAATATTATAGTATAACCCCCCGTTTGAATTTGCAATTGTTTATCAGTAATATTTATCAATTTTTCATAATAATTAAAATTAGGTATAAATATAGTCATTTCTTTCTTTAATACTCCCTCCGAACTTCCTAAGCTCTTTGACCATGCTTTGTTGACCTCTTCAATTTATTTCATAAGCATGATATGATACACTGAGAATTTTTCAGTAATTAATATTTATTTCAACGTTATTCGCAAGCTCACACCCTAATACCCGGAGCTCTACCAACTAAAGAATTAGCCAAGTGGACCATCCATGCATAAGCCCAGAACTTGAGCTTAGCCTCAACCACTTGTCCTAAAAAACTCCTACGGGGCAATCCACGCAAAACAAGAGAACGAATAAAACCAAGTATTACAAGAGAAAAGGAAATAAACAAGTAAGGAGAAAAACAACATAAGCTCATAGAAAACATGGGGATAAAACCCCATCTACAAGGCTAGCTGTGAAGCCCCTAGAACGATCTAACAAGAGGGGATAAAAACCCCCGAGTAGGAGGTTGTAACAAAATACTCTAGGGGCTGAAACACTTAACACTATGCAAAGAAAACAAGGTATTATGAGAACAAAAAATATCTCGAGAAACGCGTAATACACAAGCATGGAATTAAAAGTTACAAACAAGGCCTTCGCAATTGATATTTCACAAAGCAAACTAACAGCAGCAAAGGGAGAACTAGTAGTAGAACAAGAAAAATCAGCAGTATACGTCAAGGAGGTAAAGGAATTCAACCACGACAACGAGGGAATAGAGGAACTAATTAAATTCCTAGGAGAATATAAGGAAGGAATAATAGAGGCAACTGGAATATATTACTTCTACCTACACGAAAAACTAACGGAAAAAGGATACAAGGTAACAGTAATAAACCCACTACACCTAACAGAAATACTAGGGAAAAAGACAGACAAACTCGACGCACAAAGGTTACTAGTAGCACACATGACCGGAGTAATCAAGGGATCATACATACCAACAGGAGAAATAATGGAGCTAAGAGAACTAACGAGATATAGGGAAAGCTTAGTAGAGAAGACAACACAAGTAAAGAACGAGATAAGGAAAATATTAGAATTCGCGGGATATAAAATACAACCATTCGACAAGAAGGGAAGAAAACTACTTGAAAAGCTAGTAAAGGGGGAGGGACTAAGCAAGGAAGAGAAGGAGGAACTAAAAGAAAAACTAGGGAGAAACTTAAACGACGCGGAAAAACTAGCGTTAAAACAATTAGTTGAACTGTTAAAAAACTTGGAGAAAATGATTAAGGAGGTTGAGGATATGATAATTTCCAAGATTCCAAAACCAGTAATTGAGTTGAGTAAGATCCCCGGAATTGGTTTGATTAGTGCTGCAACTATTTACGCTGAGTTCGGTGATGTTTCCCGTTTTTCCAGTTCTAAGGCTGCTAGGGCTTATGCAAGCTTTGCACCCAAAACTAAGCAGAGTGGTGATAGCGAGTCTCACTCCGGTATGATTAGGGGTAATAAGTATTTGCGTAGAGCTCTCTACTTGGTTGCCAAGGTTGCTAGGGGTCTTGAGCCTTTTAAAGGGTATTATGAGAGGCTTATTGCTAGGGGGAAGAGTGTTACTCAAGCTACTTGTGCTCTTGCCGGAAAGCTTGCAAGCATTTGTTATCATGTTATAAAGGACGGTGTTTACAAGGGAGTTGTCAAGAAGAGTTTTAGGATTCCTAGGGGTAAGGAAGTTAATGTCAAGGACTTCGACGTGGGAGACGCGCTAGACTCGTTATCCCCATAGGTTTGTTAGAGGCGTCAGCATGTAGTGCCTTGTAGCCCTAACAGATTCCCCAAAAGTACGCTTCACAGCAGAGAACAAGGACTCAATCCTCCACCTAACACCATAACCCTTCTCCTCCCTCCAAAGATTATAACCCAACTTCTTGAACTCCCTTACAGCCTTTCTCCTAGCAGGATGGCCACGCCTAGTAGAAGCGTTCTTCCTAGGTGGGGCAACAACCTCAACCCCGGTCTTGTAAACCTCATTAGCATCATAAGCTTTATCTCCATAAAACTTCTTGACCTTCTTTCCCTTATCTTGTAAATCCTTAACCGTCTTAACTGCAGTCTGAACCTCGTTGCTGGTTACTTCAGCGTTTATTACGTTGAATTGGTCCTTATCAATTACTATTTCAATCTTGAGGAATTTTGAGTCCTTGGTTTTTCCCCACTTGGCAATAATGTATTGTCCTCCCTTGTTTGTGCTTATTCCCGTTGTATCTGCTATTACTTCAAGTTCGTCATTTGCCTCTGGGAATGTTATGTTCGTGTTTCTTACTCTTTCCCATATTGTTGAGTAGTCTAGGCTTGTTGGGATGATTTTCAGTCTTTCTAATGCTCTCAATACTCCTTCTATGGCCCTATAAGGTAGGTGTGGAGGAATGCTAGGAATTCGTTGAACTCCTTTGGTGCCTTGTAGGTTTTCTTGGCATTCCTATTCTCCTCTGCTAGTTAACCAGTGTTCGAAGACGTAGAAGGGGAACATTAGGGTATATCTCGTTATGACGTTCTCGTCGTACTTGTGCCAATCCCTCTTGTACTTACTCTTTCCCATGGGTAATACTCGATATAATTAGTTATAAATCTTTGTATAATTCTGAAGTAGCCCACAAAGCACTTAACGACTCCTAACCTCCTAACTAGCTTTGATAGCCATATAGGTTTAGAGCTGCGCTAAATGTTACGCCTTGAGGTGGTAATGTGCCAGAACTTCCTAGCAATATTAAGAAGTAAATGTTTGCACCAGCACCCTCAGATCCTATAGTAATTGATGTAGTTCCTATCTTGCTTGCAATATTACTTGGTAAACCATAAGCTGCTAATACCCAAAATTGCTGGCCATTAATATTAACCTTACCAGGACTAACTACTTGAATTTGGATCTCGTTATTAGGGAAGTTTGCTAATTTTTGTATTAGGTTATTGCTTGGATTTGCTAATACTAGTATTGTTATTGGCAAGTTGTTTGCTTGAACATCTTCTAAGCTTGCGAACAGTGCTGCTTGTGCATTGCTGTTACCAGGATAATTGAATTGTACTTCAGCTATTGCAAACAAATAGGCTGCTGAATACATCACTGTCGGAGTGGAATCACCTGGATCTATTTCTGCAGCATAATCTGCAGTACCTGGTGCTATCGGAGGTAATGTTATAGTAAGGCCTCCATTTCCAGAGAATGTAGTAAATTCTATTGGATCTATCTGTAATAAGGCATTTTCAGCGTTTATTTGAACTACTGATCCAGTAGTTTGATTGCTTACTACGAAACCTACTACAAATGCTTGATAGACTAATAGAGTCGCTAGTGCTGTAGCTATTGAGATTGCAGCTATGAGTTTTGTATTCACGCTCTCACTAATTTTACGTAAGTTTCTAGTATTTTTAAATCTAGTGTACATTTGAAAATTTTAACATATTGTTTTTCTTCGAATTCATTAGAAGACTAGGTCTAACTATCATATTTCATTATAAAAATTTAACGATATTAAGCAATTTATAGATATATATATAATTGTTACTTTGTGGATTGTTTTAATTTTTATCAAAACTAACGTGAAACTTACTTTCAAATAAACGCTTAATTTTTGAATTTAAGAAAATTTAATGAGCTTAATATCTAAGAAAATTGAGATATTCAACAAAGTATAATCTAGCATACTAATTTATATATTATCTCTATAACTAACATTAAAAAATACATATTGAAATAAAGGATAGTATTAGTTCTTCAAATTTCCATATATTGCTAATTATTGCTCGAAAATTTTTACTTTTTATCTAGAAAGTATAGTTTAAATTTACCTAAAAAATATTTTGTACGTTAATTAGGTATTTTATACTTTGTAGAATATCTTAAGAAAATTCAAAGCAGTCTTATCAGAAGATATAAAAATTGGATTTTTAACAAATTGCTACATAGGACCATTATAAAATAGGGCACCTATTCTCTGAAAACCTTTACCGGTTATAAGATCACCTAAATACATTACATATCTATAAAGGGCCCATAAAATAATTGATTGATCTACTGGATCTTGGATTGGCGATGAAGCTAATTGTGATATTTGTGACTCTGATAATACTGAATTATATAATTGTATATTCTCTACATATGAAAACCAGGAAGGTAAATTAAGTCCACTTTGTTGTGACTGAATTGGAAAATTATTAATCCATATGTAAGCAGGACTTTTATATTCTATTTGAATTTCAGCTGAGTTAACCATTTTTCCATTAATATATAACTCTGTATATCCGTTATTCCATGTTATACCTATGTGAAAAGGCGTAGATTGAGGAGCAATGCTGGAAACTTTCCCTGAACTTCCGCTAAAAATTATAGAGTTTTGAGTGCTTTGCAGAGTCCATACTATTCCCCTTTCGAGAGAGCCATACGACAAGATATATCCTCCATAAGGGTTTTGTTCTCCATATACCCATACTGAGATAGTAAATGAACTAGGCTCACCAATAGTTTGTTCTCCATTACTTAATAGGAGACTTTCATATGTATTGGTAAAGAGTACATAGGGGTTCAGAGAAAATATGTTTCTTTTAGCTAACATATTGTTTATTATGCCTATATTTTTATACCATAATACTCTTATCTTTCTTAGTCGTAAGGATAAGACAAATGGGAGACTATTGGGATTAACGTAGATAGTTGCGTTTCCTTCAATTTCTACATCACTTGAAATAGAAGGTGGTGAGTTGACTGGATAGAAATTACCAAAAATAGTTATTTTTCCATATCCATAATTCGATTCTACATACTCTAATGCTTCATATATACCGCAAGTTCCTGTTCCATCACTACATTTTCCATTAAATAATATTTTTCCGTTATTGTCAATTGCTTTGTAACCTATCTCAGGATTGCCGTAGACTATGGCAAAATACTCATATAAAAAAGCTTTCTTATTAGTTATTTGCACTAGATTACTTTTAGGTTTGTTTTCTAAGAAGTTTACTAATCCAGCAATTGTGCCTCCTGCTATAGTTAAGCCTATAAAATCCCTTCTTTTAAGTTTTACCATTATCTATCCCTTACTTGATTAAGCTTAAAAATATATCTACTATTTTAGCCTCAATTATAATGGTTATATATTAGTCGAATAACCATTTTAATATGAAAGTAGCAATTATTATGGGATTTTTTCGTTAAGTATTGCCTTAAAAATCAAGGTAAAAACTTAATAACTGTTGTATTTAAAACTAGTGTATTTCGAAAGATACAAGAAAAATGAACCACATACAAGTTAGGGCTACAAGTTTTTTAGGGCAAGTGGTTGAGGCCAAGTTCTGGGCTTACGCATGGATGGTTCACTTGGCTAATTCTTTAGTCGGTAGAGCTCCGGGTATTAGGGTGTGAGCTTGCGAATAACGTTGAAATAAATATTAATTACTGAAAATTCTCCTTATGTTGTATTATACTTATGAAATAAATTGAAAAAATCAACAAACAAAATCTAGGATAATACTTATTATCTTGTTAAAAGATATGTAATCGCAAATGTGTACTATTCATTTAGAACTCGACGAGTTATATTACTCAAATGATCCTAGGAACGTATTACGTTTTTATGAAATGTTTGATTCAGCAGAAGAGTTAATAGACTGGATGAAAAGAAGACCTAAGGCTGATGTTAATATTTATGAAGTGGAAGGTGATACTGATATAGTAATTGTAATTCCTACCGCAAATGTTAATAGTGATTATGCTAAAATGGATTTGAACATATATAAAGGATTTCAAATAATTTTCTGTGAGAGTTCTGGAAGATATTTTAATTATGCTCATAGCATTAATATATGTGTTAAGGAAGCAATGAAATATAATCCAGAATGGGTTATCTTTTCGAATGATGATGTATACAAGATTGATGAACCTTATATTTTGCGAAATGAACTAAAAAAACTAGATTATAAGGTCGTATCTGCAATTCTTCCTTCTGATAGAAATTATCAGTTTCATTATAATGAACTTAGAATTTTGAAACCAACATTTATAAAAGGTTATAGGAGTTTTTTCCTCGGTTCTTTATCATTGCTATATGGTGAGATATTTAGAAAGTCAACTAAGAATATTGATATATCTTTGATATTACTTTTAGCTAGGGCTCAAATTTACTATAATAAATTGCTAAGAAGATTTAACTTGCCTTACGTTGATTTAAGAGTAGTTGATAAGAAATTAACATATAAAATAAGACAAATAATTGAAAATTTATTCAATGAATACATAAATACGTTTATTATTAAAAAATTTGGTGATTTTGGAGGATTTAGCAGAACTTTTTTGAACAAGAATAATAGCGTAATTTTTGATGAAACTTTTATAAATGGGGTTGAAAATTATGATCTCTCTTTTAAACTTATGATAGAAAAGGTACCGGTAAAAGTAATAAGATATAGAAAAGGCTCCTATAAGGGCAGAAGTCTTGGAGTAGGTATAAATAATATGGGAATATCTAGAAATTTCAGAAATTTTGCTAATTATGTATATTTTGCATATAAGCATTATAACGAATTATTATATAATAATAGTATAAAATGTAGTTATTAACATGTGTAGTATCTAAAATGTTAAAATGTATAACTAATTAACTTTATGGATAACAAGATCAAGATGATACCACTTATCGCCCTTGAAACATAATTGAAATAAATTTTTCTTGTTTGATGTTTTACAAGAGCACAAAATGTTATAACTGGGTATGAGCTAATGTTCCACTCTAACTTAATAGTAGAATTATATTATTGTACTCTACTATTATTATGTAAAATATGATATTCTATTCGTTTTAATATAGTTGCTGTTCCCGCAGTTAAAAATCCTTGAACTCCAACTAATGTTAGTGCTGTTCCCATAAGTGCATATCCACTATGGAAAATACCGTGGAGTAAATAGTCTATGAATGTGTATCCTAAAGTTATTAATCCTGGAAATAAGAATATGCTTGCAATTATAGAAAAGAATAAGATTGGGTTATAATCTTTTGCCATCTTTATAAGATAAGATATTATTTTCATACCGTCTTTAAAGCTAGATAGTTTTCTTTTCCCTCTTCTCTTCTCATATCTTATATCCACATATGTTACTTTCCCTCTCTGTATCATCTGAGACACTATTTCGATTTCTATTTCAAACCCTTTAGAATTCAGATTAAGTGTTTTAGCTAAATTAGTATGAAGAACATACATACCAGAAAGAACATCCCCTACATCAACTGAGAATATCAAGGCAAATAACTTATTAATTAGCGCATTTCCAAATCTATGTAATAATGGAATATTTTCTTTAGATCTCTTACCTATTACTTCAACGTATTTTGGAACGTGTAGAATCAGCTTATCTAACTCTTTAGGAGGATAAGTTGCATCTGCATCTAAAAATGCTACATATGGTGTGTCGACGTAATCAAGAGCCGTTTTTACTGCACCTGCTTTTCCAGACCAATGTTGATAAATTACTCTAGCTCCCCTTTCTCTAGCTATTTTTACAGTAGTATCAGTTGAGTATCCGTCTATCACTAAAATATTTTTATACCCATTAGCTTTCAGATCATCTAAAACTTTCCCTATTCCTTCCTCCTCATTTAAAGTACATAAAACAACGGTAACTAAATCTTTAGATATATTTGTCTCTATATTCTCATTACTAGATCCTTCTTTCGACATCAGATATAAATATAAGCCTTAACATTTAAGCATTTTGTGTAAAAAGAAATAGATTTTATGTATCAAAAACGTCAAATTATATAGTTAAATTTTTCAAAAGTCACTTAAGGCTTATATAGATTTCAATAACATTATAGTATTTACTTTATTACTTCTATATAGAGAAATATTAAATAAAATTAAGATGCAACTAGCTTTCAGATATATATTTATTTTTAAGATAAACATTCATCTAATAGTAGTTATAGGATCTTATGTTAGGTATCGCCTTAAAATTGAGTGTGAAGTTCCTCGATGGGCTTTACGCTCAGTATTCTCAACGGCCTACACCCCAGTCGGATCTGACTAAAATGTTTTATGTAAGAAAGTGTTATCATTCAGTTACAAATTGTTAAATGAGGAGTCCTCTAAATGGAGTATAGTCTAGCTAAGATTCTCGGAGTACCTTTTACGTTAAAGACAGAATTTATACCTAAATGAGAGCACTATCTACACACTCTAGTATAGAGCTGAAATCTATACTAAGTAATGGAAAATTTATAGATAATGTAGAAGATTAGTGATGATTATAAAGGATATACTAGAATGAAAATTTATATATAATATTTAATCATACTAATATATGCTAAATTATAGTAATACATATCTAATTGACAGAAATGTTAAAAACTTTTAAAAGGTTGTAATAAATATGTTCACACCTTAACATTAGATATAACTATCTTAAATCAATATAAGAGCTTTTAGATATATCATAGTTTATATTAGAGGTTAGACTAAATCATGATAGTCAGAGGTGTTAATATGAGTTTTTACGCAGTATTATTAGTTTCTTAGTAACTGTTTCCCGTAAATAACATATTATAAGCGATCTCACATTAGCTCTTTTTAACTTAATGTTAGTAAATCTGATAGGCTTCTAGCTTTCTGCTGGTAGGATTCTGCAACAGAAAAAAGCTAGAATTTTACGAAAATATTAACTTTTCAGACAATACATTCGTTAGAAGTTGCACTATTAAACCCAGACGCTAAATACTAATAGTGCTTTAACGATAGTTAATAATTTCTATCTAGTTATACGTCATATTATAAAAAAGAATTAGTTCATTAAGAACTTATAACAGAGTTATCATATCAAATCGATTTAATATAATATATATTCTTGTTCTTGATAAAAAATGAAACATAAGTTATTTATACCTTAAGTCATATATAATTCATGAAAATGAAAATCGGCTTTGTAATGATGGAGAGCATTTATCCTCAAAGAGGTGGTATTCATGAACAAGTATATTTATTGTTAAGAGAATTACATAGACGTGGTTATGACGCAGAAATAGTGGCATATTCAAAAAGAAATGTAGATCAGAAAGGAAGAAGGCTTCTATGGTTAAGACAAAACTCTCCAGCTTTTATTTCCAAAATATCTAAACACGATATAGTAATTTCTGAAACTGCTTGGCCTATCATACCATCATTAATATCTAGTAAAATCTTTCATAAAAAATGCATTTTACATTTGCATTCTATTGAATCTAAGCAAGATGTCGGTTTAAGTTTATTAGGAAAAAGCATAATAACTTTCTTTGAAAAATTATCAGTTTTCTGTGATATTATACTGGTTCCCTCGAAGATAGAACAAAAACTATTGAAAAGTAGTAAAGTAAAAATATTGCCTAATATTATTGATATAGAAGCTTTCAATTTATATAAACCTATAGAACTAAAAAGGCCTGCAGTAGTATTTGTAGGAGGCATGGGATATCCACCTAATAGAGAGGCAGCTGAGTTTATAGTTAGGATTTCTGAAAAACTGAAGAATATGGGGAAATATGTAAATTTTTATTTAGTTGGGCCATCACCACCTAAGGTTAGCCCACCAGTTTACACTACAGAATATGTAGAATCCACTATTCCATTTATATTATCAGCTGATATTTGTATAGCCCCTCTAAAACGAGGGGGAGGAGTAAAGCTTAAAGTTTTGGAATATATGGCAGCTGGAAAGCCAATAATAGCCACAAAAAAGGCCGTAGAAGGTATAGATAATATAAAATATATTAATGCTGAGACAGAAGACGAATTTATAAATGGAATAGTAGAAATCTTGAGCGGTAAAATAGACTTAAATTTTACTGAAAATAAAGATATAATATTAAAAAATCATACCTCATTTGTCGCTGGAGATATTCTTGAGAAAATAATTAAAGATATGTAAAGATTATTAATGTAGATTTTTTAAATTTTATGTAAAAAAAGAAAAACATGAAATCTAGCTTTTCCCCATATAGTCTCTTTCATATTAACTGCAACGCTACTACTCAATTAAACTATTGATAAGATTCTTACTAGACCTTCTCGATTAGACTGCGTTCCCAATTCAATAAAAACTATTAAATGGAAAATTTCCCTTCTATTAAATCTTTATGAAGTTTATTAGATAAATAAAAAATTTAATCACTCAAAAAATTTAAGATAATCTTCTAAATTTCGAGAAAATTTTTTAACAATGAATATTGATAGTACAGATAATGATTGAGAATAGAAGAAGGACTAAGACTGAAATAATTTACAGCATTTTAAGAGGTTGTAGTGAAGGAAGTAAGAAGACTAGATTAATGTATCTTGCTAAGTTGAACTATTCAGTTTTTATGAAATATATTTATAATATGAAAGAAATGAATTTAATGGAATTTAATGAGGGAAAATGTGTTTTGACAGATAAGGGGAAAAGAGTACTAGAATTGTTGGATAAATACATGGAGATGTATAGCAAGCTTAATGAAGTTAGAATGAAATTGGAAGAGCTAATGCAGACTGAATCTTAAAATATTATTTTATACCATTAAATAGAATTTAAATGAAGTTAGATATAAAGTTTTTATTATAATTTAGGATAATATAAACTAAATTACTTGTTATCCAATAATTTTCTTTATAGATGCAATATAATTCTCTATACTACCCAGATCATAAACATCATTTACTCTTTTTGCAATAAATTCCACACCTTTTTTCAGCAATATTTTTATCCCTTCAGTAAGTTGTAATTCTCCGTTACACTTAACTTCTCTTAAGGCGTGAAATATATCATATGTAAACATATAGTAAGGAACTATTATAAAACGGGATTTAGGATTCTTAGGTTTTTCCTCGACATCTATAACTCTATCTCCCTCTAATATTACTACACCATATGGTCTAGGATCTTCTACTTCAGTAACTAGAAAAGAGTTAGGTATTAAATCTGGAATCTCTCTTAATAGAGTGTCTGCTGCTACTACAATGAATTTATCATTAATAAAAGGTTCTACTCTCAGTACCGCATCTCCAAATCCTTTTGGTTCAGGCTGATTTACAAATGCTATATTGCTTTTCTCTATTTTAGAGTAAAATGTTAATAACTCCCTTGCCTGCTTTTCTTTACCTACTTTTTCAAGGTAAGAGACAAAATCGTAATCTGGTGTAAAATGATCTTCAATTACCCTCTTACCCCTACCAACAACTATAACGAAATCCCTTATACCCTTATTATAAAGTTGCTCAAAGATTATTTGTATAATTGGCTTAAATCCATTGTTAAAGGGAATTGGAAACATCTCCTTAGGAATTTCTTTAGAAGCGGGTAACATTCGAGTGCCTAATCCAGCTGCAGTTATTACTGCATGCATTAACTAACACCTATTGCCTTAAATTTACCTTTCTCTAACTTTTTATAGTTTAGGATTCTCCTTCCATCTACTACATATTTTCCTTTTAATCTATCCTCTAATCCTCTGAATTCATCCCATTCAGTAGCAATTATTATCCCATCAGCTTTATTTATACACTCATCAAGTGAGACCATCTCTAAATCAGCTTTAGCTTTTGGATCGTATACTATAACCTTACCTCCTTTTTCTCTAATCAATTTAGCTATTTTTAGACCTACACTTTCTCTAGTATCATCAGTATTTGGCTTGAATGCTATTCCTAATATACAAATACTCTTGTTCTCTAATTTTCCAATTAAATCTTCCATCATTTTGACTGCTCTAAAGGGCCTTTCATTATTAACCTCGATTGCAGCTTCTACGATATGTAGTCTCTCTCCTAAATCTTTAGCAAAAGAGGTAATAGCTAATGTATCCTTAGGGAAACATGATCCGCCGAAACCTAGTCCTGCGTTTAAAAAATATGGTGATATGCGCTTATCCATGCCGATTGCCTTTGCTATATTATTTATATCACAATTTGGGATTTTTTCACATAGGTTAGCAATCTCATTTATAAATGAAATCTTTACAGCGAGAAAAGAATTTGCTGCGTATTTTATTAACTCAGCCTCTTCCATTGAAGTTTTTATTATCGGCGAATTAGTAAATGACCATAAATCTTCTATTAACTTAATCGCTTTTTCATCATCTCCACCTATAACTATCCTTTCAGGATGTTTAGTATCAGTAATAGCACTCCCTTCCCTTAAAAATTCTGGATTCACTATTACTTCTCTCTTAGTTATTTCCTTAACCTTTCTTGAAGTTCCTGGAACCACTGTACTTTTTATTACTATTACGGATTCTTTATTCAAGATTTTTTGTAAATTTTCTCCTGCTGAGTAAATATAATGTAGAAAAATTTTTCCATTTATTGTTGGTGTAGAAACTGCTATAAAAACTATATTAGCATCAGATAGATCAGAATAGTTTGTAGTAAATTGTATTTTTTTCTTATTTTTCATTATTAACTCATCTAAACCGGGTTCATAAATTGGTATTCTATTACAATTTAATCCATTTACCTTTTTCTCGTCTATATCGACACCTATTACGTAATGTCCTTGATCAGCTAAAACTGCACCAGTTACTAATCCTACATAGCCTAAGCCTACTATACCTATTATCATTCAATTACACCCCTAAACCAATCTATTGTTTTCCTTAACCCTTCTTCTAAGGATACTTTAGGCTCCCAATTTAGCAACTTTTTAGCTTTTGTTATATCTGCAGCCCTTCTTGAAGGATCATCTGGTCTTGGTGGAAGGAATTTTATATTAGATTTACTATTAGTTAGATTTATTATCATTCTAGCTAACTCTATTATCTTAACCTCTTTATCTGAGCCAATATTTAACACTATGCCCTTTATTCCCTTGCTAAATAAAAGCTTTTTCGTAGCTTCAACCCAATCTGTAACGTATAAGAATGCCCTAGTTTGTTTACCATCTCCAAAGACTGTAATGTCTTCTCCTCTTAATGCTTGATATATAAAACGTGATATTACTCTTCCATAGTTTCCATCTTCTCTCAATCTAGGCCCATAAACGTTAAATGGTCTCTGTATTCTAACGTCTAATCCATATTCCCTATAATATGCCATTGTTAATGCTTCCGAGAATCTTTTTCCTTCATCATAACAACTTCTAACTCCAATAGGGTTTACTTTTCCCCAATATTCTTCTGGTATTGGTAATACTTCTGCATTGCCGTAAATTTCTGAGGAAGAAGTATACATAAATATTGCATCACTCTTTCTAGCTATTTCTAATGCATTCCATGTCCCTATGGAGTTTGATAACAATGTTTCTATTGGATTGTTCATGTAATCTTCTGGTGATGGCCTTGCCGCTAAATGTAGGATGTAGTCAAATTTTTCATTTGTTTTAAAATTCTCTATTTTGTCTTTTATCAATTTCACATTTTTTGGTAGTTGTATATATTTTGTAGTTGATAAATCGTCTACTATTGTTATTTCATGTTCATTAGCCAAGTTTTCTATAAGATGAGAGCCTAGAAATCCAGCACCGCCACTTATAAGAAACTTCATTAAATATACATATGTTAAGTATAAGATAAACTTTGCTTTGAATTATTTAGATATAATAAAAATTTCCAGATAGAAAAAAATTTTGATAGATAATACTTTTTGCTAGCATTGAAGAAGAAAAACAAGTACATGATAGCATTTTTATTGGAGCAGATGATAATGGAATCTTACGCATTAATACGTCAACTTCTCGTTAATCTTTTAGATTCTATAAATATAAAAGGGAAAATTTAGCTTTCTAAAAATCATGGAAAGATTAGAATCAATGATGTGATTTATATATTATAGGCTACAATTTCTTTTTAAAATAATTCTCAAATTTAGATAATACTTCTAAAAATATAGGCTTATTTTTACATGTTAAAAGTTGATATCTAATTAAATTATAGTGAAACTGCAAATCCCAATCCATTTCGCTTTCAATTTTATCAGTGGGTATTTCTAAGTATTTAGTGCAATTGTATACTATTTTCTTTTCGTTCTTGAAGAATGATAGCACCATCCCTAACTGATAAAAAAACTTATTATAAATATTTTGTGGACGGATTGGTAACCCAACTATATATAAATCTCTATATTTTAGCATGTATTTTAGTATTTTTGATAGTATGCTATAATTATTTTTATGACTTCTAATATGTTCTCCAAATACCCAATCATAATCAATAAGATAAATATATTTACATGCCTCCGCTAGTCTAAACCATAAGTCCCAATCTTCTGCGAACTGCAGATCTCTCCATCCTCCTACATTCATTAGTAATTCTTTGGGAGATATTATTGGAAATGAACTTCTACCAATTTTTACTGCATATGAAGAATATCTTGAAAAATAATCTCTAAGAAATTTATCCAAATTGAGATAAACTTGATCGGCATCTAATGCCATTACGTATTTTCCATCGGCTTTCTTAAGAGCAAAATTTCTTGCAGAGCCTTTACTTCCTTTGTATCGAAAAACTTTAATGTGATTATTTTCATACTTCTTTAATATCTGAAAAGTATTATCGCTACTCCAATTATCTATTAAAATCATTTCATAGTTTATATCATTTAGCTGTTTAATCAAGTTATTTAATACCTTATCTATTACTGGAGCTTCATTTTTAGCTGTTATTGTAATACTTAAGAGTACCATAGTATAAAATTGCTACTATACTATATAAATGTATTTAATCTAATTATTATACATCACTACTAAGACTCTAACAATTGAAAGAACTTTACCTGATGAAGTTTTGGAGAGGATTAAAAGCGTTAGGAATAACAGAATTTTAACGAGTGAAGTTTGATGTCGAGAAGGACTGATGAAATTAAGGAAGTAGTAAGACCTAAAGAGTTTTTCTCAAAAAATACTAAAAAGTAAAATGAGTAAGCCGTTTTTAACTCTATAAACAACATCAATATTTGATTCATTGATTATGAGGCACATTATTTGTTAAAATCATTTATTTATTAACTCTACTTCTGTTAAATATAAGTAAAACTAACGCTAAGACGATTATTATAATTATAGTTATTACGAATGCTTCTATAGGTAATCCTGCAATTACTGGAGTATAGACTGAAGTTGTAATATCTATCGGCTTATAATAAATCGTAATGTTTGAAGGACCAAATATATAATATTGATTAGTAGTTGAATTGGATTCAAAATAGATACCTTCATATTCATATTGCAATGGTATTTGCACAATAGAACCGTAAGGTTCCCAGAGTTTCTCGTCTAATATAACTAAATGTGAATAATATCCCTCTATGTTAACTAAATATTCTTTAATATAATATACGTTAAAATATAGTGGCGAGAGTAGAGTAATATTTCTATAATTAATGTATAAGATTACTATTCTCTCGGTAGAGTTCACATAATAGACAGGATAGACGTAAAATTCTGTACTTTGGTTAAACCAGCCATTAGTTAATGTAGTGTTAGTTCCATTTATGGAAACGGGTAACGGTAGATTTGAAGTAACAAAATATTGTAAGATATAATTTAATTTCCCAAAATTTGGAGAATTAAAGACTTGTTGTATTACTATTGCTCTAGTTACGTTATTTATATAACGTATTTGAGAATATATTATCGCATAAGTACCATTATTAATCCATATATTTGTTCCATAGTATAATGTACCATTAGATAGACTTATTTGTAAAGGGAATGGAAATTGCAAATAGTATTGGATGTTTTCTCTATCATTTATTATAAGTGGAGACTCTATAGTAAACATCCCAGTAAGATTTCCATATATGGCTATTCTATAATCATTAATTAAAGGAAAATATGGGGGGATAAATATCTGTGTTCCTGCGTTGTACCAATTTGAAGTAAAATTAGTATAGTTTCCATTAATTTTAGCTATTACTGGGTCCTTAACGTTAACATAATATTGAAAAATTTGAGTATCATTTATAATTATCGGCTTATTGATATATACTACGCCAGTAAGATTTCCAGTAGTAAATATTCTGGTATCTCTAGTTAGATTAATATATTTTGGAATAGCTAGTTGAGTATCATTAGGTAACCATTGGGAGCTCATTATTTCTAAACTGCCATTCATATAGGCATACGTAGGTTTAGAAAAGTTAACCAAATATTCTACAAGATATGTAACATTGACTATCAAAGGCGAATTAACATTAAAAGAGGTTTTCTGTGTGCCGTTAACCAATACATGAGATATTATGTACCTTATTGAACCATTTTGATAGGTATCACCTAAAGGTATTGTAAGTAACTCACCAGAAGCATACCAACCGCTACTTATTGGAGAACCATGCCTAGCATTAACTATAACATAAAATTCTTTGTCATAAAGAGAAGAAATATGGGTATAAAATAGCTCAGTAGTGTTAACTATTACAGATGTGAAATTATTTTTACTATAAATTTTTAATATGCCTATAATTTCTGATGAAGAATTAAGGAAAGTGCCATTAAAGTTTATTCCTATAAGATGTAATCTTGATGTATTTGATTGATAATATAAATTGAAAAAGGTTATATTTACTATTCCTCTATACATTAGATAGTAATTGCCAGGGGGATAAGATACACCGTTTATCTCAAATGGAAATATACTTGACACTTCAAGCACGTAAAATTGGCTGCCTCCATTAAAAACCGGAATAAACAACAGTATAATTAGCCCAAGTAATATGCTCAGCAGTATCAATTTCATAGATAGACTTACTTACATTTATATATTTAAAGATTATTATTCTTTTGTGTGCTTTGTGGGTTACTTCAAATTTTATCAAAGCTGGCATTAAACTTTCTTTTAATATAACGTTTGATTTCAAATTTTAGGAAATTCAATGAGCTTAACATATAAGAAAATTGAAGAAGTTCCTATAAAGTACTTGTGTGGAATTTCTTCTATAGTGGTTTTCATTGAATTGGGAACGCAGTCTAATCGAGAAGGTCTAGTAAGAATCTTATCAATAGTTTAATTGAGTAGTAGCGTTGCAGTTAATATCAAAGAGACTATATTATTATTAGCGATAAAATTCTCTTTGTATTTGAACTACATAAAAAGTTTGAACACAAAGTAAGTCGTAGTTAAATAAGGACATGTTTTGTTTCCTCTGCTAATTTACCAAAAATTAATTAATGAATTTGTTTATAAATGTAAAGATTTAAGAGATTGTAAAAATTCCTTAAATTCTGACAATGGAGAGACTTGAGTATATATGACGATTCTTATCTTATTTGTGCCAGTTATTTCATGTAGATACTCAGAATTATTAAACAATTTATAATAGCTATTTAAAAAGAAATATGGAGTAGATATAATTATAATTTTTCCTGATCCATAGTGATAATAAGCTATAATGCTATTATTATCTACTTCTACTAATGGTATTCCTCCGATAATTGGATGTGCGTAAGGAAATATTAATGTATAATTACTTTCATTTACTATTATTATCTTGTTATTCATATAATAATCTAAATTATTCGTTAAAACTATTGGAGCTATAATAACGTCTGCATTTAACTTATGCAGAAAATTGTTTACATTACTATAATTTCCAGTTATAATAATTGTGTTTCCTTCAAGTAGATAGATTAAATAAGGATTAACGTTATTGATATTCTCCATTAATATTAAGATAGTAACGTTAGATGAAGTAATATTCTCAAAATTATTATAGAAATAAGATATACCCTGACTCCCTATATTAAAAGGGGAAAAAGGATAGGTGTCTGGGAAAATTATCGGAAGTAAAAGTAATATGCATATTGACAAAACTATTGATACCTTATTTTTCATTTTTTACACCTTGTATTGGAATCTCCTTTAATTTGAATTGTTTAAGCTTATTTGCTTTAGATCTTTTTCTAAGCAATATGACTATAAATAATGAAATCAAAGGTAATATAATGAACATCATAAAGTTATACACTGTAGTATGAACTTCGGCTACTTCTCTATAATAAGCATATTGAGGGTCAGATTCCACATATATTATTTGATTTCCATATATAACGCTAAGCTTAGGCT
This sequence comes from Sulfolobus islandicus Y.N.15.51, assembly GCF_000022485.1. Classification (NCBI taxonomy): domain Archaea; kingdom Thermoproteati; phylum Thermoproteota; class Thermoprotei; order Sulfolobales; family Sulfolobaceae; genus Saccharolobus; species Saccharolobus islandicus. The sequence continues at coordinate 2,077,547 of NC_012623.1, read as the reverse complement.
TTGCTTCAATAGAAAAATATCCATTATGCGAAATAGTTTCATATCTAGAGTTTCCAATGAAGACGAAAATTTTCACATTGTTTAGAGGTGTATTATTATAATATATCTTTCCGGTTATTTTTAATGGAAAAGGAATTATCCATTTATCTATAACATTAACGCTAAGATTTTCATAGTATAATTTAGGAGTAATAACTATATATTTAACAGCTGGAGATAAATAACTCTTAGGTAAGACAGTAAAATTTAAGAGATATGTAGTATTAGTTAGATTATAAGGTAGAGGGAATTTAATACTAAAGTTACCGCCAACTATATATGTTTTAGTATAGTTTAACAAAGAAATTACAAGCGTTCTATTATACCCAGTAACATATCCTACTATATTCATATCACCTCCTACATACGGATTGTATGGTATTGCCTTAACAAATAGTTTAGTAAACGTCACATTGGTATATACTACGAATGTTGTTATATTTGGTAAGAAAATATTATTTCCCGTAAATAATATAGTTATATAAATAGGATTACTGTAATTAGTTAAGCGAATTGGGAAAGAGAATCTACAATTAGTTAAATTAACAACCTTATAGGTATTAAGAAATTTTACAAATAAAGTACCATTTATCGAATAGTTAGAACGTGAAATAAGAAATCCAGTTATATTTACCGTCTTATTAAACGGAATTATTAACTTGGTAATCTTTATTTCTACTGGTATATGGGAGGTTTTGGGTAGTTTATAAATAAAACTCATTATGATATAATAATTATTAACAATGTTTTTAATTGCGGTATAATTTTTATTTAATATATGTAGAAATTGTCCAAAACTTAAACTATCTGAGTACTCACCTAAAATGCTTGCGTAATATGTGATATTATTTTTTATGATTGTAAGATTATCAAATGTTTCCAATAATTCAGAATAATATTGTATAGCTCCACTAGTATTTCCAGAATGTAATGATATGTATATATAATTAGAAAAATTTCTGATACTTAGTGACTGATTAATAAAGTTGCCTAATAAATTATATACCATGTTCGAATATATTTCCAAACTCCTCGATAAAATCGGATTAGGACGATATACATTATAGTAATAAGGGTTACCTAAGATTTTTATATAATCTTGGAATAAGGGAGATGTAGAGATTTTTGGATTAGTTACATAAGATGGTAAATATGATGTATTTCTATCTGTCGAAATATAAAAGGGAGATATAGCTAATAATAGAATAACTATCGTAATTAGTCCAAATGCTGAAACATTTATATCACTTAGTATATTCCTATAGGCGTTTATATAAAATGAAAAGAATATTGAGAGAAATAAGAGTGATAGAAGTATAAGTGTATTACTTAAATTGGTTCTCATTAATAACGATGTAATTAAAATTAATGATAATATAATCAAGTTAATAGCTGCCACAGATACTATATAGAATGACTTTAATAGGGAATTTCTTTTTAGTATAATATTGGATAGTATGCCTATTAAGAAACCTGCAACTATTATCCCAAGATATATTACTACATTATCCACAACTTATCTATTTATCTAGGCATATAAAATTTTTATCCCTTTTTCCTAGGTAGTTTTTAATTTTTCTCTGGATAAGTGCTTTATGGGAACTTCTTCAATTTTCTTATATGTTAAGCTCATTGAATTTCCTAAAATTTGAAATCAAACGTTATATTAAAAGAAAGTTTAATGCCAGCTTTGATAAAATTTGAAGTAACCCACAAACCATTGGATAAGATAGATTAGAGCTCCAAAATAATCTGAATGAAAGAAATGCATGAGAAAGAGTTCGGTCCTCCTAGCTAACAGTCTTAATTCTAGAGCTTAACCAGTAGTACCTTAACGTTTAACAATTTTCATATTAATTATGCGTTCTACGAAAATAGGTATACATGTGATGATAAATATTTAATTATTAAATTATAGACTACTAATTCTGTTTTAATATATTCTTATAGCTCCATCATATATGTCGATTCCGCTAAATATAATATATAATTTCTTTACTAAAGCTAGGGATAAGACTGTTATTATGATATAACTTTTAGCCTATTTTATATATGCTAAAGAATTATTTTAAATATGCTATAACCGATTTGATATCTATTAGTAGGGAATATAATAAACCATTTTGATATGAGTTAATAGTTAGAAACTTAGTTATTTAGAACTAGTCATATGCCAGAGATCTTCCCTTTTCCTAATAAGTCTAGCCTATTGTATACTTTAATTTTCATTAAATATTATGACAGTATATAGTCTTTTTCATAATAGCTGCAACGGGGGGCTAAAATTAGTAAATCTAGTGTTAGTAATGGGGAGCTGTTGGGCTGAGCGTGTTGAGGACCTTAATTCGCTTTGAACCCAACAGCCCCCAAGATATATTAGACAAAATGCACTATTAAAACTAAATGAGTGTGCTAAGGACCTTAAAAAGGAAGCTAATTAGCAAGAAGCCCAAGAACCTAAACGAGACAAAAGCTAGGGCAATACTTGGAAGGAATGAAAATTAGCGAAATAGCAAAAATACTACAAGTTCACAAGAGCACAGTATATAGATGGATTAACGAATTCCAGAGAGAGGGAGAAAAATGCCTATTCCACAAGGAAAGAAAAGGAAGAAAAAAGAAGGTAAACGAGAGGGAAATAAAGGTAGAAGAAATACAAGGAAAAATATGGGAAGCAAAAACATAGAGGAGAAGTTCAACGTAAAAATAAGCTACAGCTTGGAGAATAGCGAGAAAAAGACTGAAAATTCCCTACATAAAACCCTACAAGATCGACAAGAAGAGACCAATAGATGCTGACTTAGGGAGAGGTTGAAGGGCGTTATTAAGAAGGGTGTAAAAGTGTTTTTCATGGATGAGTCTGGTATTCGTCATGATCCCTCTAGGGTTTGTATGTTGTTAGGGTTGATTATCCAAGTGTTAATATTCTAGCTTGTATTCCCTTGTTTGATGGTAAGCCTTGTTTTATGCTCACAATGTTGATTCTAGGGTTTTCGCTAATTTTCTTTACTTGCTTAGGGTTAGGAATTCTGGTAATGTCGTGTTGATTCTTGATAATGCTAAGTTTCACAAGTCTTCTTATGTTCTCGCTACTGCTTCTAGGCTTAACATTACTTTGCTATTCTTGCCTCCCTATTCTCCGGATTTAAACCCAATTGAGTTGGTTTGGAAGGATTTGAAGCGTTGGGTTAATATTTATTATCACTCGTGTTATACTCTAGAATTGAGGATGAGTTCTATTATTTGGTTTCTAAGGGTAATTATACTAGGTATTGGATTAATAAGTTTCATGACGTGCTTGAGGAAGGTATAAGTATGGGAAAATTTTTCTCATATTTAATTTATTATCTGTTAACAGGTTTTATCTCACAATAATACAAGCTTTTCTCAATGTTTTTCTATATTTTGTATTGAGAGAAGTTAAAAGCCTGTTGCAACTATTATGAAAAAGACTATAAATTTGGCAACTATTATATCGCTTGTGTTAATATTTAGCTAACTTAAGCTAAAATTAATATTTTCTCGATATTTTAGATAAAATAAAACTAATATTAAGAATTCTTTTCACAAAAATTTTATAAAATCTTTAAATATTAGACCTTAGAAGAAAAGGAGTTTCAATAGCTAATTTACATGGGTAGCTAGTTTGATGTATTTCTATAAAGTTTTTAACTCTTAAATTAGTTATACGTAACTAATGAAAGTAAGAATTTTGACTGAAACGCAACAACGAGGAACATTTGCAACAATGTTATTATTATATAAAAAATTACTTGAAATTGGGATAGATGCTAAAATATATACCACGTTTAATTCAGAATATAATGTTTTGCCCTATCCTAACAAGAGTAGAATTTTTGGTTACGAGAAAATGGTAAATAATGAAAAATATGCTGAAAAAATATTTGGGATTATTTATGAATCTAAAGATACTATAATACATATTGCTAACGCCATGTATGGAATCTTACCGATAGCTGAAAAAAATAATGCCAAAACCATAATAAATATTCAATATTGGTGGCCCACATGCTATTTTAACTCTATGGAAAATCCATATTGTGATTGTAAGAGCTTTACAAAGATTGCTCAATGTATATATAATAAGAGGGATAACTATTTTAATAAATTATTATCACCTATAGAAGCAATTTATGCGATAAACAAGTTAAATAAGATAAAAGAATATGTATCCAAAGCCTCAATAATTTTAGCAGTAAGTAATATTGTGAGAGATATTCTTATATCTAGAGGATTTCCAGAAGATAAAATTCGAGTTATAAATGTAAATGCTATAACTCTACCAATTGATTATGTTGAATATCATCCTTCCAATAATTTTACATTTGGCTATCTTAGTTATCCAGACGAAGGAAAAGGTATTTTTCAATTACTTAAAGCATTTTCAATTGCTCTAAAATATAATAGAAATATGAAATTGAAAATACTAGGAGGACTAGAAGAGCCTAGGGTAATAGAGATGGTAAAGTCACTTAGAATAGAGGACAGAGTAGTAGTGACTAGAAGGTTTCCTTACTCGGAATACGTTAGTAAAATAAGAGATATGCTTTTAGATGTGGATGTTGTTGTAGTACCTACTTTAGTCCCCGATACGTGGGCTAGAGTTGTGACTGAGTCAATGTTAGCTGGAAGGCCCGTAATAGTTACTAAGGGTAATGGTGGCCTAGTGGAACAAGTAACTGATGGTATAGACGGTTTTCATGTTAACGTTTACGATTTAAATGATTTTGCATTATCCTTGTATAATATTTCTCAGCTTCCTAGAAGCAAAATAGAGGAAATGGGAAAAATAGCTAGAGAGAATATTATGAAAAAATATGATAATAAAAAAATTATTGAGCAGATAATTTCACTTTATCATAAGCTATTAGAAATTTGAATATTCCAGCGAAGACTGCTAATCCATTTATAAAACTCCAAATAAGATAGAAGATTATTATTTGAAGAGAAGTCTTTATATCCTTTAGTTCCTTAAGGGATTCTATAGAGCTTTTAAGTGTTCTATAAAAGATAACACTTCCTCCTAAAAATAAGAAGAAGGCATTTTTATTTAATAGATAGAATAAACTTGACAAAATATAACTAATAATTAGCTTTTTTCCTCTATTTTTTAGCTTATTCTTGCCGTAAAAATTAGGCTGTTCTAGGGGTAAAGTTAAAAGCGTAATAGCAATTGATATATATAGTAGTATATCGAATTTATTAATAAAGAAGGACATAAAAAAGAATATAATGAAGATAAAGAATAGAAAATTATCTAAATTAGGTAAATACTTATATCTCTTTAGAATTAGAGTAGAGGGAAAGCCGTATTGCCAAGCTTTAATAAGGTGTGATTTAAGAGACCTTTGATAAGAAGATAATAAATGCTCAACATGAACCTTAGGATTGAGAATTATTTTATATCCTAATCTTCTAACTTTTTCTGAAAAATCTATATCATGCATACTATAAGGATAAGTATTATCAAACATTCCTATTTTTTCTATCACTTCTCTTCTTATTATATCGTTATTTAAACCCGTAAATAGCACTTCTTGTTCGGGAATATTAACAATTTTATGCCATCCTAAAATATAAATATAGCTAAATGCTTTGTTTATGCCATTTAATTTAAAAGGAGATGTAACTAAAAGAGAAGAGGAAACTCCTACTTCTTTTCTCTCGAAGACTTTTAACATACTCGATATCCAATTTTTCTCTCCCAACTTCATGTCATCGTGTAATATTAATACGAAATCCCCAGAAGCTTTCTTTATTCCTTCATTAATAGCTCCTGCATGGCCTAATTTATTTTCATATTTAAAATATTTTAAATTTAAATCATTTTCTATTAAAAACTTTTCTATTATTTTCTCTGTATTATCTTTAGAACCATTATCTATTATTATTATTTCGAAGTTTTTATAGTCTTGTATTAGTATACTATTTAAAACTTCTGGTAATGTTTTTTCGCCATTAGATGTAGGAATGATTATTGAAACTAACATTCTACTCAACTTAATTTCTGCTAATCTTTAAATATTTAGTTTAAAGATATTACACGATGAAAGTAGTACTTTTCCCGTCTACTGACAAGCCTTGGGATGGAATAGAAGCGTACTCATTTGAATTAGCTAAAAGATTAAGTAAAAAAGGAATAGAAGTTGTAGGTATAAGAATTGGTATAAAAAATAACGTAAAAGCTATCAATGATAACTTTACCTTAATTGATGTTAAAACGCCTAATTTTCAAGGTAAATTATATGCTTTAAGGATTTTAATTTCGTCACCAAAAACATTGAAAATAATGGAAAATGCGGATATAGTGCATGGTATAGGTGGATATTACGCTGGTATAGAATTATTTCCAATAGGGAAAAAAGTAGTAACTATCATAGGCGCAAGTAGTTTAAGAGAAACTTCTAAAATTAAGCGAAATTTTAGAAGGTTATATATGTATTTTATTTATAAAATGGCTTCAGCATATATTGTACCAAATGAAATAATAATGAATGAAATAAAAAAATACGTAAAAATTAACCCTATACTTATTCCGTTAGGTATAGATATTGAGGGATTAAAAATAAATGAGTCAAAATCTGAGATAAAAGCTAAATTTGGATTTAATGACGATGACATAATAATACTATATCTAGGGCAGTTAGTTAAAGGAAAAAGATTACCAGAGTTAATTAGAGCTTTCCAGATTGTATTAAATAAAATACCTAATTCTAAGTTAGTATTAGTAGCTTGGGGATATCTTAAGGATTATTTACAATCATTGGTAAACGAACTTAGACTAAATGGTAAAGTATTTTTTATGAATCCTTTACCATATAATCAGAGAAAGTATATTTATAGTGTTTCAGATGTTTTTGTAATGTTAGGAGATTCATTTGGCGATGGAGGAATAAGCTCTGCAGTACTTGATGCACTAGGTTCAGGTTTGCCAATAGTAGTATCAAAGAATAGTCCTAACTATTTAGTAGTTAAAGATGGTTTTAACGGATATACTGTCAATCCAGAAGATTATAATCAAGTAGCAAATGCTATATTAAAGTCTATAGAAAACGGAAAAGAACTCGGTAAAAACTCATTATATGTAGCAAAAAATTTTGAATGGGATATAGTATCAAATAAAACTATAGAATTATACGAAACAATTTACTCCAGCAATTAAGTCACCTGAGTTAAAGAATATCGTATAGTTTTGTACAATTCCATTATAATAGCTTTGGTAGTCATTTACCTCAGTTGGACCACCAAAATATAGCACTAATGTTTCTATATATGGTCCCGCAAATTTAATTCCTTGTAAACTAGTTCCATAACTTTGCATAATTTTACCTTCATATTCATATACTGCTACATAAAATCCATAAGTTGAAGGTGTATTAATTCCATATTCGCCTAATAATTTTCCACCTAAAAATGCTGCTTCAGGTGAATGTTCAGAAGTAGCTATCATTGCATATCCCAATACCGAAAGAGGGATTAGTGCAACTAGAAATAGAGTAAATATTGTCTTTAAAATTTTTCTATCATATAGAAAATATATTATAATAATAGTATAAAATGTCATTGCTTGAGGGATCATTCTTGTTAATACATTACTTATATTATCTGCTAATCCTATAGCGGACTGCATTAATAATAGTCCGCTACCTACAGAAAAGGCTAGCCAAATATAGTTATTTGTTTTTTTCGAGACAATTAGGTAAATGAAAGATATTATAGAGGTTAAAAGAAATATACCACCATCCAATAATTTACTTACAACTGAATACAAATGATATGGTGAAGAAGGTATAAATGTATATATTAACGTGCTGGAAGGAAGTACAAGATTTTTTGTTGCTTGAGGAATAAATATTGATTCTATAACTTTAACGAAATCGTTTATAAGTACGTGAACACCACCTAATGCTCCTTGTGCTAAAGGGTTAAAGTAAACCCAATAAATGTAAACTGATGCCGTTAATGTAGCTGCATAAATAACGAATTTTAGATTTAGCTTACCTATTTTCCTTGAAAATATTAAAACAGAAATAATTATTGTAATAGCACTTCCAAATGTTCCTATGTCAGTTAAACCAGTTAATTCTGATAGGAGAATTAGTAGTGGCACGAATCTTATTCCTCCTCTTTTTATTATCAATCCCAATATCAGAAATACTGGGAACAAAAGATTATATGACATTAACTGGGGTGACCATTCGGCTACATAAAAAGGCATAGATGATAACATATAAATTAATATTCCTAATTCAGATTTAGGAGACTCAAAAAAGAGTCTAAGTAACGCATACACTACCAAATTCTGAAATATAGTAAAGAACATAGGTCCGAAGAATATGAAATATGATGTGGGAGTAAATCCTGAAATTAGAAATGATATACCTCCGTAAATAAATCCTAAAGGATAATATGCTTGATAAGTATTAGGATTGTTCATTGTAGAATGTTTAACGAGTAATTTGAATACCTCCGCTGAATGACCTAACTCATCTCTCGATAATATAAAAACAGGATTTATAAAATTAAATATGAAAAATGTATCAAAAAGAAGTAGCAGGTAAGCTATAGGCATTGTATAATTGTATACGTTTCTATCAAAATCTTTAAATTTAATTAAAGGTATTATGAAAGCAGTTGCTGTAATAAATTCCGTTATCCAATATATAGGTGGTAGTTCTTGAGTTAGTCCAAAAGGATATTTAAGCAAATTATAGTTAGATATAGATATATTAACTATATCTATTAGAGTTAATTCTATAGAAATTAAAAGCAATGTTATCTGTATTTTTTCTATTTTCATTTTCTTCCACCTTATGTCAAACCAAATATTTGTAAAATAAAGTAGATGCTCAATATTACCCAGAACACGGTAATAGCAGAAATAACGTAATTTGTTCTTTTAGATAAAGGATAATATATAATTTCTGTTATTACAGAGGCTATAGCAAATAAAATTATATATGCTTTAATATCGGTTAAATTGAGTACAGACAAAACTGTTGAGATTAACGTATATTCTAATCCTAAAATAATAGGGAATGTCTTATAATTCATCTATATCCCCTTAAATTATATATTATATTAAACGTTTCGGTTAAGATTACTATGCCTATTATTCCTGTATATATAGTAATACCTATAGTAAAGTTTAATAACAGACCTATCATAGCTATTATAGCAAAACTTGTTGCTAACGAAATACCTAAAGTATGTAAACTAGATAGTTGTTTTAACTCTTTTGGATAAAATATTCGCAATGCAGCATATCCTACAAAAAATATTGAGTAAAATATGCCTAAAGCTATTTTTAATGATATAATGAAACTTGAAGAATTGAATAGAGATAATATCAAGATCAATGATGATATATGAATAATTATGCTAGTGAAATCTAATTTATTCTCTATCTCGTATTTATCATGTATTATCTTAATTGCTTCAATTTCACTATATCCTTTATTTACAAGTTCATTTACCATTTGTTCGACGGTTTTACTTGTCTCTACTTCCCTTTTTTGCATAATCATCATCTTAACTTACACTAACTACTAACTGGTTAAAGATATTTGTATATATAAACCTCTGTAAAGTTAAGTTGTAGTAATATAACATTACTTCCAATTTAAAAGTTCCAGTAGAATTTATAGCGAAAGCTATAGGTAATTTCCATTCGCCATTATTGTTAACTATATTATATGATGTATATAGAGTTATATTAGTATTGTTATCATTTAAAATCACTTTAATTTGATAAAGCATTGGTATACCTTCATGATTTTGGACTAAAACATAAATTAATGCATTTTCTCCAGGAACTAGATGTGATGGATAATTTCCAATAATGCCATTAGAATTTAAGATAACCATTTCTGAGAAATTTTCCTTGGGCTGAATATTTAATGTATATATTCCAAATCCAAATAATAGTAAAATTATAATAATTCCAACTAATATACCATTACTTATAGGATCTTTTCCACTTTTTAATGATACAATTTTTTTCTTTTTATTAACTTTATACCATATTAGATAATAATGGTATTTTAGTTTTTTTCCGAAAAAATAATAGATAGCAAAAAACATTAATGGTAAAACTAATAATAAATAAGTTTCTATCCTATATAATTCCAAGCTTAAAAGATATTGCGAGTATATCATCTTATATTGAGTTATTAACTGCGAAACCTCAACCATTATCTCTTTTTATCTCTTTGGGTTAAAAAACCTATTGAATAACCTATAATTGAGATATATATAAGAAAAGGGGATAAATATATATATTTTGACCATCTATAATGTTTACAAGTCTCGAAATTTACTTTAAGTAATAAAATAATATATGATAGCAATAATAATATTAAAAATAGCTTAATATTCAGCAGAATCAATGATAACCCAAAAATAATTGAGGCAAAAAATATTGTTAATCTAGTTAATGCATCTCTTATAACCCATTTCTCTTTGGTTAATTTATGGAAAATTTTAGCACCATATGCAGCCTCCATATTTTGCTTTATGTAAGATCTTATTGAGTCTCTATGATAATGATATATTTTATCATTAAAGTTAACTTCGTATTTGTATCCAGCCTTCGTTAATTTGTAAAGTAATTCATCCTCTTGCATATAATTCATTTTTTCGTTAAATCCTCCTACTTTTAACACTGCATCTTTTCTATAGATTGCTCCATTTGCAGTTGTAAACCCTTTACAAAGGTATGTATCTATGGATTTTTGCAAAAATTTAGAATCTGGAGGAGAAAAAACTTTAGTGAAAACAACTCCTATCTTATCATTATTTTCCATTAATATAACTGCATTTTTTATCCATGTTGGAGTAGCTATTCGTGCATCACTATCTAAAAATGCTACATATTTACCCTTACTTTCTAAAACTCCTCTGTTATAAGCTACACCTCTACCTTTCCTCTCCTCTAATACTATTCTTATTCCGTATTTCTCTACAAACTGTTTCACTATATTTAGCGTATTATCAGTTGAATGTCCATCTACTACTACTAATTCAAAGTTCTTGTAGTCAAGTATTTGTAATGATTCTAAAGTACCTTTAACGGTCTTCTCAGAGTTTAAAGTTGGTATTACTATACTTACTAACGGTTCATTCACATTATTTATTAACTATACTAGTTTATAAAGAGTTAGGTTTCTAGCTATAATGTACATGTTCTAGATTAATATTAAAAACCAAAGTTATTAAAAGTAAGAGGTATATTCCTATTAGTGTATAGGGTATTTAACTATTTAATGTTGGCCTCCCTTTCCATAAGGGGATCTAATATAAAAGCCTTTTAATGTTAACTCTTCAGATTCTATATGCTAAATTCCCATTATAAAATCTATTAACTAAGCTCTCTAAAATATCTGAAAGTTAAGTATTAAAAAAGAATTTAATCTAATTAATTGAGAAATTTTATCTTCAAATAGAGGTGTCTTATAACTATAAGCTAAAATATTGAGTGAGATGATAGTGTCGCCATTAAGCTATTTATATTTATATAACGAGTATTACTTATGGGTAGGAAGGCTGTAGTTAGGCAAGACGTTTCTTGCCCCTCTTGTGGTTCTCATCATGTTGTTAAGTGTGGTAGGCCTTTGGGTAGGCAGAGGTATTTGTGTAGGGATTGTGGTAGGTACTTCTTGGGTGATGCTACTTACCATTCCAAGAAGTTGAGGGAGGAGGCTTTAAAGATGTATGCTAATGGTATGAGTATGAGGGCCATATCCAGGGTGCTTAACGTACCTCTAGGTACTGTTTTCACTTGGATTAAGCGTTATGGTGGGCAGAGGTATAAGGAGTTGGCTGAGGGGAGAACTATTGCTAAAGTCGTTGATGAGATGTTTACTTATTACTTGTTTAGGAACACAAGGGTATTTCACAAATGGATTTTTCACTTGTTTCGTCTACACTACTCTCGGTCTTTACTTAGTTTTTTCCGTGGGTGATAGGGATGCGAGTGCTTTTGACGAGATTAAATGTTATGTTCCAGAGGGTGGAAGGTGGGTTAGTGATGATTACAACTTGTATTTCTGGTTAAAGAATCACACTGTGGTTTCACCCGTGAATCCTAACGGGTCTTTTCACTCCTCAATAAGGGACAAGTTGGGTAGGTTCAAGAGGGCTACGAAGGCTGTTAATAGGAGTTTAGAGATGGTTAAGTACTCATTAGCCCTAGTCTTGTGGGATAAAAGGCTAATCCCAGAATTTATAACATAATGGCGACATTATCATCGCACTGAAAATGTTACTACTTAATTTATAAGCTAGTAATTATTCAGTGATCTTGTAATGAAGATTGCTCTTATGGGATTTGCTGGCACTAACAAAGAATGGAGTCTAGGTAGATTGACATTTCTTTTTTATAAAGGTCTAAAAGAATTAGGTGAAGATGTGTATTTAATATCAAAATATCCTTTGAACAGAGAATTTAGATTTGTAGAAATAAGAAAATTTCCGAAAATACTTGGAAAAGATATATTAACTGATATATTTTCACATTATTTCTCAGTTAAAAAATTAAATCCAAATATATACCATTTTATTTATCCTTATGTTAGTGCTACTATAATGCTTTATTTTCCAGCTAAATATAAAAAATTACTGACAATACACGATCTGAAACCATTAGCCTTGCCGGAATTTATGAATAAAAAGGAAAAAATTAATATATTAATTCTCAAATCAGTTATAAAAAACATTAATAGAGTTATTGCAATTTCTGAGAGTACTAAGATCCAATTAATAGAATATCTTAATATAGATGAAGATAAAATTTCAGTTGTATATAATCCAGTTGATCCACTATTCAAGAAATTAAATGATCATGAAATTTCTCCGATAAGACAGAAGATTGGGAGATTTATCCTTAATGTATCTAGGTATGACAAGCTAAAAAATCCTTTAAACCTGATAAAGTCATTTAAAATTATTCGTAAATGTTTTGATATCAAATTGGTTATTACTGGAGAATATTGGAATTATGGAATAAATATGATTAAGTCTGAACTAGGAAATATTAATGATGTTATTATATATACTCACCTGCCTGATATAGAATTAGTGAAATATTATAACGCAAGTGAGGTTTTTTTATTTCCTTCTATTTATGAAGGTTTTGGAATGCCTATAGTAGAAGCGATGGCATGTGGTACTCCAGTAGTAACTTCAAATAGATGGGCAATGAAAGAATTAGCAGAAGGAGTTGGACTTTTAGCCGATCCAGAAGATCCAGAAGATATAGCAGAAAAAGTATGTAAAGTACTTTCAGATCCTAATTTAAAGACAGATATGATAAGAAAAGGACTAAATAAGGCATCTCAATTCAATTATATAAATATTGCTAAGTCTTTACTTAAAGTATATGAGGAGGCATAAAAGTGTCTGACCTAGAAAAACTTGGAAAAAATCTAACATTAAACTATGTTAATTTATTACAAGGAAGATTTATTTCTCACATTATTGGATTTATAGGCTCAATCTTAGTAATTAGAATCCTTGAACCAGCTGACTATGGTATATTAAGTATAGCTATGTCTTTACCATATACTGTGAGTATATTTGGTAATCTTGGAGTCAACACGGCAGTTACTAGATTTGTTGCTAAATATAAAGAAATTGATCTGACAAAAGCTTATAGTATGATAACTTCTGGAATGATTTTTGATGTAATCTATGGTATTTTATTATCAGTTATAGGTTATTTGCTGACACCGTATATATTCACATATATTTATAATAAACCAGAGATAATTCCTTATGGCGAATTTGCTAGCTTTTTTACAATTCCTTATTGGGCCTCGAGCTCTATATTTTCAGGAATTTTGGGATTAGAACTTACTAAACATAATAGTGAAATGTGGATAATACATTATTCTGTTCAAACTATTTTAAGTGTAGGTTTAGCATTAAGTTTTCTAAGAGTTTATGGTGTTATTATAGGTTATATAATAGGGTATACTGCAATAGTTATTTATGGCATCGTAATACTTAAGAGAAAATCGCTTTTAGGTAAGCCATCTATTAATAACATGAAAGAACTAGTAATTTTTGGATTTCCTTTTGTTTTGCCATCTTTAGGAAGCTCAATTTCTGGAATATATACAACTTCTCTAGTAAATAGAATCCTTTCGATTTTCGAGATTTCTAATCTTACAGCATCATCTAAGTTAGGCACATTGTTTGATACGATTCTTAACCCATTATCTTACGCGTTACAGCCTACGTTGTCTAAATTAGATAAAAATAAGCATGATATAGTTAAAGTAACTAATGAATTATATAAATTAAATATTATTTTACAATTACCTATTCTTATATCAGTTGAATATCTAGCTTATCAAATAATTTATGTTCTCGCAGGCTCTCAATATACTTTAGCTCCGTTGTTTTTAAGGTTATCGTTAATAAATCCTTTAATTACCACTGCTGCTGGAACTTCAATTATAAACTCTTTACTTCTATTTCAAGGCTATTCCAAATTAGTAGCTAGAACAAATTTAATAAATATAGTATTTTATGTTCTGCTACTTCTCTTTATGCTTCCTAAATTTAGTTACATCGGATATTTCATTAGCAACTGGCTGGGATGGATTCCCGGATATATAATATCTCTCTCATTTGTTAAAAAGAATTACAACTACCAATTGCCGATAAAGGATGTAATAAAGATCTATTTGGCTACAAGTATATTTTTGCTTCCTGTTCTTTTTATAAATAATATGTTTGGTATAGTTCTTGATATATTTTTAATCATAATCTCATATAAAATATATGTAAAAATTAAAATAATAAATCAGCAGGAAATAAATATAATTTTATCTGTAGTTCAAAATTCATCTCTCAATTTTATAGCTGGTATTCTAAAGAAAATTCTTTCTTAAATTTATGCAAGATTTGAACAAACGAGTCAGCTACCTTATCCCATGTATATTTAGATATGCATTTAAAGGCTAATGATTTATAATATTCATTATCCTTAATAATTTTCAATGCCTCCGAGACCATTCCTTCTACATCACCTTCTTTCACTAATTTTACAGCTTCACAATTTCCATAATAATATCTGATTGCTGGTAAATCATATGCTATTACTGGAACACCACAAGCTAATGCCTCTGCAATAACTATTCCAAATGAGTCTACATGAGTGGGATAAATAAAGATTTTAGATGACTTTAAAATAGAATAGATTCGTTTTTTATCTAATATCTCACCAAAATAGACTATATCTTTATCATCTAAGTATGTGTTAATATCAAATCCATAATCTTGGCCTCCTATAATTGCAAATTTTTTGTAGCCATATTTTTTTAGATTTTTCATAATCTGTATTACCTCTGGTGTCCCCTTCATAAAGCCTTGCCTAGCTAGATGTATTGCGTCAAAATTTTCTGGAAAAGGAGTTACACTTTTAACTAGATTTAGATCTACACCACCAGGTGGATCTAAGGCTTCACATTCTATTCCATATTTAGTCTTAACCATTTTACTTAGTACACTACCTACACATATATTTAATTTGCTCTTCTTTGATTCTCTGAATCCTTTAACTAAATCTATGAACCAAGCAGTTCCATCTATTATATTTGTAATTCGTATTAAATTAAGATAATGTTTATATAATGGAAATGTAATAAAAGGTTCTAAATAAAGCATTCTTATACTTTTAGCCGTGTTTATTCCAATGATAAAATCATAATTATCCATTAAGTTCCTAATTTTTTGCTTTAGTATAATATTCTTGTATATATATCTAATAAATCTACCAGCTAAATTATAAGAATAAGGAATCCTAATAATATCTATAACATTTACTTTATCCTTAAGTTCTGGATATCTTCCTAATAAACCCTCCTCTTCTTTAAAGAGTAGCTCTATTAAATCAACTTTAACTCCTAGCATAGGTAGTCGTGATAGTAGTTCTGTTACAATTGTTGTTGCTCCAGAAACAGCAGGATTTCCCACATTAATATAAAGCAATTTATACATTTGTAAGATATTTTAGAAGAGTATCTAAAAAGCTTTATTGTTTAATTGGCAGATTCAAGACTTAAAATTTAAATATGACTAATATCCTTTTAAAGATAGTTATATACTTAATAGATTTTTATAGAACTTTAAATATTTATCAAGAATCATGCTATATCTAAAATTTTTAGCCCAATTTTTTGCTCCTTCAGACAATTTCTTATATAGAACTTCATCTTCCATTTGTATAAAAGCTTTAGCTAAACTCTCGGCATCATTTTCAGCTCTTATACTTGATTTACAAGGTGGAGCTGCAAATTCTTGACCTCCATGGCCCGTAATTATTACAGGTTTACCTATTGCTTGAGCTTCTAACAGTGTTAAACCAAACCCTTCATATGGACTAGGATTAACTAAAGCCCTGCATTTTGATAGCAAATCTATTTTATCTTTCTCTGATACTTCTCCCAAATATTTAACGTTTATATTATTAATTTCAATATATCTACTAATTTCCTTTGCAAATCCATTATCTGGACCTGCTATAATTAATGGTCGAGTAATTCCCGAAAGCTTATACGCCTTAAGCATAGTTAAAATATTTTTCTCTTTACTTATTCTTCCTATATAAAAGTAGTAATTATCCCCTTTAGAATTTATCGAAAACAATTCATCATCAACGCCATTAGGAATAAGTTCTGAATTAATATTAAATTTTCTATATAATATTTCTCGTTCTAATGGGGTCATGCTTATGATATTATATTTTTTAATAATATTTTTCCCTATTTTATCTATTAATTTATAATAGATAAAGGTAATATATCCTACTTGTTCTCTCATATAAAATGGAGAATGTGGCTGCAAAACCCTTATACTATCAATATTTCTTAGTTGAAGGACATGAGGATGCCTCCATACATGAACATGAACTATATCTGGGTTTAATGATTTTACAATTGTCGAAATAGATGGAGAGTAACTACCGTGAGACCACATTATTAAGGGTTTAACTCTGATTACTTTTACTCCATTTATCTCCTCAATTGGCGCAAAATTAGCTATATGCTTCCTATCTCTATTATATGTGACAACTATAACTTCGTAACCTTTTTTTACTAAAAATTCAGAAATCTTTTTAACAACCTTTTCGACTCCGCCTACTATTGGATGATAGAATGGTGTTGCTTGTACTATTCTCAATATGATTTATCATTAACTATTTTAGTTTAAAAGTCTTTATGTGGTAATAACTATGATGGAAGAAATACCTATAGTTGTTTTAAACTATAATGGGCTCGAATTATTAAAGAAATATTTAACATCAGTTTTAGAAACTAGATACCCTTACAAAGAAGTAGTAGTAGTAGATAATGGATCAAATGATAGCAGTAAAGAATATGTAAAATCTTTGGGTGTAAGACTAATTTCCTTGGATAAAAATTATGGTCCTGCTTATGCAAGAAATGTCGCGTTAAAAACTTTTAAAAATAAATTTATAGCGTTTTTAGATAATGATGTTTGGACTCCACCAGATTGGTTAGATCCATTAGTTGAAACTATTACATCAGATGATAAAATAGCGGCTGTACAAAGCTTATACACGGACTGGCCTTATGGCGAACAGCCTAGGTTAATTCCTTGGTTCTCTACAGCTTCAGCTTTGGTGAGAAGGGAAGAAATACTAAAAGTAGGGGGATTTGATGAACATTATTTCTTTTATTGGGAAGATACAGAATTATCATGGAGATTATACAGAGCAGGTTATAAAATATTAATGGTTCCTAAATCTAAGGTACATCATGAAGCTCACGGTACTTTTAAGAAATTACCGTCTCCTTTTACGTCTTATTTAACATTAAGAAATCAAATGTTACTTTTACTTACATACTATGATTTATCACAGTTATTAACTATATTCCCAATCTTATATATTATTAGGTTTGTTCAATCTTTTAAAGGCCCTAATAGGTTAGCGCAAATAAAGGCACTTTTATCACTTTTTAAAGAAGCAAAATATGTTGCTACAAAGAGAAAATATATAAAGGAGATAAGTAATCAAGGTAACGTATTTTTACAAATGTTAGGAGATCAGGTATTTGGATACGAAGAATTTACCTCAGTAAGGCGAGCTATCATAAAAAGATATTTAAAAACTAAGATATTTAAAGAATAACGAAGGTAAATCTGCATATGGTTAAGCTTAGCATTATAGTGGTAAATGTTAAAGGAAAAGAGAATCTACCTAGATTAATATCTTCTCTAAATAGATCTACATATAAAGATTTTGAACTTATAGTAGTAGATGATAGCAATTCAATATCTGGAAATTTAAAATTGGTTAATATTACCAAAGATCTTGGTTTAGCGTATTGCAGAAATAAGGGTGTAGAAGCTTCAAGTGGCAAGTTTCTATTATTTTTAGATAACGATACAGAGTTAACTGAAGATACTTTAGAGAAATTTATTAGTTTTATTGAAAACAATACAGATTCTATAGTTCAATTAAAACTAATAAGAGATGATGGAAGAATTGATGCTGCAGGTGGTGTAATAGATGAATTAGGATATCCATTTGAGTTATTTAAAGGAGAAGATGTGAAGGAAATAGACGAAATAGATCATAATATACTTTATGCTAAAGGTGCTGCAATTGGAATGAGTAGAGAAATCTTTAGCGACCTAAATGGTTTTGATAACGAGTACTTTTATGGTTATGATGAAACAGATCTATGTTATAGAGCAATAAAGAAGGGTAAACGTATAGTGTATCTTTCTTCTGCAACAGTATTTCATCATGAACATGGCTCCTTTTCGAAATTCACAAAAGAAAGGGAAAAAAGACTTGTATATTATCTAGAAAGTAGAAGATTATATTTTATCTTTAAAAATTTTGATTCTAGTTTTCTTATTCCGAGAATCCATAAAATATTTTTTTACTTTTTAGGAAGTATACTTATAGACATTATATATAGAAAGAAAAGCCACATGGCGTTAGCTAGAATAAGGGCCTTAATTTGGTTTATCTCTAGAATCCATAAAATAATCATCTTCAGAATAAATCATAGAAAAAGTTTTTTATTTAATGAAAATTATTTAATGAAAAAGGGCCTTATAATAAAGCATAAAGATTTAATTAAGAAAGTCTCTACTCTAAGTAATGTTAAGAATTTTCCATGATAACCAGGGTATAACTTTACTCTAAAGACCTCTCAATATTTGGGATGATTGTTTTTGTAAAACTTAATATCAAATAGATATTTCTGGAAATATTATTATTAAAATGTATTCCTCATATTGATGAAACGCTTATAGTAATCTGTGGATATTGAATGTGGAAAAAGTTTGCACCTATTAAGCTAAAAACTCCCCATTTAGCATAGAATTTACGGAAACTACAGATATAGTAATTTTCATTGAATTTGTAACGCAGTCTAACCGAGAAAGTCTTCACAGTGATTGAATTCACACATAGCATTGTTAGAGGTTAAAGCAGAAGTGTCTAGTAAGAATCTTATCAACAATTTAATTGAATAGAAGCATTGCAGTTAATATGAAAGAGACTATATTAAACTATCCTTTTTTAATCTCAATAGCTTATTTGCAGCACTTTTCTCCATATGAGAAATTTTACGAAATAATGCTTTGTGGGCTACTTCAGAATTATACAAAAATTTATAAATAATTATGTCGAGTATTACCCATGGGAAAGAGTAAGTACAAGAGGGATTGGCACAAGTACGACGAGAACGTCATAACGAGATATACCCTAATGTTCCCCTTCTACGTCTTCGAACACTGGTTAACTAGCAGAGGAGAATAGGAACGCCAAGAAAACCTACAAGGCACCAAAGGAGTTCAACGAATTCCTAGCATTCCTCCACACCTACCTTATAGGGCCATAGAAGGAGTATTGATAGCACTAGAAAGACTGAAAATCATCCCAACAAGCCTAGACTACTCAACAATATGGGAAAGAGTAAGAAACATGAACATAACATTCCCAGAAGCAAATGACCAACTAGAAGCAGACGCAACGGGAATAAGCACAAACAAAGGAGGACAATACATTATCGCAAAATGGGGAAAAACCAAGGACTCAAAATTCCTCAAAATCGAAATAGTAATTGATAAGGACCAATTCAACGTAATAAACGCTGAAGTAACCAGCAACGAAGTTGAGACTGCAGTTAAGACGGTTAAGGATTTACAAGATAAGGGAAAGAAGGTTTTATGGAGATAAAGCTTATGATGCTAATGAGGTTTACAAGACCGGGGTTGAGGTTGTTGTCCCACCTAGGAAGAACGAGGCGTGGTCATCCTGCTAGGCTGTAAGGGAGTTCAAGAGGTTGGGTTATAATCGTTGGAGGGAGGAGAAGGGTTATGGTGTTGGGTGGAGGATTGAGTCCTTGTTCTCTGCTGTACTTTTGGGGAATCTGTTAGGGCTACAAGTTTTTTAGGGCAAGTGGTTGAGGCTAAGCTCAAGTTCTGGGCTTATGCATGGATGGTCCACTTGGCTAATTCTTTAGTCGGTAGAGCTCCGGGTATTAGGGTGTGAGCTTGCGAATAACGTTGAAATAAATATTAATTACTGAAAAATTCTCAGTGTATCATATCATGCTTATGAAATAAATTGAAGAGGTCAACAAAGCAACGAAATAAGTAAAGTTTAAAAATAGCTCTATAAATTTCACTAATAAAGCGTTCAGAATGAATAAGTGATTACATATGGTAGACCTAACTATTCTAATTATAGCTCATAATAGGAAAAGTTTTCTTCTAGACGCAGTTAGCTCGTGCTTAAACCAAACTGTGTCTAAAAAGCGTTATGAAATAATAGTAGTTAAAAATTTTACAGATGAATATATAGATAGAAAATTAGAAGAATTAGGAATAATAAATGTAAATACAGCTTTCCACTCGTTAGGAGAAAAAATAGTTATTGGCGTAGATAAAGCTCAAGGTAATATAATATCAATTTTAGAAGATGATGACTTGTTTTTACCTAATAAAATAGAGAAAGTTTTAAAAATGTTTAATAATTACAATATAGGTTATTATCATAATAGTTATGTTCATATAGATACGAAACAGAGAATATTAGGGTATCCTATTAAGCTTAATAAGCCATTACTACTTATTCAGCAAAGAGATAAACAAAAATACGTAGATAAGTTGATTTTTAAATATTATTCCATATATAATAATAGTTCCATTTCAATAGATAAGTCTATTATAATTAAAAATAAGAATTATATTAAAAATTTTACTTATGCTCTAGATATTTTTCTATTTTATGCCGGTATTGCAAGCGATAAAGGGATATATTTTGATACTGAAGTTTTAACTAAACAGAGAATTCATAAATTAAACTCGAAAGTAAGGGACGACAATTTCGAGAGTTGGCTATTAAAGATGAGGGATAGATTAAAGATTAGTATTAAAGAATTTACCTTAATATCAGAATTCTTAAAAGAACAGAATATTTCAAGCAAATTCGTTAATTTTATGATATCAGATAGGAAGATATGTTTAGCGAGACTTCCGAATGAATGCTCTCCCAAGGAAAATCTTGGCATTAAAGATATTCTTAATTACATAGATTTTCATAGGAAGAGCATTAGGGATATTTTGCAGTTGCTCCTAATTTTTGCCCCTAAGAAGTTTAGATTAGATGCTGCGAAAAGGTGGTATGAAACAGAAGTTTCTCTATAAAATTTAGATAGAAATTTTATTAAATATTATTTTAAAAATATATTTTTAATTAAAATTTATATATCTTTAATCAATAAATATATTTTCTCTCTAAGATTACATTCTTATACAAATCAATAAAGCACCGCAACTCTAATATCTGGCATTTAATTAATAATTTAAGTAATGGTATCAGTAACTTTTGCAATGTGGGGATTAGGAGGTTCTGGTGGTGAAAGACTTGTATATAAATTAAGTAGTAAGCTAGTTAAGGATGGGAAAGAAGTTAACATAATAAGTTTAGTAGGTTATGGTTTTAATGAAGATGTAATTAAAAGATTGAATAGTAATGTGATTATTCAAAATAAACTATTAAGAACATTATTCTCCTTACAGTATTTATTGGAATATAATAAAAAATATGGTAAATTTGCATTTTTGGTTAATCCATTATATAAGATTAACTCTATCTCCCTTTATCAGCTTTTAAAGAAAATTGATGCAGATATAATGATAGCTACGTCATTTTACACAGCAGAAGCTGTGTTTAAAGCAGAGGGTTCTTTTCATTTAGTTCAAGACACATTCGAAATGTTTTCCTCTGGCCATTTTGCTTCTGGAAGAAGAAAGTTGATGGAAAAAGCCTTTTCATTACCGTTAATTAAGCTTAGTATATCTAGAGTAGTTACCGAGCAACTAAAAAGGTATAGTAAGGAAATAAGATATATAGGAAATTTTGTAAATGATATTTTCTTTAAATGTTATTCAAAACCACCATCATTGAGAAAGAGAGTTATTACAGTAATAGCTAGAACAGGATATAATAAGGGCTTCGATATATTTATAGAAAGTATGAAAAAATTACTAACAATTAGAAGAGATTTTGAGATAGTAATAATTAATCCTCAAGATAGTGTAATCTCTATTCCATTTCCATATACTTCAATAAAATATCCATCGGATGAAGAATTATGCAAAATTTATGCCTCTTCATATATTTTCATTTTCCCATCTAGAGCTGAGGGTTTCGGACTTCCCCCCTTGGAAGCTATGGCATCTGGAACTCCCGTAATAGTTACTGATAATGGAGGATCTAAAGATTATGCTATAAATAGGGTTAACTCTTTAGTTGTTCCAATTAATGATCCTTTAAGCATTACTAAAGCTGTAATAGAATTGCTTGATAATCCAGAACTTGCAGATACGTTATCTTATAATGCAATAGAGACCGCAAAAAAATTTACTTTTGAAAAATTTTATGATAGATTTTTGAGAGCAGTAGAACTATAAGCTTACTAGGCACTGCTGCTTTAGCCTCTAACGTCCCTAAGCGATTTAGCCGAAAATTTATAGACATGGAGTATGTAATATCTCTAGAGTATAATATCTAAAGATATAACGTTAGGGCAATTCAGCAGTCCTTTGTGAATCGGGATTAATATTAAGCTATAAATTATGTCACGAAGTAATCCGTTATAGACTGTAACGTTACTTACGCCTTTATAAGCTCACTTGTTCATTTATAGCTTAATAACGACACTATTTGGACTTTCAAGGAATTTGTGAGTTCGCTTCATCTATATATAGCAATTCGATTACCATACTGATGTTTTAACGTCATTTCTCTTACAGTCTGAAATATAGATAACACTTTCAAAGTCCATAACTTTATCTTTTCAGATATTATACACATTATAGCCTTGTACAATCTAATGTTTTTATACTAATATTCATTTATATTACATATTAAGAGATTTATATTAAATTTGCTTAAGACTATTTCTTATAATTTTATTAAAAATACATAGAATTTTTATTTGAGTTAATTATTTTTCTATAACTTCTTTCAATATATAATCTTTTTAAAAAATTTGGAGCTAAAGTAAGAAGTGACGCTAATATACCCTTGGGATTTCTTCTATACACCTTATACCAATGCAAATAATCCCTTATTTTAAGCTTTACGTTAGAATTAGGCAAGATCGCTAAATATATACGATTAAGTGATATTATCTGATCAAGATATTCTAAATAAGGCTGTTCATAGACTATTTCGTTCCTTATTATTGATAAGGAATTTATATAGCTATTTAAGAATTTAATTCTGCGTGATATCCAATTATCTATTGATTGATCTTGAATTGCTGAAAGATTATATTGATGATGTCTTCTAAGTGTTAAGATCTTAGACGAAATATGCATATCAAATTTACTTATAAGTGCAAGATAGAAATAGAGACTATCGAGAGCTGTATCAACCTTATAAAGGAAATCTATATTATTAGTTAGAATTTCTTTTCTTATATTAATTGAGCTTGAGTTCCCATCAGGTTGAAGTTTCATTATGTAATTAAAAACCTTTTTCTTTTCTTCATGTCTTATGTAAATATCTTGATAATTTCTTTTCTCTGGAATCTGGGTAGGAAGCTTATCGTTTAAAAAACCATATGTAGCATTTTTAAGGTAGCCTAAATTTTCGTATTTATTGAATATTCTTTGTATGTTTTCTAGCTTACTAGGCAAAAATAAATCATCATCGTCTAAAAATGAGATTATTTCACCCGATGATTGCTTAACCGCTTCAGCAATATATCCATTATTAATTGATTTAAATATTGTAATATTTTTCATTCCATTCTTATATAAATAATTATCAATATTGTCATCTTTAAAATTTTTAGCAATAAGAATTTCATATTCAGTTCTATTTAACGTTTGATTAAGCGCTGATTTAATCGCGTCTAATAAGAACTGTTTCCTATTATAAGCTGTGATTATGACCGAGATATAAGGCATTTAGATCACCTTGTAATAATTATCTTGATTAATCATGATTAATAATCTCTCTTAACTAAAAAAGGATTTCTCTTATATATTTCTAACTAGAAGAAAGTTTCTTTTACTGACAAGAGTATTAAGATATTTAAAAGTTATATTTATAGGTTTCGAAAACCTTAAAGTATCCTCTAATAAAAGTTAAATTTTACAGTAGTTATATAATACTTTTAAGTATGCCGAATAATCTAGATTTAAAAGTATTGTAAGAAAACTCTTCCGCCCTTTCGATCGATAGTTTACTCATCTTATTAAATAGATTTTCATCATTAAATAAATCTAAAATTATATTGGCTGCCTCATCAATGCTCGTATAGGAAAAACCATATTTTCCCTCTTTCGTTATATCAGTCCAAGATCCAGTAGCTCTAAATACTACTGGAACTACTCCCGCTGCCATAGCTTCTTCAACTCCTAAACTTATGTTATCATTTCTCATACAATGCAGTATTATCTTTGCCTTATTAATTAATTTCCATTTTTCTTCTTCTGTAATATCGGTTAATAATTCAACATCATCACTTGCAATAGATTTTAGATATTCAAAATACTTTAAAGAAGATCTAACGTAATTCAGACCACCTATTATTTTAAATTTGATTTTATTGTTAATTCTTCTAACCTTCTTAGCTATTTGAATAAATTCATCCCAATGCTTAGGTTCAACGTATTTTCCAATCCCTATAACTAAATCCTCCTTTTCTAAATCGGGAAATCTCTTATAACTTATTATAGGTGGGTAGATAACAGAACAATTATATCCAAAATTTTCTTTCATTACCGATTGTATATAATAAGAACTGCAAACCAATTTTTCTGAATTAGCTATTTTTTTTAGAAAATAAATATTAGTATCTAAGTAAATTCTTCTTAATTTACCATACTTGGTATACAAGAGACCTTTATACAACATTACAGATGGCGGATAAATTACATATGCAATATCAAGACCTAACGGTATTTCTGTGTAATATAGATTAACACTTATATCAACCTTCCTAATTAGTTTACCTAATTTTGCTATAATATAATCGATAATTCCAGATATTATAGGACCTTTTATCATTTTTAATTTTGCGTCTACAATATTCAATGAACTAGAAAGCTCTGGTGCTAATCTAATTATATTGGAAATGCTGTCTTTTTCAAAGAAAATTCCATATTGCTTTACGAATCCATATTCACTAAGCACATTGGAGAATGCTATTGCAGTTTTAGCCTCACTGCTAAACAAGATTGGAGGCATAATTATCAATGCACTTAAATCTTCCACAATTATAATTCAACACATCAATATAATAAATTTGTATGTGAAGAGTACTGGAAATGATTTTAATTTATCAAATACAATTTGATGAGCGAAATTAGATAGCGAATAAATCTCGTAAATTCATTTATAATCGTTTATCTCATAAAGACTTTTAATTGGATCATAATAAATACTATATAAATGCTTATATTACTCGAGATAGGAGCACTGTTGGTTATAATCCATTTCATTGAACCTATTATGTACTACTTAATATTAAAAAATAAAATATTAAAAATACAATATTCTGATAGCAAATTCTATAGCGTAAGTATAATTATTCCTACATATAACGAAGGGGAAAGAATTAAAGATAAACTAATTAACGTAATTCAGAGTTATCCCTTAGATTATATGGAAATAATAGTAGTGGATTCCAGTAATGATAATACAATAGAGATAATAAAATCAATGCAAATTCCTAAGCTGAAAATAATAAAAGAGAGTCAAAGACGAGGAAAGATTTTCGCTATAAAAGAAGGTATAAAAAGTGCTACTAATAATATTGTAGTTATCACTGATGCTGATGCCACATGGAAAGACCCTTTATTAAATGCAATAGCTTATTTGAAAGATAATATAGGTGCAGTAAGCTGTATAAAATACGCTAATAGTAATATTGAAAATTCATATAGAAATTTTTACAACACAATACGGATAGGTGAGTCTGCAATTTTTTCTACGCCAATATTTCACGGAGAACTAACCGCATTTAGAAAAGATATTTTATCACCAGATGAGTTGCCTAATGTAGGAGCAGATGATAGTACAATCGCTACGCTAATTAGTTTAAAAGGATATAGAGCTATTTGTGTTGATAAAATGAGAGCTATTGAAATAGCACCCAAAGGGGTAGATTACATTACATGGAAAACTAGAAGAGGATCCCATTTAATCAGATATTTTATAAGATTTTTACCTAAGGTAGTTAAGTCTAATAATAAACCATACAAAAAGATATTTTTGCAAGAATTTTACTTGCATTTGCTAAACCCATGGCTTCTATTTATTGGATCAGTAGTTATAGCAATTTCTAATATCTATTTATTTACTGATTTAATAATTGTTTCCACTATATTAGGTTTAGTAAGTAAAAATTTCAAAGAAGCTTTAAAGGCGTGGATACCAAATCAAATATTTCTAATTTTCTCACAATTCTTTGCTCTAAGAGGTGAAGTTTTAGCTTGGAGAAAAGAGAAAAAATAGTTCATGTAATACACTCATTTTATCCAATAATTGGAGGTATAGAAAAATCAATTTATGAAATAGCTATAAGACAGAAAGAGAAATATGACATTACAATTATAACATCTTCTAAAGTTCCAAAAGCTGAGCTAGGACTTACAGTTGAAAGATTAAAAAGTATAAGATTCTTCAATATGCCAGATTTAACATTACCAATACAGCGTAGTAAAATATTAAGCGATGCTGATATAGTACATTATCACTCTCAGAATTCCTTATTTTCTGTTATGTTACTTAATAAGAATGATAATAATGTTTTTACTTTAATGGCTATAAACGGATTACGTAATCATCCAAATAAAATAATAAAATTATTGTCACCACTATACTTAACTATTACTATGAATAAAGTTTTATATGATTCAAAAAAATTAATAGTGAAAAATTTAGGTGATTTAAAAATATTACGAGAAAAATATAAGAGAGATGCGTATCTAGTACCAGAGGGTGTAAATGAAATTTTCTTCTCCACACCAAGATCTAATACATTTATCGAAAAAATAGGTGATGAGTACATACTGTATATCGGAAGGTTGCACAAGTTAAAAGGAATAGATGTCTTAATAAAAGCTTCAAAGTTAATAAATTCAAGAATTGTTTTTATAGGACCAGGTGATATTAGTTTATATAGAAAAATGGCCCAAACACTAGGCGTAGATAAAAAATGTATATTTTTAGGTTATGTTGATGATCTAACGAAAATACAAGCAATAGATTCGTCATCATTAGTAGTAATTCCTAGTATCTCGGATTACGTTGAAGCATTTTCAATTACCTTAAGTGAAGCTTGGAGTAGAGAAAAAGCTGTAGTAGGAAGTGCTGTAGGGAGTTTAAAGTTTAGAATAATAAATGGAGTAAATGGGGTATTAGTACCTGCTGGTGACCATATAACTTTGGCTGAAGAAATTAATAAATTGCTTGATAATAAAAAGTTAGCAGAAAAAATGGGTAAAGAAGGAAGAAAAGAAGTAATAAGTTGGAATGATGTAGTTAAATTGTTAGATAAAGTTTATTGGGAATAATTATCATGAACTATCTATGGTTTTATATAATAGTTTTAGGACTAGGCTTATTAGTAATAAATCTCTTCGTTATTTCTTATCCCCCATTTACAATTTTTTCATTAGGTTTAATTTCGACTGGTATTGCAGCTTATGGTGTGAATATAGGACATAAAAAGGATGACAAAGTAGAATTACTAATGGATAGTTTATATAGAAATCTTGAATTAATTTTCAGATATTATAATAGTGATAGTTATTATAGAATATTTATTCCATCATCTATTGGTTCCAACGGAATATTACTACTTGACAAGTTTCCAGTACGTATAGAGAATGTTAAAGAAGAGCTAATAAATAAATTTAATGATGGTATAGGCATTTTTTTAGAAACTCCAGGGAGTATAATAGTTAAAGAAATGAGAAAGAAAGGAATTAATTTCTCCGAAGATTTGGAGTTTCTTTTAAGGAAGGCTCTAGTCGAATTATATAATTTTGGAGATAATGTAGAGGTAAATTTTAATGATCAAAAATCAGTAAATGTCAAGATTCATAATCCAGATCCTAATAAGGCTTATAGTATAATAGGATATATACAAACATTAATAGTAGCTTCGATAATAGCGGAAAAAACATCAAAAATAACTTATGTGAAATCAGAAAATAGATCATTAAGCATATTAAACATAGATATTGGTATCTTAGAATAATATATCATAAAATAGATCATATAGTTTTTAAGTTCTAATCGCTCCTATAATAAAGTTATTATTTAAGAAAAATATTGTAGAATCGACGAGGAAAAACCTACGGAAACGTATTTCTTTTGATTTAACATTAAATCATATAGAACAATTTTGTATAAAATAGCAAAATATCTGTGTTAGCAAAAGAGAAACTTTATAAGAATTTTAATAAATACATTAACAATTAAATGATTCATGATTACAACTATATCTATCTATTATCTTATATAATATTTAAATTTTCCTATATTATTAGTTATAAAGACGAAAAATCTCAATCATGGCATTAATAATATTTAGATCTAATTGTTAACAGTGTATTTTCTGTACTATGGAATAGATTTATATAATTGAGTTTCATTTATTCTACGATGTTCAATAATATTTTGAGTAGAAAGGAAGGTAAAATTTCTAGTCGTCAATACAAGAAAAGTATATACCGAAAAATTTATAAGTATATATTATCATGTGATTGATGTGAGTGAAGGAAATAGCTCAGTTAATTTAGACCGAAGGAAATTTCTTTTTCTAACATCCTCAGCAATTTTATTTAGCACTCCTGCTACTTTATTAATTACAGCTAAAGATAGGAAGGAAATAGCTAAAGCTCAAACTTCATCATCATCTATCTATCCTTATATCGCAATTGTAGAAGGTGATCCTAGTAATGGATATAATGTTTTAACAAATTCTGGTGTAATCTTTAACGGAAGCTGTACAGATGGTTCTGGTACATGCGGAATATATGAGGCTATTCAATATCTGCAAAATAATTACGGTCAAGGGGAAGTAGTTCTTCTTGGAAAATTTTATCCAATAAAATCCCCTATAACTTCTCCGCCTAATAACATTGAAATTACTGGAAGCGGAATGATTTGTATAAATCCTGGTAGTGCTCCTATGTTTATTTCTCTTTTGCCAATAATTAGTAATGAAATTAAAATACTTTGGTACACTAATACTGGTATTATCAATAAAATTTTAACCAAGAGAAGGTCATTTTCTTTACTGCCTTATGTATTATTTACAGGAACTATTCAATCACTCCTATTTGCTAATGGTGATCAAGCTTTAGGTACCCCTTCACAATTCACTATTTCAGCATGGATTTTTGGCAAACCTAGCGGATATACTGGATATATATTGTCTTATGGTTCGTTAGAAGATGGAGAAGCTTGGGGTATAAGAGCAAGTAGTAATGATATAATATTCGAAGGTACTACCGGTTCGATATCTGCACCTTTTCCATCAAATATTCCCTTCCATTTAGTGGTAACATATAGTAATGGTCAAGCAGCAATTTATATTAACGGCAATCAAGTAGCATCGGGGTCAATAAGTGTAAATTATCCTAATCGCACATATTTATGGATAAATAATTTCCCTATTCATAGCCAACAAGGTGGACTTAATGTAGGATCTTGGTATTCTATAATAGAGAACATACAATTCTATACTACGGTTCTATCATCCTCCCAGATTTCGACCCTTTCCTCGTCCATAGCACAAGATCCGGTAACTATACCAGTTTTCTGGAGTTTATATAGATATTTAATGTATTTAGGCGATTTAATTACTGGAATAGGTTTCCAAAGAATGGGAGCTCTATTTTATGGTGGGGTGACTTAAAAATGCCTATAATAATCTCAGATCACATGGATCCTGATGTAGATTTTTACGTTCCTCCAGGTAGTGATGCAACACAAGCTTTACAAGAAGCTTTACAACTGTCCTTAGTTTACGGAGTCGCTCATATTATAATTAGAGGTCGACTTTATGTTTACGCTTCATCGCAAGTAACTTTATTACTAGATCAATCTCTTCATTATATATTCGAAGGTGACGGACTAGGAGAAATTATATATGTAAATCCTAATAACTTATCTAGTGTTCCTCCTTTAGTTGCAATAGGCTCAATAAGTACGGTTGAAATGCAGTATATAACGAACAACAACGGAGTAGCAAATAAGCAGGAAGCTGGTTATTCTACATGGGGTTGGATAATTGCCTTTAAGAACATGAGATTAATTAATTTAACTCCACAGAGATGGGTTATTATTACTGGAATGCCATATCATATGCACTCAATTATGTTTTACTTCGATAGTGTACAGTTCTTTGCTAACATATGGTTAAATCAAACAGGTACTGTGCTCTTATATAATTGTTATGCTAATAATGCAGAGTTATTGTTTGATACGCAATCAAGGGAACTAATGGCGATAGGTTGTAGATTTGAAAACGGTAGTAATTTAGCAATCTCACCCAGGGGTTGGACTGTTGTTGGCTGTGTATTTGTAGGCACTAACATAACCTATTTAAATCCTGGAACTGATGGTAATAATGGTTCTGTTGTTGGCTGTGTATTTGATGGAGCAACTATAGTTACTCAAGGTGCAGATAATCTAAAAATAGTTGCAACACAATTTCAAAATGTTACATTTAATGGTGGCAGTGTACAGCTGACACAAGGTATAAATTATGGGATAGTAGGATGTTCATTTGTTAACTATAATGCTGTTATATCTGATTTATATAGAGGTCATACTATATTTATAGCCTTTAATAATTTTGATGATGGATCGAATTTAGTAATCCTGATAAGGGATAACTATGTAGTAGATTCCATAACTATATTAGGAAATCTGTTCTCTTCAATTCCAACACATAATTCCTTTATATTTATTGCTGGCTCACCTTCACCCGGTCAATCATTACAATTAAGCGGCACTGTAAATATGCTTTACGTTGCTTTTAATACTTTCATTAATTCCTCTCATACTTCTGGAGCAGCTTATGGTTATGAGTTAGCAAATAATTATAGAATTCATGCCTTCGCATATATTAATGTTGCAATAAGCATAATTTATGCTTACATAGCCTTTAACTATTTCCAGCAAAACTACGGGTTATATAATAATAGTACGGGCAAACCAATAGGCTTTTTCAGTTTACAGCAACTCACTACTAATGTTAAAACAGTGCAGAATCTATTCTTCTATTTTAATGTGAATGAAAATAATCCAATGTATATACCGTCTTCACAAGCTTATACTGCGCAATTTAATATAGGGATTAAACAATAACGATAAAGTGTGATAATAGATGAAAGTTAAAATAATTTATGATGATGGTAAGGAAGAAGAAATTGAACCTAAAAAAGTAGAAGTTACAAGTAGTAATGATAATAAAAATTATGCACATTATAAATATACAAAGATGGAAGATAGTAAAATAATCATTTTTCATGTTTATTTAGTGACAAACGAAAAACCTTCGGTTATACTCCCTAAAATAGAAGAAGAGATAAAATCTAAAACATCTAAGATAGTCGGTTATAAAAATATAGCAGATGACTTAATAGCTAGAGCCAGAATAACTCAATTGCAGCAACAAGTACAGACTTGCATATATTGTGGAGAAATTGCTACAAATCAGTATGCTGGTAAAATTGTCTGTTCGTCATGTTTTAATTATTTAGTTAAGTATGGAGAAGATAGTACTGAATTTAGAAAATATTTAAATAGAAAATTATTAGATAAATGGAAATAAATTTAAATGTTTTTATTAGAAACAAAAAATTTATAGTTTTTTCCTAGAAATGGTATAATAAATTATTATTACTACTATCGCTATAAGCAAAACTAAGAAGATATCTACAAGTTCGTTTGAACTTATGCCAATTGAGATTGAGGGTAAAGGTTGTGATGAATATGATGTTGTGTAATAAATAGTTGTTTGAGTATAATTATATATACTTGTATTATATTTGAATGAACTATTTTCAGAAAATTGCATTATATAGCTTAAAACTGTATTATTTATTAATCCTTTATTATATAATAATAGGTAATTAGTATAATTATTATGAACAGTAGCTGTGTATCCATAATGTATTGGATATTGCAAAGGTATAGGATAAGTCCAGTTATTAGGAGTTAAAATTATAGGCTTTCTAGGAATTTGAGAAAAATTGAAGGCTTGAAGTAAACCTTGAACATCGCTATTTGCAACTATCTTATTAAGAAATGGTATATGCCAATTATAATCTAAAAACGCTAACAAAGTATATCCAGACATAGTATAATTGTCAATCCAGCCTTCTTTAGCATAAGGAGAAATTATAAGTAGTGGAATCCTCTGTCCTAATATAGTATAATTATAAATTCCTAGACTATTTAGAAATTTATCATATCCTATTCCATATGTGGGAATTATTGGAGGAGGAACTTGATCATAAAATCCTCCTCCCTCATCAAAAGTTATGAAAATTACAGTAGAATTCCAATACTTACTTTCCATTATAGCGTTAATAAAGTAAGCTAAATTAATTTGACCTATAGTGAGGTTAAATGGTGGGTGCATGTCATAAACATAATGATAATCGCTTCCACCACCGCCAGTAAACATAAGCCAAGAAATAGAAGGTAAGGTACATTGCTTAAGATCTTGCAAGAAAACGCTAGTATTAAAGAAATGATCACTATATCCATTGGCTCCGCTAAATACTTCTAATGGAAAAGGCGGTAATTTTTGCCCTTGTTGATAACCATAATCGAAATAAGCCCAAGAAATATTATATTGAGACAGCTGATACATAATTGTATAACTAAATGGTATAACATTAATAATAAAACTATCACTTGTAATATTAGTGGAAAACCCTGTTAAATAATTCACTCTGTTAGGCTGTGTCGACTCTAAAGAAGGTGAGAAATAATCATCAGCTAGGACATATTCTTCTGCGTAATCCCAAAGGAGAGGAATTTGTTTATATGAGACATAAGCTAAAGATTGAGTACCAGATCCCTCAACAAAACCATTCATTGCACCGAAATTCCAGTCCTTGTGATATGCACTAAATCCTTCAGTAGGATCCAATAAGATCACTGAGTCAACGTAATATGGGCTTGTATATTTACCATTATCAAGGGCAATTTTAACACCAAAATTAAGTCCTACTGGCCTCATTAGCGAATCCGTTATATTATTATATATAGGAGGATTTCCGAAAGGGTAAGTTCCAAAAAAATTATCAAATGAGTGATTCTCAAGGATAATAATTACAACGTGTTTTATTGGAGTAGCAGTTACTGACTTCATGGAGATAGAGTGCAAAGAAGCAATCGTTTGTAAGATAATGAAAGTAACCACAAAGACTGATAATCTTAAGACTGCTTTACTCTTCTTCATATTAGGTATAATTCTTAACCACTTAATATATGTTTTTGCTAGAATTTTTATCAACGATATATCCTAAATTTATTAATTTAAAGAAAAATTTGAGATTATTTAATATATTGTTTTCATACTTAAAAATTCTAAAAATCCTTAATCTAACTGGTACTTTATTAATTGGGAAAAATGCTTTTATATGTGCTCTGTATTATTTTTTACTAATGCGAATAATGATTATAGGGGCATCGGGGCAATTAGGGCTTGAACTATCTCGAAAGCTTTCAAATTATGAGTTAATTAAAACCTTTGCTTTACATGAATTATCAGAAGGTTTAAGATTAGATCTAACGGATTATCTATCTTTAGAAGACTTTATTATTAAGAAAAAACCAGAAATCATTATAAACGCTGCAGCACTTACAGATGTAGATAGATGCGAGGTAGAAAGAGATAAAGCATTTAAAATAAATGCTGAAGCCGTAAGACATATAGTTAGAGCTTCTAGAGTAATAGAGGCTTATCTAATTCAAATAAGTACTGACTATGTTTTTGATGGAAATAAAGGTCTTTATAAAGAAGATGATCTCCCAAATCCCATAAATTATTATGGTTTAACTAAGCTTTTAGGAGAAAATTATGCATCATCTTATGATGATACTCTTATTGTTAGAACTTCTGGAGTTTTTAGAAATAAGGGCTTTCCAGTTTATGTTTATAAGAATTTAAAAGAGGGAAAGGAAGTTTTAGCGTTTAAGGGATTCTACTCTCCTATTTCAGCTACAAAGCTTGCGGAAGCTATTAATGAGCTAGTAACATATAAGAAAACTGGCATTATAAATATTGCTGGAGAGAGGATTTCTCGTTATGATTTAGCTCAAAAGATAAAGGAGCTCTATAATTTATCTGGTAAGGTAATTGAGGTAGATAGGATAGAGGGATGGATTGCTAAAAGACCCTTTGATTCATCTTTGGATATTTCAAAGGCTAAAAAACTTGTTTCGATAGATTTTTACTCTACTGATGAAAATTTAAAGCATATGGTGATTTAAATGGAAGCTGTAATTCTTCATGGAGGACAAGGAACGAGACTTAGGCCTTTAACACATACTGGGCCTAAACAATTAATAAAAATTGCAGGCAAGCCAGTATCCCAATGGGTTCTAGAGCAAATAAGAGAGGCTGGAATTAAAGATATAATAATTATATTAGGAGATAATAATCCGATGAGAGTTATAGAATACTATGGAGATGGTACTCATTTAGATGTCAATATACGTTATGTCTACCAAGGTAAGGCTAGGGGTTTAGCAGATGCTGTATATCGCGTTAAAGATATGGTTTCTGATAAGTTTATAGTCTATCTAGGGGACAATATAGTGCCTTATAATTTAGCCAAATTTTCAAAATTTGATGGCTCAGCCTCAATCCTATTAGCTAAGGTTAATAATCCTAATCGTTTCGGAGTTGCAGTTATAAAAGATGGTAAGGTTATTAAATTGGTTGAAAAGCCTAAAGAACCCATCTCTGATTTAGCCTTAGTTGGTGTTTATGCATTCACTAGAGATATTTTTGATAGCATTGAAAATTTGAAACCAAGTTGGAGGGGTGAATTAGAAATAACGGATGCAATACAATCTCTCATAGATAAAGGTAAGGAGGTTAAATATGAAATAGTCGATGGTTGGTGGAAGGATACTGGTACTCCCAAGGATATTTTAGAAGCTAATTCATTCCTTTTAGACAGATATGCAATTAGAAAAATAGAAGGTGAAATTAAGGATTCTGCAGTTGATGGCAGAGTAATAATAGAGAGAGGTGCAGTCATAGAAAACTCAACTATTAGAGGTCCTGCATATATTGGAAATAGTAGTAAGATTAAAAATTCCTATATTGGTCCTTTTACCTCCATAGGTAAAGAGTGCACAATAGATAATAGTGAGATAGAATATAGTGTAATTTTAGATAATGTTAAGTTGAGAGGCGTTTCTTTGAGGGATTCATTAATAGGTAATAATTCGACAGTAGAGAAAGGAGGAAAATGGCAGGAACTAATAATAGGTGAGAATTCTTCAGTTATAATTTAGAGCTTTTAGAAGTGGGTTATGATGAAAATAATGGTCTTAGGAGGAGCGGGTTTCATAGGCTCTGCTTTTGTTAGAGAATTAAATTCAAGAAAAATTAAACCATTAGTTTTTGATCTCTTAACCTATGCTGGTCGATTAGAAAATTTAAGTGGCACAGACTACGATTTCGTCAAGGGCGATATTAGAGATAGTAAACTCCATGATGTTATAGCGAGTTTTAGACCAGAAATTATAGTGAATTTTGCAGCTGAGACTCATGTTGATCGCTCAATTTATAAACCTCAAGATTTCGTTACAACCAATATTTTAGGTACAGTTAATATTCTTGAAGCATTGAGATTATATAATTTTAAATATGTTCACGTTTCAACAGATGAAGTCTATGGTGAAGAATGTGCTGATGAGAATTCTCCTCTAAATCCTTCCTCTCCTTATAGTGCTTCTAAGGCATCGGCAGACCTTCTTGTTAAATCTTATGTAAGAACTTATAATGTAGAAGCTATCATAGTTAGACCATCAAATAATTACGGTCCAAGACAGTTTCCAGAGAAATTTATTCCGAAGACAATAATTCGTACCCTATTAGGTCTTCACGTACCGATCTATGGAGATGGAAAACAAGAAAGAGATTGGATTTACGTTGAAGACACTGCAAAAATTATTGCAGACCTATTATCTAAGGCTGAGTGGAAAGGTAATGTTTATAATTTACCTGGAGGTCAAAGAGTTACCAATATAGAGATTATTAAACTATTAGAAGAGATAATGAATAGAAAGATCGAAGTTAGATTTGTTTCCGATCGACCTGGCCATGATAAAAGATATTGCATGATAAATACTAAACTTAGGTATACTAGCACTACTTTAGCAGATGGGCTGAGAAAAGTGTATGAATGGTATGTCAATAATAGATGGTGGTGGGAGCCATTGATTAGCAATAAATTCTTTAGAGAAGATGAGCCATGGAAAACTGTATAAATAAACCTTTTATAAAGATGGTTAAAAAAGAAGTATATAAAATCCACCTTTTAGGATGAACAGTCCCTTTGTATTTTTGATTCTATTAGTACAATAGCACTTGAAAGTATTGTTGCCTAATACCCTTAAATATTCTCGAGTAGAAGGCTCAAAATATAAGGCGATACGTAATTTCAATCTTATAAACATAATTAATTTTACTGTATCTTAATTTTGACTATTAAAATCCAATTCTTTCTTTAGGATCTGTAATTTGCGTTTAATTTCTAGATACTCTTTAGCTTTATTTAAATAATCATATCCTTTTGGAGTTAGCTCGTACGTCTCATCAGTATTAAGAGATATAAATCCTTTACTCTTTAATATTTCTATATATCTGTAGAAAGATCTAGGATTTAAATACGTAATAAACATTATTCTTGTCTTCTTAATGTCACCCTTGTTACACGCTTCTAATATACTAATTATTACTTCGATACTACTTCTTTTTTTATGCATAACATGTTTAAACTAGTTATTAACGTTATTAAATTTTTTTGTATAACAGATATCAGTATGGACATTATGTCGACAATCGACTACAGATGGAGAATTTCCCTAATTAAGCATTAGATCCTATTTGGGATTAGGGCTTCATTAAATTTTCATATAGCATTTATTGGAAAATCCTTGCATTATAATATTCTTATAAAGGGCTCAATTAATATTTATATTTAATTTTTTATGATATACCATAAAGATCTAATGTGTATATAATGAAACTTCAAAATTTATCTCCACATAATTTTGAAAATTATTTAACTCTAGAATTTTCCCTAAAATGCTACTATAGATATGAATAAGATTAGCTATATTAGATCTTCTGTAGCGTCTCCTAAGGAAATTAACTTAGATTATGTCAAGGAATTTATAATGAAAAATGAATATATTCTTAATAAAAATAA
The DNA here is from genome assembly GCF_000022485.1 of Sulfolobus islandicus Y.N.15.51. Lineage (NCBI taxonomy): Archaea > Thermoproteati > Thermoproteota > Thermoprotei > Sulfolobales > Sulfolobaceae > Saccharolobus > Saccharolobus islandicus. Next base: position 2,039,489 of record NC_012623.1, on the reverse strand, counting down.
AGAATCGTTTAATATCATATATCTAATAGATAATGCTAGACAAATAGCGGAGGAATGTAATACTAAATATATTTCTTGAATAGTATCTATTGAATAAAATGGTTGTTTATAATCACTAAAATGATAAAATAATTTTTAATCTTTTTTAGTTATATAATATTAAATTATATACCTAGTCTACTCGGGCATTTTAACGCATAAAGGATTAGTGAAGCTGCGCACAGAGTTTTTAGGTATTCATATTGTTTTGATAAGTTGTTTGTTTCCAGTAATCTTAGATCTTTTTGATCTTCCATAATTTTACTAGCTATCTTATTTATAATGTCATCTTCGTTAGAGGCGCTGGTAATAATATTCTTATATCGTGAAATCAACATTTCATATATGCGTTTAGACCACATAAATCCTTCCTCGTAATACAATCTTAATTCATAGGGTAAAATGGAGTATATTACCCATAAATCGTCTCCTAATTCTTCATTAATTATCTTATTCTTCAGCGAAGAATATTTTTCTCCTAATATTTCTTTATAGAATTCTTCTCCTAGCATAATTCTAAACTCAATTTTAATTTGATTTGTGTAAAATACTAATCTCCTATATTCTTTTAAACACGATGCTAGATCTTTGCATTCTGTTTTAAACCCCTTATTTACCAGACGGGTAAAATAATCACCGAGATTTTCTACTATTTTTCCAATTAAACCGTTTATTCTACCTCTATTCACGTTTTGTTCAGTCAATATCTCATGTTTTTCTGAATATGAAATAAATATAATTAAATATATTTCTCTTATACCTTTATTTATTAATGAGTCCGCAGATTTCTCTATAATCCAATTCAGAAAGACTTTAAACTTATCTAATAGTGATCCTTGAGCAGTTCCTCCACCAGAATGCTCACTTGTTCTTTGCTCTATTAAGTAAAGTTTATTATCTTTTCTCGCAATGAAATCTATTACTTTTTGTTGTTTAGAATACTTTTTTTGATAATATTCACTAAATAGTGTATATTTAAATATATTTACTCTTTCATCTACTTGGTAGCCAAAATTTTCTAGAAAAGATCTAATAAGATCCTCATATATTGAGCCGAATCTAGGGCCAGATGAAGCAATAAAAAATCTATTTGATATGTATAATGGGAGAGCTAGTTTTTCTGATATTAATGAAGGATTTTGCTTAAAGCCAAAATAGAAACTTTCTATATCAGTTATCTGAGACTTAATGATATCAATATTTTTATAATCACAAAGAATTGGAACCAATATATCTTGTAGTATAGAGTTAATATACTTTAACTGGACCTCTTGGAATTTTGTAAGTGATTGCTTAAACAAATACTTCTTAACTGTTAATAAGTTCATATATCATTATGAGTCTACTAATACTTAAGCATTATTTATGTGATATAATCTTATCATGAGGTATAAAGCATCTTTTCTTTCTTATCATCAAACACTTCAATTAAGCATGCATATTTCCATTTAGATTTTATTTCCTCTATATTTTCACATTTTTCTTCTGCAATTTTGATATATAATGGGCCTATACATGAGTATATTATTGCTATCATATGATGTTGTAATTCCGTTTAAAATTAAGCGGGAGAAGGAAGAAATTAATTTTTCTTCATAATAAGTAAGTGCTCTGTCGGCGTGCGTTCGTCTTCTAACTTTGTAGCAGGGTTCTTATACACTTCCTTTATTCGTCTAGATACTATTTTGTCTATGAAAGTTACTTCGTGCTTCCAGCCTAATGATTCTAAATGCTCCTTTAATATTTCGTCTATAGGTACTCTAAGCGTTCTTACTTTTACTGGCCCCACAAATATTCCTAAGGTTCTTGCATTAACCTTACCAAAGAAGTATGTCAGTGACCTAAAGTAGGTAATATAAATGTCGACCAGTTTCTTATTTCCAAATTCCTCTATTTTTTCTAGGTATTCCTTGAAGGTTTTACTCCTTATTTCTACATTAGGGGGTTTATTATATGGAATTTCCTTTTTACTTAGCTCTTTTATTTTATTATCGTCATAGCCCAGCCAATATAATTCAATTTTAAACGTCCTTATATATTCTTGGGCTTGCAGATAGGGGGGTGAAGTTATTACAGCATTTACATTTGGAGGGCTTTCGCTTAAAACGTCGACTCCTCCGTAAACTTTTCCACTGGAAACGCATTTACATAAAGATTGAAATTCCTTAACCTTCCTTATAACTCTTTCAACTTCTTTCCAATACATGTCTCTCATTATTTCTTTCCAATTAGAATTTAACAGCTCGTTGACTCTTTCTATTGCAAATTTTGATTTATATAATTTTGGGAATTCCAGTTCAGCATAAGAGAAATATTTCGTAATTTTAAACAACGGTATTGCGACTAAAGGGTTCGGATGGTCGTGGTAATATGCCCAAAGTTTTGACAACTGAGCTATAAATTCTTTAGGATGCCAATAACCTAAGTTTTTCCATTTAGGTATAAAACTTTTGTTATAATTAAAATCTATTTCAAAAATCTTTTCCGAAATTTCGTCCTTCCACGTTTCTGCTTTAACCAGGATTTCTATTATTGGATTTAAATCCCATAGAATATAATTCCTGCCTGTTATCTCAGCCTCAATTGCCACGGTACCAGATCCAGCAAATGGGTCAAATAACGTTTCTCCAGGCTTGGTGTAAGCTTCTATGAAATACCTTATCACATTAGGAATAAATTTTGCAGGATATGGATAGAGATCGTGTGTAGCATAATTTGTCCTTAATTTCACTATATCTCTAAACAGCACGGAACGATACTTATTATTTAGAAAATCATCAATGCTAGTTTGCATCGATCTCACCTAAAAGTTTCTCTATTCTCCTACCAAGTTCATTATCTATTTTTTGTATTCCAGGTAAAATTTTAACTCCTATTTCCTTAAGTTTGTCTAAACCTATTATTTTCCATCTAGTTGTATCTGTCGTAGAAAGTACCGATTTAGGTATATATATAATCTTCAATGTCACATAATATTTCCATTCCCCTTCTGGCCAGTATTTTTCGCTTAATTCCGCAATATCTATTATCTCACCCTCCAAGACTATACCACCTTTTAAGTGTGACTCAGATTTATTAAGGTATAAAAATGCTCTTACTTGATTTTCTAAAAGTTTACTAGATCGGTTAAATCCCCAAATGAAAGAGCCTTGAGGATATTTTTGTATAAGTTTAGATTTTCTCGTTTTGTAATCGTCAAGTGAGAAGAGGAAGTTTGTAAGTGTTCCCTTAAATAACACATACATAAGATAGTCTTTTTACTGATGACTTAAAACCTTTTGCCGCATTGGAACGTAATACCTAGAGCCATAAATATTAGAAGAATATTAGTTTAGGCTAATCAATACTGTAAGGAAAGCTCTGGGAGAGAAACTGTCATCTTTTTTCATCATGTTTTACTCAACCGGAAGAAGAGAACCGCCAGGAGTTGGAGAGAAGGGTTTTGAAGAGTGGTTTACTAAGGAATTCGGCAATCTCAATATTGACCTTATAATATTTGACGAGGCCCAGAGGATGACCGAGGAGGTAATAAAGAATTCTCCTAGAGGTATAGTTAACGTTTACTTTTACGACGATTCTCAAGTACTCATAGGAAATGAGGTAGGAACTAGGGATAACTTTTTGAAATACTTGACTAATGTAAAAGAGTACGAGTTACCTTCTCCTGTGAGAGAACCAAAGCAGTACCTAGATTTCGTGAAAAGGATTTTAGAAGGAGTAAAAGGAAATCCGGGTAATTTTGATTTTAGAATTTTTGACAATATAGTTGACATGCTTAACGAGCTGGAAAATAGGAGAAAAAGAGGCAAAATAGCGTTAATATGCTCTTTTACAGAGTCTGAAGGAGATACCAAGGATAAGACCAACTGGAATAACATAAAGAACATAAGGATAGGCTATCCTTTACAGTCGGGCTTTGATTTATATAAAGGGGTAAAATTTAAAGGGGAAGAGTTGAAAATTAAATGGCTAATGCATGAGAGGGTTGAATACCCTAGGTATTGGAACGATGAGTTTGACCCGTTAAAATACTGCTCCTCGGTTTACGGGGCTCAAGGGTTTGAAGCTGATTATGTTGGAGTTGTATGGGGAAGAGATTTAATATGGAGGAATAACGGTTGGACAGTAAACCCTGATCCAATAACTGACTACGTAGGCAGAAGGGTTTCTTTAAAGACAATCGCTTATAAAGATAAAAAGAAGGCGTTAGCACTCCTTAAGAATAGATATTATATAATGCTAACCAGAGGGTTGAGAGGAGTTTACGTATTTTTCGAAGACAAGGAGACTGCTAATGCTGTAAAGGAGTTGATAAAAAATCCTAGTAACGTTTAGCTAATTGTACAATTAAAATTAAGAAGCTGTTAAATTGTGTGTATTCTTAACATACACAGTATTCTTGGAAGAAGCATGAAGACAGGTTTCATAAAGAAAAGATTGCTAAACCTTATACCTTATATTCTGTTAATAACTTAGAAGCTATTTCTTCTCCCTCTTTCGTTAATTTCACGAGCGTTCTAGTTTTCATCAGCATCTTTAGTTTTTCTATATCATTTTCAATTTTTAATGACGGCTTATTTTCCTTTAATCTCTCCAAGAATAATATAAGGTTTTTAATATCTCTTCTAGTAAATTTCTCTGGAAGAACGGGAGGTAAAACAAACCTACGACCCAGGTAGGGATAGTATAATACTACTATTGGAAGTAAATAATCTTTATATTTCTTTACAATTTCATATACTTCTTCGCTGTCTATTTTTTCTTTCTCCAACGTCACTAACCCTACGGTGGTTAAATAATATAAGGAGTTAGCAATCAATTTTTTATCGTTAGGATCAATTTTCTCGCATACTTCGCTCGTGCATTTAGAGTTGTAGAATTCTTTAATTCTCTCTTGCAGTTTGTCAATATCGACCTTTCCTCCCTTTTCTCTCAGCGTTAATAGAATTATTTCGGATATACTCAATTTATCATACATTATCTTTCACCTGCCTGGTGTCAGATTATCGTAACCCTTGCATACTTATAATGTGAGTATTCATATCATAATATCCTCTTAACTGTCTAATAAGTATTCCATCATTATTTTTTCTACACCATATGATTATAATCAGTGGATCTAGAACGTCAGTAACGTTAAGGCCAAAGTGCTTTGCAATATCTTTCTTGTACCTCTTAAAAGGAGTAATTGATAAAATAAGTATTACGACGTAACATTTTAAAATTCTACAATTTAGCTTACTTATATCCAAATCTATATTATTTAAATCATTCAATTTCCACGCCGTATATATTCTTTTGCAGTTACTGCAATATTCAGCTTTGAAGGAGAGTAAATGCGACTCTCTTAATAAGTTTGTTGAAACGCCAAAAGATAGAAGATTAAATCCTAGGTTTATATTGCGTCTGTTAGTGCTCTGCCCTACATTTACGTCTATCAAGTACTTAAATCCGCAAAAAGGACATTCCATACCGTGGAAAATTTGAAGCGAGTTAAAAATTCTTCCATTTGGCACGTCTAAAGAACGAGATTTTAATTATTTGATTCGTAATACCATGAGCAAATATTCTAGGCTGAGAAAATCAATTATTGATTTATTTAATAACTTATGTCTTTTAAAGAGAGCATGCTTGCAAATTTTAAATGAGAAGACTCACTTTACATATTAAAATATTGATCTTACATAATATTCAAGATCTTCTATAGTTTCTTTCATCTCTCTCATTTTTTAGCTAATGCGTTCTGATATGATAGTTAGAAGAATAAAAGGAATGACTCTAATATTCCTCTCAGAGGAGGTAATGATAGAGGTATTAGAGAACGTCGAAATGGAAAATATAAACGACGTTAATAAGGAATCCAATTAGTTATAAAAATTAAAATAAGTATATATTTCTATACCAATGAGTTTTATCTGATATTTTAGCTGAATAAAATTTCTATACTAAAAATTGAGTGAGTGGTTTTGGAATAAAGCATCCAAGGTAAATGCAAGAGATTATTAATAATGCGACAAATTACATAAAAAGAGCGTGAGGCTTAATGAGATTGAGAAATTAGGACACGAGCCGATAAAGGAATCTAATCTTAAAGAGCTACTTGAATTGACTCAACGAAACTATAGGTATTTCTAGGAGGGGTTATGCTGTTTTGAGGAGGGCTTTCTATCTTGCAGCTTTGACTGCCATCAAGGTTAATCCTGTTATCAAGCGTTTTTATGAGGATCATAAGGGTAGGCTTAAGGGTAAGAAGTTGATTGTTGCGTGTGCAAGGAAATTAGCTGTTATTACTTGGGCTGTGCTGTATTATAATAAGCCCTTTGATGCTAGTGAGTAAAGCAGGTTTCATTGCGTAAGTAGTACACACTATACTCGATTTTTAAGGAAAAGTTTTTATACCGAAAGCTCCCACTGAACGCCCCCTTTTCTGCAATAATACCTAATTTATTTTTATCTTAAATATAAAATATGGAATAGAATTTAGTTAGTTTATATTTTAAAAACTTTAAATATTGAATTAATTTCAATAATTTAAATAGATCATTTAAACCAGTAGTTCAGATGGTATTCATGAGAAAATCTTATATATATAATTAGAATAACTACTTGATGTGAACTTGAAAATCCTCTATGTCCTATTATTAATGTTATTCTTGATATCATTTTTGAAAACGATAATGTCCTCATCTCTAATATCTTATCAACCTGTAGCTCTTCCCCCTAACTACTATGAATATTATCCATTAAATGTCACCTCCGGTCAATGTATATTTTTCCATGTGATTACCACATTACCCTCAACAATAATGTTATTTAACCAAGAACAATTCTTGATTTTTAAGAATGATAGCAAGGGTATACCCATCTACTTTAACGTAAGCGATGATGTAAGCTTTAAAACAAGTCCGTTAAGTACTGGAATATATTATTTAGTGGTTCTGAATAATGTGAGTAATAATACAATAACTGTAAATGTAGAGTATTTACTAACGCCAGTTAGTGTTTATTATTATAAATCTTCACTTCCTGCACCAATAGGGATTACTGATTATGGCGTATATAATGTCTCTGGCATTTTAAAGGGATCTATAATGAAATATTTGGAGGCAATAGGTTATGTAACAGTATATAATATTTCGGCATTTAATGCTACACCGCCTATGGGTACGAATAGATCTGGAGCTTCACTACAGTTAAATGTCGTGTTACAGGTTAACACGAATAATGAAAGTTATCAGTTTTGGCTTCAAAATGTGATAGATTTTATAACATCTATCAAAATATATTATATAGAGGATAATATATGGAACTTTACCTCGAATATCTCTTACTTAACTAACGCTAGCGTTAGCGGTAAAGGAGCTGTCTACTATTACAAGGACGGTAACTTTTACTATGCATATTCAACTACCTATTATAACTACACTTTTCCTTTTTCTCTAATACTTTTCACTAAACTTGATAATATTTCTAGACAAGGCGTTACCATTTCCTTCGGCTATAATAATGGAACCGGTATACAGTGGTATGATAATGTAACAATTCATGTTTTTAGCGTGAGATCTGCTTATTTACTAATAGATGGTTATAATCTGACTGGTAATCAATTCTATTACGATCTAGAGCTAGTATTTGCTGGGCAAGGCAATGGAGAGTATACGTACTTTAAATCAATGAATTCTAGTTTAGGATTACAAATCATTTTACAGAATGGAACAATAATAAGTCCAAATAGCCTTTATACCTTTGGGTCAGACACTGAAGAATCTGCTGATAACTTAATGGTATTATTTCAAAACAATTATGCGTGGGTTTTAATAGGTAATAATAACTTCCACGCTATTGGAAATGCTAGCATACCCAAACTTTACCTGTACCCTCCAGTAACTAACAACAATACATCTGGATATGGTTCATTAATATCTTTACTTGCATTAATATTCCTCATAGTATTAATAGTATTAGGTATTAGAAGATTAAGAAGACGTTAAAGATATTATAATTTTTAAAGTTATTTTCAATTAAATGCTATCTTAAATGCAAACCACTCTCATTTCTTCATCTTTTATGCTACTGCTCCGGAGAAGATGATTTAATTTATGATAGTAATGTTTTGGTTGTTAGGGATAAGAGTGATGATGTTATAGGGAGAATTGCAAGGATAGCTCTGAAGGTTAACTCTAAACATAACTGCTCAATAAACTTCTATGTAGTTAATAAGAGAAATAGAGAAATTGTAGATTCTTCTTAAATTATAATTTAAGCAAAAAAGATTGTGAAAATTCTTTCAAAGAAGAATTAACGAAATTGGAGAGAATTCCCCGATTTATACTTAAGATACTAATAACGTGCTAGTACAGTACCATTCTATATTTATTCAATTATTTGCATTCGGAAAACTCTTAACCTGACTTCCTTATATAAAACATATTAATTAGATCTTTATTGCAAGATCTGACTAAAATGTTTTATATAAGACGTCAGTGGAAAGTACCGCAGTGACTTAAAGCTTTTTACTCGTTAGTATGCACTTAACATATGGAAGGATATTTAGATTATAAAAATAATTCTAAAGGTTATATTTACGCTAAATTATACGATAGTTTAGTTGAAGGTAAATTGGCTTTAGAGATGATACAAAAGGGTCTGTTACAGAACGCTTCTTCAAAGGCATTTTTAAGTGTAAAATCCGCTGTTAGTGCACTGGTTGTAAAGAACCTTAACGAGATTATCAAATTAAAAGACGAGAAGGAAAAGTATTGGTACGAGAACGTGGGGTATTCAGCACCTACAACAGGTTTAATAGGGATCTCAAAAGACCTAAAAAACTTAGGCATCGACGCTGAGAACGTGATAAGAATTGCTTTAACTTTACACAAGTTCTCGTATAATGGTTTTGATCCTAACTTTGTTGATTATAGGAACTCTGAGGAGGTAATAAGTGACATAAAAGAGATCATAGAGTGGTTACTTAATTTAAAATATTACTTTAGCGATTTTTGGGACGAAAAGTTAGAAAAAGCAAAGAAGGAGTTAGAGGAATTATTAAAAAATACGTTCAATTAATTATCCCCGAAAGGAATTTCGCTTATATGCATAGCGTAATACGCCATGAGTATGTCCCTGCTTTTTAAAGCTAGCTAACCTTAGAAAGTGAGTGTGGAGATAATGTTGTTATTAAGCCATAAATTTATTAAATAGGAGAATTCTCTATATAGAGTATAGTTTAGCTTAGATTCTCAGAGACGCCTTTTTACGTTAAAGTATGAATTTATGGCTTAATAACAGCACTATCTTCTATATAGGCAATGTTAGTTAGCACTATGCATGAAGTTTGACCGAAAGATTTAATACTGAACGCTACACTCTCGCTCTTTAAAATAGATTTATTAGTTAGTAGTTAGACTCTACATTTATGAACGAGTATGTTGCTAGGTATATTGTGTCTAAGGATCATAGAAGGATTGGAGAAATAAACATTAGGTATACGGCTAACGATGACGATGAGAGCATTAGGATCGCAAAATCCGTTTGCGAGAAGTTAGGTGGGGAAGAGATTGAGGAGGTAATCATAGGGAAGGTAATGGATACTATAACTGGTGCTGGTAGCTCATTAAGCAAATCCGACGATGATAAATTTCTCGGGGCTATAACTGGTGTAATAGTAGGTGCGTTAGTTGGCCATATTATAGATTCTGCAATAACTAAAGTTATATACTCTAAAAAGTATCCCTGCATTAAGCCTAGACCTTTTGAAGATATTGTTAATTATATTAATATCGAAAGATTAGAAGAGATAGTTAATGAACGTTGATGAGATTATCAACTTATGCAACAGTCAGTGTGTAATTTTTGATACAAGTGTAATAATTGATTATATAAGAATATTGTTGAGAAGAAATTATGAGAGGAAGCGTAATATATTGTCAAGAATTTTTAATCAATGTAGTAGAAAAGCGATAACAACACTAATTTACGAGGAAATTCTCGCTGGATCAGATGAGGATGTACAGTTACAGCAATTTTTATCTGATTTCATGATATTGCCTTTTGATATAGATGAGGCTATATTTGCCTCTAGGTTAGAAAAACAAATAAGGAATAAAGGACTTAAACCTAAAGGAGAGAATTGGAGAATAGATCTGTTTATTTCAGCTTTTGCATATACTCAACGGTGTTATATCCTAACTAAGGATGAGGATTTTACCAAAATGTTAAATTGCGAGAAATTGGACGAGGTAGAATATTACGTATGTAGAAGTTAAAGTGCCGTAATTATGTTATAAATTTGCTGTATTATATTAGGAATTCTTCATCTAGAATAGGAAATTATGGTAATGGCTTAAAGTAGCTAGAACTGATGTAGAAATTTTCTAACATAATGACAATACTATGAAATAATTTAAAGTATTAGTAAAGGTTATAAGTTACTTTTCTTTCTTATTTATACATGGTAGTTAAGGAAATTATTCACAAGCATTTAAGTTATACTTCTATTCCAGAGTTCTTCGACGGTGAATATTGGCCGTCCCAGATATGGTATTGTTTAAGAAAGCAGTACTATTCCAGAATTTCTCCTTTTCCCATGTCCTTAGAAAGTAAGAAGTTTACAACCCTGGGAACTATAATTCATGAATTTATAGCGGAAACACTCAAGAAAGAGGAATCCGTGAGGGTTGAGTCTGAAGTACCCATAAGGATACCTCATCCAAATAGGCACGATGTAGTAATTTCTGGTAGAGCTGACGATATTATAATAGTGACAGTTGGAAAGTCGAGATATGTTGTCGAGGTCAAAACTATTGATGATTTAGAGAGTAAGAGGTCTTATCTACCTAGAAAGGAGCATATAGCCCAGCTTAACGTATATTTAAGGGCTTACCCTAACTCTAAGGGGATTATCCTTTATGTGGATAGGGGAAGTTTTGAAATGGAGGAGTTTGAAATTTCCTTTAACCCAGATCTCTTTAACGAGACAATTAAGAGGGTTGAAATGCTTCATGATTACCTCATAAAAAGGGAATTGCCACCACCAGAGGGTAAGGAGAATCAGGATATGAAATGGCAATGCGATATTTGTGAATATAGGGCTAAATGTGAGAAGCAAATAAGCGGTAACAGTAATAAGAAGTTCTAATACATATATAATAGGATTAAGATATCAATTATAACTTTTTAAGTTTTTTAGTTGTAAAACTAATTTAAAATAAAACAATTATCATTATATTCTTATTATAGCAGTAAAAATCTAGCTATAAGTTTTAAGGGATTGATTGAGTATTTGTGTAATGTTAGTGAGTGTGGGCAACAATTTCGTTCATTTGAAATTTGGTTAAAATTTCCTTAAAGTCGTATCATTTAAACTCCCTGATTCACAATAAAAATTTTTGAACAAGGTTAAAGTTACAATACTATATTTTATTAACTGATAAATCTTACGGTAAATTGAAAATAAATTTATACTTTATACAATTTATACTGAATTAACAAAATTGTTATCCACATTCCTTAATCCTAACAGAAATTTGCGGTTGGCGTGAAGGTTAATTAGATATTCCAAAATAATATTCGCATCATGTAGTAGGCTAGTTAACAAATTGTATCCATGGGTAAAGAACCTTAAGATTTTCACACTGATCGGATACTTAGGTTTTTAAATAGTCATGCTAAAATTATAATTATGGGTTTAATTTACATTGATGGGATAGTGAAAAATGAACGTGGAGAAAGTGAAAAAGTTAGGTTCTTAATTGACTCTGGTGCTTATTATACTGTTCTAAAGAAGGAAGTATGGCAAAAATTGGGCTTAAAGGAGATTTCTCATGTATCACTAATCTTAGCTGATGGTACAACTATAGAGAGGGGAGTTTCTGAAGCCATAATAGAATTGTCACCTTATGGTGAAAGACACTCACCAGTAATCTTAGGTGAGAGTGAGGACGAGAATTTATTAGGCGTAGTAACTCTCGAAATCTTTGGATTAGTCCTAGACCCTTTAAAGAGGGAGATAAGACAAGGTAGGATAATAATGAAGTAAAGAGTAAATCTTGATTAGAAATAAAAATTTATGAAACCCCTTTAATTAAGGCTCATATTAGACTTATTTTAGGAAAAATTTTATACGATTTTTTGCAACTAAGCATATGGACCCGAAAAAAGTAGTGAAAATCGAAAGAAAAATGGGAAGATGTAACTACTCCCCTTCACGGCAGACCCAAAATCATATTAGAAAAAATATTTCTGGTAGGATAATATCGAATTTATAAAAGATAAAGAAATTTATAAGAGTATAAAGAATTCAATTGAAGAAAGGGTTTAAGGTGAGGGAGATGGAGTATTACCACGTGAGATAGGAAGATGGTAACACCCGGTCTCCCTCACCGAACATTCAACAAATAGGATATAAATTACTTTCCATGTTGAACTTCCAAGGGGAAAAGGTAGAGAAGGTAGCGAAAACTCTCATCCCCGCGTGTTTGTGGAACGACTCTGTAGAGAACAAGTCCAGAGCGTATGACGTATCCCCACAGACCGTGAGGAATTACGTAGAGAAACAAGGGATGGAAGTGATTGAAAAGCTATTGGAAAGAGCTAGGAAAATATCCTTGGAGATATTAAAGGGGGTAAAGGAGATGATCTTTCAATAGACTGGACAACCAAGACGTGGTATGGGAAACCAGTGAAAGGGAGCTCTGAAAAAGGAAACTCGTGGAACTACGCAACAACCAAGTATAAGGGGAAAGTGCTTTTACTTGCCTTTATTCCGCAAGTGAACGGTATGACTAAGGACGAGATAGTGAAGGTTCTTGTGGAGCAAGTAATGGCAATGGGATTCAAGATAAGGTTGATAACTCTTGACGCTGGTTTCTACACAGTTGATGTGCTCAATTTCATTTCACAGTTTAAGTATATAGTTGCTGTGCCTGTTGGGGATGTTAAGGTGTATGAGGAGTTTGACGGGGATTACACAACTAATAGTAAGAGGCATAGGAGGGATGAGCAGGTCAAGTTCAGGCTTCTCGTGTACAGCAAGGAAAAAGTGAGGAGAAAGAGTGTTGTTTATTTTGCTAGGGCTACTAACCTAGACCTATCCAAGAGGGAAGTGTTGGATTTGTATAATAAGGTAAGAGGTCCCATAGAGACCTCTTATAGGAACATTAAGGCTTTTCTTCCATTTACTGGTTCTACTAAGTTTGTTTTTCGCACGTTGATCTTCGTGCTGGCCCTTGTACTCTACTCCTTATATACCATATTCAAGGGGGAGGTGGGGAGAGAGGAGTTTAGATTATTATTAATTCTTTTATTTCCTGATTTATTCAATCCAGAGAATTTTACATTTAATATAATTAAAACACTTATTTACACTATAGATTTATTTTTAAGGAGGTGATTTTGGGTCTACCGGAAAAGAGGAGGGGACTATCATCCATAACGTCTAGTCCCTTAAACAGAGATGGTAGCAGCTCCTCCCACAGTCCCATTAAGCCCTCAATCGAGCTGAGGAGAGGCGTCGTTAGCATCACTAAAAGAAATTTAGAATAACTAATATTTAAATATAAGAGGGCTATTCATCTCCACTGGCGAGGCTTTCCGTTCCCTTAACCTATTTTGTAAATTCCTTAAATCTGTTCAAATTCTCTGGATCATAAGCTGGGATTACAATATTACACTCTCTCCTCATGTAATCATAAGTTCTTAAGCACTCATATATGTCCTCAGCTATTCCAATTGGTATATTTTGCTCGAAATTTCCCATTAAAAATGCTGAGTCACTAATACAAATCCTTTTACCATTGTAAAAGAATTTAACTACCATTGAACTTCTATGATGACAACCAGACCATTTAATTTCTACTCCCTTAATGACTTCCTCATCCTCAACTAATCTAATCCTATTCCAAGCTTCCTCGAAAATGTAATTTCTTATATGTTTAGGGAAGTAAATATCCCTATTTAGAAATGGTGAAGGAGAAGGATTTACCACGTCGTGATACCAGCCGATTTTAGAGAAGTATATAAATGCTCTTTTAAATAAGTGAAGTCTACCTATTGTGTAATCTTGAAATGGCGTAATTATAATGTGGGATATATCGTCAGTATTTAGATTTAACCTTCTTAAAATGTTCTCTATTTTCTCCTCCTCTCTTACAGTAAATTTACATCTATCACTTTTAGCCCAGTTCCTTAGGAATTCATTCCTTAAGGATAAATCATCGGGTAGCCCAGTGTTTATTAACACGTATCCGTCATCACTCTCTAAAAGAAATGAATAAAAATATAATCTATACCACTTGTCGAAATCCCTCATCCAATAGACCTCAGCCCCTGGAACCTCACCATGATCTCCTACTTTGAACATTTTAAACGACTTTATCATTGGTTTAATTTGTATTTCCCTTATAGATAATTATTTTCCCATACGAGTTAGGAGGAAAAAATTATAGTTTTAGTCATTTAGCTATCATTTATTAAAAGGAAATTCTCCAATAGAGTACAGTCTAGTTCAGATTCTCAGAGACGCTTTTTACGTTAAAGTGTAAATTTATACCTAAATGGCGACACTATCTCCTATATAGGCACTATGCTTGAAGTTTGAGCGAAAGATTTATTACTGAACGCCCGTAGGAGGAGAGAGATGTAGTCCCGAATCGATGAGGGGAACGATGAGCCCTCTTGAGGGGAACCATCACCCTTCCAGGGCGGTTAGGTGTTAGTCTCATGAAATCCCCGTACATGAAGAGTATATCCTGCATCCCAACCGTTCATTATCCAATTTCCTAAGCTCTTTGAAAGTTTGCTTAGTACTCTAACTAGCTAATTCATATACCACCTGCCTTCAATTAACGCTTTCTTATACTCTTCTAGGTTGAACTTTTCCGTAAAGGGCTTTTAACTACTTCTTCAGCAATTTTTATGCTTTTCCAGACGCGTGAATAGGATCGCCTTTCTTTATATAATCCTCATATTCTGTGAAATACTTTCTACCTAAACCTAACCTTATCTTTATGCTCTTGGAAATGATCCTTTTTTGATACAGCACTAATTATTACGTCTATAACATAAATACCTTCGCTTTTTGCAAATTTTTAATACTTCTTTCATATTTTCCTCTTCTTCCTAGAAGTTATAAAAGTTGTATATAATGTTAGATATCTTATTTAGACTATTGTAAAAACACTAATATTTAAGAAAACTTTTAAGTGGAAAGTAGAAAGTATACACATGCAAGAGAAAGTTACAATAAAGGTAAGTGAAAATACTCTCAATATGCTTAAAAAACTTAAAGAAGAGAACAATTTCTCATCAATGGATGAGACTATTGCTTATTTAATAAAATTGTACAGAGAGGAGAAGTTAAGGAGATTATTTGGCGTAGACAAAGGGAGAATAACTCCCTTTAGCAAAGATGATAGAATTGAGGCTCGTAATGGATAGTTATGCTTGGATAGAGTTCTTTTTAGGAAGTGATAAGGGAAAGAAAGTTTTCGAAATTCTTTCCTCAGCCGATGAAATATTAACACCGGATTTAGTATTAGCTGAAATAGGTAGAAAATACATTAGAGAAGGAATTGATGAAAAAGCTGTTATAGAAAGATTGAAATTCATGGAGGAAAATAGCGTAATTCTTTGCATTAACTCAGAGTTAAGTGTTGAAGGAGCAATGGCTTACATTGAATTACTAAGTAAGGCTAAAAGTGAGGGAAAGAGCAAACCTAGTTTAACAGATAGTGTACTTTTAGCAATAAGTAGAAAATATACTGCAAAAATAGTTACTGGAGATGAAATATTTAAAGGAATGAATGAAGTAATATTTATATGAGTATTAAGGGTTAAGTTATAAATTACAATATGCTGGAATTATACTTTTAAGTTATTAATGCTTAAGCTTTAATTTATAAACAATTAATCATTTACATAGTGTAGTTATTAAGCTATAAATTTTATATTTCAATATACTAAGTACTAATCATTGTACTTAGTGCAGACACTATCATATAGGCCAGCATATTATACACATATATGATATTTTTAAAATATTCTTAATCGCAAAGTTGTAATGTTATTCCTAAATTCCCGGATAAAATCTTGTTTAGTTTTTTAATATCTTCTTGACCTATGTTTCTCAATTCTATTTTATGATTTCCTTCATCGGATCTATTTAGAGTAAATATTATTGAAAAGGGGGGGGAAAAGGCCCTACTAATATAATTGTAACAAATATTAAAATCTCCTTTAGTTACTATTATGTCATTTCCCTTTTTATCCTTTATTTCTATATAATTACTATATACTCTAAAATAAATGGAGAGAAGGAAAGCATGCATAAAGTTCAGACATTTGGTTCATATCTCCCATCTATTGCAGTCCATCCTCCATCTACGTAGATTACCGTACCAGTGATGTAAGATGAAGCGGGCATAGCTAAAAATACTGCGACACTGGCAATCTCCATTGGCGTGGCCCATCTCTTTAATATCGTCTTTTCCGTGTAAGCCCTATACCATTCTGGATCATTCTTTATTTGTTGAGTAAATGGAGTATCAACAATACCCGGAGCAATTACATTAACCCTTATACCGTATTTTCCATACTCAGCAGCTGCAGTTTTAGCTAACTGTTCTATAGCAGCCTTAGTTGCAGCATATGCAGATTGGCCGGGCTCTGTAACTTTACCTCTTATTGACGAGAATAAGACAACGCTACCTCCAATCTTCTTCATTACCGGAAGGAATTCCTTTAACACTATGAATGTGCCCTTAAGGTTCAAGTTTACAACCTTATCGAATTCTTCATAGGTGTAATTCTCTATCCTTTTCCTAACGTTAATTGATGGAGTTACGTATAGAGCGTTTATTTCACCTAATTTTTCCAGGCTAAACTTAACAAGATCTCTTACCTCATTAACGTTAGTTATATCCGCCCTAAACGTATTCACTATCTTACTTAATTCCTCTAATCCTTTCATATCACTTGCCATAACCTTTCCTCCTAAGTTGTTGAATAGTTCCGCTATTGCCTTTCCTATTCCACTCCCAGCTCCTATTACAACTGCACCTTTTCCTTTTAGTGAAAAGAGTTCTGAGCTCATTTTTCCTCACCTAAATATTGAAAGCACAGATTTTCTAGAAGCTTCGTAGGCTAAAAAGATTACTTTATCTACTGACGTTTCAATTTGGTTAGTGGAAATAGTGAATACAGTATCTCCATCTAAGGATAAATTATAAGGCCTAATCACAGAGGCAAAACCGTTTTCTGCACTACTAGCAACCCTGCAAGCGTCTGAATTTGTTAACTTAGCGTTAGTTATTACAACTCCCAATGTAGTTCCCAATACATTGTTTACGATAAACTCCTCACTTTCCTCTCCCGCTACTAGTCTTCCACTTTCGTCGTATATATTGCCTATGCTATTTACTACTGAAATTACTCCCACGCTCAGATTATCATTTTCTATTTCGTAATAGCCTTGACCAGATGGTTTAGCGTACTTAATCCCTTTCAATTTCCCTACCGTTGCACCTCTCCCTGCCCAATGCTTTCCTATTGGTATCTCCTTTGAGAGGTTTTCCATAGCCCTATATCCCCATTCTGATGTTGGTAATATTGTGTTGTCGTAAAAGTCGAATATTGAAGCCGAGGCAACGATGGGTATTCTCAGATCCTCTCCTATTTTATATCCTATTTTCAATTCAAATAACTTAGTAATTACCGCATCTACTACTCTAAGTCCAAAGACACTCCTTCCAGTTAATACTATGGCGTTAACTGTTTGATTTCCCCTATGTCTAGGCCTTAACAAGTCGGTCCCTATTGTTGCTGGTGATCCTCCCCTCTGTGAAATCCCTACAGTATTGTTTTGTTCTTCAACTAATATTACCGTCGCTCCAGATTTTGCCTTTTCGTCTGTGTACCCTCCAACGTTAATTCCCTCTATTCCTATTCTCATTTCAATAAAACACCTCACTCCATGATAGGGTCTTGTTTTCCACTATAAGTCTCTTTCGCAAGGACTATGCCAATTATCATTATTATCCCTGCTATGATCATGTTAAGGAACCAAGCGTAAAGTAATCCTAGGGATGTTGATAAAGCAAATATTGCTGAAATTGCAAATCCCCCGGCTATAGCTCCTCCATTATACGTAAAACCCACTCCAGTAGTCCTGTACTTTTTACTGAATTGCTCTGCAAGAAACGCTGGTAGTGTTGAGAATATCATCGCTTCCAAGAAGGCTTGTATACTGAACACTGATGTTGCCAAAGAGAAGCTTTTTGAGAGTCCTAGATAAAGTATTGGATATATTAGGGCTACGAAGATTATTGAATACAATAGCATTGGGAACTTTCTTCCCCTCTTAATCTTATCCGCTATAAACCCACCTATCCACACTCCAAATAACGATATTAGGTTGATTATAGCAACGCTTATACCCACTAACGATCCTGGGATATTTTCGAGTGTTAAAACTGAGGGATAGAAAGAGAATGTAGCAGTATTAATGTACAATAACCCGCTGGTTATCATTAGTCCGATTAGCACTGATGAGTAGGATGACGCAAAGAGGTTCTTAATCGGTATTTTTGCTACTTCTCTTTTACTTTCCATTTCCTTAAATATTGGACTTTCGTCAGTTATCCTCCTAATAATTAATGTTATTAACCCTGGAATTATACAAGTAGCAAAGAGTACTCTCCAACCTATTTGCTGGAAACCGCTACTCCCATAAATGCTATATAACAAAGAATAAACTAGAGAGATGATGAAATATCCCGTTCCGAAACCACTTTGCACAAATGAGCCTATGAATGCTCTCCTCTCTGCTGGAACAGACTCTAGAGCCAGTGTTGTTCCACCTCCATATTCGGCCCCGGCAAACATTCCCTCCGCAAATAATATGACGTATAGGAGTATCGGCGCTAAAATACCTACAGCCTCATATGACGGTAAGAGCGATTTTGAAGAAGCCAACAACGAAAATCCTAAGATAGTTATAACTAGCATATTTCTTCTACCCATCTTATCCCCTATATAGTTTCCAAACACTAGAGATCCTATTGGCCTTGCTAATGCACCAACTGCGAATCCTCCAAAAGTAGCTATGAGACCTAAAATTCCAATTGAGGAGGGGAAAAATATTTTTGATATTATAACTCCAACTAATGCGTAGGCTATACTAGTGTATCCGTCCATTAACCATCCTAGCCAAGTAGAGAATATTGCCAACCATTGTTGTTTATTTAAGCCATAAACCATTAATAATTTTATTGCTTAACTTATATTTAACTTATAGGGTAGTCGAATTTCCTATATCCAGAAGGAAACACTTTCTATAACTTATGAAGGAATATCTCCATTTTATCCCTCATCTCGTACACTGCGAAGTGAATAGGAGAAAGCACTTAACATAGTTTAAATATATCCTTGCCTTTTATATAGACATATGATATTAGATGAGATCGTTGAAGCCTCTAAGGATGAAATTGTGGAGTTCTTAAAGCAGTTAATAAGGATCCCAACTGAGAATCCTCCAGGCTTAAATTACGATAAGATAATTAGCGTGTTGAGGGATAAATTAGAAGAGTTTGGGTATAAAACGGAAATTATTGAGGGTAATAAAGAGTTTGTCAAGTTCGGAAATGGCAATAGACCAAATCTAGTAGGTTATTTGGGTAATGGCAACGTAAGGATTGCGTTTAATGGACATTACGATGTTGTTCCCGCCGGTGAGGGATGGAGTATTAACCCTTATGAGGGGATTGAAAAAGATGGCAAGGTTTACGGAAGAGGAGCTTCTGACATGAAGTCTGGAATAGTTGCGCAAATTTACGCTGTTGAAATGTTGAAGAGAGCTAAACTACTCCCCTCTAACGTGAAAATCATCCAGACCATTGTCCCAGATGAGGAGACTGTAGGCAATAAAAATGCTGGTACTTATTGTTTAAGGGAAATCTACAAGAAAAACGCAGATTACGTAATATTCACAGAACCTACTGGACCAGATAACATTTGCAATGGTCATAGGGGTGCAATCTGGGCTGTGGTTAAAATATATGGGAAGAAAAGTCATGGAGGTTTTCCTCAATTAGGAATTGACGCAGTCAAGGCTGTAGCGATTATGATTGAAAGACTTTACTCGTCTTTATCCAACATTACCTCAAAGTACAACATTGTACCAGAGGCTGGTAAGAAACCGTCAATATTAGTTGGTACTGTTAAGTGTGGTACGTGGGTTAACACTGTAGCAGACTATTGTGAGTTCAGTATAGTTAGGAGATTAATCCCAGAGGAGAGGATTAATGAGGTTAGGGAGAGCATTTTACGGTTGTTAAGGGATGTGAGTAGTGAGACTGGCGTTAAGTTTGATTACGATGAGTTTTACGCTGTCGATACTGTAGTAAGTGAGGATGGGAGACTAATAGATGCTCTGAGAAAGGCTATAAGGGAGGTTAGGGGAGTTGATCCCAATGTTGTTTTATCTGCAGGGACTTTCGATATTAGGTTTACCGTAAGTGAGGGGATAAAGAGTATTAATTACGGTCCGGGTAGGATTGAGTTAGCACATTCTACAGATGAGTTCGTTTACGTTAAAGATTTATTGGATTCAATAAAAGCGTTAGGAAGAGTACTATTGGAGGTGGCTAAAGGAAGTTAGGGAGGAGGTATTGGTGGTGGCGCAGATACCCTTTTTAATACTTCAAGAACGTTGTATCCCGCCTTATATGCTATTATCAGCAAAACTAGGCTCCACATTGCTCATATTACGGGAATTGGAACCTCAACTCCGTAAAGTGCGAGGCTTTCAGTTGTAGGACTATAGTGTATAATAACCCCAATATTATACCATTCTGTAAAGATCTTATAGTTCTAAAGAAAATCCATTTTATTTCTAAAATACACTTTAACCTTTTATTTTTAGTCATTATCACTAAACTGTGTATTATTAAACCCTATAAAATACCATGGAAGAGAGTGAAATGTACCTATTAGCTTTGCTTAAAGTCAGTCGGGAGGATGAGGCTAAACTTACACTAAATGAAATACAGTTCATAATATTCTTGCTAGAAAAGGTGCTAGGAGTTGAGTTAAACCTAGACTTCACGCCAAGTATTTTTGGCCCCTATTCCCTAAAGCTTAAGGAAACACTGAAGAGGTTAGTTAGTCAAGGCACAGTTGAGGTAATTAAAAGTGTTAGCCTATCAATTTTCGACATTTACGTTTTGAGGAATAACGTTGAAGTTGAGATTGAGGATAACATTATGAACTTCTTTAGGTATTGGATTAGAAAGGACTATTATGAGATTTTCAAATACCTTCTAGTAAGGTATGGTTCCTACTTTGATACACCAGCGACGAGAAGGTAAAGCGTTTTCAACTCGAGTAAAATTTTAATTTCTATTTTTCAACCTTATATTTATGTCATCAGAGGAAAGGAATTTAGAAAACGTTATTGATGAACTAAGGAAAAAGCTCGATGATGCCGAGAATGAGGCAAGTAAATACGGAACAATAATCGGAAGGGTGACTAGGTATGAGATAGTTACCGTTAACGAGAACGAGTTAGTAGGAGTTGACGTACTTTTCGATAATTATCAGAACAGCGATATAAAGAGGGGTCAATACCTAGCTATAAGGAGTATCATAAAACCAATCATAATGCTTGGGCAAGTTTACTCCATTAGTAGAGCTGACGCCTTATCTAGACTGGGAATAAGAGAATTAACTTACCCTAGGGATCCCTCTACCATTATTACAACCACTTACATAGCCTTGAGACCAATTGCGGAAATGGAAGGAGATAAGATTAGGCCAGCTGTTTCACCCATCGACCCTCAAAGTCCAGTGTTCATCCCAAACCCTAATTTAATCGAGAGAATTTTGAGGATTCCAGAAAAGGGTATCGTGATTGGGAAAATATTTTCTGGGGGAGAGGAGATTGAGGCTGAGGTTAAACTTGACCAATACGCCTTAAGGCATCACACCTTAATTTTAGGCACAACTGGATCCGGTAAGACCACTTTACTTAAGACGATAATTTCCAGCCAAGACATTGATAAGAGTACTTTGATATTCGATAGGCAAGGGGACTTCGTTAATTTCTTAAAGGATAGGAAAGACTTCTCCGTTTTAATGCCAGTCGTTGAAGAACCCAATAGTAAGGTTTCAATTCAAGACCACGTTGAGGATTTCGCCAACTGGTATGGATGCGACCCTAACACCATTAACGTAGTAAACGGTTACGGGGCATTTGTTAGGTGTAACAATCACGACGTTTTCGTAGTTCCCTATTCCATAAACTTTTACGATAATCTAAGGAACTTCAATAAGATAAACCCTTACTTTACTGCTAGAGCTTCCATGTACTGGGAGGCCATTATTGACGAATTGCTAGATAAGATTAGGTACTCATTAAAGGATAAGATCAATAGGGGATTGACAGATTACGAGATCGCATCCATATTAAGGGATAATCTAACTCCGGGGAAACTTATAGGTAATATAAGCGTTACTTTAAGTGGCATTAGCATTAGTTCAAATTTTAGCAAGGATGAAGTTGCCTATGATCCCAAGACTAGGACGTTAACTTTCCACATGGGTAAGATGTTACGTAGTGTAATGAAGGAACTTGAGTTGGCCTATTCAACGCAAGACGTTATAGTTAGGACATTGAAGGCATACGATAGTTATGGGATATTCACAGTCCCAGGGACAGTTGATTTCAGACTTGATAAGATACCAAATGACGACGTGGTTGTGGACTTGAGCTGGGTTATGGAGAGATCAGCTTCAATCGAGGCCGTCGCAACCATTGCTTATAAGGTATTGGAAGACTTCTTCGCTTGGAAAGATGAACTGTATAAGAAAAAGCAAGACACTAAACTATCGTTAATAATTATGGATGAAGCTCACGAGTATTTTCCGCAGACTGACTCTGAGAACGTGTCAAAGGATATAGTTGAGGGATTGATAAATAAGGTAATGAGGTTAGGTAGAGTAAGGAATATGGGTGTTGTGTTAGCTACCCACGTTCCAGAGGATCTGAATCCACTAGTTTTACAGTTAGCCAATACTAAAGTGGTGATGAGGAATGAAAGTCACGTGTTGAGGAGAATAGGATTAGAGGAGTACGAGGATTTCCTAAAACACGCAATTCCAGGGTTAGGTATTGTGTATTCAATTAACTTCAGCGAAATACCGATAAAGACCATTTTGACTAGTTAAGGGTTGTATAGAAGGTGAAAGCTAGAACTCTTACTGCAACTTTTAACTAGTTAGGAATTGCTGGAAAACGTTAGCGTAGGTCATCTTATCGTCGTGAATTATATTCAAGTTATTTGACGCGATTTCATAAGCGTAAATGAAGAGGGAAGCTGATATCCTCTTACTCCTTTTATCCACGATCTCAATGTAAGTTGGTAATAGGTTGTTCTCAGTTATTCTTGAGAGAACTGGGGATAAGTTCATTTTATCACTTATACTTTCTATCCTCAAAAAGCTAGGAGGAAAATAGGGTCTTCTCATTATAACGTAATAGGCGTATTTAGGTGGAACCTTTTCAATAACCTTACTTCCGTTCTCCTCCTCAACTTGTATTGCGTATTCTATCTTGAAGGGACCTATAATGCAAATATATGGGTAATTACTCTTTCTACACACTTTTTCATCTATTAATTCCAATACAGTATTATCCTTAATGTTTCTGTTCTCTATTCCCAACAATTCGGTGATCTTCTTCTCATTTACGAGCTTCTTGGAGTTCTCCAACCTCTTAACTACTCCAATGACTTTGTCGTTTAGAGCTTTTATCCTATCGTTCACAAGCTTCGCATACGCGATTTTGTGCTTCCTTCTAGCCTCAGTTATGACTTCCAATTCCTCAGTTAACTCTAGGGGTGTTGGATAAATGGGGCCGTCAACTATTACTATATCATGATCGTCAATTACCTCTTTCAAACCTATATTTTCTGCCTCAGTTCTGATCTCATCAGCTATGTCATCTATTTTGTACTCGTTTCTGGGTTCATTCACGTAATAGTAGCCTATGACGTTCTTAGTCCTGATGTAATTGTCATTGACGTTAATTGCCTTTAAGATGTCCTCATAGCTACTTATCCCCATGTAGGGAGTATTTATTGTATATGGACCGTCCATGAACCCCTTTTTATTACTGTAAATTGACAATCCTACAAGACAAGTGTTGACGGAGTGGTCCCTTAAATACCTAGAGGAGGAATCTAAGGAGGCAATTCTCTTATTACTATCGTACTTAAAGTAGTCCAAGGGGTAGACTTCTGGCTTTACCTTTTCACTAAGTAGCTCTATCGTCATTATTCTCTCCTCAATTTCATGTTCTGGGTTTCCCTCGTTATCTACCCTAACCTCTGGCATCCTCCTCTTTACCGTAGCGATCTTTTCGATTACCTCCTTAATCCTTATCTTCCATTCCATTATATAGAGTGTGGTAGTTGGAAGTAATATTTCTTCTTCTCTTAACTAGATAACTCCTTTGCGATTTGCATTAACTCCTTAGGACCTAAATTTAAGTCACCATAATCGTTTGGTTTCTCCTTTAAACTGACAAAACCAACCCTTTCGCTTACCTTACTCATCCTCTTTATACTATTTAATGCTTCACTTTTAGTAATTTCTCCCATCTTAATTTCAAAAGCCCATATTGGCTTCTTTTTCTTAACTATTACAACATCTATGTCCTCTTTAGGAGAATAGTAGAGTTGGCCTCCAAAGTACTTAGCTAACATTTCTCCTATTGAAAACTGGACTTCCCTTCCAATGGGTAGTTCCTCTATCAACGCATCCCTTTCGCCTACCATATACTTACTTTCAGCATACAAGATTAAGGAAAGGGGAGGGGAAGATACTTTATAATAGTTCTCTTTTCCTAATGTGAGAATCTTACTTACCAACCGTTTGTCCCTACACTTTCATTTCAATCATTTTATGTTCATTCATGATCGAGTGTAGGGACTTAGCCCTCAACCACCCACTTACTGTAGGTGGGTCATGGGACTCCTTCGAGCCCAACGGCACTGGGCTCACATCTCCAGCCCTTTTCTTCAGATTGTACAGTGCAACTACATCCCTATGCCACTTTTCCTTCCCCTTCTCACAAACACCAACCCTTGGGGCATCGCCCCCATCGGGTTGGTAAACGATCTTAGTTCCATGAACTGGGCAAACAGTGGAAGTATAAGATGGGTTAACTAAGACCACGGGGACACCAAACTCCCTAGCCTTCTCAATAATAGCATTCTTCATTGAGGAAAATGCAGATCTATAAATCCTCAACCTAAGCTGTTTATCCTTAATATCCTTAACCATATGCTCTGGAGCCCTCTTGGGCAAGTCCTCTAAAACTATGACACTCCTACTTTCAAAAGCCTCTTTAACGATCAGCTTAGCTAATTTCCTCCTAATGTCTACTTTCTTATCCCTCTCCCTCAGCATCTTTAACTTCCTCCTCACTTCCCTATCCTTAGTTGACTTACCAGTAGTTATTGCCTTCCTCCTATACTCATAGCCCAGAGTAATTTTCTTAGTGTTAGTCTCAAGCAATAAGGGTTTACTATTGATGAGCACCGAGACCGAATTCTCGTTAAGGTCGACGGGAATAAACGCTTTAGGCTCATAAGGTTTAACATCCCTCTTAAAAATGACGTAGAACTCTACAACATTCCCCTTCAACAATTTAAACTTGGCCTCACTCGCAATCAACCAACCCTTATTATAATATCTCCAGAAGATCTTAGGGAAGGTTGGTGAAATGAAAACCCTACCCTTCTTTGTGGAAATTGAAATCGTGTCGAGGTTGAACTTCCATAAGTGATCATCCAGGTGAATAGTAACTCTCCTCACAGACGGTTTCTCAGTGTAACTCCTCCCTCTCTTCTTCAACTTCTCAAAACTCTCTAATCTCTCGCTTGCATCCTCACAAGCGGTGTAAATATAATGGGAGGGTAAGTCCTTATGCTTCTCCCTCTCAGTCTTGTAAACTCCAGCTTTAATCCTGGTGAAGGAGGTAGTTTTGTTTGACAGTCCATAATTTATTGCCTCCTCTAGAACCTCTCTGTACTCCTTCTCGACCTCCTTAAGTGCTGAGTAAGTTTTATAATCAACCTTAACCCTTAACTTCACTGTCCTCTCCACTTAACTCACCTATTAACTTTTTTACACCTTGAACTAGGAGTGTTTTCTTGTGACTCCTCATTCCGTAAATTTTCCCTGCGAATGATGTAACGACGGAAATTAAGTCCTCAACTAGCTCTTGTGCGTCATCTTTGGGCTCCTCACCGAAAACAACCTCAATCTTAACTCCCATGGTTGAAAAGAACTCCTCAATGTACTCAAATCCAAATCTTGTAAGTCTGTCTTTGTATGTTATTAATATGATGTCTACACTCCTTCCCTCAACAAGTTTGAATAACTTAAGCAATCCTTTTCTTTGTGTGTTTAACCCGCTTGCAATATCTTTCAGTACTTCAACTACCTTGTAACCCTTTGCCGTTGCGTAGTTCGTTAGGTAGTTTATTTGTCTCTCCAAGTCTTCTCTCTGGTCTGCTGACGAAACTCTTGCGTAAATTACAGCCCTCGTCTCTTCCCTCCTTTCTAAGTACTTCTTAATCTCGCTGTAAGGTATCCTATACTTCCCTCCTTCAGTCGTTACCACCTTTATTTTTCCTTCTCTAATCCACCGTAGGAGTGTTGAGTATGAGATGCTGAGCAGTTGGCAAGCCTCCTTAGGTCTCAGTAGTCTCTCCACAAGATTAGTTGATAATAAATAAATATAAAAAGATTTCTATTAACGTGAGAAAGTATTCAGCCCATTTTAGCCAATTTATTTATCATTGAGGTGATTGTTGGTTCTTCCCTTTGTACTATTCCAGCGATTTCCTTACTCCTCCATACACCTTCCCCTAAGGTTAACAATATTTTGTAATATAGATCTGTGAGTTGTCTTTCCTCCTCTTTGAAAACCCTCCTATTAAACCCTTTGCAACTAGTGAAAACTCCTTTATTCTCTTCTTTAACTCATCATAACTTTCTATGAAGGGAATTATCCAAGGGTCTCTGTAAAGTACCGATAAGACTGGGTCGTTAAGTTGTGACAGCACGTCTTCATATGAGATTAGACCTATTTCTGAAGGTGTGAAAATCCCTAACAAGGGGCTATTTCTATCAAAAACCTTATTGACAATCCCGTAACTTGAGCCAATAGCTACCAATATACCAGAAGGGCGCCCAACTGGCAATTAGAGACCAATATATCTCTGGCAATCTTTGGAATTCGTCAATTACCGCTATTCCTCCATTCTTTAGAGTTCTCTTCACCTCTTCCAATGCCTTTTCAATTCTTACTATTTCACCGCTTTGAGTTATTGCGTTATTTACGTCTCCTATTATAATATAAGTGTCGTATTTCAATGCACTCTTAACTAATGTAGTTTTGCCTGTTTTTCTCCTACCATAAATTAGCGTCCAGTTCTTTATGCTGGCAATCTTCTTCTCTTCTCGTCTTCTGAGATGTAGTCTCACGGGAATAGTCTCATAAGACTATAATATATAAACTTTTTGTTTAAGCTTTTACCATCTTCAGAAGGTGTTCATGAGAATTCTTCTAATTTTCGATATTCCAAGATAATGGTCTCACAGATTCAAAAATATTTAGTTCTAGTACCTCGATCTTTAGATTATCAGCTACATATGATCGGTTAGTAAATTTTTGATATACAATAGAAAATCCATATCGGTGTGCAGACTTACTTATAAACTGCTATAGTCTAAACGTGGATTACACTACGATAAAGAAGATTCTGCCCTATGACTAAGGGGTAGTTCAAGGGAAGGGAGGGTAAGTGGTACTACACTCCTTGTGCAAATAGATTAATCCTTCAATTAACGGAGATGCTGAACTACAGTTAAAAGCTGATATTAACAAGGAGGTTAGCGATAACGTAAAGTTAAAGCTTGGAGTAACATTATTGAAAGGCCAATAACGTGGTTTAGGATAGTTTCATCCAATGAGATAAAAGTTACCATTTAAGCCTTAACTTGAGCTAAGGTGTTATTACTTGTCTTCCCTCTACTCTTCCCTCATCTAAATCCTTAAAGGCCTTGTTTATTTCATCTAAAGGTATTTTAACAACATATGGCTTAATTTTCCCACTTTCGCTAAGTCTTACAACGTCTTCTAAATCGTTTAGTGAACCGTAATTGGAACCCAGAAGCTTCTTATTCCATACCGCAGTATCAAAGGCCTCTAAACTAACCCTCTTCCCCTCCATACCCACTAGTATTATTGCACCCTCTTGTGCTAACAACTTTCCTAAATTATAAGAAGTTTCCTCTGTTCCCACTAAATCTATTGCAACACTGGCACCTAAGCCATCTGTGAGTTTGCTTATTAAACTTTCAGCTTCTTTCATTTCAACCGCGTGATCCGCTCCCAACTCTAACGCCAAATCCCTATGCTTTTTACTCCTAGAAATTCCAACTATAACTATATTCTTCATTAGCGCCTTTAATATTTGGATGGTGTAAACGGCTAACCCTCCAATACCGTTAACTATCACAACTGGTTCTGCGAATTTGTTCATGAATGGCAAGGCTTGCCTTATAGCTCCCATAGAAGTAGTACCAGCATCTGCTAATGGTGATGCATCAACTGGGCTTAGGCTGTCTAATTTCACTAACCATCTATAGCTTTTAACTAACATGTACTCTGAGAAACCGCCATTTGTTGTTTGCCCAGGGATCACTTGATTTTTGCAAATGTTAAACTTCCCCTCTCTACAATATCTACAAGTCATGTCACCCCAAGTTGCGTAAACCACAACGTTATCTCCCTTCTTTGCCTTTGCCAATTCCCCAACTTCTACTACTGTCCCGGCATTTTCATGGCCCAATATTATTGGTAATCTGAAACCTTGTTTCGCTTCAACTCCTTTCCATACTCTCAAATCGGTTCTGCAGACTCCAGCCCCTCCTATTCTTACTAAAACCTCTTCCCCCTTTGGTTCAGGAATTTCAACGTCTTCTATCGATAATGGTTCTGAGAACTTCTTCAGAAGGGCTGCTTTTGATTTAACCATACTTATGTTTTTCCTCATCGCCGAATAAAAGGTGATTCCAAACATGTTAGGGTTTGGTATTAATTTTTAGATAGATGTTAAGATTAGTTGAGTATATTCTGTATGAGACTATCATTCTTATCCCCACAAGTTAGGGTTAATAGATAAAAGTTTAGCAGATAAATGTTATAGCATGACGGTAAAAATTGATAAGATATATGTAATTAGTACGGAGAGTATTTCAAGACAGAACTTTCCTTACGCTAAGCCAACTGATTATTACAGAGAGTATTTGGGATCTTTATCACCATTTCAATCAGCGTTCATGGATAAGATTTGTTTTATAAGAATGGATCTAGACGATAACGCTACTTATTCCATTCTTGAAACCTCTGAATCAGTATGTAATTTCGTAATGTCTAATTTAGCTAACCTTGTTAGGGGTCTACCAATCTCTAGGATAGGTATGGCGTGGGATTTGTTATATAGATACACCCTGCCAATCGGTAGGAGTGGGATAGCAATTCACGCCATAAGTGTTGTTAATCTTTTAATGTACGACGCGTATGCAAAGTTACTAGGAGTTCCAGTTTACGAACTGTTAGGAGGAAAAACAAGGGATAAGATAAGGGCTTACGCAAGTCACTTACATCCCACAAGTAAGGAGGAGTTGGAAAAGGAGGCTAGGAGTTATGTGGAAGAGGGATATACTGCGATGAAGATGAGGTTCTGCTGTGGTCCCTCTGATCCTTTAGGCGTTGACAATAATGCCGAATTGGTAAAAGTTATAAGGGACAGTGTTGGTTACTCTGTGGATTTAGCTGGAGACGCGTGGATGTCTTGGAATTTGAATTTCGCATTAAAGATGGCTAGGAGATTGGAGAAATATGAGTTGTGTTGGATTGAGGAACCCTTCTTACCGGATGATTTCGAGTCTTATAGTTACTTAAGTAAAAGAACAGATATTCCAATATCTGCTGGTGAACATCACTATCACGTTTACGATTTCAAGAGGCTTTTGGATTCCGGAGTGAGAATATTACAGCCCGATGCCGTATGGGTTGGAGGGATAACTCCAATGAAGAGAATTACTGGATTGGCTGAAGCTTATGGTGGTGTTGTAATCCCTCATACTTCTAACATATACAATTTGCACTTTATAATATCAGAACCAGAAAGTGTTTCGCCAATGGCTGAGTACTTAACCAAATATAAATGGCTAGAGGATAGAATGATAAATCCTCCTAAGCCAATAAAGGGATATTTCGAATTGGGAGAAGAAAAAGGTTTTGGCTTAAAGTATGACCTTTAATAGTTTATTTGTTGCCAAGAGGTCTTGTATTCACTTCTACTACTTTAGATACTGGAACTTTACCTCCATAAAAGTCCTTTATTACCACCTCTAAGGATTTTCCATGTGTATCTGGTCCCACTAATAATCCCAAAATAATATTTAGTATAAAGAATGAAGTAGCTACTGCAGCTATTGCTGAATAACCTATTACAGTAATTATTGAAGGTACGAAGATACTCCATATTCCCAATGCTATTCTCATCCAGCCCCATACAAAACCTTGAGCCGTATTTCTTATTTCCGTTGGGAAAAGCTCCGTTGACCAGACTCTAGTTTGAGGCCATAACGCCATTCCATGACCGAATCCAAATAAGAATACATTGAATAATGCTACCCAAAGTATCTTGAATGGTAAACCTATAGGTAATGCGAAACCAATTGCGCAAATAAGAGAACTTACTGCATATAATAGCTTCCTATTCACTTTGTCTGATAGCTGCATGTATACTCCAACAACTCCAATTATTGCAGTCACGAACCACGCGATTTGAACTAGATCACCTACTACAGAACTTTTGATAGACAAATCTTCTATGAGGAAAGGTAAGAAGAATCCAAAGGTTCCAGCTGGTACTCCCCAGAAAATATAGATTGGGATCATGAAGGCTAATCCTTTCCAATATTTGAACATATCACTCCACTTACCTTTGGTCTCAGCCTTAGGTATTACACTTACGCTTTGTCCTAATTGTACTAATGCTTGTTTAACCACTTCTTCTTTTCCCTTCACTAGTCCCCATCTAGCGGATTCAGCAATTCCTCTTCTTAGGACCCATGTTACTATTGCAACTATTGTCAAAAACCCGAATAGGACTCTAAAGGAGTTAACACCCAATGGAACCGTGCCTATACCTAGAAGCAATATTATTATGGGTCCAATATACCAGAATAAGTTAGTAAATGACATTAATCTTCCGCGATTCCTCTTAGGAGCTAGCTCAGCTATTAGTGACCAACTTGTTGGTACGTCAACTCCCACTGCCAACCCTACTATAGTATACCCTATAATAACCATGTAGTAATTTATTGCTGATAATATAATTATTGCACCTATTGCATATACGATTAGATCATATGTATATATAGCCTTCCTTCCATATCTGTCACCTAGTGGTCCAGCTATCCAAGCTCCTATACCAGCGGCAAAGGCATTTGGACTTAACGCAGCTATTATACCTAAGAGAAGGGAATTAAGATGGAAGAGGGAAACCCATATACTTACTGATGCGGCACCCGCAACTATCGCTCCTGCATCAAGAAAATCTGCTAAAGCAGATAGGATTGTCCACCTATAGTGCGTAGATGATAGTTTAGCCTCATCAAGTGCTTTTAGAGGATCTGAAGGTTCACTCATTATTGGTATTTATGTTATATATAGTTTATAAGTAAGGATCCATACTTATATGGAGATATGTATTCTGTCCGGTAAATTTTTAAAACATAATATGCTTAGAGCTTAATAATCTGGAGAGTGAAAAAGTAGATCTTGTTGGCAAAACTCCCTAAATATTTTAGACATAATCTTCTTTTCGGCTTTCCTTAAATATTCTTCTAATGTGGGTTTTGATATTCCCATAATCTTCCCTAATCCTTCTAGATTTATTCTTCTAGGATATTCATAATATCCTAGTCTTATGGCCTGAAGCACAGCATTCCTTTCTTGCTCAGAAAAATCAAAGAATGTAGGTACGAAGTCATTAAAGTTTACAAGTTTAGCATTAAAGTAATGGATCTTCCCTATTGATTCCAAATCCCTCTTAAGCATTGTAACGTCACTTGAAGGCATAATTAGTAATAATCTTTCATTACCTTCTTTTATCAAGTCTTTTATATAGAACGTCATATAATTTCCTATGATACTCATGATCATGTTCTCGTACCTTTCTTTAAATAATATCCTATAAATTCCCCTCCTATTGTCCAACTCTAAGATTTGTATAATCTCGTAAATACTCTTATCTCTCTTGAACGACTTTAAAAAGTCCTTAAAAGTTCTTCTGTTATAAGTTTTAACTTCGTCCATTCCTAAAATGTAATCTTTTCCCTTATTCGGCTTCGCAAAAATGGTCTTTACTAGTACAGGGTAACTTGACGTAAGCTTACTCCAACAATCCTCATGATCTATTTCAAAAGTTACTAGTGATAAGTTAAATAGTGACACGATTAAAGTATATTATTTAAAATATATAATAGTTTAGGGTTGTTGATTACGTTAGACTTGAGTACAATTTTTGATAACTTACCATAAGTGATCAAATGATTGTAATGCAAATTCCATTTATTTAGTATATATTTTTACCTCATATAATGAACATTATAAAAGATTTATACACGCAAAAGAAGTTGATATCCCTAGACCCCAAATTCATCACCCCGAAAATAATTCAAGGGAGTTAAAAAGTGGATAAAATAATTTAACTAAATATTCTTGCAAAATAGTAATATTATCTTGCAAGAGCAAGATAGTTAGGAGTAAGCGGAAGTCTTCCTTGCTCGTTGTCCCCTTGAGGAGCAAGTATAGTGTATAGATTAACATTGCTAGTACGAAGATGAACAAGCGGAATAACCAACTCCTTGATGAGGTAAAGATTAGGAAAGACTTAATCAACTTGTATGATGTTTCTATTGGCGTCCTAACCTTGTCATACCATTTCACAACAATACTCCTATTTACGTCTAGGTTTGTCCCCTTTGCCAAGTACTCCTTTCCCCTACCATGATGTACTATTAGCCTAAATGTCGCTTTCTTACCATTTGACTTTACAGTATAATCTCCATCAAAATTCCTATGTATCCCTACCTTACCCACGGGTACTCCAATGATGAAGTTAAACCTTGACAAGTAGTTGATCACATCCACTGAATAGAAACCAGCATCTAGTGTTACTAATTCTATTTCTAGGCCCAATGCTAGTATTTGTTGTATTAGGCTTTCAACTATCTTTAGTCTAGTCATTCCTTTTTCTACGCGTGTGAATGCTAGTGTTAGTGTTTTTCGCTTTACTCTTGTCGTTGCGTAATTCCACGCGTAGCCTTTTTCTGACCCTCCTAGTCCTTCTACGGGCGTTCAGTAATAAATCTTTCGCTCAAACTTCAAGCATAGTATTAGCTAACATTGCCACGTGGATCCTTTCAACCCACGTGGCGATTCGGGGGAGGGCTTACCTATTTAGGCTCATAAGGCTTATTATTATACCAAACACTCCAAACAACCCTTGCCAACTTCCTAGCCAAAGCGACATACAACTTCTTACCCTTCAACCTATCCTTGTGTGTTTCATAAAACTTCAATAAGGTTGGGTTCCTAGAATAACTCCTCATTGCTAAAAAGTAGAACAAGCTACGCAAGTACTTATTACCCCTCTTGGAAATCCCCCTACTTACCACAGCCTTCCCGCTCCTCTCCACTACGGGATCTAAACCGCAATAAGCAACAAAGGACTCAGGCTTAGGAAAACGCTTAACATCACCAACAATACCAGCTGCAAGCCTCCCAACACCTGGTATCGTTAATAGGACGTGGTCTTGAGGGACTTGCCCCTCAATCATCCTCCTAACCTCCTTCAACCTCTCTTGCGTTTCTAGGAGGTTTTTAGCCAGGATTTTGATTTCCTCAAGCACTAAGGGGGTGTATTCAAGTTGGTATAGTTCTTCCTGTGTGAAATCTCCTTTCGCAAGTTTTTCCAACCTGTCCTTGCTTACCTTATCGTTATCGCTTACTAGGAATAGTGCTCTCTTTAGCCTGTTCTTGTATTTCGTCTCTATGTCCTTTAGGAAGAGGTAGAGTGTTACTAATTCCTTTAAGGGGTTGTAATCGTACTCCTTAGCCTTGTCGACCATGTTTTCTAATTTTTCTGCGTCGTAAAAATCTGTTTTCTTTCCCCTAAACTCCTTTTCCCTTGATAACACGTTTGGGCTGACTTGTAGTACTCTTACCCCTCTCTCCTTGAAGTATTGTGAAGGCTTTATTGCATATACTCCGGTAGGCTCTAGGACTATTGTGCAAGCTTTCATCTTGAGGATTTCCTCATAACCCTCCTTTTTGTTCTCGTATCTTCTCACCCTCCCCCTGCTAGTTATTAAATGGTCCTTTGATACATCTATCCCTATTACCCCTACCTCTTTATCACACCTATATGCGTGAATTTTATCACAATGTTCAGTCCGATGGTAGGGGTTTGTCACGCCACTACCCGAAGACTTCGCTTCAGTTTCCCTCTCGACCATGTTTCCCCAGTCGAGGAGAGTATTACTCTCCTCGACTAATAAACCTATATAGGTTTTCCCTTGTATTCTATTGATGTCCAGTCTATTGATATTTTTACACGTTTTCTTCCACCTAGTTCCTTAGCGGAAATCGTTTTGATCACGTTTAGCATTTGGTCTATTACTTGTGGTTGTTCTTCCACGTAGTTTCTAACTGTTTGTGGTGATATGCCAAGCTCTTTTGCCTTGTTTTCTACTGAATCTTTTGTTAGTGCTGCTGTTACAAGTGTTTTCTTGACTTCTTCTGCCTTTCTTCCCTTGAAGTTTATGATGGAAAATAATTTTTCCTCTATTTGTACTCGTATTTTAGGGGAGATGTAGTCTGGTGTTGTCAAGCGTTTCTCCCCTAAAGTAATACCAGACTACATCTCCCTTAACTTTTTCTCTAATTACAAAATTTTCTTGGTTAGAAAAAATTATACAATGCAATTATTTTTGTAAAATGAATTTGGGGTCTAAGGATATCTTTTCCTTCAACACAATGAAAATCTTGTAGAAAGAGAATTATTACTATTAACCATGAGTGTGCATGGTATCATCATTAGGTATACAAATTTGTTAAACGACTATGTCTTTATAGAGAGTATGTGCATTAAATAAGGTATTATTATAGTCTCTTTCACAATAGTTGTAAAAGAGCAAAAGGGCTAAGTTTAATCTAAGGGATATTGGGGAATGATGAGCCTAAAGGAAATAGACGGATATGTTTTGTATTGAAAAGTGTTATGTTCCCTTCGCGTTTACTAAGAAAGACTATACAGTAAACGATGGCGAGTAAAACTTTAAACTTTATATTATTAATGGGGGTTTATAATAAAACATGAAAATTTCTGTTAGTGATCTATACAATCTCGCAATAGGGAGTTCAATATTAGGTTCTGGTGGTGGTGGAAATCCGTTTTTAGGATATAAAATTGTCAAAGCAAAAATGCTTCAGATGAATATTGATTATGTTGAATATACTGACGAAATTGATGAAGATAGAGATTTCATAATAGGAGTAGGCGGTATGGGGTCGCCATTGATAGGTATAGAGAAGATTCCCGCAGGCCATGAATATTATAAATCTCTTATGACCTTAACTAAATTTTTGAGAAAAGACATTACTAAAATAACTTCTATTGAAATAGGTGGTATAAACTCAGTTGTCCCATTTATGGCATCGTTAATGAGTAAGAAACCATTAGTAGATGGAGATTATGAGGGTAGAGCTTTTCCAGAATTATATATGACTACTATGCATTTTGCAGGATATAAGGCAACACCTTTGAGTATTTGCGATGAGCGTGAAAATTGCGTTATTATAGACGCTGTTGATAACTTCAAGGCAGAGATCATTGCAAGGAGTATAACTGTAAGATTTGGTGGAAGAGGATATATCTCGCTTTACCCAGCATCTGGTAGGGAGTATATTAACGGAGCTATCTTGGGTACAGTAAGCCTAGCTTTCGAGTTAGGTAAAACATTAACTGAAGAAGGATTGGATGAAATGATTAGCTTGGCAAGAGGTAAGATAATTTTCGAAGGTAAAATAGTTGATGTAAAGAGATTTAACTTAGGAGGATTTGCAATTGGTATAGCTAAAATTGACGGCCTTGAAGAATATAGGGGTGAAAATGCCGAAGTAGTATTTAAAAATGAGTATTTAAGCTTCCTTAAAGAAGAAAAAATTCTATCAATATCACCTGAAATTATCAATTTAATCGATTATAATAATAATGTAGTGACTTCTGACTCCCTTAGGTACGGAATAAAGGTGAGAGTATTAGAAATCCCTGTAAGTAATAAGTGGAGAGAAGTTGGGGGATACCATAAGATTAAGGAAATGGTATTTGAAGAAATTAAGAAAATTCGCCAACTACCTTAACTTTAACTTTCACTGAATTTCCAGGTAGATAAGGAATTTGCATTTCTTCTATTTCTCTAACTTCTATTGTTGTGTGTAAGGCTCCAGCTTTTATGGCTAGACTTTTAGCCTCATCAATTAAACTCTTTATAGCATTTTCCCTAGTTATTTGATCATAAGAGAACGTCCTTTCCATTATAGCACCAACTTTGGTTAATGTTGCACCTATCGCATTAGCGTATTGTGCATTTTGTGGTCTTATAACTTCCATTGCCCCTTTTAATTTCTCTGGAACCATTATACTTCCACCACCCACAACAATTACCGTTACATCATCCTTTGAAGTTTTCATTAAGTCTATAGCGTCTTCCCACATTCCTACCATTTTAGTGTATATACTAAGGAAGTACTCTGGAGGGAATTTGTTAATTATTAACTGCGGATTTGTACCGTCTATTGTTATTCCTTTTACTATCATAGCTACATCTGTTGCAGTTAGAGTGTCGCCTCCCCATGCTATTCCTTTATTTATTAACGCATAACCCACACTCTCTGGTCCTATTTTCTCTTTATTAACTATCGTGCCTCCTCCCAATGCCATCGTGTATATGTCAGGCATTCTGAAATTAGTCCTTATTTTAGCTATCTCTACAACAGAGGAGGATTCTCTGGGATATCCCTCATGGAGAACACCCACATTTGTCGTAGTACCTCCTACGTCCATCACTATGGCATCTTTTATTCCAGTCAGTAAGTGAGCTCCTCTAATACTATTTGAAACTGGCCCTGCTACAGTGAATATTGGATAGTTCTTGATAAAATCTTCAGAAGCTACAGTTCCATCATTCTGTGCAAAGAATAGTTTCACATTTTCTATGCCCAAAGAAGATAGTAACTGTTTGATTTTGTTTATTAAGTTCTCAAAGATTTTAAGTATCAACGCATTTAAGATTGCTGAATTCTCCCTCTCTAGCAGTCCTATTCCACCGATTTCATGAGAAAGAACTATGGGGACATTAATTCCTTTCTCTCTTAAAATTTCCTTTGCTCTAATCTCATGTGATGAATTTACCACTGAAAATATTGAACTAATGGCTATGGCATCGACTTTACCGCTTATATCCTCAGCGATTTTTCTTATTTTGTCCTCATCCATCTCTACTATTTCTTCCCCAGTATATTCATGCCCTCCTCTTACCATATATTTATAAGTAACAAAGTTTGCCAGTTGCTCGGGCCAGTCAAATACTGGAGGAACTCCTTCCCCAGCCGGTAAGCCAATTCTAATGATTGCTACTCTATTTAAGCCTTTACCTTGATGTAAAGCGTTTAGACCATGAGTAGTTCCTATCATCAGTGTATCTACTTCGTTTTTTCTCTCTCCAAGTTTTTCCATTACTTTACTTATGGCATTTAAAAGTCCAGTGGTTAAGTCTGGCGTAGTCATTACTTTATCCGCTACTATTAGTTCTTTACCTTCTAATGCTACTGCATCCGTATGAGTACTACCAATATCAATACCTATTCTAATTCTCAACCTTCTTCCACCTTTCCTCGAGTGGTATGAAATCCACATCATATCCAAAGGCTCTGGGTCCTATATACCTTAACGCTTCCTTACTCCTCAGTCTAACACTTGAAGGTATACCGATAACCATGACTTTTTGACCATATTTTATTCTGTCTGTCGTAATGGGTTTTAACGTGAATAAATCTAAAACTGTTATGAGATCTGGTACAGTAGTTACTATGTTATTATTAATCCTCGCTACTAAGAATTCGTTTTGAAAATCAATCTTCATAGTTTGTTCACTGATGTTTTCTAATCCATCTATAATTACATTTCCTTTAGAGAATCCCTTCTCTACTCTTCTTTGCACATCTACTACCTTACCTTTAAACACTATCATTGCCTTTAAAAGGTCTAAGACATCATCAAGACGCATTTGATTTAATAGCTCACCTATTTCTAAGGCTAAACTCAGTGTGCCCAGCACAGCAGTATTTGAGTAAGTTGATAATGACGTACCATATAGAGCGATGTATGCACTTCCTCCGTATCTTACAGTAATAACTCTTGCTATTTTCTCAGACCAATAGCCATCTATACCTTGTACTATGCTTACATTGCCTCTTTCATCGAATATTACGATCGGAGAAGGTTGAACGCCATAAAAGTAAAAGGTAGTCATTTGTAATTCTGGAAATGCCCTTCCCATACCATCTCCATCAATTACTGGAATACCAGTCTTAGCTGATGTTATTAATGGGATCGTTGAATTAACTCCACCCATTTCCAATGGTGTGATATATTCAACCTCATTACCGGAAAATTTGGAATAAACTTCAAGAGCTTTTTTAGCTTCAGAGCTACTGGGTATTTTTTCTATCATCACTATAGGAGCCCCCATCATTGCACTACCTAAAACAAAGGATTTGCTATTTGAGTACTTCACTCCAGTTATTACTTCTATCTTTTTTACAAGCTCTAGTTCCCTTTTTAACATAAGCCCTCCTATATATGGATCTCCTCCGCCTCCGGTACCTAAAAAAGACGCTCCAGTAACTAAGTTTTGTAAATCTCTCTCTTGAATGAAATACGTTTCCATTTAGTTACACCTTTATGACTGAATATCCTTTCCTATATGAAATTGCTAATAAGACTGAACCCCACAAAATTTGTATTATTGATAGAATGGATTCAATTATTATTATTTCTAACCTAGTGAACAGAACAGGGGCATAAATTATTGATATGTAACCTAAAGCGAAAGAGACTATTAGCCATGATGTCTGAACTCCTACTCTTATTTTATCATCTTCTATCTTTTTGAAATAATATCTTCCAATTCCCCATATGGCTATTCCTAACGTAAGGATACCATAAACTAAGTTATAGTATTGTATAAACCCAGTTGTAATGAAATACAGTGCACTAAAGACTAACCCCACTATAATGTTAGAAATGGTAAATATTTTATAGTTATCAAATAAGTTCATCTTAATATCCCTCCTTCGTAATTGAAAGGCAGTATTTCTGGACTCTTACCTAATGCGTTGATAATGTAATATATTATAATGTAGGATAAGAAGCCGGTAACTAAGGAGTTTATTGCTGGTATACCGGCATTTACGAAGTAACCTACTATTGAACCTAATGCTAAGGCTAATATTCCTGCAATATTTATATTATAATACTTATTATTTGGTACGAACTGATACCGTTTATGAGGATCTTGAATCTTATTAATGTATTTCTTGACAATGTAAAAGTCAGCTAGTACAATTCCTCCCATTGCAGGTAAGAAGTCTCCTAACAAAGAGATAAAGTTCTCAAAGGGAGTTATTGACGAACCTGCAGAGAATCCAACATATGCTGCAATTGCAGTACCTATGACACCGTTAATTATGGAGGCTATTTCACGTCTCATTGGAATTAGGTTAACTAAAGATAAGGAACCACTATATAGATTATCAGTATTTATTATGAATTGACCGAAAACTATAATTAGTAAAACACCAACTCCCATTCCTAACTCTAGCATTGCATTAGTTATCAAATAGGAACCAGTTGCTAACACTATTGCTACTCCTCCCAATATTAAGAATGGATATAGGAAAATTATATGAGCAAACCATGCATAGCCAGCATCTTTCGCTGATTTGGCAAATCTGGAGATATCGGGAGAAATTATAGTCCCAGCGCTATATAATCCTATGGTAGCGGATATACCATCAAGTAAGCTCATATGACTTGTTGGAACTGCTGCCATAACTGTGTGAAATCCACCTTTAAGTGCTAACACTATTGCTATTCCTATTGCTATCAGCCATATATGAAATGGAATTGTAAAGTAGCTTAGGAAAGACAGCATCCTATAGCCTACATATGTCATTATTGTCATTAAAATTCCTCCCCAAATGGCAGCTACTCCAACAGAAAAGAAAGGATTATTTGGGAATATCTCACTCATTACTATACCAAATAGCCACGTTTCGACTGCATACCATCCTATTCCCGTAGTTATAGTTATCAGCAATAATCCAGCAACTTTACCTCCCCATCTTCCTAAGGGGTGTCTCCACATAACATAAGTTGAGAGACCACTATAAGCTCCCACAGCTGCAGTCAATGAACCTAAGATGCCTAATACTACTGTTCCCGACAATACTGCTATTATAGCTTG
Organism: Sulfolobus islandicus Y.N.15.51; assembly: GCF_000022485.1. Lineage (NCBI taxonomy): Archaea > Thermoproteati > Thermoproteota > Thermoprotei > Sulfolobales > Sulfolobaceae > Saccharolobus > Saccharolobus islandicus. The sequence continues at coordinate 1,998,713 of NC_012623.1, read as the reverse complement.
AGAAAATGTGAGTCCATAACCTAGTGCTCCTCCAGCCCATATTACAGCTATTGCACCATAAACAGATGAAAATACTAGAAAAACGTTAAAGAAGCCATATCTGGAATCTTTCGGAACTTCCTTTAGTGAATAGTCATCATATTTTGAGCTAATTTCTTCCTTTCCAGTCATATTTTCTAATGTTTAAATATGGAATAAAAATATTATGATAGTTTAGAAGAAATCGTTTCAATATAAAATAACAATTACTAACCCTGTTATTCAGTCGACTATTCCTTTATCTCTATTCTAAAAAACTAAAATGGAATAGTCTATTAGACTATGAGTTTTCAAGTAAGGTTTATATACTTGAAAGAATCGATTTTCCCCATGCCTTATAAGTTTTTACTACATAACTAATTCTGTAATCTTGAACAGCTTTATCACTGATAATTTTTAATGATTCATCCTTTAACTTAGTGATATTGTTATGAAATAATCTTATAAGTAAATCCCAATCTCCCATATATTCCGTTACTTCATATACTAGATCATCAGCAATGAGTTTGTTTATAAACTGCTCTCTTAGTATTATATCATTCTTTAACTTTACTAAAATGTCAGCATACGGAATACCTAAGTTTTGTAACACAACTACACCAACTATTTTTAAGATTCCAGAATTTTGCATCTTTACTCTTCTTAATCTCACAGCGGTCTTTGATAGCCCGACTAATTTTCCAAGCTTAGCATCAGAGATATTTGCGTCTTGATTTAAAAGTTTCAAAATCTTTATATCTTTATCATCAAGATAATTTCGAAATACTTCTTCCCAAGACATTTCCTAACTTAATAAACTTATAAAAATTACCCTTATTTATAATTTTCTTTCGACTGATCTATCATTGTCTAATAATAAATATATATAGTAATTTAAGAAGATATTCTTACGTGCTGTTTAGTCTTTTTGAAACACTTTGTTAACACAGAGGATTATTAGACTGCTTAATATTTTCAAAACAATACAACTTAATCAATGACAAAAGTGGGCATTGATATTGGAGGTGCTTTTACTGACGTAGTGGTCTATAACGAAGAAAATGGAGAAATAAGCTGGGTAAAGGTAGAGACTACGCCAGATGATCCTTCAAATGGTGTACTTGAGGCGATAGACGAGACTAAAATAAATTTAGGCTATGTAAATACTATAATTCATGGTCAGACACTAGCCATAAACACAATAGTAGAAAGGAAAGGAGCAAAGGTAGGTCTAATCACAACAAAGGGTTTTAGAGATATCCTAGAAATCCAAAGGGCTAATAGAAGAGATATGTACAATTTCAGATATAAGAAGCCAATTCCCTTGGTTCCAAGGTATTTGAGGCTAGAGGTTGGTGAAAGGATAAAGAGCAATGGTGATATTTTACTGCCTATAAACGAAAACGAAGTTGTTGAGGCAGTTAAAAAACTAAAAGAGGAAAACGTAGAAGCTATTGCTGTAGGTTTTATTAATTCTTACGTTAATCCTATACATGAACTTAAGGCAGGAGAGATTATTAAGAGAATTGATTCTAGTATTATGGTAACACTATCCCATGAGGTCACTAGAGAGTGGAGAGAATACGAGAGAACTAGTACCGCCGTACTTAATGCATACGTCATGCCAAAAATGAATAGATACTTGAGCAAGTTGGAAAGTGAATTTAAAAGGAGAGGTTTTAAAGGAAATTATTTTGCTATGCTTTCCAATGGAGGTATGGCCACATTTGAATACGCTAAAAGATTTCCAATATATACATTAGAATCCGGTCCGGTAGCAGGAGTTATGGGAGCTATTAAGATAAGTGGCGCATTAGGAGAGAAAGATATTATAGCAATGGATGGTGGAAGCACTACAACCAAAGCAAGTTTAGTGAGAAACCTAGTACCTAATATAAACACTGATTACTATATTGGAAGAGATAAGTACAACCCAGGATATCCAGTAAAAGTCCCAACATTGGATATAGTTGAAATAGGTAATGGTGGAACAAGCATAGCTTGGATTGATGAAACAAACAATTTAAAAGTAGGACCTAAAGCCGCTGGTGCTTATCCGGGACCAGTGGCTTATGGAAAAGGAGGTAAAGATATTACCGTGACTGATGCTTACATAGTCTGCGGATTTCTAAATCAAGAGGAACTACTTGGTGGGAAAATAAAGGTTAATAAAAGACTTGCCGAGGAAGCTATTTCAAATATTGCGAAATATTACAACATGTCTATTGAAGAAGTTTCCTACGGTATAGTTAAAATTGCTAATAATAATGCAGTAAATGCAGTGAGATTAATATCTGTTCAAAGAGGATACGATCCAAGGGAATTTACGTTAGTAGCATACGGTGGCTCTGGTCCAATGTTCGCTCCATTTGTTGCAGAAGAATTAGATATAAAGAAGATAATAGTACCATTTCTCCCTGCAGGAGTGTTCTCTGCATGGGGTATGCTTGTTTCAGATATCAGACACGATCTTGTCTTGTCTTATCCTTTGAGGATTGACAAGGAGAATAGTATAGATCTGATAAATGAAAAATTTAATGAATTAGAAAGCAAAATAAGATCTATATTAATATCGGAAGGATTCGAAGAGGAGGATATCGTAATGCTAAGATACGCCGAAATGAGATATTACGGCCAAGAACACACTGTAAAAGTGAATGTAATGCCGGGAAAGATTGGAACTGGTGAAATTGAGGAGATAAAAAGAAGGTTTCATGAGGCTCATGAAATCGCTTACGCATTTACTTTAGATAGTCCAATTGAAATAGTAAACTTCCACGTGAGTGGTGTAGTTAAGGCTGAGAGTATTCCATTAATGAAGATAGAAAGGAATAATTCAGATATTAGCAAAGCGTTAATCGGAAAAAGAAAAGTATTCTATGAAGGGAAATACGAGGAGTGGAACGTATATAATAAAGAATTTTTGCCCATTAATTATCAAATAGATGGTCCAGCAATCATAGAAGATCCAACTTCTACATCGTTAATACTAGAGGGACAAATGGGAATGCTAGATAGCTATGGCAATCTAATTATTGAGAGGGATTGACCATGGTGGATCCATTTACATTAGAAATTATAAAAAATGGTCTTGTAGTGGCGTCTGAGGAGATGTTCTACGCCTTCGGAAGGACTGCTAAAAGTCCAGTTATATATGAGGTACTAGATTACGCTGTTGGAATAACTGATGCTAAGGGGAGAGGCTTGGTAGCACAAGCTCCGGGAGTTCCGGGGTTTTCAGGGGTTTTAGACTTTACGATAAGAGAGGTGCTAGAAAAATGGAAAAGTGATATAAATCCAGGGGATGTGATTGCTACTAATATTCCATACTCGGGTGGTACGCATCTCAATGATGTTGCATTAATTATGCCTATGTTTGCGAAGGATACGTTAGTCGGATTCATAGTAAATAAAGGACATTGGAGCGAAATTGGGGGAATGCATTTTGGCAGTTGGAGTTCAGATGCCACGGAGATATTCCAAGAGGGACTTCAACTACCAAACATTAAATTATACATTGGAGGAAAACCCAATAGAGATGTAGTTGATATAATATCTGCCAATTCTAGAATGCCTAACGCTACATTAGGGGACATGGAAGCTCAGATTGCCTCCATGAAGATTGCAGCAAGAAGAATAAATACGCTTATTGAAAAATATGGTTTAGATAACGTACTTGAGGCTATGGATAAGCTTATAGAAGATGGGGTTAAATTAAGCAAGTTAAAACTAGCCAAATTACCTAAAGGTAAATTTGAAGCGGAAGATTATATTGATGATGATGGAATTTCGGACAACCCTGTTTATGTCAAGGTAAAGGTGACCATAACTGATGATGAATTCATTGTTGACTTCACTGGAAGTTCTAATCAAGTTAATGGGCCTATAAATTCACCTTTACCAGCGACTGTTTCTGCAGTCAGAGAGACGTACATGGCTATAACGGATCCCCGTGCTTTGCCTAATGCAGGATTTTTCTCACCTCTAAAAGTGATAGCACGTGAGGGAAGTATATTCAATCCCAGAAAACCAGCTCCCACATCAACATACTGGGAGTCGATGTCATACGCAACAGATTTAGTATGGAAAGCATTAGCTCCCTACGTACCGGATAAATTGTCTGCGGGACACTTTTTATCAATATTAGCTACAATCTTAGGAGGATATGATGAAAAAACTGGTGAACCCTTTGCAATCGTGGAACCTCAACCAGGTGGTTGGGGAGGATGTAATGATCAAGATGGGGAAAGCGCCCTAGTAGCTAGCGGTGATGGAGAAACATATATAGCGTCTGCAGAAGTTTATGAAAGAAAAATGCCCATTTTAGTTGAAAGAGAAAGTCTAAATTCAGAAGACGGTCCAGGTCACGGAAAATACAGAGGAGGCCTGGGAATTATTAAGGATTATGTAGTGTTATCTAAAGAAGCATACTTTACAGTCTCAATAGGAAGATCTAAATTTCCACCTTGGGGAATTAATGGAGGATTTAATGGTCCTCCAAACTATGCAATAGTTTATAAGAAAGGAGAAAAACCCAGAGTTATCAGAAAGGTAGCAGCGATAAAATTAGAGTATGGAGATAAGGTAAGTCTACATAGTGCTGGAGGAGGAGGTTGGGGAGATCCTTTAGATAGAGACCCAGAACTAGTTCTACAAGACGTAAGAAATGAATATATCACATCTGAGATAGCACAAAAAGTTTATGGTGTAGTAATTGAAAATAACAAAGTTAACTACGAGAAAACATCTAACTTGAGAAATATTATGCGAAAGTCCAAGAATAAGATCTAAACTATCTTCTTTTTCCTACTGCCGTTTGTCCCTACACTTTCATTTCAATCATTTTATGATCATTCATGATCGAGTGTAGGGACTTAGCCCTCAACCACCCACTTACTGTAGGTGGGTCATGGGACTCCTTCGAGCCCAACGGCACGGGGCTCACATCTCCAGCTCTCCTCGCTAAGTTGTACAGTGCAACTACATCCCTATGCCACTTTTCCTTCCCCTTCTCACAAACACCAACCCTTGGGGCATGGCCCCCATCGGGTTGGTAAACGATCTTCGTCCCATGAATTGGGCAAACAGTGGAAGTATAAGATGGGTTAACTAAGACCACGGGGACACCAAACTCCCTAGCCTTCTCAATAATAGCATTCTTCATTGAGGAAAATGCAGATCTATAAATCCTCAACCTAAGTTGTTTATCCTTCACGTCCTTTATCATATGCTCCGGAGCTCTCCTAGGCAAGTCCTCTAAAACTATGACACTCCTACTTTCAAAAGCCTCTTTGACGATCAGCTTTGCTAATTTCCTCCTAATGTCTACTTTCTTATCCCTCTCCCTCAGCCTCTTTAACTTCCTCCTCACTTCCCTATCCTTAGTTGACTTACCAGTGATTGTCAACTTCCTCCTATACTCATAGCCCAGAGTAATTTTCTTAGTGTTAGTCTCTAAAAGCATCGGTTTTCCATCAACTAATACAGAGACTGAATTCTCATTTAGATCAACTGGGATGAAACCCTTAGGTTCATAAGGTTTAACATCCCTCTTAAAAATGACGTAGAACTCTACAACATTTCCCTTCATCAGCCTAAACCTGGCCTCACTCGCAATCCTCCAGCCCTTGTTATAATATCTCCAGAAGATCTTAGGGAAGGTTGGTGAAATGAGAATCCTACTCCTCTTTGTGGAAATTGAAATCCTATCAAGGTTGAACTTCCACAGATGATCGTCGAGGTGAATAGTAACTCTCCTCACTGACGGTTTCTCAGTGTAACTTTTACCTCTCTTCTTCAACTTCTCAAAACTGTCTAATCTCTCGCTTGCGTCCTCACAAGCGGTGTAGATGTAGTGTGAGGGTAAGTCCTTATGTTTCTCCCTCTCAGTCTTGTAAACTCCAGCTTTAATCCTGGTGAAGGAGGTAGTTTTGTTTGACAGCCCATAATTTATTGCGTCCTCTAGAACCTCTCTGTACTCCTTCTCGACCTCCTTAAGTGCTGAGTATGTAGAATAGTCAACCCTAACCCTTAACTTCACTGTCCTCTCCACTCAACTCACCTATTAACTTTTTTACACCCTGAACTAGGAGTGTTTTCTTGTGACTCCTCATTCCGTAAATTTTCCCTGCGAATGAGGTAATGATTGAGATTAAGTCCTCAACTAGCTCTTGTGCGTCATCTTTGGGCTCCTCACCGAAAACTACTTCAATCTTAACTCCCATGGTTGAGAAGAACTCTTCAATGTACTCAAATCCAAATCTTGTAAGTCTGTCTTTGTATGTTATTAATACGATGTCGACACTCCTCCCCTCAACAAGTTTGAATAGCCTTAACAATCCTTTTCTTTGTGTGTTCAACCCGCTAGCTATATCTTTCAGTACTTCAACTACCTTGTAACCTTTTGCCGTTGCGTAATTTGTTAGGTAGTTTATTTGTCTTTCCAAGTCCTCTTTTTGATCGGTAGAGGAGACCCTTGCATAAATTACAGCCCTCGTCTCTTCCCTCCTTTCTAAGTACTTCTTAATCTCGCTGTAAGGTATCCTATACTTCCCTCCTTCAGTCGTTACTGCCCTTATTTTCCCTTCTCTAATCCACCGTAGGAGTGTTGAGTATGAAATGCCGAGTAGTTGGCAAGCCTCCTTAGGTCTCAGTAGTCTCTCCACAAAATTGGTTGATAATAAATAAATATAAAAAGATTTCTGTTAACGTGAGAAAGGATTCAACCCTTATTACGGTTGATTTTCTTGCTGAGCTCTTATCCTCATCTCACCCCCATGACATATCTGGCTGGAATACTTAATGCTCTGAGTAATCCCAAAGTAACGTGGATGTAATCTTGACAAACTCCATAACCTAAACTAAACACGGAGCTACTGAAAAGGATATGGAGGAACTTTTCGTTTACGTTGTTGCGTTGATCTATAACTCCTCCATCTACACCTCAGTGCTCTCGCGGGTTCCCGAGAGCCAACTCGCCCACTAACTTGTACCGCGTGAGTTAATCGAGGTAGTGTGGACTATGTTGAAAATTCTGTTTTTCTCTATACTTGATTATTTTCTATTACAATATAAGCTTAATCTCTCGTTATACTGAAAGATATAATTGCATTTTATTCTTAATTAATTATAAGATCGTTTTTCTATCTATATTTATTGAATTATTTGCGTTTGGGACACTCTCTTGAAGATATTTTCACCCTTTAAGCTAAAAAAAGTATAAACTTAGGATAAATATTTACTTCCAATTCATATTATGATGGTTACCCTTGGCTCTAAAAATCATTAGTAAGTATTATGCTCGGTCAGACCTCAAAGGGCAAGATTTATTTGATAAGTAATATCAACTTGTTATATCAAAATCCGGGATGCATGCAATAGGAAGGAAGTGTATGGAACCATAATTAGCTAAATAATAATGATTTAATATGGGAGAGTTTATATCATATTCTGATGATGAACTTGAATGAGAACGATTGGTGATATGAGGCCAGCTATCTGAATAACTTTTTATTTCTACTCTTCTTTTATTATTTATGAAATATGAAGATTTATTTAAGATAAAACCTGTACTCGATTATGATGTATATAACGGAAAAATAGCAACAATTATAAGAGATGAAAAACCCGTCCTTTACGTCAACAAGGAAAAAGTCCAGCTAGAAGGATATGCCAAAAAAATAGACTGGATAAATAGAAATAAAATGTTTATCACAGTAGACCCTAACGGTAGTGAAATTAGGAAGATTTACCTTTATGATCACGGAAAGATAGAGAAAATTATTGATAATGAGTTTGATAATTTCTCTCCTCGCGAGACAAATGAAGGGATTCTAGTAATCTCAAACTATGATAAAAAGACATTACATCTTTACCTTCACAATGAAGGAAAATATATTAAGCTAAGTAAGGGTGAAGGGCCAGTAAACAATTACTGTTTTAATGGCAAATACATAGTTTACTCTACTGGGATTTATGATAATAATATTCACGTGATAGATCTCAGTGGTAATGAAATTCATGTAATTAATATTCCAAACTCAGAGCAAGAGCTTGCAAATGAGAACTGTTTTACTTCTCCTTCATCATTCATCTTCCTCTCAAATCACGAGGATTTATCTAAGGTTTATGAGTTTGATATTTTAAAGGAAGAGATCAGAAAAATAAGGGAAAGTGATTATGAAATATTCGAGGCTATTCCATATAAGGGTTCTATCGCTTATGTCGAGGATAGGCACGGCAACTTCGTCTTAATTCACGAAAAAGAAGTAGTTAATGAAGGCTTTACACACTCCTTAAAGGTTGATGGAGATTATATTTATTTCGTAAACTCTAAACATGATAGATCAGCAGACCTATACAGATATGGGAAAGAGGTAGAGAGGTTAACTGACTCAATGAACTATGTTAAAGGGGATTTCATAAAACCTAAGGTTGTCTCTTACGACTCTAATGGACTTAGAATTTACGCCTTACTCTATGAAAAAGGTGATAAGGATAAGGGTATAGTTTATATTCACGGTGGCCCAGATTGGGAATGCGTAAACTCATTTAACCCGGAAATTCAATTCTTTATGGAGAGAGGGTTTAAGGTTATTTGTCCCAATTACAGAGGATCTATAGGTTATGGAAGGAGGTTTAACCATTTGAACGATAAAGACCCAGGCGGAGGTGAGTTGTTAGATGTTATAAATTCAGTGAAGGTCTTAGGAGTTAAAAAGATTGCAATAACTGGTGCAAGTTATGGTGGTTATTTGACTATGATGGCTATTACTAAGTTCCCAGATCTTTGGTGCTCTGCTGTAGCTGTAGTACCTTTTGTTAATTGGTTTACCGAAAAGAAGTTTGAGAGGGAAATACTTCAACAATATGACGAAATAAAGGTTGGTAGTGACGAAAACTTATTGAGAGATAGATCACCTATATTCTTTGTTGATAGGATTAAAGCCCCATTGCTTCTCTTAGCTGGTGAAAATGACCCAAGATGTCCAGCTGAGGAAACTTTGCAAGTAGTTGAAGAACTTAAAAAGTTAGGTAGAGAAGTTAAATATAAGATATACAAAGATGAAGGACATGGATTTGCAAAAATAGAAAATTATGTTGACTCGATAAAAGAGGCTGTGGAGTTTATTACTAGTCACTGCTGAAGTTGATTTCCCTATTAAAAATACATTTAGGTCTTTCAATATAATAACAAATCCAAAAGCTAAATAAAATTTTCTTTTAAAGTTTCCAGTATGGAGATAGTGTCGTCGTTAAGCTACAAATTCTGGGATTAACCTTCTCTCCCATAAGACTAGGGCTATGGAGTACATCATGGTGCGAATGCTCCTATTTACTGCCTTCGTTGCTCTCTTGAATCTAATTAGCCTATCCCTTAATGAGGAATGAAAGGACTCGTTCGGGTTAACTGGCGAGACAACCGTGTGGTCTTTCAACCAGAAGTACAAGTTATAATCATCGCTCACCCATCTACCCTCGTCAGGCAAATACTTTTTGACCTCAAGGAAAGTACTCTCATCCCTATCCCCCACAGAGTAAATGAGGTAAACTCCCAGCTTCGTGTACACGTAACAAGTGAAAACCCACTTGTAAAAAGCCCTAGCATTCTTGTACAAGTAAGTCCACATCTCATCAACAACCTTAGCAACAACCTTACCCTTGACCAGCTCCTTAGCCCTACCCCACAACTCAACCAACTTCTCATGCTTTTTCCTACCATAACGCTTAATCCAAGTGAAAACAGTACCAAGAGGTACGTTAAGCACCCTAGAAATAGCCCTCATACTCATACCATTAGCATACATTCTCAAAGCCTCCTCCCTCAACTTCCTAGAATGATGATGATAACTAGCATCACCCAAGAAGTACTTACCACAATCCCTACACAAAAACTTCTGCCTACCCAAAGGCCTACCACACTTAACAACATGATGACTACCACAAGAGGGACAAGAAACGTCTTGCCTAAATACAGGCTTCCTACCCATAAGTAATACTCGTTATACAAATATAAATAACTTAACGACGACACTACCAGTATGGACAACAATTTTGCTAATTCCAAATAAATTATATGAATTGTCTATTCTTTTTAGAGAGAATAATTTGTGTAATACTTTTTTGGGTGAGCAGGGGTAATATTACTTGGAGGTGAGATTACGGGAACTATATGGAAAGTTCCCGTGCTCATCCAATTACTACTAATACTAATGGAGTATATTAATCTTAAGCCAAGGTTTTACTCTAAGGATACCTTAGCCTATGCCTTGGCTGACTACATTTCCGGATTATCCTCTTGGAGGGCAGTGTTACCCCACTCTACCTTGCTCTACTACCATAGGAGGTTGAGTTATGTTAAGTACGCTGTACCATTGAGCGGGGTTTATGCGATTGATGAGACTAAGGTGAGGCTGGTCAAGGACAAGTACTATTACGTGTGGATCGTCAGGGACGTTAAAACCAAGGCTATACTTTTCTTCATGTTAACGGGTGTTAGGAGTGGAGTACATATTTTGGTAGTTTTGGTGAACATGAGTAGGGTTGAGGAAATCACAAGGAGGGTGTTTAGGACGAGGGTAGATAAGGTAGTTTATCTGCATGACGGAGCAACTGCATACAACGCCTTCTCATGGTTTAACGTAGAACACAAAAGGGTAACGTTCAACGAGAGGGAATATGCGGAACAAGGGTTCAGAAGCTTGAAACACAGGCTGGCATCAATGGACTTCCACTTCCCTTGGAACTCCAACAAGTTAACAATAACGAGGTGGTTATCAACATTCTTTCTAATATTCAACACGCTTTGCACCCCGACATGTTTATTAGACAAGGAGGTGATAATAAATGTAAATATTTCAAATGAATGAAATTGTTGTTAACACTCGTTTCCCTTAGGGCGATTCAGGTCTCTTTTGCGAATTGTAATTTGTGAATAAGATGGATAAAACAAAGTAAACTACTGAGCGTGGATCTCCACCTAGTCAGAGCGGCGATATTTAATTAAATTCATTACGATTCTTTAAATAAACTGAATTCGCAAAGGATGCGTGAATGACCCTCTCCCTTATCTTAACACTAACATGCTTTTGATAATCATATATTATCTGAAAACCGAGTTTCTTTCTAGCCAACTCTTTGAAATCATCAATGTACAGAATAGAGTTAGTAGCATTTTAACACAAAAAGAATAAAACTAATGGGGGTTATATCCTAATATTAAAGCTTGGACCACCTTGCTGACCTTGAGGTAAATATGGTCTTAATGAGGCTACTAATTGTTCAACAGTCAATGTATGTAGCCATATTTTTCCTGGACCTTCAATATTTACAAAGAATAGACCCTCTCCAGAGAATAACAGTGATCGTATTCCTCCTACGGGTTGAATACCATATCTCATACCTTCTTCAAATGCCATTAAATGAGACGCTTCAACTTCCAAACTCTCTCCAGGATTAAGGTATTTCTCAATTAAACCTCCGTAAGCGTGCAAGAATACGTTGCCATCACCCCTAAACCTTGCTAAAAATATACCTTCTCCACCTAACCATCCTACACCTAGTTTATTTAAAGTAGCATCGTAATTCACATTGTTTTCTGCACATAAGAAAGAATGGGACTCTGCTAGAATTCCATTGCCTTGTAGTTGTATTTGAACTATCGGACCTGGAAAGACTCCAGATAAGTATACTTCCCCTGGACCTAAAAATTCAGTTACGAAAAATGATCCGCCAGTTATCTCCCTTTTTAAAGCCCCAAAAAATCCACCCCTCATTGTCGTCTTCATTATCACTGAACTTTGTTTTGCAACCATATGCCCTGCATCAGCGTAAATTGCTTCTCCTTCACCTAGCATTACTTTTAAGTACTGTAAATCTTTTCCAAGAATTTCATACTGAGGCATGATCTCTCTTTATAGTCATAGTATATAAATCTTGATGCTTAAATGGACTTTCCAACTCTTCTAGGTATGGTAATCAAGTATGCATTACTCTTGATTATGTTATGCTTAACAAAAAGAACGACAAGCCTTCGCCTCTCTGAGATGGGGTTAAAGCTTTTAATCTTAGTTTAATAGCTTGAAGTGTGCTATCGATGAAGTGCGAGGAAGCCCACAAAAGTGGACATACTGAAGATAAGGATCCCCGCGGGCCTTTGCATATCCCCGAGTCTCGAAAAACCGGGAGTAAAAGACACTCTTGGTGAGGGATAGGCGTAATGGGCTGAAAGCTCAGCCCGTGGTCTACCGCTGGACGAATGAAATGGGCTGAATCCTTTCTCACGTTAATAGAAATCTTTTTGTCTGTTTATAACAAATTTTTGTTGATAAATAATGATCTCTCACACCGATGTGGGCTATGCCCAAAAGAGTGGGAGTGATTGCAGAGATGTGAGTCCCGTGCCGTTGGAGTCCCATGACCCACGGGCTAAGTCCCTACACTCGATCATGAATGAACATAAAATGAGTGAAATGAAAGTGTAGGGACAAACGGTGATACTAAGTATCAGGGGTGATACTTGCTATTTTCAACAGAACCTAAAGATTCCATTAAAGACACTTATTCGATCGCGAAACTGAAATAGATAAGTTAAAAGGAGTTTAAACGAGAGAATGATAGTAGTTCTCGGCTTAAAGAGGACTGGAAAATCCAGTTTAGTACTCTCAACTCTTAACTCTTTAAACGTGAATTGCATTTTCATAGACGTAAGGAAAATCTACGACGACGTATCTAAAAAGTTCCTGCTGAAAAGCTTTACGAGGAACTCTACTCTGGGCTTTTAAAACTGAGTAAAAAGAATTAGGAATTTGCTGTCAAAATTTAACCTATCGTTAGAATATCCATTAAAGGTGAAATTACCTTATAGAGGAGATAAGAAATAACATAAGCAAGATTTTTGAGGGTTTGGACTTCATTGAATTTTCATGAAATTATATCTAATCCTCAGCCCTTGGACTTCAACAGAGTCACAGGGGCTACCAGTTATAGTTGTGGTAGCAAAAGGTGAAAAATAATGACAAAAAGTAAAAATAACCCCGGAAGGGGTAATACCATAAGGGAGAGTAATACCATGAAGGTAATGGAAGAAATAAGAGAAAAGATAAGAAAGGCAATCAAAGAAGGAGTTAGCCTAAGGGAAATAGAGGAGATAATCTTGCAAGAGGCCATGATGGAAGAGAGGGAAGCCTACCTAGAAGTTGAGGACGACCACAAGAACGGGACCTACTTCAGATATCTGGGAACCGGAGACGGAGTATTAAGACTCAGAGTACCGAGAACCAGAAAGGGTGGCTTCAGACCCAAGATCCTTCCGGAGAAAGGACCAGCCCAGATTACGAGGACTTCCTCCAGCAGCTCGTTCTATCAGGCATGACTCCAAGTCAAGTCAAGGCCGTGTTAGCAGCCAAGGGAATACCGTATAGTGAGATCGTAATGGATCGGGTTGCCGAGAGAATATCCAACAAACTCAAGGAATACAAGAGCCGCGAACTACCTCACGATCTCCTAGCCCTTTACATCGATGTGAAGATCGTAAAGGTCAGAATCAGCGAGTCGATCATGGAGAGAGCCATTTACATTGCCATAGGAGTTGACTTAGAAGGGAATAAGTTCGTCTTGGACTACGAAGTTAGGGATAGGGAGGACTTGGACGGTTGGAAGTCCTTCTTGAGCGGACTCGTAAGCAGGGGAGTCAGCAGGGTTGACGTAATCGTGAGCGATGACTTCTCTGGACTCGATCGCGTCGTGTCCACGCTCTTTCCCTCCTCTCAACACCAGCTCTGTATAACACACATGGTTAGGAACCTCATGAGGGTCCTCCCAGACAAGGAGGAACTAATGATTAGAGTTAGGGATCTAAAGTCCTCCAGGAACGTGGAGGAGGGAAGGAAGGCTATATTGTCCCTCAGCCAACTTGTCCAACCCTTTTCTCCAGCCCGAGCCAAGAGGCTTCTTGACGCTGCTGACAAGTATTGTTCCTTTCTCAACTTCCCCAGGGAGATTAGACACTACCTCTACACTAATAACACGTCGGAGAGTTTCAACTCGACCCTGGCTAGGTTCGAGGAGGAGCTCGGAGGTTACTTTCCCTCTCTTCGCTCCTTGGAGGTCTATCTCTACGTTTCGATCCATGAAAGTAATTCGCGTTGGAAGTTCAGGCCCATGTCGGTGATAAGGCATTACTCATATCATCTCAAACAACTCCACGCTTCAAGGTTCCAGGTGAGTCTTGATGAAGACTTTTAACCTTCTGCTTACATATTTTCTCACACAACTATACCCAGTAGCCCCGTCACATCCGTTACCCCTCTGACCCTTTAGCGGGATAACCCCAGCCTACATCCAGCACGGATGTGGGGAAACCCGCATATCTTTTATTCACCGTCACACCTCATCGTGATATATCCACCCATCTGGTGTGACTGCTTTATATTTTCCATCAAAGTAATATAAACTTCACAGTTTATCGGAAACTGCTGACAACGGCTATTACAACCAGTTTTCTAACATCTTCTTTCAATTTTGTAACTTCTTTCTCATTTAGGCTAATTTCATGAAATCCCTCAACAGGAAGAGTCCATGCATTTCTCCATTGAATGGCAATTTCGGGATATTTATTTCGTAACAATTTAGAGGCTTTAAATAAACTTTCACTTTCCCATCTTCCCTTATTTTCGACCTCTTTAATTATTTCTTTTAGGTTATTTTCTATAACCAGAAGCTTTATTGCTTCCTCGGCAGCTTTATAATACTTCTCACAAGCTTGAACAAGGTCACCCTTTGAAAGTAATTCTTCTGCTTCGTCATAGTATACTTCAGCACTTATAGTTATGCTCATCCTATATTAGTTAAGAAAGATTAGTATTTAATCTTTCACCAAAAGAAAAGTGAAGCCTTAAAAATAAACAAAACACAATTTTGTGCGAAATCTAAGAAAGTCTAAATCTGTAATAAGCTAGATGACAGAATAAATAGTTATATCCATATTTTTGAACCAGAGCTGGAAACTGAAAAAATATTTGAAGCTAAAGATATAATTAAAAGAGAACTCATGAAATCAGGCTATGTTACACTATCATCAGTAGTACAAAACTATAATTTAACAGAATTGATAGCTAAAAAGGCATTTTATGCGTTAAAAAATGAGAATATAGGAAAAATCCATGAAGTAAAGGGAGAAATAGTTTTAAAGAGAGACTAAATAGATCATGGTATTAGTAATATATTTGGATATTTATCAGCAGTAGATTAAAATATAGGGGTATGTAAGAATTGCCTAATCTACCAAAAATTTCTAGCATATTAGTTATATACAAAAATAAATTATTTCAATATCTATTTTTTCGATAAACCAATTTGATTTCTTAAAAGCTCTATCCTCTTTAAAATATCTTCCTTTGTGCCTATATTATATTTAATTTTTTTCTCTAAACTGCTTATAACATCCTTTGTATCTACAGTGTTAATTTTCTTTATCCAAAATAGCGCTTCCTCATAATTATCTGAATATTTAACAACATGATATGCTAACTCTACAAAGGCATACGCAGTATTTTTAGTTGTAAGTCTAGTATATTGCCTATTAGATAAAATGGATATAAGTTCTTCAGTAGAATATCTGTTTTCTTTCTTGGGAGATAAACACTTCAAAAATTTCGTCATAATCCTTTAGGTCTGGATTAATGCTAGACGGTAGAGTGATTTGCATATTAAGTTTTTTATTATATACTTCACTTACATCTCCTTGGAAAACCGGCCTACCAGTAAGAATCTCATAAAATACTTCACATACTTGATATACATCCGTTTTTTCGTCAATTGGACCTAAGTGTGTATCTAATTGCTCCGGAGCCGCATAAATAGTGGTAAATGCTCCGTTTGCAGATGTGGTTATATCTGAAAATTTTGCTAATCCCCAATCACTAATCTTTGCCCTACCGTTAGCATCTAAAAGTATGTTAGACGATTTTATGTCCCTATGAATTATTCCCTTTTCATGAGCATATTTTAATCCAGAAAGAACATCTAAAATTATCCTAGTAGCTGTATCCTTATCAAAAGTCTTTCCATGAAGTGACCCATTCATTAGTTCCATTACCATGTAAGGTCTAGGATTTACATCATAATCTAAGAGTTTTACTATATTTGGATGATTTAAGTGTAACCATACTGCCAACTCTTTAACGAAATCCTTATCAGGAACTTTAGGAACTTTTATAGCTACAGGCAATGAATCATTTTTCCTCCTTGCTTTGTAAACTATAGCGAAACCACCTTCACCTATAGGTTCCAAGATCTCGTAGTTGGGGATTTGCATTACGCCTTGTACTTCAGAGTAGCTATTTCTCAAGGCACTCTCAAGTAAACTACGAATTGCACTATCTTTAGCAACATCTAAGGGAATATGCCCCCAATTGTCGGCAATCCGCGGATCAGCACCATGCTCAAGCAAGATCTTGACAATCTCAACATGACCATTAAGTGCTGCTTCATGTAATGGCGTACTACCGTTATTATTATTTTTAGCGTTTGGGTCAGCACCACGATCAAGCAAGATCTTAACAATCTCAACATGACCTTTATATGCTGCTATATGCAATGGCGTCCAGCCGTCATTATTTTTAGCGTTTGGGTTTGCCCCATTTTCGAGTGCTGTTTGTACTTTAATCAAGTTACCATTCTCAGCCGCCTTGAGGAGTTCATCGTCCCAGTTCTTGGTTCTCGCCATTTCTTTAATAATTTTTACTTAGCGAGTAATAAGGATTACGGAAACAAGACTAGATGTGATTAGTGCTGATAAGAATAGGACTTATGTTATTTTTGTTTGCGACGAACATAATCCCTCACACTAAAGTGGTGGGGATATAAATCCGTGTCCTTTTTATGCTAGCCCTTTTACTTTTTCCACAAAAAAGGATTCCCCTTATCCCTGTTCCTTACATTTACTTTAAGGTTAACGAAAACTTTACTCCAAGAATAGAAAAGTTAACATAAAGGGTTACTCCCCATATTTTATAAGGGCAGTAATTTTAATGTCGGGAATGTTTATTGCTTACTTATCAATTTTTAGCATTTACCCCGATTTTGCAGAGTGTTTTGCCCATTTTCCAGCTTATTACGTCGGGCTACTAATGGCAATAGCAAACGGAATACAAGGAACTTCATAATTTTCGGTAAATTATCCTACCGCCTAAATGTTTAATATATGTAGGTATTGCTTTCATGATATTACTTGGAAAGCGGTGAAGTTCTTTTGGAGAGGGATTCTATTGCTCCTCTTAACATTGCAAGAAAGGTGGATGGGAGGGTATTGGTGTTTCCCTCGACTAGCCCCAAGGACTTAAGGGTGACTGTGTATGATCCCTTAGGAGGGGTGCCCGTAGTGGAATTAAAAATAATTAGAAGTAAGGATAAGTTACGCCACGGGTAAACACCTACAGCCGGAAAGTAGTTGATATGATGAAAAGATAGATCCCACTGTTTGTCAATTGTCTTAATATTTTCCAAGCTATAGGTAAGGTTTGCTAATTGCTTTCAACATCACAATGAGAAGTTTTCATTTATCACCAAGGTTCTTTGCTTTTGCTTTTTACGCATTGTATAACTTTATCTATATCTACATCAATTCCGTAAGTAGAAATGAATTTCTTAAACTTCTGTAGCACTTTTTCTAGTCTTTTTATAGCGGCGTCGCTTATTCCGGGCCAGTCTATGTATTCCGGTTTTATTCCCACAATATACGCCTCTTTAGGTCTGTTATTAGATCTTGCAGATAAAGATAATACTTGCAACGGAGTTAATCTATGCGGATCTGTTATCTCTACGAAATCAGCTTTGTCTAAATCGACTTTAAATATTCCTTCCTCCTCATCCATTTGCACAATGTCTATAAAAAATACTATGTCTCCGTTTTCTATTGCCGAGAGAGCTTGAAAGCCGTTAGCACCAGCATTAAATGCAGGCAAGCCAAGTTCTTCCATACAAGCCGCAGTTAATGAACTAACCGCATCGTCTCCGTAAAGTCTATTTCCTAGACCTATGATTTTAATAGACAATTTACCTTCTCCTCCACCTTAGCATTAAGCTTTGCAATATTTTCGTCATTATAATCCCCCCTAAAATATAAGGCGTATACTTTGTTCACTACTGAGAAGATTAGAAGGCCGTAAGCTACGTCTTCTAAATAATACCTGCCATCTAATCCAGGTCTTAATAATTCTAACATTTCCCACCTATCTGTAGTCTCAAGAATTATTTCCTTCTCACTTATACCTTCTGGGGCATATCTACTACTTCCTACCAATAATACTTTTTCTGGAGATAACTTTCTTACCTCCTCTGCTGCGGCTATAGGATCCGTACCGAGGTCTAGGACAAAATCCTTGCCTTTCCACATCTCGTAAACTTTCTCTACAACTAACCCATCGGGTGTAGCAGAAAAAGGAATAAAACCCACAACTAACTTCATTTATTACCAGTCCGTATTTTTCTTATCAAATCTAAGAGGTCTTTTGCCTCATATTCCTTAAGCATTTTATCCAAATTAACCTCCTCAGGGGTTGTCTTTATGTCGTAAATTGTTGAGAGTAATTCTTGTTTTATGGGCCTTGTTATTTCTTCTTTAATTGCGTCCTTAAAAGCTAACAATTCTTGGACAAGTTCTATTATTTCGCCCATTTACATCACTAGCATATTCTAGGTACGATATCCCCTGTGGGCATTTCTAATATTTTTGCTCCCCCTACTGCAGTCTTTGCAACAACTATTCCTTTCTCGCTTTTAGGTTCAACTACATATCCAATACTTGCAGGCTCAAATCCTAAGCTTTTTAGGGTTTCCAGATATCTTTTAGCTCAACTTTCTTTTTAACGACTTTAAACAAAAGTTCAGATTCCCAATAGTTTTTTGCGTTTACCTGATTTAATATTTCACTCATATTATCTACAATAGCTATATACTTTAGAAAATCCTCTGTAGCTTTATAATATTTTTCACAAGCATCAACTAAATCTCCCTTATTCAAAAACTCATCAGCCTCCTCCAAATATATTTCTGCTGAAGTTCTAATTAACATCAAGTAGTATATTTGCCTACTTACCTTAAAATAAATAATGGAGATCGACAACCTAGGATTGCAAAAATAAGAGTTACCGTTAAGATGGACAATTCATGATATCGCAAAGCCTTTATGATTGATTTTCTTCGCTAGGCTGGATTACTCTAACCCCTACATTAAACATTTGTTTAATTACGTATTCAACTAGCCTGATATTTACACCTTTCTGGCCTATGAAGCCTCCGGACTCTTTCTTTAATCTCACTACGAGCTCGTTACCTTGAAAATCTACATTATCAACGTGCTTAACTACCCAAGGTAAAAGATGCACCGCCCTTATTATATCCTTAAAGTCTAGTTTTAACTCCACTACTCTAACCTTCATCTTAGTATCGCTCTCTATTCCGTTAATCCTTTCTCCGCTTTTACCTATTAGTCTACCCGCGTTGCCTTCCTTTACTACTATCAATGCGTCTGGGACGTGCTCTGAGGTTATATTAAGCTTTTTCTTTTCTTCTGAGAATTCAACGACAGTTATTATATCTGCATCTGGAGCGCGAATTTTTGCAGAATCCATTACCTTCTCTTCGGCTTAGCTGAGCTTTCTGGACCTTAATTTATACTCTAACAAAAGCCTAATTCCTCTCTTGGTCCCTGCCCTAACGATATCTTTTATTCCTAAGTCCACAACCTTTGCATCTTTCTCATTTAGTAACACTTCCCTTATAATTTCAGAAGGATCTGCCTCATTACTTAAAGTCTGGAAAACGGGATCTCCGGCTATAATTAACCTTGAGTTCTTACCTGCCCTTATGAACAGCTCTAGTACGCTTTCGGGCTTCATTAGCTGAACATCATCTAAAAATATTATCGAATCATTGAAAGACCTCCCTCTTAAGTACCTTGAATCTAACACTTCTATTTTCCCAGAAGAGAACAGATCATCTATAGTTTTCTCTTCAGCAAAACCGCCAAGAACGTCCTTTATATAATCCTTTACCATATCTTCATACTTGTCATATTCTTTTCTTGTTAATTCTTCCTGAGTTACTACGTCAACTATAGGCTTTGCTACAATTAATTTCCTAAATTTTCCAGTGGATACTGAATCGATACTGTAAGCTAATGAAAATAAACTTTTCCCAGTCCCTGTGGGACCAAATATACCTATAATATTATAATTGGAGTTAGTAAGTGCGTTAAGTAATTCCTCCTGGCCCTTACTCATAGGTTTAATTGACTCAAGCATATGATAATTTTTGAAGAAGGATTTTTGAGGTTAACTCATCGTGCACGTATCCCCGTGCACTCGTGAATTTTGATCATCGTGCACGTATCCCCGTGCACTCCCAATTAATAACTTGTGTGGAGAGATATTTAAGCTTACTTGTGATCGATTTCTTTTTTACTCGTAGTTGAATTCTTTAAATAATGACTAAAAATGAGATTCACATAGCAATTGATGAGGCAGGAAATCCAAATGATGAAAAACCGTTTATAATTTCAGCAGTTTTAATTAACGATATAAACTGTTACCTAAATTTATACGAGGAAGCAATAAAGGATGCACAAAGGCTCACGGGCAAGAATATAAAATATTTTAAATGGTCGGAAGATTCACCTAAACAATTCAAGTTAGGAAAGGACGTTAAAGGAATTTTTGTAAACAAGGTATTAAAGAACCTGACGGGAATCTCATTAATTATAAGGAAGGTAAATGAAACAAAATTAAGTAATTGCTCGGCGAAAATTTACGGAGAGATATTGGGCTTACATTTAAGGAAATACGTAGCAAGCAAGAGCGTCGTTGTTCATTATGATAGAACTCCGATATTGAGAGAAAGCGATAAACAATACATTACCATTAATTTTCCTAAATGGACTTTAGCTAAAGTCCTTGGAGTCGATTTTACCGGACATGATAAATGCGAATTAATTCATTCGGCAGATTATATCTCAGGTATAGTAAGAGAGCATGTAAGGAAGGATGAACTTAAAAAAGAATATAGACAAAAAGTGGAAGAATATTTTAATGTTTTAATCAAAAATTTCAAAATAAAGGAGGTAAACATTAAAGATTATGAGTAGTCAGAAAGTGACGTAGTATTTATCATAATTTATAAATTTAAGATATCATAATTAACTATGTCATCTATTTTTGACAGTATAAATTCCTGGAATTATAAACCTTTCAGGAGAATGGGAGTCACAATTTGCGAAGAGCTGAGGATAGGTAAACTCGTTTCATCAATAATAAAGAGGATCAATCCTAAAAAAGTCTTGGAAATAGGTTGCGGTAACTGTTTAGTTACGTTAAGCGTCGAGAAGGAAACTAAACTTCCTTCCCTAATTTCAATAGAAGTATGAAACGAGGAAATTACAGACAAGGAAGTTAAGGATTATTTAAGAGATGAGGATTATAATTTAGTGGAGAACTTGTTTCCTTTACCTTTTAAAGAGAAAAGCTTCGATTTAGCTTATTCTGTCCTTTATTTTTATAATAAAATAAGAAAGGAAAGAAGCGACTTAGCCAATGAGGTAAGCAAAGTAATAAAGGATAACGGATATTTTATACTTATTGAACCGGAGATTGTTAGAAACATGAGGAAAGATTTCTTTAATGCAGGGTTTTCTGAAGTCGAATATCATGTAGACCAAGGAATATTCTTCTCATTAATGAAGAAAGTCGATACTAACATTCAAAGGAGCATTACGTGATCAGGTCTTGGTATTCCCCGCATTCACACATTAGGCAATAACCATAAATAGACTGGGAAAACGATATATCTTTTATTCTATGATATATCTTTATGAACAGAAGAACGCTTATCTATGCAGTTATAATAGTTATTATAACTTTCTCATTAAGGGCTTCAAATAATATGATAATTACGACTTTACCGCTCATTGCAAAGTACTATTTCCACTTTTCCAGCATTTTAATCGGGGCTGAATTCTTTCTCACGTTAATAGAAATCTTTTTATATTTATTTATTATCAACCAATTTTGTGGAGAGACTACTGAGACCTAAGGAGGCTTGCCAACTACTCAGCATCTCATACTCAACACTCCTACGGTGGATTAGAGAAGGAAAAATAAAGGTGGTAACGACTGAAGGAGGGAAGTATAGGATACCTTACAGCGAGATAAAGAAGTACTTAGAAAGGAGGGAAGAGACGAGGGCTGTAATTTACGCAAGAGTTTCGTCAGCAGACCAGAGAGAAGACTTGGAAAGACAAATAAACTACCTAACAAATTACGCAACGGCAAAAGGTTACAAGGTAGTTGAAGTACTGAAAGATATAGCTAGCGGGTTAAACACACAAAGAAAAGGATTACTTAAGTTATTCAAACTTGTTGAGGGGAGGAGTGTCGACATCGTATTAATAACATACAAAGACAGACTTACAAGATTTGGATTTGAGTACATTGAAGAGTTCTTCTCAACCATGGGAGTTAAGATTGAAGTAGTTTTTGGTGAGGAGCCCAAAGATGACGCACAAGAGCTAGTTGAGGACTTAATTTCCGTCGTTACATCATTCGCAGGGAAAATTTACGGAATGAGGAGTCACAAGAAAACACTCCTAGTTCAAGGTGTAAAAAAGTTAATAGGTGAGTTGAGTGGAGAGGACAGTGAAGTTAAGGGTTAGGGTTGACTATTCTACATACTCAGCACTTAAGGAGGTCGAGAAGGAGTACAGAGAGGTTCTAGAGGAGGCAATAAATTATGGACTGTCAAACAAAACTACCTCCTTCACCAGGATTAAAGCTGGAGTTTACAAGACTGAGAGGGAGAAGCATAAGGACTTACCCTCCCATTATATTTACACCGCTTGTGAGGATGCAAGCGAGAGATTAGAGAGTTTTGAGAAGTTGAAGAAGAGAGGTAAAAGTTACACTGAGAAACCGTCAGTGAGGAGAGTTACTATTCACCTCGACGATCATCTGTGGAAGTTCAACCTTGATAGGATTTCAATTTCCACAAAGAGGAGTAGGGTTTTCATTTCACCAACCTTCCCTAAGATCTTCTGGAGATATTATAATAAGGGTTGGTTGATTGCGAGTGAGGCCAGGTTTAGGCTGATGAAGGGGAATGTTGTAGAGTTCTACGTCATTTTTAAGAGAGATGTTAAACCTTATGAGCCTAAAGCGTTTATTCCCGTCGACCTTAACGAGAATTCGGTCTCGGTGCTCATCAATAGTAAACCCTTATTGCTTGAGACTAACACTAAGAAAATTACTCTGGGCTATGAGTATAGGAGGAAGGCAATAACTACTGGTAAGTCAACTAAGGATAGGGAAGTGAGGAGGAAGTTAAAGATGCTGAGGGAGAGGGATAAGAAAGTAGACATTAGGAGGAAATTAGCTAAGCTGATCGTTAAAGAGGCTTTTGAAAGTAGGAGTGTCATAGTTTTAGAGGACTTGCCCAAGAGGGCTCCAGAGCATATGGTTAAGGATATTAAGGATAAACAGCTTAGGTTGAGGATTTATAGATCTGCATTTTCCTCAATGAAGAATGCTATTATTGAGAAGGCTAGGGAGTTTGGTGTCCCCGTGGTCTTAGTTAACCCATCTTATACTTCCACTGTTTGCCCAGTTCATGGAACTAAGATCGTTTACCAACCCGATGGGGGCGATGCCCCAAGGGTTGGTGTTTGTGAGAAGGGGAAGGAAAAGTGGCATAGGGATGTAGTTGCACTGTACAACTTAGCGAGGAGAGCTGGAGATGTGAGCCCCGTGCCGTTGGGCTCAAAGGAGTCCCATGACCCACCTACAGTAAGTGAGTGGTTGAGGGCTAAGTCCCTACACTCGATCATGATTGAAGATAAAATGAGTGAAATGAAAGTGTAGGGACAAACGGTGGGTAAATCCCACTAGCTATGAAGTTGTGAGGATGAAGGCGATAAACCCAAACTGTGAGCTACCCTAAGGGAAATCTCACTTTTAGGGCGGTGATGAGGTCGGAGACGACGACTTAAGTCTAAAGCTTTACGCGAGTGTGGTGTTCTATATAGGACAACAATTTTGTTAGTGCAGTATAAATCATTTAAAGTATAAATTTAGTTTCAATTATCGTAAGATTTATCTATTAATAAAGTGACAGTATTGTAAGTTTAACCCAATATAAAAATTTTATTGTTACTCAGAGAGTTTAAAAGAAAAGATTTTAAGTAAATTTTAGCTAAATTCCAAATTAAGAAAATTACTTGTCTGAATTACGAAGTATAAGAGATTAACTTATATGTAGAAAAGAGATGAAGATTTCATTTAACTTTTTATCATAAGATAAACTACTTTTTTAAAGAATAAACCTATTCTTTGTACATATTTCCATTCGTTAGGGTATTCAAGACAATATCTTAGATCCTCCGGTAGTCTCTCTATCGGTATCTCATATATTGGAGGGTCGAAGATCTCCTCTAGCTTCTTCTTAACATTCTGAAGGTCTTCCTTTTGCTTAAGTGTTAAGCTCATACAACACCACTAATATATAAATAGTATTTCTAATTTTTAAATCTTATGGCTTAATGTTTATATTAGACATGAAATGTTTAAACCTAAATCTGAATAATTCGGTGTAAAGATAGTGTAGCAATTAAGCTATTTATATTTTTATAACGAGTATTACTTATGGGTAGGAAGGCTGTAGTTAGGCAAGACGTTTCTTGCCCCTCTTGTGGTTCTCATCATGTAGTTAAGTGTAGTAGGCAGAGGTATTTGTGTAGGGATTGTGGTAGGTACTTCTTGGGTGATGCTACTTACCATTCTAAGAAGTTGAGGGAGGAGGCTTTAAAGATGTTAATGGCATGAGGGCCATATCCAAGGTGCTTAATGTACCTCTAGTTACTGTGTTCACTTGGATTAAGCGTTATAGTGGGCAGAAGTACGAGAAGCTTGTTAAGTTGTGGGGGAAGACTAAAGGCTTAGTTAAGGGTAGTGTTGTTACTAAGGTTGTGGATGAGATGTGGACTTATCTGTACAAGAATACTAGGGTTTTTTACAAGTGGGAAATACTAGTCAACTCATAAAATAACTTATCAGAGGAGATTAAATAGAGGAAAATTGAGACTGGCAAAGTTAATTGCTCATCACTTTTCTTAAACTCATCAATAGTTAAAACGTAATCAACGTTATTATATCTCTTCTTTTCTTTCTCTCTCCTCCACTTAACCTCAACTTTTACATTACCTACAGAGAAGTCAACCTCCTTACCGCTCTTAAAATGTAAATAACCAACCTCTTTGTATTCCCTTGCCAAATGCTCGCCGACAATTCCCTCAACGATCAAAGGTATCTCGATATCATCAATGTCTTTGCCAACACTATAAATCTTCATTACCCTAAAGAAGAAGGGGTCAATAAAATACACCTTCTTCAAACTCCTATAATTAGTCTTTCCCCCTCCCTCTATCTTCCTAAAAGTCCTTATAATGAACAACTTCTCTAAAACGTCTATGTAATCGCCAATAGTAGTGTGAGAAACGTTAACGTCTTTGGCAATAGTGTTTTCAGAAATCCTACTACCATAGCTCTCAATTATTTTCCTAATAATTACCTTAAACATGCTCTCCTTTCTCTCAGTCTTTAAAAACTCTGAAAGTATTGCGTCCTTATAAGCCTCGTAAAGCGATAATGGGTTTTCGGAAAATGAAGTTGCGAAGAAACCCCCTCGCCTAATGTATTCCAATAAAGCCTTGTTTAACTCTGAAATATATGGTAAAAGCTTCAAAGCGTTTTCGTAAAGTTCATCCTTCTCGTCAACTTTCACGTGATCTTGTATTAATTTTTTATAAAAAGTGTTGAAATAAACTCTAAAATTCAAGGGGTAAAACACGTACTTCTTTATGGGTCTCCCCGGTAGCATCTCTTTCCTCAAATTTATAGAGGAAGAACCAGTGACGTAAATCAATGAGTCATTAAAGTAACCAGCATTGAACAAGTGTAGCAAAGCTGTATTCCAATCGCTCACTGAAGTTATTTCATCTAAAAATATGTATGCACTTTTCTCCCTATTGACTAACGTTCTGTACTCGTTAACTAAACTTATTAACTCCTCCTTCTTGGAAAACGCGTCACAAGAGAAGAAGAAAATTGACCTAGGGTCTTCTCTCTCAAGCAAGGTCTTTATGGTAGTTTTCAGGAAAGTCGTTTTTCCCACCTGCCTAGGTCCTAATATCAAAGCACTCTCATCGATTGGTGGTACTATAACCTTAGCCCTTTTCACGTGTTCATCTTCAAGTATCCTATTCTTATCAACCCACCAAGGGTTTTGAAAGCTCATCTGTGAAATGTATGACACAATAATAGTTGGTGTCAAGATTTAAATAAATTTTGCTAATATGCTGTCAGCTTTTCCGGAAAAGTTGGCAGAAAAAACAAGATTTAAGGAAAATCAAATGTTTTACTCTTTAACAGTAGCCCTCTCAATTGCCTTCCTTATGTCCTCTAATTCAATGCCGTAAAACCTAACACCACTTGAAAAACTCTTGGAACAAGTGAGGAAAATATCCTCGAAGACGCTGAAGGAGAGAAGGAAATAAACGTTTCAATAGACTGGACGAGTGTGGAGATAATGTAATTATTAAGCTACAAATTCTAGGATTAACCTCTTTTCCCATAAGACTAGGGCTATGGAGTACATCATGGTACTAATGCTCCCATTTACTGCCTTTGTAGCCCTCTTGAACCTAACCAGCCTTTCCCTCAATGAAGAGTACAGTGACTCGTTAGGGTTAACCGGTGAGATAACCGTGTACCTTTCAACCAGAAGTACAAGTTATAATCATCACTCACCCACCTACCCTCCTCCAACAAATACTTTTTGACTCCACGGAAAGTACTCTCATTCCTATCCCCCACAGAGTAAATGAGATAAACTCCCAACTTCGTGTACACATAACAGGTAAAAATTCGGAAAGTTCTTAGACCTCAATTTTATCTAATCCTAAGTACGTTATTGCATTAAGATTAAACATATACTTATTTTTCCTCAAAGAACTGTTCAATACAATTTACAACCTCATCTATCGAGCGAAACTTTATTACTCATGTATACCTTGAAGGGCTTGAAGACTGCCTCGGCCATATTAAGCTCAAGCGAATAAGGAGGAGTAAATATGGGATAAATACCCTTCCTACTACAAACCTCAAGCGCACCCTTGGTTTTATGAGGAGAATAATTATCCATAACCATGTAAACCCTTCCATTACCTATACGCCTCTTAAAGTACCTCAAGAATTACTTCAAAGACTCAGAATTGGTCCTCCTAAGAATACCAACAACCACTTCACCAGTCCACGCGTTTATAGTGAGAAAAACGTGAAGTGAAGAAAAACCCATATTAACGTGCATTACTGGCTTACTACCAATCTTGGCCAAAACCTTCCTAATTGACGTGCTAATGACTATCCTACTCTCGTCTAGAAAGAACAGCGCCTCTCCTTCCAATTCCTTTATTTTTAAAAGCCCTTTTCCCATATTATTGTCGAATATTCTAGATTTTTAAATGGTTCTTCATAATACCGCCTAAATACTGTTAATTGCGCAAATGGCCCTCTTTTAAATATTAAGTTTAAATGTAATTAATCATATGTAGCCTTACGGGTGGAAAAATGGAGGCAACTCTTCAAGCAAAAAAGGTAGTTGTAATAGAGAGGAAATATGGTAGATGTGGTTACTCTCCAAGCTGGGGAGACTGAGGGCAAATAGTCATGGCCCTCTCCAAGTTTAATCTTTTTATTGGAGATGTCCTCTTCAATACCCTCACTGGATACGCAATTAAGCTCAATTTATGGGAAATTGAAAAGTTAAGGAAAGGGATTGTACCAGAACATTTAAAGGATATAATAGAGGAAGGCTTTTCAGCTGCAGATGAGGATTTAGATGAGGAAATTGATAAATTTTTAAGAAAACCCGTTCTAGAACCCACTCTTGTGTTAACTTATAACTGCAACTTCGATTGTATTTACTGTTTCCAGAAAGGGTTTAGGAAAAACGTTTCAGTATCAGATAAGGTTATAAGAGGTTTCGTAAACTATATTAGGAAAAACGAGAGAGGTAGGAAGGTAAGGATAACCTACTTTGGTGGAGAACCACTCCTACAGCTTAGGAAAATAGAGGAGATATCGAGAGAATTATCTGACTTAAAATACTCGTTCAGTGTAGTGACTAACGGTTCTCTTTTAACTAGAAAAATAGCTGAAAGACTAATTCCACTAGGGTTGACTTATGCACAAATAACGTTAGACGGACCAAAAGAAGTTCACGATAAGAGGAGGTTCTTTGTTAGAGGTAAGGGTTCATTCGATGTAATAGTGAAGAATCTAAAGGAGGTACAAGATTTGATAAAAGTAGTATTGAGGATAAACATTGATGTAAAGAACTTGACCGAAATAGAGGAGCTATTGGACGAGTTGAAGAGGGAAGGGATAAATAAAGTGAGATTAGACCCTCATTTGGTTCATTCAAACATGTTCAGAAATGAGTGGTGGGATTTCACAATATCCAGCAAGGCTGAAGGAGATGTTTTAGTGAAATTCTGGGAGACTGCGAGAAAATATGGATTTGAAGTTCCTCATGACGTATTTAGACTAGGTTTTTGTGTAGCCTATTCAAATGAAGATATTGTAGTTGATCCAGAGGGAAATATTTACCCTTGTTGGGCTTTCACCGGTAATCCGCTTTACGTTAAGGGTAAATTGGAAGAGGATGGGAGTGTTAAAGTAACGAACAAGTCGTTATGGTGGAAGGTTAAAATTGAGGATAAGTGTAAATCGTGTCCATATCTACCTTTGTGTATGGGTGGTTGTAAATTTTTGAGTAACATTAATGGGGACGATTGTAAGAGGGAAGCGTACGAAAAGGTTGTTAGATTAATACGTTTGGTGATGGATTAATGGTTAAAATCGGTAAGGTTAGGATAATGGAGTTGTTAGAGCCTGAATTTTTCGATACGATACTTAATCACAATATATCCGTTATAGAGAATGGTCCTTGTGGGGGATTAATGATTGTTGATACTGGTTTACCGGGATACCTTGATCAGATTGAGTTCTATCTTAAGACATGGGGATATTCGCTAGAAGATATTTCGGATATCGTAATAACACATTGGCATCACGATCATGCCGGCAACGCTATGGCAATAAAGAGAATAAGTGATGCTAAAATATATGCCCATGTAGATGAGTTAGAAAATTTGGAAAATCCTCCAAAATATAACATAATTTATAGTGATGAGTTGGGCGTTTCGTTTTCAATCTTTAAGAAGACCATGGAGAGGATTAACAATTTGCATTATGAATCAGTTAAGGTTGATGTTGCATTAAAAGGCGGTGAGGAGTTGGGAGGGTTTAAGGTTACACATGTACCGGGGCATACAAAGGGGCATATTGCCTTATTTGATGGTAAGTATTTGATAGTTGGTGATGCTATTAGGAATGTTAGAAATACGTTATCACCACCCCTTAGAATATTCTCTTGGAATTACGACTTTGCAGTGAACTCGTTTAATTATTTAGTATCCCTTCCCTATACTGTATTGATACCATATCACGGGGATATCACAATTAAGAATTTATAATATATATTTTTCCCGTTGCTATCCTATAGTAGTAATAATAGTAAGAAAAAGAAGATTAGCACAATTTTGTTTATAGGATTCTTGAATAGCCAATTTCTCATTTATATGCTGGGTTATCCTAGGTTTATCCTTGATGCTATGCATTATTCAAAATAATTAATTAATCTTTATACTTTTCACTAGAAATTTAATCCTTGATTTATGATATAGTTTATGAGTTTCGAGAAAAATAATTTACAACTGAAAGTTTACCCTTGCCTTTAACGTTTAGTTCATAAATACATATTGGAATTAAGAAAATTTTAACTTTTTTATCTAATTAAAATTGGGCAAGAACGACTTTCTTTAACAGTGTTAATTAACGTTTTGAGAAAGTTAATATGGTTAAATTTTTATCGTAAAAAGAAGAATAGTATCGTATATGTGTCTCCTTGTGATCAATAATGTTGCAAGGCCAATAATTTCAGATGACGTTATATTACTTAGGGATGACAGTTTCAGCAAGGTAAAAGATTACTTAAGGGTTTTAAGCAGTGATAGGAGGGATGGGGAGATCAGTAAGAGTTATTTTTACTTTATCGTAGATAGGCTAAGGAGAATGGGGTTACTAATTGACAATGCAATTGGTTTTAAGGCAGTACTTCCCTTTACGGTAAATAATAAAGGGATAAATTTGAAGGAGGGGATAATGTATATCACTAATGATAGACATTTGATATATTTCAACTATTACGATGCTACATATCAGTGTGATAGGTGTTCTATTACAACTTTTTCATGTGTTCCATCATTGAAGAAAATTGCTCATGAGTTAGACATTAAAATAAGGAGTGATATTCCCAACATCGCTTGGTATGAGTTGTTAGAGGACATTCAATACTATCTTCTCGAGTCCTCTATATTTTTAAGAGTAAAGACGACTGAAATTGGAAAGTCGTCTGAGGTGATTAAAGTTGGCGAATATGCGAGAGATCTATAAATATTCAATTTTTAGTATCATCATAATGTTTTTGGCATTCTCATTTGGGCTAGTTAGGGCAATGTATGATACTGTTCAAGACACTTTGTCAACTAGTATCTTGATACTTCACATTATCTTTGCTGGAATCACTGGAGGTTTTGGAATTTACCTTTATATGTTAGCTAACAAGACTGGTTTATTATTCCCCAAATTCATTGGTTTAGGCAATTTGGTATCCATTGGAATAGCTGGATTTGGTGGTTTGAGTTACTTGTTAACAGACTACGAGTGGCTCACAAAAGTAATGCTTTACGGGTTTGAGTTTTCCTTAGCTTTAACCTCAATGCTTGTAGGTTACTTATATTGTTTTATGAGACATCGTTAGATTTTTTAATTACAATCTTTATTTTTACCTATGGTTGATTATTTTGTTTCAAATATCAAGGAAGTAAAAATGGATAGGGTGCTAGTCAATGGTTCTAAAAACGCGTTCATTCAATGGTTAGTTACTAAAGAAAATGATTCTAACTACGCTGTAAGAAAATTCACCCTATTGAGGGATGGAATTATACCAATGCATATCCACAAGTACCAGGAGACTGTTGTTGTAACTAAGGGGAAATGTAAGGTTTGTGTGAGCGATAAAGTTTATGAGTTAAAGGAGGGTGACTACATTTTTATAAACTCTAACGTGAAACACGCAATTATTAATGAGAGTGATCAATTGGAGTTCTTCTGTATAATTGATTATCCAGATGATATGAGCATAATCACGTTAAATGAGGATTGCAATAAGAAGTAGAGAGTTAATTTGAGTCAAAGCACGTCTTTATCAAGTTTTATCCCTTCTTACTTCTAAAACCTTTCAGTTAACATAAATTCCTTTACAACCTAAGGTGGAAAGAATGTCTGACTACTTAACATCATTAATGAACTTCTCAGAGCAGTTAATAGTAGAAGCTTTTTCAAAAACAAATAATAGATAAACCGCATTTGACGATATTCATTGGAAAAACGTACATCTTAGAGATTTAACTGGGAAAAGCGACCTTATGAAAGGTGATAACTCAAAACATGAACTAAAAGAGTTTTTTTAAAAAAAAAGTAATTTGCCTTTTATATTTTGATCTTGTAAGATTTAATTACACCCTTGAGCGTGTAAATTATAATTACGGCAGCAGCGAAACCCGCAACTACATCACCAATCATTCTAAGCCACACTATTAAATCTGGAATAGATAGTAGATAGAATAGTGTACCTTTAGCCGCCCAATAACCTACCCTTAAAACTGTAGCTAGTTGAACAGCCCCTAATGCCCATAAGTCTATTCCTTGCATTATGAAACCGATAGCGTAAATCAGTATCATAATTCTCAATGTCTTTAGCTCGTTTTCTTTAATCCCACCGGACAAATACAATGCAGCAATCCACATTAGAATTGCAGTTAAACCCCATACTAGTGGGAATGCTAAATGCGCGTGAGCCATGGTAAATTGTAGCCCATGGACGTAATAGTTTATCATTGGAGCGTTTAATATTGAAGCCCCACCAATAATCGCTCCTACAAATGCCCCTCCAATAGCTGAGATTAAGATGGTAGTTACTAACGTCTTTTGAAATTCGGTCTTAATTTCACCTCTTCTCCCTAGCAAAATTGCGTAATAAGTTAAGAAGAGAATAGGGATAACCTCTAATATGGATGCTGATGCTCCCAAGTACATCCAGAATAACGGTTCACCTCCAAAATAATAATGATGTGCAGTACCTATCATCCCAGAGAGTATTTCGCTAACGGAATCTATACTCGCTGCCATCGTAGCTAGACTTGGTGGTATTAAATTGTTGACAACTAGAAGTATTAATACTACTGGTATTACTATAGAGGGCCAGAATCCCTCAACGAACGAATGTATCATAATCCATAAGAAGAACTGGTCTTCGGTGAAGTTAGGCCATGGAGCAATTATTGGTAATGATCCAAAGATTGCACCTATTCCAGATCCCAAGAGACCTATTGCAGTAATCCTCGTTAGTGGTCTTAAAGGTTCCGCGGTTGACTTCGAAGCTTTGAAGAATAATGAGGAGGCTAAGAAGAATATTAGAGCAACTAGGAGCAACCAGAAGGTACCTTGATCAACGTCATTTGGCTTTCCTTGAGCACCGAAAATAAACCAATAGGGTGATGGGATTAACTGATTATAGGAGAACAATATTCCTAGAAGTAGACCCACTCCGGCAAATAGCGTTAAACCTAAAATTGCAAATGAAAGCTTTCTGGATAAGGGAACACCCAGATATGGTAACGCAAAGATTGAAAAGGCAACCCATGTAAGTGCTATCCACACTACTGCCATATTTAAGTGCAAGGCCCTAGTAACGTTAAAAGGTAGGAAGTTTATTAAACCTAATATTCCCTCTGGGTCTACGTAATAATGCATAGCCAAATATCCTAACAAACCTTGTACACCCGCGAGGACTGAGGCGAAGAATATTCCTATCAAGCCTATCCTTTGTGATGCAGATGGTGGAGGAAGGGTGACAGATATTCTAGGATCTCTCCAATGATCAAGTATTTTTAGACTAACGTAGCTCACCATTGAAACTAAGACCGCTAAAAAGACGATTACCATTATCCACGTTGATAGGCTAACGTTTACGGATGGTTGAGTTTGTTGAGGCATGTAAGGGAAACCATTAGTATAGCCTAGGAGAGAAATCATAGCACCCCATAAAATAAATGCAGTTATATTTCTCAAATCGTTTGGACTCACAAAGTTAGGCTTAAGTCCATAGTTGGAGGAATTGTTGTACAAAATATTGTAAAGCTCATTGTAAAGCGTGTTGTAAGCTTTTACGTAATCGTTGGACACTATCCATTTACTTGTCTCTGAATCAGTTATGGAGGAGTAAGCTAGACCATCTACCTTTATCGTAGGTGGATCTGCAGTTTGATTTATAACTTTCAAGGCTAGAGCAGTAAAATCAGTTCCGTAATAACCTCCGAATCCCCAAAAGCTACCGTAATCGAATAATCCATATTTCTGCATTAATACCTTTCCGCTTATAACTTCACCTCCCGTAAATAATACAGTACCGTTTTCGGTCTCAACTACTGATGGAACTGGAGGTAAATGCGTTAACGTATAACCAGCTAATGTAATGTAAACTACGTATACAAGGACTGTCGCGACTAATACTAAGTTTGACCAAACGTCGCCCCTAATTCTTTTGACCATATTTTACTCCTCAAAGATAATAAAATGAAATTTCTTGATATATCCTAAACCCCTAATAGCTTAGGCGTACTAAGAAATAAAGTGCAATATCGTTTAAATAGGATTTTTTAAATCTTGCAAAAAGGTAAATAATCAAAGATAAAAATTTATTATATATTTAAAAGAAAATAGAACTATCTATTGACTACAAAGATAGTTTGTATTGCGTAATCTAAGAATTGCTCAAGCGCTATGCCTAACAGTTTTGTATACTCCCCTTTACTGTTTGCTAGAATATCCTCAATTAATTTGGGAACCCAGCTTACTATATGTTCTTTTATAAACTTTTTAGCTTCGTCTTCTTGTTCTACGAACAAGAGAAATGATACGAATTCCAATTCCGTAGATATGTGATCAGCTAGTTGTTTCTTTGGATAAATACCATATTTGATGTACTCTTCTAATACTCTTTGTGCTGAAATGCCATACACAGTTCTCTCCCTATACCACGATTCGTAAGGTGGGCACTTAACGTGTTTGTAATCATTTATAAAACATGAAGTGAATTCCGTAGCTACCTTATCATAGTTAGTTTCTGTCAATTGAATTATTTGCTTTAATGTATTGTAATATGACTTATCCTTTATCTCCTCCATAAGCCCTTTAACGTCTTTAATATATCTCGGGCTCAGAAATAAAAAGGAAAAGATCTTGAAATCCGTAGAGAGAGACTTCATCTTAGATCACCTCTAGGTTTAAATCTTGCATTAAATGAAAATTGTTTCTGAAACGCGTACTCTGCCCTATGCTTAGGGCATCTCTCCAACCATTCATCTTCACAAGAAGCCCCCTTTTCAATCATTATTTTCTTAACATGATTAAGACTTTTCCTCGAACCTATTGGTGCTCCACAAACTCTGCATCTCACTAATTCATCGCCCACTAATTTCCTTACCTCTTTGTTAACGCTTTTACTCTTTTCCACCTTAATAACCTTAGTAAGAGATGCTATATTTGGAGGAATCTCACTTGTTTTACCTTCTTCTAATTTGCACGATTCTGGGCAAACATTGACACACACATTACAGCCTATACATCTCTTGGGATCAAAGTTTATTTCTTCCACTCCACTATTCCTTCTGAGCTTTAGTGCTGATGTGGGGCACCAATTAACGCAGCTTTCGCATAAAGTACATCTGTTATTATCAATACTCACATCAAATAATATGTATGGCAATTCATCACTTATGTTCCTTCTAGCCTCAGCCCTATTGTAAAATGACTGTGGAGTAGTATTTACTTCCTTTGTTTCTTTTGCCTCAATTTTTTCAGATGGGGAATAAAAGCTGATTCCTCCTATTCTCTCGTTATATTCCTTGATCACTTCAATGAAATGCTTTAGATTATCTTGAAATTCACACCCTGGACATTCAAAGGTTAAATTCCCACTGCTTTTCAATAATACTATATCTACCTCCGATAGCATTGCTAAACAAGGTATCTTGACTCCTCTATTTTTAGTATTTTTATAGCATGTAATCCTCTTTTCCCCTTTTACCTTTGCTAATTCAAAAATCGAATTTTGAGAAAGTGATGGAAATTGTATAGCACTAACTGGGCATGAAGCTACGCATAGACCACAAGATGTACATTTTATGTAATCAATATTTACTCCAGTTTTCTTATCAACTTTAATAGCGTTGTAAGGACATGAAAACTCACATACATTACATGCCTTATATAAGCCATTACAATATTCGCTAAGGTAAATTGGCTTGTCAACCTTTTTAGCCTTTTTTACTTCTCCGCGTAAAAGACTTCGTCTATCAATGGATTTTATCTCTTCAACTGGAGCTATATCTGCTAGCCAAGCGTTTTCTAGAACTACTTTGTTGTATTCTACCTCTTCCTTACTACTATCCTTGCCAACTATTCTTACCAGCAAGGGGTTTAGCTCTAGATCTTCTGAAATTTTTTCCCTATCAATTCCATCTCCTATAACGACTAAGGCTTTGGTATTAATGTTTTCCTTTTTCAACTCAGATGAGGGCAAAACATCTACTCGGTATTTAATAAGGGGTGAATAAAAAAGGGATGTCATATGACTTCACTTGAATATAAGGTGTCTTGGCTTTTCATCTTCTTCTAATGGTAATAGTATTACGCCCAATGTGTAAATCCCAAGTAATAGTAGTACTGAGCCAATGAAAAACACTATATCGTAGAACGATATATTAAATGGCAGGTGCGTCCACGATGGACCGTTATTAAAAATGCTGCGCAATTCGTAAACCCAGTTGGAATTTGATGGAGATATTGGTGAGACTGAATAATACCACGTTATTGATTGAGGTATGATATCAGCAATCGTAATTATCGAGAACATTCCAAGTAATGTGAATATCGAAGATGTTACTAACATATGGCTACTTCCCCTCTTATATACAAGCCCGTAAAGGATTATTGGAATTATCACACCAACTAGTACTCCACCTATTAGAAAGACTACACTATATGGCCCAGAAATCATAAGCTCTGCCCAAGCTGAAGTTTGCTGATTCGTTGCTGTTAACCATAACCACCACAGTAGTGAAAAACCTACTGCTATCGTAGCTAATACACCGTCTCTTCCTAGTATTTTATACATTTCATGTATACTCAAACTATTTGGATCTTCTTTAACTTTTCTAAATCTATTATATAACGGAGTCATAAATGATAACATCGCAATACCGGAATAGAATGATAATATGACGAATAACATTGACATGAATGGACCGAACTCGTAGACCCATGTTGATAAGTAGCCGAATACTGAGCCTAAGTTCGCATCCAGTATTAACTCCATTAGTATTGCATAGCCAACTATTAATATCAATACTGATTTAGATGATAGCCAAGCCAAGAGTCTACTAATAGGGTCCTTATATTCCCTTCTCTTCTCCCCTATTAATGCTAGTATTTCTAGAATTATACCAATACCCACAAGTGCGTACAATAAACCGTTCCAAGCTATTCTTGAGGTATCTCTAAAGCTCGTGTAAATATAGACAGCTTCTCCAGGCTTATAAGTTGATGCAAAGACCATAATCCAGCCCGGTATTAGTACAGTTAGTGCTATCCACTCGTTTCTTAATGAGATATTCTTAAACGGATTCTTTTCTGGATGATTCTTATTAAACAGTTCATATAGTGAATTGTAAGTGCTAACGCCAGTACCTATAACTCCGAAAAACATATAGCCAATTACTAAAAGTCCCCAAGGTATTGGCTCGTCATTAGGCTCAGTAAATGTCACTAGGCCATTAGCCCATGACATGGGATTAAAGCTCATACCGTAAAGTAATATCCCTCCTCCAATTATTATGAATATTATAGTCCAAGCTAATAGGAATTTATTCATGAGTTACCACCTCCTCCCCTACCCAACTGCCTATTAAACACGTAAAAAACTTTAGGTTGAACGTTTAATTCCGGATTCAACACTACTGCTTGCCCAGTATTAACTAATATACTAACCTCACTATTAGGATCATCAAGACACCCAAATACTCTGGCATGACCCGGACAAGTTCTTACACATGCAGGAGTATAAGTGCCTTCTGGGGCTGTACCGTAGCAGAAAGTACATTTATCTACGTGAGGAACCACGTGAATTGAATTCAATCCAAAATACTCCTTGGACTTCTCAATATCCTCGTAAGTGTAGAAGTATCTAGCACCATATGGACATGCCTCAACACAGTAAAGACATCCCATACATTTATACTCGTCAACCACTACAATACCTCCAGCAACAATTTGGGTAGCGCCAGTTGGACATACATAATAACATGGCGGGTTTTCACATTGCATACACAATCTAGGTACGAAGACTCTCTGAGTGTTGGGATATTCTCCTAATTCTAGATCTTCAACATGAGTTCTAAATAGACCTCGCCAGAATGGCGTTTGATTCTCTATTGTACACGCAGCAACACAAGCATCACAGCCTAGACATTGGTCTACCTTAACCACGAATCCCCAGTGTTTACAAGGTTGAGTATTCCCAAATTGTATATATGGGTTTGAAACTTGTGTGGACATGAGGGATCACCCTAATGTGGAAACATTACCGTATGAGACGTATTGTTGCCAATCATTTTGAGAAGCGGAATTGTTAGGAGTGGTAACTTTAGCCTGCTGTGAAGGTAATGTGTCTGGAGTTTGCACACTTGCCAATTGTGTTGCAGCTTGAATCTCATCAGACGTCGCTTTTCTAACCCTAACAGTGAATTGCTCATTCATGTGATAACCACCTAAAGGATTTCTACCTGGTGCCCACATTACTGATACTGGCTGATTGCCAAACTCGTTTACAGCTTTGGTTGCAGTAGTTAATGCTGGGTTCCTTTGACCAAAAGGCTCTGGTACTCCTATTGTATCTGGTCTTATCCACTGAGTCAAATGGGCCCTAACAATTAGTTTAGGTATGCTACCATCTGGGTTTGGTAATTTCCATCTTTCGATAGCGATCCAATCTCCTTCGTTAATTCCTAATTGTGCTGCAGTAGTTGGATTTATCCAAGCCCTCATTAAGATATCTTTATGATAACTATTAGAAGTAATAGCCATCAACAGCGGATTGTCAGCGCTAGACGTGTAAGCGAATTGTGGGATCTTATACTCTATGAAGAAGAGTTCTGGTGGTGTTGGTTTAAACGTTGGATAGTTATATGGTGTTGGTGGTGAGAGATAAACGCCATCTTCAACTGCATAACCTCCATTCCAATTTGGTGGTATTTCAGCTATTATTGGATCCCATACTGGGTCATATCCATAATTCTGTATAACGTAATAGTATAATATAGTTGAATATATCTCAATTCTACCAGTTGGAGTTGCAGCTGGTAAGTCCCATGGTATTCTTTCATGGTTTGCAAAATAATCATCAACAGTCTTAATTACAATCACACCATTATTTCTTAAGGTTTGCAATATTTGCTCTTTAGGCATGTTTAGTTCCTCTGACAATACGCTAAGTTGAGCCTCTCTCCACGCTTTAGCTGTGAAACTACCCCATGGTGGATAACCGTTATTCTTCATTAAATATTGTTGATAATTGGGCATCTCTTGTTGTATAACTGACTTTAATATATCTAAAGGTACCCCAGCGAACCTAGCCATCCATTGTATATAGGCGTCTCCAGCTTGTGGATTTAACATGTACGCAAACATTATGAATAAATCCAAACCATTTGCGGTATTAGGCCATAACACTGGTATTGTTTGCCATCTGCCCCTAATTGCCCTATCCATGGCTGGGCCATCATCCCAGAAGAATTCATCTCTTTCTAGATAAGTTACATCCGGTAAAATCACATCTGCATATAAACTAGCCTCTGTCGGTAGTATATCTATCATAATGTAGAATGTGGTCTCCAACACTTGTTTATACTCATCCCATTTGAAGTTAAATGGTGAACCTCCATAGGACATTGCAACTTTAGGTTTATAGGGTTGGCCATTCCAAGTAACTTGTCCCTTAATTGCGGCATATGATCCCGATTCTTCAAATAACGTATAAGCTCCAGCTGGTTTCTTCCCTTGTTGCTTTAGAACTTGATTATAGGCATAGCTAAGTGCTGGAACACCAGTTATCCAGAATGAAGGGTTGTTATAAACATATATGATAGGAAACATGGCGAAGAAAGCTCCTGGTAATTCATTGACTGGTAGTTGTTCCAATACCTCAGGCCTTTGTAATAATATACCAGGCTTCGTCTTCCCACTACTGACCATGTTATTATAAGCATTTACCACTTTCTTAATACCTTCTCTATAAACTGCAGAGTACACCCAACCTCCTCTAATGTCTATGTTACCAGTTAACGCCATTATAGTTGCGTAAGCTTTTCTAAATTGTACAGCTTGATCGTTGAAGAAACCTTTTAACCCGGTAATTATCGTCATTGGTTTCATTGTTGCAATTCTAAATGCTAACTCTTGAAGTTGTGATAGGGGAACGTCTGCAACTTGAGCCGCGTATTCGAGCGTATAATTACTAACTTTTTGTGCTAGGAATTGGAATACTGTTTGTACTTGTTTACCATTATAAGTTAAACCTTGAGGAGCGTTTAATGCTGGCTTGATAAAATTACCATTAACGTCGTATTTATTAGTATTTGTAAACGGTGGTACCTCTATAATTTGCCCACTTATCTCATCGTAAACGTAATATGCCTTTACAGTACCATCATCATAATCTTCCTCTAGTAATTTAACAACATCGTTTTCTTTATAGGCTAAGAAGGGAGCATTAGTGTAATACCTTACAAACTCGTCATCATAATAGTTATTTTGGATTAAGTAGTTAATAATAGCCATGGCAATATAAAGATCAGAACCAGGTTTTGCTGGAATCCATAGATTAGCCTTAGATGCGGCTTCAGACATCCTGGGATCGATTGCTATAACATACGCACCGTTTTCTATACCTTTTGCATACCTTATTGCCCTATTTACGAATATTCCTGCAGGGATTCCACTGGTACCCCACGCAACTATTAAAGAAGAATACGTCATATCATCCATCATATCAGTGGCATGTAGATCGAATCCACCTATTACGAAACCTATTGGCACTTGATCACTAAATAAGCACGTTTGCATCGGAGTACCATTTATATTAGGTATTTGTGTACCTAGAGTAAACGGAATGAAATAGGGCTTATAATTTGCACATGGTATTCCACCACCAATTAAAAGGAATTCGTATGGTTGTGGATTCAATTGTTTTATGTTCTGCATTATGTAATTAATTGCCTCCTCCCAAGTGGCCTCTCTAAAACTCCAAGTACCTTTTGGACCAGTTCTAATTAGTGGTGTCTTAAGCCTATCTACATTGTAAGTTCTGAAAATCCCAGCTCTTCCTCTAGGGCAAACTTTACCCTCATTTAGAGGTGAAAGGGGATTACCATCGATTTCGAGAGCTCTCATATAACCATTTTTATATTCAGTTTCCACTAAAATGTCACAAGTTGACGAACAAAACGCGCATATACTGGGTACATAGGAATACTGCCAACCCGGTTGTAACTCTTCATCATTTACGGCATCCCGTGTGACGAATATGTTAAAATTATATTTTGATGCAAAATAACCAAGCCCCATTACAAGACCGGCTGCGGCAGAAGCTTTCAAGAAGTCCCTTCTATTCAGTCTAAGACCTTTATTTTCTACCATTATGTTACTATCGTAGTTCATACTTAAAAATTTTTAGAAAAAATGAGAAAAACGATAATTACAATAATTAAATAAGACCATTAGATCGAAAATTCTTAAAAAATTGAATTATCCATATAAATTAAATTTCATATAAAAGATTAAATTGATCAGACGTCATTAATGTAGGAAATTTAATTCATACATTAGATTTATTTTGATGCTAAATTGCTTAAAAGTGAAAAATAGTACTATAATATTATTTTTCCAATGTTATTTCAAGTAAAACTTAAATTTTTGAAACTTGAATAGACCATATGGAATATGAGACTATACTCAAGTTGTTCTCTCTTGTTTACATTATTATAATGATGACAATTGATTTTTGGATATTTGGTTTGATTTTAAGAAGAGAATACGTAAGGGTTAAGGGTTTGTTAATAATTCTTTCGATAGTATTGATGATGGGTTTGGAAAGTTTAGCGTTAGCTCAGCTTAATGTATTACTTTTCATATCTGGAATGCTTCTAGTATTGATACCTCTGTTTATATCATTCCTAATAAAGGACCATAGTATTAACGTTAATAGAAATTGGAAATATGGGTTATTATTATCATCGGTTATAGTTTTCGATGAGTTAGCAATGGGTTATCTTTATGGTAATTACTTCACTCCCTTACCTAATCCTTTACTTACCGCGATTAATAATCCAGCCTATGGTGCCATGATGTTAGGTGATGCGATTTTCTTCCTCTATATATTGAGGAGAAGAAGCATTATGGAGTTCGCTATAACCACATTTGCCATTTCCATGGCTTTCATGCCCTCCCTTTATTTGATGGATAGAATGCTTGAGTTCATAATGTCAATTTTGACCTCACTTTTTATGATAGTAAACATCGTGTTGTTATACTTAACAGAAATGAGAATGTTAACATTTCAAGGACAATTAGTTGCGATCTCTCTATCCTTGTTCAATCTCCTAATGATGCTCGGTTTAACCTTTTTTGCTTCACTTAGCAACTTATATTTCCTTACCCTATCTATGATTGCGTCAATGGTTTGGTACTTCTTTTTGATATTTTACAATGTTCCTGCTAAGAAAATCTCACCTAAACCTTTCCTCTTCCTTGTATTAGTAAACTTAACGGAATTGGCAATGGGTTTTGGAGAGAGTGTATTAGGGTTTAATCTGACTAACTCACTCTTCGTTAATACGATGAACTGCGAGATGATGATAGGTTCACATATGATGAGATCGCCTTTCAATAATCCGTTTTGGTGGTTATTCCCAATTAATCCTTTAACAATGATTACTATGACAATAATGAAGTACAATTTACTTGGTAAACTAGTGATGGTACCATTCATGACTATAATGACAACTACCATGGCCCCATTTTACGTAATAATGATGGGCGCTGAGATGAGTTATTTAGTTTATGAGAGGTTTAAGAAAGTTAAGACAAGATATTTAAAGGCGTGGACTTTAGGTATTCTAACCGGGATACCAATATTCGTAGTTTTGATCCCTTACTATACAAACTATTATATTTTCGGAATGAGTGGTATGATATTTCCCGTGACTTTAGCACCTTTCGTAATTTCCCTAGTCGTTATTGCATTATTTTCAACATTATTTGGCAGGGGTGTTTATTGTAACCTTGTTTGTATGTCCGCTCACATGTGGTCTAATGTGTTCTATGAACAATTTTCAGCTAAGAAAAACAGCAAGTTTTGGGACTATTTGAGGTGGATTTTTCTCGTGCCATTGATCATCGCATTTTACCTTTTCGTGATGATGGGTTTAGGGAAAATTAAGCTTCCTATTAATCCCTTAGACTTTTACGGTATGTTTACGTTAAACTACATATGGTGGTTCTTTTACTTTTTAACTCCAATTTTTGGAATATATTCATGTGCTAGGCAAGGCTGGTGTGGTTTCGGCACTTTCAATGGAATATTTAACAAGGTGTTGTTTAAGATTAGGGCCAAAGACGTTAACACTTGCAAAGAATGCGTTAGTAAGGAATGTGATACTTCTTGCCCAGTTAAGATACCTATTAGTAACGATATTTTGAAAAAAGGTTATTCTAATAGGATAAGTTGTATTGTATGTGCTAGGTGTGTCGATGCTTGTGACAATGTTGAAATTGTTAATGTTGTAACTATTCTGAAAAATAGAGAAAGTAAAAGTTTTTAAATTAGTAATTAGAATATCTTATATGTCACAACAGAATACGGAATTGGAAGGAATAGGAAAATTAAGGAGCGGCTCCCTCTTTATGATACTTGCCGTGTTACTTGCCGCAATAGGAATTCTAGTAATTATATCTGCAGGTATGCTCGGTGGTATGTTTTCCGCTGCGAGCGGTAACGTTAGCGGAGTAATCGCCAGTGGTATTGGCCTTTTAGTAGGAATTGCTATAGTAATACTAATTGGCGCTATTATAGGGCTAATAGGTATATTGAGAATAAGGAGTGGTTTCGGTA
This sequence comes from Sulfolobus islandicus Y.N.15.51, assembly GCF_000022485.1. Lineage (NCBI taxonomy): Archaea > Thermoproteati > Thermoproteota > Thermoprotei > Sulfolobales > Sulfolobaceae > Saccharolobus > Saccharolobus islandicus. The sequence continues at coordinate 1,955,183 of NC_012623.1, read as the reverse complement.
TTTTGAAAAGCCTAGGTAGAGATGTAGGAATAGGTGAAATTGGAACTACCCTCTATCTAGTGGGACTAATTATTATCATTATTGGAGCATTGCTTACAATTGTATTGATAGGATTCCCAATATTGATTTTAGGAGAAATAATAGCGCTGATTGGTGGGATATTAATTGGTATAGGGTTTTACAAGGTTGGTGAAATATATAATGAGGGATTAGTTAAGATTGGTGGGATATTAATAGTAATACCCATAGATCTTATTAATTTCGTCGGCTTTATTTTGGCATATGTAGGTCTAGGTAAAGTAAGACCGTTACCAACTGTTGCACAGCAACCTTTAGTTCCCCAAGTTTATCAAGTGGGTCAAGGGACTATAAGGAATAATGGCTATGCTTATATTACATTATACTCATCAACCCCAGCTAGCATTATATCTGCGAAAATTGAGGGTGCGAATATTATGTCAAGTGCAATAAATCCTACTGTATTGCAAATCGGTAATAATGAGGTAACAATATTCTTTGGAAACGTTCAATCATTAGCTCCAAATACTACTTACATTATAACACTAACGATAAACATTGGAGGGAATATAATTAACATATCTACAACAGCCGTTTATCAACCATAATTTAATAAATAAGTGGAATTTTTAATTTTTTACGTAATGAATTCCTGATACAAATCCCTTTAGCCAATCTCTTTCAATATGATATTTGGATAAAGCTTATTAAATCAGCACATGAAATTGCTATAGCCATGAGACCTAAAATGTTACTCTTAATTCCTATACTCCTTTCCCTACCAACACTTGCTCTTGCTGCTAACTCTTCATCACCTTCACTCTACGTAATGTATCAACAATATTCATCAACACTCCAGATTACCCCATCTCATATAACGTACAAATACTCGTCAAGTTTTTATAACACTACAACGTCCTCAACCAATGACGAGAGGACAATAAAATACAATAGTAACTCATTTAATGTAAATGTAGGTCCCTTAACTAATTATACGGGAAAAGTAAGCGTAAATGTAAGCCCGTTCAGTATAAGTATTACATCACAAATACCGCAATTAGCTAGAGTGTTACTAATTGAACCAAGGTTAATAGAAGAGGTAGTATGGGCTGGTTTTACAAATACTACAACCACGGTGAAGGGACTGACGTATTTTAACAATACTGCAACTCTAGTATTACAGTTCCTAAATGGTAGTAATTTCGCCAATATAACATTTACAATATCACACACTCAAACAACGTATCATAAGGCGTTAACGCTATTATTACATAAGGTTAACTTAACGATGACTGGAGAATATCAGCTTACTTTAACTATACAAGGAACACAACCGCAGAGGTATAGTAAGATGGAGTTCAATTATGAAGGGATAAGGGCTCAAGCACCTTACAATACTTCAATAGCCTATTATAATGGGACCTACGTTCCCGCAATGATATGGAGTAGTAAAGCCAGTGGACTTTTGGCTACTGAGCTTACGAATTTACAAGGTATTGTGGAGTTCACTGATATTGAATTCTTTGGTGTAAATGGTAGTGTTGTAGGATCTCTGGATAATACTTTCTCCTCAATCTACTTTACTCATCAAGGTTTTATATTAAACATAACGTATAATAGTTTAAATTCTAGAATAAAAATTGTTATTAATCCAAATGCAGAGTACGCTAAAGCCTCAGTAGCTACTACTGTCTTAGTCAACGGAAATCCTGCAGTTGTAGTTATTACTGATCAAGGAGTAGAGAGTACTGCAACTGTTAACTTATACCACAAGGTTATGGTATTTGGCCCAACAACCCTAATTTACGTTAATACTACATCCAGTGGAGCATATATTACCATATTCCCTAATGGATCTTACGAGTATGTAAGCCAAGTAGAGCCTAGTGTTACAGTTTCAAATATTACTTTAGGAGGAAAAACCTATACTACACAGATCGTTAACATTAACAATAGTTCAAATTACGTGATATTTAACGTTAGTATGGCAAAGAATGAGACGTTTGCCGTTTTTAAACAAGGTAGTAATGGAATGGTTGAATTGAATCCAAATAATTATTTTATCTATAACGGAAAGATTGTGGTGTTTGACGATCCTTCAATGACTTATTACATAGTATATGGATATCAACCATCTTCTCAGTCATTTAGTATCTCCAGTAATCTACTTCTTCCCATAATTATTGCGATAGTATTTATAGTAGTTGTAGCGATATTAGCATTAAGGAGAAGATAATTTTTATTTCCTATTTATTATGAATTTTAGTCATAACAGATTTGGATCGTATTTAAAGATTTGGGATTACATCTCTCATCTGGTGGGCAGTCGAGTGGATCAGAGATCCACTCCCATTCGAATAGGGGACTTTCATCCATAACGTCTAGTCCCTTAAAGGGAAGAGATACTAGATACTCCTCCCACAGTCCCATTAAGCCCTCAATCGAGCTGGGGAGCTTCCGGTATAAAAACCTTTCCATGAAAAATCGAGCATAGTCCACACTACTTACGCAAGTGATGAAACCTGCTTTACTCACTAGCATCAAAGGGCTTATTATAATACAGCACAGCCCAAGTAATAACAGCCAATTTCCTTGCACAAGCAGTAATCAACTTCTTACCCTTTAACCTACCCTTGTGCTCCTCATAAAAACGCTTGATAACAGGATTAACCTTGATGGCAGTCAAAGCTGCAAGATAGAAAGCCCTCCTCAAAACAGCGTCACCCCTCTTGGATATACCCCTTGAGACAACACTCTTACCACTAGACTCAACAACTGGGTCAAGACCACAATAAGCAACAAACCTCTTCTTATCACTAAAACGCCTAACATCACCAACCCTAGCCAAAATAATACAACCCAAGGTTTTACCAATACCAGGAATAGTGAAAATCAAACTATCCTTGGGAACAAAATCCTCAAGCTCCTTCTCAATCTCCCTCTTCCTAGTTTTAAGCCTCTCAAGCTCCTCCAAAAGAAACCTCAGCCAAGACAACACTATCCCCACCCCTCAAAACCTCCTCCAAGTTTTTCTTAGACAAACTATCCCTATAGCCTAAAAGTACCAAATCCCTCCTCAACCTATTCTTAACCCTAGCAATACTCCTAGTAACAAAATCCCACTGGCTAGTCAACTCCCTAGCATCACTTGTTGTAAACCCACTACCCATACTTACAACTATTTCTGCTAGCTTTTTAGCATCATTCTTATCACTCTTCTTACCCCTAAAATCCTTGAACTTCTTGAGTATGAAGGGATTAATGATCCTAACATCATACTCGCCCATCAAGTACTTTGCTAGGTTAACGTGGTAAACTCCAGTACTCTCAATACCCACTTTGCAACCACTAGGCAAGATCTTCCTTATCTCCTCAAACCCTTGCCTATCATTAGTAAACTCGTAGAGTTTACCTTGAAAATACACGATTAATTTATCTTTTGATACATCTATTCCTGCAACTGGGGCCTCCATGTATACTCACCCTTATGTTTTATTCGGGCTTTTTGCCCAACTTCCGGTCCGAATTGGAGGAGGCCAAGCTCCCCATCGGGCTTTAAGCCCAAGGAGCGTCACGGCCTACACCCCAGTCAGATCTGTATTACTCAGATCTGACTAATATGTTTTATATAAGGAGCATCATTAACATCACTAAAAGAATTTCAGAAAAAAGGATTATTTAAATATAAGGGGGCTATCCATCCCCGCTGGCGAGGCTTTCCGCCCCTTAACCTCCAATTTTTGTAAAGCATTAAGCTAATGTATACAAGGTATCAATTAGATCCTCCATCTTCACTGAATACACTTCCATCTTACCTTGTCCTTTGGCGGAAATTATCAGAGATAATGCCTCAAAACTCGCTTTTACATTACTATCGGATCTGCAAATCGCCCTTTTCATGTCCTTATTTTGAACTATAATGTTACAATTTACTTTACCAAAGTTTACCTTAATGAGACCTAAATCTAGCTGAGATACCATCTCGTTAATCTTACTTAATATACTAGTAGCATCTCCACTGAACTCAAATAATGGTGTTAGCGATAATCCTTGTGTCGTTTTTTCTTTATCAGTTTCTTTATTAGTTAAACTCCTAATAATGTCTCCATATAATGATGGGAAATATACTCTTACGTAAGTTGCGAAATGGTCTTCTACTATATGCTTTGCGAAATCAACGGCTGACTTTCCTAACATTTTATCTAATAGCGAATCGTTATACTTTACATTCGTCGCAACGTATAGCCTTGTCTGAGTATCTCCTAAACTTTTTGGCATAAATTCTATTGTAAACTCCAATTTTCCATCATCAGACATACCAGAATATTTTATGCTTTCCATGGTAACTTTCGGCCCATTGAAAATCCCCTCAGTGTATTTGAAGTCTTTATTGGTTCTCAATAATATGTACAGAGCTATGAACTCGTCTGTGGGTGCTGATAATTCCCTAATTCTATCTCCCATGATATACTCATCCTTTTGTTTATCCTTAAATTTTAAAATGGAAATATGTCCACTAACTCCACTAATAAACAGAGGATCCATAAGGAATTTTCTCACGATCCAACTAGGGGAATTTAATGTCAATTCTGTGCTGTACATTCATGGTCATCACAACTTCTTAATATGTCTATTTAAATCTTTTCCGGTTTAGTTTTCGACTTATTTTTAATTTTTATAGAAAGTTTATCGATAAGCTATATAGAGTCTTTTTCGATAGGTAGATATATATTGTTGGGAATTTATACATTTCTACCGATCTCAAATATTATGATTTTTAAATTAATATAATATAAGAAATATTATAGCAATTATTGTACTAATAGGTGTTAATATTAAGGTGGATTTCACTATGATTTCTGTGCCAAAACCATAAACTCTAGCCCAAACCACGTTTGTTATTGCTGGAGCCATAATCGCTGTTACCATAACTTGCTCGATAATTATCTTGGAAGTGATACCTAGAGAAATTAAGATAAGAAATATTAGGATTGGGCTAATAAGAATTCTTGATATATAAATTATCATGTAAGGCTTTGACGTAACATCTTTAATCCTCATTTCACCAATTACTCTTCTTATTTGATAACCGAATTCATAAAGTACTATTAAGATGAGAATCAAATTTATTGTATTAACGATGTCAACGTTTATAACTGAGCCTACAACATAATGTAAACTACCACCTATTAGAAAAGTTATTACAGGGAGATATCTTGAAAGATTTGTTCTTATTATTGAATTATTTGTAGTATTGTGTATCACGCTTATACCCTTGTTTAAATACGTAAAAATTATCATCACTATCGGTAGCCTTAATGTAGCCATCGCCACTGCAACCGTTGCAGAGATTTCATAATTCCCCCTAAACGCTAGGAGTATTGAGAAAGGTAAATTAATTGTATTCATGAAGATTGAGTTTATTAAAACAGACCCTCTACTAAATGGTTCGATTTCTCTGGTTAAGTATAAAACTATCGCAAACATTAAGAAATTATAAATTACAGAGGTTAGGAAAATCTTAGCGTCACTTACCTCAAAACCCCTCTGAAGATATGTGACGAGAAATATCAAAGGTAAGTTTATCCAGTTGTTTACAAAACTTACTATTCTCACGGATAACCTATTGTGAAGGAAATACCCTAAAATTGCTGACAACACTAGAAAGAGGCCTTGAGAGAGTGTCCAGAATGCAAATAATTCAATAAATATAATGTGATAGAAAAACAATATTATAACTAGTTGAGAATAGAAGTCAATTATATCTTTCAATATGAGGGAAGATTAATATTTTATTGTAATATAAAATAACTTATAGTTGAGAAAAAATGAATTTCAAACATACCCCATATTATTCTAGTTAACCCTAGCCTAGGGTTAACTAGAGAGTTTGACAAATTCCTCTTGCGGAACTTTTGCTAACACGGAAGTGTAAATCAAGGAATTGTAAATTATTCCAATAACGTAAACAAAAACCTCAACCATATCCTTGTTAATAGCGTAAGGTCTCCAATACCTCTTCAAGAAAATACCAAAGAATTCAACATAACGTCTAAAACTAGAAAAACCAATTATCCAAGTTGAGGGCATTCCCAAGAAACCCCTATCAACAACCTTATAACCACTCATACCAAAACCAACCTTATTATCGGGAAAGTTTGCAAACTCAACTTGAATTGCGTGAAGAATCATGGTTGGGGAAATAGCATATAAAACCTTGAAGCCGAAGAAACTCCTACCCTCTTCTTCGCAAACTCACCCTTAAATCTACGATGAATCTTAGCCCTCATATAGTAGTAAATTAAGTTTGCTGCTTCCCTAAACTTTCCTTGTCTCAAGTTGAGTTCTAGCTTTTTCTTTAATGTCTCCTTGTTTCTCTTTCCGAAGGGTACTTCGATTATGTTGGAATCTATTGCCCAGAGTTTGTTAACTTTGCCGTATAAGGCACTACTTGGCAAGTAGTTTTCTAGTTTGCTTAGCTTTTCCTCAAGTTCTTTTGCGTATTCCTTGAATGCTTTCTTTATTTCTCCCCTAAGTTTCTTTGCCCTTCTGTGGTTTTCGGATTTTGACTTGCGTTCTCCTAGAAACCATCTTACTACAATGTCCGTGTAATAGTATGCTTCTACATCTCTGTAGGAGCATTGCCATATCATCATGACGATGAGTACTCTAAGTATGTATAGGTCTAGTGATGATAGTGCTTTTGAGGTGATTAGTATGTAGTGCATTTTCAAAAGAGTTTTATGCCTTGATGATAGTTTATCATAGGGGACCGGGAGATTGTAGTATTCTATCCAAGGTTTCATATCTCCCAATCCTTGTACTACGTCTTCCCGGTCCCCTTTAAGTATTACTCAAGATTTTACTCCAAGTGAAAATTCAAAATTTCTCAAGAGTTTATGCTTTCTTTTGAGTTATTATCTATAAACTTATACATAGATTTATTGAATTATTTACACTTGGGATGCTCTCTTGAGGAATTAAAGAGAGTTATTGTTAATCAAAGGGAAATTATAGAGGAGAAGAGGAATTTAATTTCACCTTAGGTCGTTACACGATATAAAGGTGAGATTACTTTCTTACTCTTGTCTACCTAATCAGCTCAATAAAAACTTATATAAGGGGATGAGTTTTATCTTCTTACCCTCCCTTTCCTCTTCGCTCTCAATATCGTAAGTGATCACTATTAACTCCTTAGTTCTTAACATTTCCTCAGCCTTTAGAAGAGATCTTATCTCCCTCTCTTCGATCTTATCTGAAGTGTAAGTCACTTGCAGCAGACGTGAGTTAATTTCGTCATAAAAATCTATTTCGAAGTCCTTACCTTTAACGTAATATAGCCCTTTTAATTGGTTATCTCTGAACAGCTTTAAAGCAACTAAATTCTCCATAACCCTCCCCCTATCCTTAGCCCTCAGAGCTACTCTCGAAATTATGCATTGGTCTACTACATATACTTTCTTATTAAACGTCAGCCTCTCCCTAGGCTTTTCACCGTACCTAGGCCTAAATGCCGTTGTCAATAGTTTCCGATAACCGTAAAGTTTATGTTATTTGATATCATTTAGCATTCCTAACTATCTTTTCACGAAGTTTATAAACTTTTATGTTAACGTTAGAATAGAGAGCACCACCATGAACTCTATGAGCAATGTGAGAGGGAGGAAGATGCTCAATGAAACCCCCATATCCTCGAAGGGAGTGGTTTGACTACCGCTCCCGTAGACGGTACGGGGAGGGAAATAAGGGCTGAATCCTTTCTCACGTTAATAGAAATCTTTTTATATTTATTTATTATCAACCAATTTTGTGGAGAGACTACTGAGACCTAAGGAGGCTTGCCAACTACTCAGCATTTCATACTCAACACTCCTACGGTGGATTAGAGAAGGAAAAATAAGGGCAGTAACGACTGAAGGAGGGAAGTATAGGATACCTTACAGCGAGATTAAGAAGTACTTAGAGAAGAGGGAAGAGACGAGGGCTGTAATTTACGCAAGAGTTTCGTCAGCAGACCAGAGAGAAGACTTGGAAAGACAAATAACTACCTAACAAATTACGCAACGGCAAAGGGTTACAAGGTAGTTGAAGTACTGAAAGATATTGCAAGCGGGTTGAACACACAAAGAAAAGGATTGCTTAAGTTATTCAAACTTGTTGAGGGAAGGAGTGTCGACATCGTATTAATAACATACAAAGATAGGTTAACAAGGTTCGGTTTCGAGTACATTGAAGAGTTCTTTTGGGGCTACTGGGTATAGTTATGTGAGAAAATATGTAAGCAGAAGGTTAAAAGTCTTCATCAAGACTCACCTGGAACCTTGAAGCGTGGAGTTGTTTGAGATGATATGAGTAATGCCTTATCACCGACATGGGCCTGAACTTCCAACGCGAATTACTTTCATGGATCGAAACGTAGAGATAGACCTCCAAGGAGCGAAGAGAGGGAAAGTAACCTCCGAGCTCCTCCTCAAACCTAGCCAGGGTCGAGTTGAAACTCTCCGACGTGTTATTAGTGTAGAGGTAGTGTCTAATCTCCCTGGGGAAGTTGAGAAAGGAACAATACTTGTCAGCAGCGTCAAGAAGCCTCTTGGCTCGGGCTGGAGAAAAGGGTTGGACAAGTTGGCTGAGGGACAATATAGCCTTCCTTCCCTCCTCCACGTTCCTGGAGGACTTTAGATCCCTAACTCTAATCATTAGTTCCTCCTTGTCCTGTAGACCCAAAATCTTATTACTAAAAATAATTTTTATTTGTTATTAGTAATTCATGTGAATTTAATGTAATTAGATAATTGATTTTACAGTATCTTTTAGAAATTTTTAAGTGTTGTATTAGATCTTTTATATTTCTGAAAGTAAACTGAGGAATATTATTATAACATTAGAGAATGACAAGGACACGAATAATGAAATCAGCTTTATTTGTATCAATTATTTAATATATTTATTCTTACTACTCTTGATTATGAGTATAATAAAATATATTCTTTTATTTATTAAGAAAAAATATGAGGTTTAATGTTGAATTTATATTTGTAATATGATTTTGGGTCTACCGGACTGGGGAAACATGGTCGACGTGAGTTCTGAAGCAAAGTCTTCGGGTAGTGGCGTGACAAACCCCTACCATCGGACTGAACATTGTGATAAAATTCACGCATATAGGTGTGATAAAGAGGTAGGGGTAATAGGGATAGATGTATCAAAGGACCATTTAATAACTAGCAGGGGGAGGGTGAGAAGATACGAGAACAAAAAGGAGGATTATGAGGAAATCCTCAAGATGAAACCTTGCGTAATAGTCCTAGAGCCTACCGGAGTATACGCAATAAGGCCTTCACAATACTTCAAGGAGAGAGGGGTAAGAGTACTACAAGTCAGCCCAAACGTGTTATCAAGGGAAAAGGAGTTTAGGGGAAAGAAAACAGATTTTTACGACGCAGAAAAATTAGAAAACATGGTCGACAAGGCTAAGGAGTACGATTACAACCCCTTAAAGGAATTAGTAACACTCTACCTCTTCCTAAAGGACATAGAGACGAAATACAAGAACAGGCTAAAGAGAGCACTATTCCTAGTAAGCGATAACGATAAGGTAAGCAAGGACAGGTTGGAAAAACTTGCGAAAGGAGATTTCACACAGGAAGAGCTCTACCAACTTGAATACACCCCCTTAGTACTTGAGGAAATCAAAATCCTGGCTAAAAACCTCCTAGAAACGCAAGAGAGGTTGAAGGAGGTTAGGAGGATGATTGAGGGGCAAGTCCCTCAAGACCACGTCCTATTAACGATACCAGGTGTTGGGAGGCTTGCAGCTGGTATTGTTGGTGATGTTAAGCGTTTTCCTAAGCCTGAGTCCTTTGTTGCTTATTGCGGTTTAGATCCCGTAGTTGAGAGGAGTGGAAAGGCTGTGGTAAGTAGGGGGATTTCCAAGAGGGGTAATAAGTACTTGCGTAGCTTGTTCTACTTTTTAGCAATGAGGAATTACTCTAGGAACCCAACCTCATTGAAGTTTTATGAAACACACAAGGATAGGTTGAAAGGTAGGAAGTTGTATGTTGCTTTGGCTAGGAAGTTGGCAAGGGTTGTTTGGAGTGTTTGGTATAATAATAAGCCTTATGAGCCTAAATAGGTGAATCCCTCTCCCGAATCGTCACGTGGGTTGAAAGGACCCACGTGGCAATGTTAGCTAATACTATGCTTGAAGTTTGAGCGAAAGATTTATTACTGAACGCCACTATCCTCCCATCCACACTTTTATCACTCCCACCCTCGTGAGCAGAGCCCGTCATCAGTTAGGGAGATCATCAATAAAAACTACTTCGGTAATACTATATAAACACAACTTGTCAAAACGATATTTAGGAGTAATTAAAAATAACGAGTAGTTACGTAGAAGCGTTACAGTCTCTCATCTCAGCGTTTTTGCTGAATCGTAAAACCCTATGACAGTCCGACCTCTCACACAACAAAAGCTTTAAAGTTTAACTTATAACAAAAGTCTCAATAATGAGAGTTATATTTGGAGACTCTAGAAATATGAAAGAAGTTGAGGATAATAGTGTTGGTTTAGTTCTTACTTCTCCTCCTTACTATAATGCACCTTTTGACTTTCCAGATCTTTTTCCTTCTTATGCCGATTACTTGAGCTTGTTGAATGGAGTGGGTAAGGAGATTTTTAGGGTCTTAGAGGAAGGTAGGGTCGCGGTTTTCGTTACAGCAGATGTTAGAATACACGGTGAACTTTATCCTATAGTTGCAGATTTAATAAAAATAATGCAAAGCTTGGGTTTTAAATATCAAGAGAGGATTATTTGGAAAAAACCAGAAGGTTATATCAGAATTAGTAGGAGGAGTGGGGTTCTTATTCAACATCCTTATCCTCTTTATTATTATCCAGATAATGTTTATGAAGATATACTAGTGTTTAAGAAGCCAGGGAAATTTATCCCTAGGAATAAGGAAGAAAGTAAAATAGATGTAAATAAATTTCAAAGGGAGAAATGGTATTTGAGTGTGTGGGAAATAACTAACGTACTGCCTAATAATAAGTATTCGAAGTATACAGCACCGTTTCCAGAAGAGCTAGCTAGGAGAATTATTACGCTTTATTCTTACGTAGGGGATACAGTTCTAGACCCCTTTGCTGGGACTAGTACTACATTAAAGGTCGCTAATGAATTGAAAAGAAATGCGATAGGCTATGAAATAGACTTAGAATTAAAGGATATAATCTTAGAAAGGATTGGTGTTAATACACTTTTCGGAAAACCGCAGATAGACATAATTGAGAGAGAAGACGCTAAGAGATTAAGGACTAAGTTAAGGGAAAAAATTGAGGAAAAATTACAAAATAGATGATCTAAATTGATTCACCTTTGCGGTACAATAGAAGGTATTAAATATAAGCCGAAATTCCTGTTACCAGTTTTGCAAACTTATTACGATTTATCTGAAGGTATTAAGCATTCTTCTTCTTTTGTATATAAGAGATCTGGTAATGAGTTTGCTGTAAGCTGGTGGGTTTCTCCCAAGAGAACTAGATCTTATCCTTACGCAAGAGTTTATAATACTTTGCAGTTTTCTAAGGGCAAAATAGTTACAATAATACCTATTATGAAAGACGAAGGAGTTGACGGAGACAGGGATTTTATACAATGGGATACAGTTGCTCTTATGAGTTTATTAGGAGTTTATGTTATCATTGGTTATTATGTAAAAGCTAGTAAGAATCCTAAGTATAAAAATAAGGTAACTAGTCAGGAATTCGATTATGAATACCTAGAGAAAAAGTTTGACGAACTCTCCAATTATAGGTCAGATGCGTTACATTGGAACATGAATGAGTTATCAAACTTGAAACAGATAGGAGAGAAGGCTTTAGAATCATATAAGAGAATTTCAAGTGAAACAAAAGTAACATTTCATGATTTAGCCTCTGCACGTAAAAGGATAGAAAAGGTCATGTCTGATGTAGAGGCTTTCAAGAATTTCTCTAGAACCTTATCTTTAAAAGCGCAGTATAGAGAAAGCATAACTCGCCAACCTAAAGAAAGAACCTATGGTAATAAAGGTACTATAGATATAAAGAATTATTTAGGCGGATTTTATCACTTTACTGTTGACGAGGTGTTCTTTAATTCTAAGAAAAATAAAGTATGTTTAATCGAAGCCAAGAATACAAAGAATTCTGCTTTACCTTCTGAGGATGACATTAAAGATGGATTATTAAAGATGATATTGTATACGAATTTAAAGGATTTATATTATATTTCTGAGAAACAAGAAAAAATAAAAGTAAATGATTTTACGCCCATGCTCAGGCTTACTACTGAGAAGGAAGTAAATATGAGCAATAAGGATTACACTATATTAAAATCACTCTTGGAAGAGGCTAAAGAAAATCATTTCGAAATACTATTTAACAATAAAAAAATAAATAATTTTATAAATAATAACCTAGAGCTTATCGATTTCATATGCTAATTTTTTACATTTTCGATTGACTCACCTTGCATTATTAGCTTCATATCAAGCATGATAGGGAAAATCTACTCTTGTAAGGATGGCTTTCCACATTTAATAGCTGAAGAAAAAGGAGAAATCCAAGAAATATTAGAGAAATGGAAAGATAAGTGCGTTATTGAAATTTTTGACGAAGATACTAACAGACGTCTTATGATATATGTTTCCTACTTACAAGAAAATTAGTGACTCGTACTTCCTAACATCTGACGGAATAAATATACCAATACAAGACATGGACTATCTATAAATAAATTGAATTACGTCGAGATCAAATATAATTTAAAATTCTAAAATAGAGTAAGAAAGGAAGTAGAAATACGTATATACTCAGTTTTCTAGTCTTTCATGTGATTAAGGCTAATGACGAAGTTCTGCAGTAAAGAACTCGATGAAGATATCCTAATTGTTGCAGACGATATTAAGGAGGCATTTAAGCTTTAAGGGAACTAGTTATAATTAACGAAAGCCTAGATTTACACGTCAATATGGGAATCTCGTTTATCTCAAGATAAATTAAAACTTATAATAAATTAAATTATACCTTTCAATTCGAGTAAAATATCATATTTTTCTAATAATTATGGTTAATTAACAATATTTCTCTTAAATATTCCTTAAATATTGAATTTATTTAACGTTGAAGAAAGGGAAGCATAATGCCCGCTGAACTGAGTGGGAAACACATCCCGTGAAAATCCCCTAGCCTTACCCCCTTACAATCTCCCTAAACGATGCTGTTAAGGAGTTATACAAGATCATTCCTTACGCGTTCTATGCCGAAACTGCCGTCGTCAACAGTTTCCGATAAGCCGTGAATTTTATGTCATTTGATATCATTTAACATTCCTAATCCTTTTAAGGCTATTAAGTAAGCTGAGGCTGTATGCCTATCAAAACCCTTCTCCCTCATTATCCTATCGTGACCCTCAGAATTTGTAGTACCCTTAGGATTAACTAAAACAACGTTAAATCCCAACCTAAGTGCTTTAACAACACCGTGAATTAACATTTGCCTCTTAGCAAAACGCGAAACCTTCCTATTACCGCTCTTACTCCTAGTGAACTTCCTCCTCTTCACTAGGAACAAGTCCTCAAAGATAACATAATCGGGGCTACCAGTTATAGTTGTGGTAGCAAAAGGTGAAAAATAATGACAAAAAGTAAAAATAACCCCGGAAGGGGTAATACCATAAGGGAGAGTAATACCATGAAGGTAATGGAAGAAATAAGAGAAAAGATAAGAAAGGCAATCAAAGAAGGAGTTAGCCTAAGGGAAATAGAGGAGATAATCTTGCAAGAGGCCATGATGGAAGAGAGGGAAGCCTACCTAGAAGTTGAGGACGACCACAAGAACGGGACCTACTTCAGATATCTGGGAACCGGAGACGGAGTATTAAGACTCAGAGTACCGAGAACCAGAAAGGGTGGCTTCAGACCTAAGATCCTTCCGGAGAAGTACGAGAGGACCAGCCCAGATTACGAGGACTTCCTCCAGCAGCTCGTTCTATCAGGCATGACTCCAAGTCAAGGCCGTGTTAGCAGCCAAGGGAATACCGTATAGTGAGATCGTAATGAATCGGGTTGCCGAGAGAATATCCAACAAACTCAAGGAATACAAGAGCCGCGAACTACCTCACGATCTCCTAGCCCTTTACATCCATGTGAAGATCGTAAAGGTCAGAATCAGCGAGTCGATCATGGAGAGAGCCATTTACATTGCCATAGGAGTTGACTTAGAAGGGAATAAGTTCGTCTTGGACTACGAAGTTAGGGATAGGGAGGACTTGGACGGTTGGAAGTCCTTCTTGAGCGGACTCGTAAGCAGGGGAGTCAGCAGGGTTGACGTAATCGTGAGCGATGACTTCTCTGGACTCGATCGCGTCGTGTCCACGCTCTTTCCCTCCTCTCAACACCAGCTCTGTATAACACACATGGTTAGGAACCTCATGAGGGTCCTCCCAGACAAGGAGGAACTAATGATTAGAGTTAGGGATCTAAAGTCCTCCAGGAACGTGGAGGAGGGAAGGAAGGCTATATTGTCCCTCAGCCAACTTGTCCAACCCTTTTCTCCAGCCCGAGCCAAGAGGCTTCTTGACGCTGCTGACAAGTATTGTTCCTTTCTCAACTTCCCCAGGGAGATTAGACACTACCTCTACACTAATAACACGTCGGAGAGTTTCAACTCGACCCTGGCTAGGTTCGAGGAGGAGCTCGGAGGTTACTTTCCCTCTCTTCGCTCCTTGGAGGTCTATCTCTACGTTTCGATCCATGAAAGTAATTCGCGTTGGAAGTTCAGGCCCATGTCGGTGATAAGGCATTACTCATATCATCTCAAACAACTCCACGCTTCAAGGTTCCAGGTGAGTCTTGATGAAGACTTTTAACCTTCTGCTTACATATTTTCTCACACAACTATACCCAGTAGCCCCCATTTTCACAAGTGTTTTATGCCTTGCTGATAAATGTTCATAGGGGACCGGGCCGTTGTAGTATTCTATCCAATGTTTCATGTGAATCGGTACTACATGGTCCCGGTTCCCTTTAAGTATTACGCGACTTTTTGCTTCAAGCGAAAATTCAAAATTTCTCAGTAATTCATGATATCTTTTGAATTATTATCTATAAACCTTTACATAGATTTATTCAATTATTTGCACTTGGGACACTCTCTCGACTTGCTTTCCACCGAATCGTTCCATAAACACGCTGAGATGAGGGTTCTCGCCACCTCTTCCCCTTTCTTTCCCTTGAAGTTCAGCATGGAAAGTAATTTATATCCTATTTGTTGAATGTTATTTTGGTGAGGGAGTACCGGTGTTACCATCTCACTAACTCACGTGGTAATACCACATCTCCCTCACCTTAAACCCTTTCTTCAACTGAATTCTTTATACTCTTATAAATTTCTTTATCTTTTATAAATTCGATATTATCCTACCAGAAATATTTTTTCTAATATGATTTTGGGTCTACCGAGTCGAGGAGAGTATTACTCTCCTCGACTAATAAACCTATATAGGTGTTTCCCTCGACTAGCCCCAATGATTTAAGGGTGACAGTTTATGATCCCTTAGGAGGGGTGCCCATGGCGGAATTAGAAGTAATTAAAAGTAAGGAAAAGTTACGCGAGTGTGGAGGTAGTGTCGTCGTTAAGTTATTTATATTTGTATAACGAGTATTACTTATGGGTAGGAAGCCTGTATTTAGGCAAGACGTTTCTTGTCCCTCTTGTGGTAGTCATCATGTTGTTAAGTGTGGTAGGCCTTTGGGTAGGCAGAAGTTTTTGTGTAGGGATTGTGGTAAGTACTTCTTGGGTGATGCTAGTTATCATCATCATTCTAGGAAGTTGAGGGAGGAGGCTTTGAGAATGTATGCTAATGGTATGAGTATGAGGGCTATTTCTAGGGTGCTTAACGTACCTCTTGGTACTGTTTTCACTTGGATTAAGCGTTATGGTAGGAAAAAGCATGAGAAGTTGGTTGAGTTGTGGGGTAGGGCTAAGGAGCTGGTCAAGGGTAAGGTTGTTGCTAAGGTTGTTGATGAGATGTGGACTTACTTGTACAAGAATGCTAGGGCTTTTTACAAGTGGGTTTTCACTTGTTACGTGTACACGAAGCTGGGAGTTTACCTCATTTACTCTGTGGGGGATAGGGATGAGAGTACTTTCCTTGAGGTCAAAAAGTATTTGCCTGACGAGGGTAGATGGGTGAGCGATGATTATAACTTGTACTTCTGGTTGAAAGACCACACGGTTGTCTCGCCAGTTAACCCGAACGAGCCCTTTCATTCCTCATTAAGGGATAGGCTAATTAGATTCAAGAGAGCAACGAAGGCAGTAAATAGGAGCATTCGCACCATGATGTACTCCATAGCCCTAGTCTTATGGGAGAGAAGGTTAATCCCAGAATTTGTAGCTTAACGACGACACTATCTACGACTTTAAGGAAATTTTAACCAAATTTCAAATGAACGAAATTATTGATTACACTGTATAAACTTGGACATAGGTTTATTCAATTATTTACGCTCAGGATAATTTTCTCAACTATGTAGAATTATTGTGTTTTTATATACTCTTTTAATCTCAGAGTCCGTAGTATATATTACAGTATTCTCTTTTTCAGCAAAGGCTACTAGAAAACAGTCCACTATGGAAAGGTTTTGGTACTTAACTTTAAGCTCACCTGCCCTTAAAGCAAGTTCCTTATTAGTACTAACAATCTTTATTGGTGAATTTAGAATTAAGGAGAGTCTAACATTAGCTTCTTCTACCCCATTAAGTTTGCCATAAGTATAAAGGAACTCCGCTAAATTAAGATCTAGAGTATAACCTACACTTTTACCCGTATAAACTTCTTCCACAGCTTTCTTAGCCTCTTCATTAAGCCCGGAAAAATATACGTGGAAAAAACCGGTATCAAACAGAATTTTCCTTCTCAACTTCCTCTTTCCTCAGCTTTTCCAACTCCTTTACAGCAGAATCTCCCATCTCTTTATCTATGCCGTAAGCGTCCAAGAGGGTTAATTTACGTTTTAAAATAATCTTATCACCCTCAACTTCCAACTCTATAACAGAACCCTCTTTAATATTAAGCCTCCTTCTAACCTCAGCGGGGATAACTATAATCCCTTTCTTGTGAACTTTTACCTCCATGAGATATATTCATTTAACGATTATTAAAGTTTAACTTACAATAGAGTTAAACCATGAGGCAAGTTTGACATAACTGAAGAATTTCTCGGTGAAGGGAAAGCAATACTTTAAAACCATTTAACCTTCAGTATTAACGTTTTTAATCCTTACTAATTCAGTCTTTTTCGAAAGTTTTAGACAATTGTCGAATATAATGACATGACCAAAAATGTATCGAATTGTGTAGTAAAATGGATTATAAAGCTTCTTTTATAAAATTTTTCTTTGAAAATTTAGCATAATCTACATTATTTATACAAATTATAAAACTTGTTGTTGCTCATTAGCGTTAAATTTTAAATATTAGTTTAGCCAGTTAAACTATAGTAGAATGAGTTTGACTCTAAGAGTGGAAGTTGGAAAGAAGGGTTATATAATAATTCCTAAAAGTGTAAGGGATTTGGTGGGAATAAAAGAGGGGGATATCTTAATTTTGACAGTCGTTGGAGATAAGATAATCTTAGAACCTGAGAGGAAGGTTAACATACGAGAAGTTGTCAAAAAATTAGAAGAACATGAGAGGAAGATATCTTATGCTAAAAGGGCAAGCCTTGGGGAACTTGAGAACATAAGTCTTGAAGAGGAATTTGAAGATTGATTTTTCTTGATGCTAATTTCTTAATCTACTTAAACTCGGGTGTAAGCGAGGTAAAAGAGTATTATATAAAACTCCTCACATATGAAAGCTTGTTTTCAGATCCTTTAGTTATAGATGAGGTAATACGTGTCTAAGAAGAAGTATGGAGTTAAGTATTGCGATACCATAGAATTCTTGGATGAAATAGTGCTCAAGTACTTAACAGTTTTACCAATCACGATAAAGGAATATGAGAGGGCTAAAGAAATTATGAGAAAATACTCAGTTAAGCCATCTGATGCCATTGACAACAGTTTCCGATAAGCCGTGAATTTTATGTCATTTGATATCATTTAACATTCCTAATCCTTTTAAGGCTATTAAGTAAGCTGAGGCTGTATGCCTATCAAAACCCTTCTCCCTCATTATCCTATCGTGACCCTCAGAATTTGTAGTACCCTTAGGATTAACTAGAATAACGTTGAAACCTAACCTAAGTGCTTTAATAACACCGTGAATTAACATTTGCCTCTTAGCGAAACGTGAAACCTTCCTATTACCGCTCTTACTCCTAGTGAACTTCCTCCTCTTCACTAGGAACAAGTCCTCAAAGATAACATAATCAACGCCAACCCTTGATAGGAAATTAAGAGCTTGTGAAAGAGCATTCAAACGCAAAGCCATAGCTTTCCCTTTAGGAAAACCCGGTCTAGTAACATCCGAATACCACCACGTCTTTTTAGTAACAACTTTACCATCCTTATTAACTACAACAACGTTCAACCTATCACTATTTAAATCGAAACCAGCAACCAAACCGTAACCATTGGGTTTCGGCGAAGAGAAGTGCTTTAAGTACAACCAGAGTGGGATTTGGAGGTGGATCATAGGGTAATGCTTGAAACTTACTACAGCACCGTAACCCTCCTCCTTCCTTCGAGATAACTCCTCTAGCTCAGAAAGTAGCGGTAAGTACTCCTTGCCGAAGTACGCCTTCCCGTGAACCCACTTACCCCATGGGTCTTTAACTTTAATTTCCACGTGGTCTTCCAAAACGTGAAACTTAATATTTCTGTTCCCTTTATCGCTTTTATTCCCCCTACTACCGAACCAGAACCTCCTTATCCTTGCGTGTATTATCTCACCCTTTTCATCCTCCCTATCCAATAAACAGTCAGTAATTGTCTTAGCTTGCTTTAAAGCAGTTTCGAGGTAAATGTAGTTTGGTAAGATGTTGTAAAACTCCTTGGTTAACTCGTCTACACTTTTCCCATCAAACAATGGTCTAATAGCACTCTTAACTACTTGTGAGTAAGCCCTAGCAATTCTAACGACCCTCTCTTTCTCGTTAAACAAGACTCTACCATTTATCGTAACGAATTGGAAGTTTTCGAGAGCTTCTTTGGAACCGATAATCCTATTCCTCATCATCTGGTAGGATGACAATTACTATCACCTCCTTTCCAGCGATTTTCCCAGCCTTCTCTTTCACACTCTTAGGGATGTATATTGCATACCTCTTCTCACCATACTTATCACTACCAGCTGAGGATATGACACCTCTGAAAACTATCTGCTCCATATGTTGTAAGTAGCGGAAAAATTTATAAACTTTTATGCCAACATTAAATCAGAGGGTGCCACTATGAACTCGATGAGCAATGTGAGGGGGAGGAAGGCACCCGATGAAACTCCCCATGTCCTTGAAGGGAGTGGTTTAACTACCGCTCCCGTAGACGGCATGGGGAGGGAAATAAGGGGGATGAGGACGAGAGGTTGAATATAAATTCATGAAACCTCAATGAAAGTCCGACCCCTCTGATAACTCGTTAGAGTCGAATCTAACGTTTACTACAGCATTTGCCCCTAAGGCTTTCGCATTATCAACGATTCTCTGTAAGGCTTGTAGCCTTGCTTGTTCCGCTAACTCTACGTACTCTTTAATTTCTCCTCCTAGAAGGCTACGCAAAGAGGCAATTATGTTTTTACCTAGGCCTCTAGACCTTACTGTTATTCCTACTACTAAACCCTTTATTTCCACAATCTTATACCCGGGCGATTGTTCGCCGTTAGTAACTAGGACATCTCCTTCTTTATAGCTCATAAGGTAGTTGACGAAATAGTAAATTTAGACTTTGCTTTCAAACATGAAAACAGCAGATAAGGACAATGCGTTCACGCTATTAGCATATTAAGATGCTCTTCAAAGATATCACCTTGCATTCGTGTTCTCGTTGAGACACTTAGACGTACGTAACCCTACCCTATTAGCTAAGATCTTGATCTTCCTATTGTCCAAAATTTACTGAACAGTCTCTTTCAAACATACATTAACGAATTTGGAAAAACGTGAAGCTTAGTAAGCATCAAAGAAAGAAAAGGAATACTGGATAAAAAAGGAGATGACTTAAATCATTCTTCTGTCTATAATTGGTAACATGGGAATGTTGAATTTAGGAGTCGCACTACTTGGGCTCATAACTTTCACTACTATGTATATCGACGTATAAACGCTAACGTTATTCAACTTAACAGCAATCCAGCTTTTTAGACAATAATGAGCTTCAGTTTGACCGTGAGATATTAAAGTGAAGTATGTCGAAGGTTCTACTCCTATTAGTTCTAAGTTTTGGCTATATCTATATGCAGTAAAGCTTATGTTAATTATTGAGTCTGGTGAATAATACTTCCCTATTGTACAATAATATAAGCAACAAACCTTACCGTAAGGTAATTCGTATTTTATGTATACGTTAAAGACGTAAGATACTAGATGAGGAGTTAACGTTACGTTCACGTTGTCCATACAACATTTACAAGCGTAAACTAACTTTATAGGAGTCGACGAATTCGGAACCAGGAAGCTTATATAAGTACAGTATACTTCTCCAGTTACTAAATACTTGCAAAATCCGGGAGGTAAGAAGCAATAACTTGGAATCAAATCAGTATCTTCAGAAATGTTAGGGATAAGGTTAGTAAAATCGTTGGAAAGGAGGTGATAGTAATTGTTATCCTACCAGATGATGAAGAGTAAGCTAATTGGTTCTATGGAAGCTCTAGATAACTTCCAATTCGTCACAATAAACGGTAAAGTTGTTTTTGAAGACAAGGATAAAGTTGTTAGGATTGCTAGGGCTTACTCACAAGTTGTTAAGAGTGCTATTAGACCATTGTTTGATGGGAAAAGTGTAGACGAACTGACTAAGGAGTTTTACAACATCTTACCAAACTACATTTACCTCGAAACTGCTTTAAAGCAAGCTAAGACAATTACTGACGGTTTATTGGATAGGGAGGATGAAAAGGGTGAGATAATACACGCAAGGATAAGGAGGTTCTGGTTCGGTAGTAGGGGGAATAAAAGCGATAAAGGGAACAGAAATATTAAGTTTCACGTTTTGGAAGACCACGTGGAAATTAAAGTTAAAGACCCATGGGGTAAGTGGGTTCACGGGAAGGCGTACTTCGGCAAGGAGTACTTGCCATTGCTTAAAGAATTAGAAGAATTATCTAAAAGGAAAGAAGAGGGTTATGGTGCTATAGTAAGTTTCAAGCATTATCCAATGATTCACCTTCAAATCCCACTCTGGTTATATTTGAAGTACTTCTCTTCACCAAAACCCAATGGTTACGGTTTAATTGCTGGTTTTGATTTGAATAGTGATAGACTAAACGTTGTTGTGATTAACAAGGATGGTAAAGTCGTTGCTAAAAAGACGTGGTGGTATTCTGAGGTTGTTTCTCACGGTTTTCCTAAGGAGAAAGCAAGGGCTTTACGTTTGAATGCTCTTTCAGAGTCTCTTAATTCCCTATCGAGGATTGGTGTTGATTACGTTGTTTTTGAGGATTTATTCTTAGTTAAGAAGAGGAAGTTTACGAGGAGCAAAAGCGGTAATAGGAAGGTTTCGCATTTTGCTAAGAAGCAATTATTAATCCACGGTGTTATTAAAGCGTTAAGGTTAGGTTTTAACGTTATTCTAGTTAATCCTAAGGGTACTACTAACTCAGAGGATCACGAAAGGGTGATGAGGGAAAAGGGTTTTGATAGGCATATAGCCTCAGCTTACTTAATAGTATTAAAATGTCTAGGAATGTTGAATGATGCCAAATGATATAAATTTCACGGTTTATCGGAAACTGCTGATGACGGCAAATTATTTGAAAGAAGAGAATGGCTAAGTTACGTTAAGCAAATAGCTATAGAGCTACACGGCCAAGAGAACATAAAAAGAATACCTGCAATATTAAGAGAAGAAGGATTCAATTTACGCTTCATGAGTAAGGGAGACCTAGTAAAGGCTACACTCAGAAATGGGTTACTCCATTTACCTTCCTTTTTAAAGGCAGAGATCAAAACTAAAATTCTCGTTAATTACTTTTCCAAAAAGTATGACGTTCCGGCATTATCGAGAGAAGAGTATAGGATAGTATACGGAAAGAGAGCTTATTAAAAGCTTACGTAAAGTTTTTAGAGTCTTATATCTTGTTGTACTGAATCATAAGTTCTTGTTAGCACCAGAATTAGAAATATCAACTAAGCGAGAGTGTCATCATTGAGCTATAGCGTAAAAGACGCTTCTTAAACCTAAACTATACTCTATATAGAGAATTCTCCTACTCAACAGTTTATAACATAATCACAACACTTTCAAACACTACTGCTTTAAAGGTTATATATTCAATTCTTTATGAATAGAAATTACCTTAGCGTTTAGGATAATAGAGTAATCGGAAATCTCTTAGTTATCGAAAAAGCTAGATTCTATATGAAAATGTACATATTATGAAGAGCTTAATTAAGTCTAAACGGAAATACTAGAGTTTTCCGTGAAATTGCTACTATTATTAGTTTATACTATTATTTTCGAAAATTTCAAATAAGTCGAAATAGTGTGAATATTAAGCTATTAAATTATGTTACAGGTAATCCGTTATAACGTTATTTACGCCCTTATAAAATCACTTACTTATTCGTAGCTCAATAACTGCATTATCTCTAGTTAATAATTATCGAATAGCTAAAAATCTATCATTAAAGGTAATAAAATCGAAATACGAATTGCACAAAGCTTACTGTAGTTTAATACCTAATAATCATTTATTAGTTTTCTTACGTGACTTTTCCATGTATACTCCTTTTGCACTCTATTTATATTCTTCTGCAATTTCTTATAATCCTCCTCATCAATTTTGTTAATAAAATTTCTTATAGTATCATAATCTAATCCGTGTGTAACCAAATCCAAATTGATTTACTAACTAGTTCTGCAGTTCCTAACTCATCGTTTATAATAACTGGTGTTGTGCGCTGAACAGATTCTATAACTGTCATTGCTAGTCCATATTCCCCATATCCAAACGAATAAGAACTTCATGGAATTACTAACGTAAAACGCTTCTATGCGTCGGTAACACACCTAGTTTAAGTAGTATCAATACTCATTAATTACTTATCACCTTTTTCCCTCACTCAAATAATCAGCTTTAGCAAAGACGCTATAAACTTCAACTTAGAAGGCAAAAACGATTCAATCAACTTCACGTCCTCTAAAGAAATCACTTTAAAGGACTTAAAGAGGATAAAAACCGGACAGCAATAACAAGAAGTCCAAATAGGGAGGGTCTACGAAAACCTCATAAAAAGCTATTAAAGGCATAGCTGTCAGTAGCGCACTCTCCCTTCTATCCAAGACGAAAGTTTTCTCCTTCAAAGCGTAAACCAACACGAAGGAAGATGAGATTAAGGAAACTATCACTTGAGAAATCGCCCCGCCAATAATACCTAGTCTGGGGATTAGGAGGAAAGATGTAAACAAAACCAAACCTCCGTTAAGCAATGAAAGGATGAGGAAAGGCCTCAACGACTTCTTAGCCGCTATAATGAAATTCGTTAAAGAGCCTATGGGGAATGACAATGCAAAAACTTTCTGGCGTTCTATATAGCAAGAACTATTGTTTAACTTACTCTTTATAAAAAAGATTATTAATTTTTGATGTATTTATTATATTAACAGTATTTTAGGTGAAATTTATCTTGAATATAAATTATATAAAGTTATCTTTGGATTTATTGTATTTATTACGTCATAAGATTTTATAAATATCTCATTTTGGTCACACCTACATCCAGCTATATTAGAATCTCCTGCTAATGCAAATAATATATAATATTCATTTAATGGGATGCCAAGACTGTGAATGAAATGATTAGCTTTATAATAATGATAACAAAATTCATTACAACTCACTGATCTATTTTGCCAATCCTTAACTTCTACCGCATACACATTATAGCCAAAAAAGGTACTATTGGCAGCTAATACATCTATTTCGTACTGATTTTGAGGTCGACCATTATATACAAACCAGTTCTTACCTTTGAGTGAATTAGTTATTCCATCTTGAAATTCTTTATTATTACAGTTACATTTAACTGAAGTAACCTTACCTTGGCTGAAGTATACAAAACAATTTCTACAAACAATGTATCCTTTAGATTCAAAATAAATTGCTACTGCATCTTCTCCTCTGAGTCCTCCCCATCTTATTGAAGACATGCTATTAAATTGGAAATTGTTCAATAAATATGTTTCTCTTTATTATTCTATAGCATAGTTTAATTTACATAGAAAGTAAGTTGTAGGTTACTTCAATTTTTCTCATAAATAATATTAAACTTACTTTTAATTAAACGTTTAATGTAGAATTCATCCGGTAGTGTCGTCGTTAAGTTATTTATATTTGTATAACGAGTATTACTTATGGGTAGGAAGCCTGTATTTAGGCAAGACGTTTCTTGTCCCTCTTGTGGTAGTCATCATGTTGTTAAGTGTGGTAGGCCTTTGGGTAGGCAGAAGTTTTTGTGTAGGGATTGTGGTAAGTACTTCTTGGGTGATGCTAGTTATCATCATCATTCTAGGAAGTTGAGGGAGGAGGCTTTGAGAATGTATGCTAATGGTATGAGTATGAGGGCTATTTCTAGGGTGCTTAACGTACCTCTTGGTACTGTTTTCACTTGGATTAAGCGTTATGGTAGGAAAAAGCATGAGAAGTTGGTTGAGTTGTGGGGTAGGGCTAAGGAGCTGGTCAAGGGTAAGGTTGTTGCTAAGGTTGTTGATGAGATGTGGACTTACTTGTACAAGAATGCTAGGGCTTTTTACAAGTGGGTTTTCACTTGTTACGTGTACACGAAGCTGGGAGTTTACCTCATTTACTCTGTGGGGGATAGGGATGAGAGTACTTTCCTTGAGGTCAAAAAGTATTTGCCTGACGAGGGTAGATGGGTGAGCGATGATTATAACTTGTACTTCTGGTTGAAAGACCACACGGTTGTCTCGCCAGTTAACCCGAACGAGCCCTTTCATTCCTCATTAAGGGATAGGCTAATTAGATTCAAGAGAGCAACGAAGGCAGTAAATAGGAGCATTCGCACCATGATGTACTCCATAGCCCTAGTCTTATGGGAGAGAAGGTTAATCCCAGAATTTGTAGCTTAACGACGACACTATCGAAATTACTCCTCAATTAAGGGCTGAAGTATAACAAGCTTTACTCACAGTCGAGCTGGAATTATTGAGAATTTAGAAGAGAGGTCAGATGCAACTTGGCTAGACTTTCTGTAAGCAAATTCTCCACAAGGTTTATTTACCTATAGTATGTATACATCATATATGAAAACGATAATGATAAGGGACGACGTCTATAAGAAATTGGTAGAAATAAAAGGGGACAAAAGCTTTAGTGAAATAATTGAGGAACTTATAGAAGAATCTCTAACCTTGAGGAGGAGGAAATTGGAGAAGTATTTCGGAATTCTTAATGAAGAGGAAGCAGAAGAGATTATGAAAGAAATCAAAGAAGTGAGGAAGATAACTGATGAAAGTATTAATAGAAAGCTCAGCAATTATTGAATATTTGAAAGGTAATGCAAAGGTAAAGGAAATTATTTCCAATTCTGAAGATTTTTATGTTAGTACATTAACAATTTTTGAAGTATTACTCGGCAAAGTTGAGGAAAATAAAATCCTCGACTTTTTGTCAGCATTTAATGTAATAGGTCTTAATAAAAAAGATTCCATTATTGCTTCAAGGATATACAAGAGATTAAGAGATAAGGGAAAGTTGATAGGATATTTCGATATATTAATATCCGCCCAAGCTATCAATAGAGATTTAACTCTAGTGACTAAGGATACTGATTTTTTAAAAGTAGCTGACGAATTTAATGAACTGAAAGTCGCTCTAATTACTTAGGTTTTATTATACCGTCTTTAGGCTTCAGTTAGCAAAATACTTTAAAGAAGGAAATATTTTGTAAATTTTCTATTTAGACTTCTTTTTCTATCATAGTTTTATTGAATTATTTTCTAGGTAAATAATTTCAATCCAGAGGTACTTTTGTGTGAATATCGTCGTTATATCATTGTACTATTAATTTCTTTACAAAGAAAGGGGGTTAAGGGGGCGGAAAGCCTCGCCAGGGGATGGATAGCCCCCTATATTTAAATACTTCTTTGTCAAAATTTCATTAATGGCTAGGAGGGTTAAAGCGATCAGAGCAACTGTTTCAATGAAGATCGCCCTCTCTGAACCCCTCCTAGTCCTCGTGAACAACTACGTTAAGGCACTCCGTTTCACCCTATTTTGGTTGAAAGAAAATGTCCCGAACCCGGAAGAGAAGGGAGTGCTTTCGAAAGTCCACGAGGCGTTGTACGAGAAGTTAAGGGAGGAGTACAATCTACCATCAAAGGTTGCTGAGGATTGCTATAGGGAAGCTCTAGCGACGTACAAGGGTTGGTATAATAATCCTAGAAGAGGACGTTTTCCTAGAGTGTACAGACCTACGGTATGGTTAACACCGAGGGCAAGTTATAATGTGGACTTCGAAGCAATGACTGTTAGGATTGTGAGTGTTGGCGAACTTTCAATCTTAGGTTATCCTAGAAACCTCAAGGAGTACATGGGTTGGAAGATGAAGGAGGCTAGGTTAGTGATCAGGGATGATAAGGCTTTCCTTAAAGTTGTTTTTGAGAAAGAGGAGCAGAAGGTTGAGCCAAAGGAAAGTATTGCCGTAGATATAAACATGGCTGAGGTAGTTGTAGGGAAGGACGATAAGAACTACGTTAGGATCCCAACTCGCCTTGAGGAAGTTCACCACTGGAAGTCGTTAGCCGAGAGGTTGCTGAAGAAGTATCCAAGGAGGTGGAGGGAGAATAAGAGGATCTTGTATAGAGTTCGTTCTTTCCATCTAAAGGCTAGGAGGATTATGGAGGACTTTGCTAGGAAAGTGGGGAAGTGGATTGTTGATGTAGCAAAGAGAATGGGTGTTAACGTCATCAAATTGGAGAGTCTTAAGAACCTTATTAAGAGCGTGGAAAAGCTATCTAAGGAGTTTAGGGATAAGTTGTATCTTATGCAGTATCGTCGTTTGCAGTACTGGATTTCTTGGCAAGCTAAGAAGCGTGGAATGACTGTTGAGTTTGTTAATCCTAGTTATTCTTCTGTTTCATGCCCAAAATGCGGTAAAAGGATGGTTGAGGTTTCTCATCGTTGGTTTAAGTGCTCATGTGGTTATGAGAATGATCGTGACGTTATTGCAATCATGAATTTAAATGGGAGGGGGTCTCTGACCCTCTCGACTGCCCCTCAAATGAGAGATGTAAACCCGAATCGATGAGGGGAACCCTCGCCCTTCCAGGTCGGGAAGCTTCCGGTATAAAAACCTTTCCATGAAAAATCGAGCATAGTCCACACTACTTACGCAAGTGATGAAACCTGCTTTACTCACTAGCATCAAAGGGCTTATTATAATACAGCACAGCCCAAGTAATAACAGCCAATTTCCTTGCACAAGCAGTAATCAACTTCTTACCCTTTAACCTACCCTTGTGCTCCTCATAAAAACGCTTGATAACAGGATTAACCTTAATGGCAGTCAAAGCTGCCAGGTAAAAAGCCCTCCTCAAAACAGCATCACCTTTTTTAGAAATACCCCTTGAGACAACACTCTTACCACTAGACTCAACAACAAGACCACAATAAGCAACAAACCTCTTCTTATCACTAAAGCGCCTAACATCACCAACCCTAGCCAAAATAATACAACCCAAGGTTTTACCAATACCGGGAATAGTGAAAATCAAACTATCCTTGGAAACAACATTCTCAAGCTCTTTCTCAATCTCCCTCTTCCTAGTTTTAAGCCTCTCAAGCTCCTCCAAAAGAAACCTCAGCCAAGACAATACTATCCCCACCCCTCAAAACCTCCTCCAAGTTTTTCTTAGACAAACTATCCCTATAGCCTAAAAGTACCAAATCCCTCCTCAACCTATTCTTAACCCTAGCAATACTCCTAGTAACAAAATCCCATTGGCTAGTCAACTCCCTAGCATCACTTGTTGTAAACCCACTACCCATACTTACAACTAATTCCGCAAGCTTTTTAGCATCATTCTTATCACTCTTCTTACCCCTAAAACCCTTGAACTTCTTGAGAATAAAGGGATTAATGATCCTAACATCATACTCATTATTCAAGTACTTTGCTAGGTTAACGTGGTAAACTCCAGTACTCTCAATACCCACTTTGCAACCCTTAGGCAAGATCTTCCTTATCTCCTCAAACCCTTGCCTATCATTAGGAAACTCGTAGAGTTTACCTTGAAAATACATAATTAATTTATCTTTTGATACATCTATTCCTGCGACTGGGGCCTCCAATTATACTCACCCTTATGTTTTATTCGGGCTTTTTGCCCAACTTCCGGTTCGAATTGGAGGAGGCCAAGCTCCCCGTCGAGCTTTAAGCCCAAGGAAGTCAACGGCCTACACCCCAGTCAGATCTGTATTACTCAGATCTGACTAATATGTTTTATATAAGGAAGTCAGTACTACTTAAACTTCCACAAAAAATAAAAACAAAAACAAACGTTCTTACACTACTTTCAATTTTACGACTTTTTACTTAGGCTAATTTTACGCTAAATTATAACTAATTGAATTTTTACTTTTATTTTTAGAAAAATTTTATGAAAAGAAAGAAGGCCTTACATACTTCATTACTACCCTGGGCCTTAAGCTTTCACTTAATCTTTTCCACTTCTCAAACTCTTAGTAGTAGTTATAACCAGAATAGAATACATCTCCCTAGAACAAAACTCGTATTTCCGTAGCTAGTAAGGTTAAAATATTTAAAGGTAAACATTAACACTTACTATTAAATGCTAAACAAAAAGAAGAAAAAGAAGGAGCCATATGATAGAATTAGACCAATATTGGAATATCTTACTTTCGCCGACAGCTACACTAAGCGAGTTCGAGAAATTCTTAAAAATAATAATCTATGGATAACTAATGAGGACGTATCTTATGGTCCGCACACTTTGTTAAAGCTAGCATATCTTAAGTATTACTTTGACATAGCACTAGAAATAGCTAAAAACTACTTTAAAAATTATGTATTTATCGATACTTTTGCTGGAAGTGGATTAGTAAGTATAAAGGATACTGAGTACGTGTCTTTAGGTTCATCACTACTAGCATTAATATTTAAGTCGCGTTCTGGAACAAGTTTCAGTAAGATAATAGGTGTGGAGATTGATGAGAACAAATTCTCGTTATTATATCGAAGGTTAAATCTAATTAAAGAGGAGTTAAATCTTGCAACGGATATTAAGTTAATAAAAGGAGACATAAATAAGAAAATTGATGATATAGCTAATGAAATAAATCAAAGAGATTACGGTATCCTCTTCGTAGACCCAGAAGGGATGGAAATAAGTCTTGGTGATTTATCAAAAATGCTATCTAGATCTAAAAGCATAGACGTTATTCTTAATCAAAGTGAATGAGTGTATAGATTACTAGGAAAGGCCCAAAATGGGGACTCTGTATCCTTAAAGAGGCTCGAACAATACTTGCCAACATTATCTAATGTACAGGATCCTGAGAAAGCACGTGATATACTGTTTACTCAGTTTGGAAAACTTATAGAAGCCACCGCAGAAATAAGAGATGTGAACAATAGTCCCAGATACGAATTAGTGCTTAGGGTTAGGTCTACAAAATCTGGTGCGCCGTGGGTAAAAGGGATAGTAGAATTTGCAAATAATATAACAACTAAATATAATGGTAAAATCGTACTGAATATCCTGGATCAAATACACGGTAAAGGTGGACGTATAGATGATTTCTTTAAGCCGTAGTCAACAGTTTTCGATAAACCGTGAAGTTTATATACTTTAATGGTTAATATGAGTAAAGTTACACCAGACGTGGATGGGTTTTCCCGAAAGGTGTGACGGTGAATAAAAGATGTGCGGGTTTCCCCACATCCGTGAGGGGTGTGGGTTGGGGTTATCCCGCTAAAGGAGCGGAGGGGTAACGGAAGTGGCTCTGTTGAAGCCCAAGGGCTGAGAATTGGATACAAATTCATGAAAATTTAATGAAGCCCAAACCCCTAGCTGAAAGTTAAAAACGCTCATACCACCATCTGCCTTTTAGGCGATATTTTGCAAGCAATATCGTAAATATCTTGCCTAATTTCTCATCATTCTCTTTATCAATAGTTATCTTCTCTCCTAATAACGATTCTATATACTCCATATTCATACCTCTCTCGTGAAGCATTTCACCAAAAACTTGATTCACACCTATATCCGCAAGCTCTTTCATTATCCCGTCTAAATCTTCTTCTATTTCCCCCCTTACCTTGTTAGGAGGAAACACTGGCGCTACTATTACTCCTACTTTTAGTCCTGCCTCTTTAGCCTTCCTTAAAACCTCTAGCCTAGCTTTAGGTGGAGGTGCCCTGGGTTCAATAATTGAAGCAAACTTCTCGTTCAAAGTAGCTATCGAAACTTGTAGGATTACTTGGTTCTTGTATTTTGAAAGTAAATCAAGGTCTTTAAGCACCAACATTGACCTTGTTTGAATCAAGAACCTAACTCCCGCTGGTAAGGCTTTCTCAAGGATCTTCCTAGGAATTGGGTAAAGTTGGGGCAAATAAGGATCGTGAGTTGAGGACATCATAACCAATTTTCCTCTCCATTTTTTCCATGGTGTCTTTTCTATTGTCTCGTCAATGTTCTTAGGTTTTAAGAAGTACATTCCCCACGGTCTTTGTACTATGTTACCTACTCTCGCAAAACTGAACCTCTTATGGATATTATCAACATAACAGAAGGGGCAAGCGTGAATACAGCCGATAGCAAAATTAATTGCCCAACCATCACTAAGTTCTTTTCCTACTCCGCCCTTCTCAACGTAAGTCAATTTTGAAGGTTTAATCAATGGTGGCCTTATCTCATATTCTCCAAAGGAAACTTTTCTAACGTCTTTATCAAACTCAAAATTATCTAAAGTAAAATGTATAGTCATATTTTTAGCGATCTTTCTCTTTCTTATAGTTTCGTGAGCCTTCTTTGCAGCTTCAGACCTTCTCCTATGCAATAAATTATTGATAATAGATAATGTATCATCCTGCTCATCATTGTCTTTCTTAATTTCAATCTCATTTAAGGCCAAAATTCATTACCCCAAAGACTTAAATACCCTATGCTATATTACATAACAGCTAATATATATTTGCATCTACTATTTACGCATGTTAGTTGAATTTTTCTTAGCAAACTGGGGAGTTAAGTGGTATTACCCTCTACGCTCGCGTTAGGTTTATATAATATTACCAGTAAGTTTACTAGTAGAGTTACTAGTATGGCTAAGGTGTTAGGTAGGAGCAAGTTGTGGGGTAAGGGCTATACTACGGTACCAGTTTTGGTCAGTACTGAGAACCGGCTATTTAAGAATACATTACCTATGCAATTTGTGAACTGTACAAATGATAAAGTCTGCTCGAATCTAATCAAGAAATATTCTAAAAAATAAAGATTACTATAAAAATTTATTTAATATCCGTAACCTATAATATCCCATTTATCCTTAAATTCTGATAAAAACTTCCTATCGTTAAGCCAATAGCTTACTTTTCTATTCTTATCCCTCTTTACTAATTTCTCAATTATATTCTCTTTCTTAAGTACAAAAGCCCACGGTTCACTCTTAAGTTCATTCAGCAAAACTATAACATAAAATTCTGCAATTAGATTATTCAAATTCGACCCGAAGGGAACCGGATTTCGTTTAAATAGTCCCTTAACTTGAATAGTATGCATTTTCGTTCCATCCTGACTATATATTACAATATCAACGCCTCTTGTATTTCTAGAAGTAGGCAGCACATTCCATTCATGACGAGAAAGAATGTATGCCGTATAATAAAGAGCTATATTACCTATCACCTGGTTGCTATAACTCTTATTAGTTTTAGTCATGGAGAATATGTCATCTTCTAAAATTTATTATTTAGCTTCGAGAGTCCAGAGTACCTCGGGTAAATGTTTGACTATGTATAACTTTTTATGAAGAGAAAGAAGGGCTTTTTACACAATAAAAGCAGAAAAGCACCCTGGGCCTACACTTTCACTCTTCTGTTTTTCATTCTCAGAACTCTTAGTAGTAGTAAATAATAATGTATGATGACTGAGAAATAAAAATTAGATTCCAACACATTTCTTTATACATTTATCAAAATCATCCTTATGCTTTCCCTGGCTTTCGCACCACTCATAACATTTAAAGAAATCGTCACCAGTTATATACTTTTCATTATCTATCGATATCCATGTTATTTTAGGTTTTGTAAGTTGTTCGCTTTTTAGGCTTTGGTTTTCATGTTGTTTGCGTTCGTCTGCATATAATAACTGATAAACCATCTTACCATAATCTGTTAAAAATATATTTAGCGTTCTTTGTTTTCCTTTCACTCTTATTATTAAACCTTTTTCTTCAAGCCCATTAAGAGCCTTATATCCTAAAGTATGGGAGCCAAATGACTCCAATATCTCCTTTGTACTTAAACCGTTCTTAGAATATATTATTTTGAGCATAGCTTTCTCATGTTCATTTAACATTTTGTTAATTATTTCATATAAGTTAAGCATTTCATTCCCAGTCAATTGGGAACACATATATAAGCTTTATGCAAAAAGTTTAAATATAAATGCCCAGTTGACTGGGAAAATAATAAAGAAATCCCTAATAGTAATACTTTACTATAAACAAAAATAGCTATAAAGTCATCTACCTAAAAATATTTATGCGTATCTTAAAAGTTAGAAAAATAGGTAATTCAAAACAACTATCTTTAGGCTCAATTATACCCGATAATTGGGAATACGTTAAGATTGAGGAGTTCTCGTTATATAATGATGTTTTAACCGTGAAATTTAGGAGAGTGAATAAGAATGAGAATACCTCTTGATTCCATAATTATTAACGATAAAATTCTTGCTAGGATAAAAATTGATGACGAATTTGTAAACGAGTTAAAAGAGAGTATGAAGGAAATTGGGCTTTTAACACCGATAATAGTAAGGCCTGCAAAAGACGGTAAATATAAAATAATAGATGGTTTACATAGATATGCCGCTGCTAAAAAATTAGGATGGAAAGACATAGAAGCCAATATCGTTAACTTAAATGACGTTGACGCTTTAGTATATTCGATAACGAACAACATTCAGAGGAAACAGATGGATCCCATAGATGAAGCACAAGCTATCTTAAAACTGATAAACAATTACGGTTTATCGGAAACCGATGTTGCAAAGAAGTTAGGTAAGAGCACTGCATGGGTATCTCAAAGAATCGCAGTAGCATTAAAGCTTCCAGATGAAGTAAAGAAATTGTTAGAGGAAGGTAAAATATCGTTATCAATAGCAGTTCTCGCTACAAGGATCGCAGACAAAGAAAAACAAATTAAGTTCGTTAGAAAGCATGATCGGAAAATATTTTAAAAGGATTTTTGCTATTTTACTTCATGAAGATTCTTTTTGCACCTATAGGAGATCCTTCAGGGTACGTTAGCGTAGAGTATTTAGTAAATGGGAAAGGGCCATATAATACTAACGCTTCCTTTATTGCAATATCTCAAGCATTGAAAATTGATAAATTAGTAGTTTACGCCGGGCTAAGCTTGTGTGATACTAACTGTAATGATTATAAATGTTGTAAAGATTCTGTAACACAAAAAGTGGCTCAAAAGCTGGGTAATGAATTCGACCTATTAATTGCTCCAAACATTTACGGTACGAGGTTCATTCAAAAGGATAGGAAAAACACCCTTTATTTCAATTTCATATACTTTAATTCGTTAAAAATCCTTGAAGATAATAAACCGGACGAAATTTACATAGATATTACTCACGGAATAAACTACATGCCTTTGTTGGCCACAGACGCAATAAGGCTTGCTACATATACTTACATCGTGGAAAACAATAAGAACGGAGTCAATTTAACAATATATAATTCTGAACCCGTAACTAAAGGTAATCAAGGTCCTTATGCAATAGATGATATATACTCTGAGAAAATTACTGTGAGACAAGCTTTATCGTCAATTTTGTCGCCTTTCCTTTCAAGTGAGAGCAAAAACGTAATAAAAAATAAGGTGTTTAAAGTGATACGTAATAAAGCAAACTCAGAGAATGTAAATACTAGCTCATGTAATGCAGATTTCATTTACTACATCGTTAATGCCTTATCCGCTGGAATATTCCTCTATTTAATATTAAAGAAGAACGAGATTAATAGCTGTTTGAACGTTGTAGAGAACATTCTCGGAAAATTAGACTTCAACAACTTCGCGGTACAGTTAAATTTTGAGAATGGTAAAGTAATTTACGACGAAAATATTCCTATTGAGATAAGTTATATACATTCGTTACTTAAGGTTTCTAATCATATAGCTCAAGGTAGTAATAAAATAAGTGAAATTCGCAGAATGGCTGATAATTATTCAACTTCAGACTCAGTAAAATATGTTATTTTAAACGAAATTAGCAGAATAGAGGATAAAAAGAATGAAATTCCTAACTCTCCAACGCTTTACGCGAAAATCCTTAGCACTAACTTGCCTCGCATATGCTCAGCGGATAAAAGGAATCTAATAGCTCACGGCGGTTTTGAGCAGAACGTGACGTTCCTTTGGAAATGCGGAGACGATATTTGTGTAAGTTATACTGATGGAAAGTGCGATTGTATTGAAAATGTGGAAAAGCAGTTAGGATGATTTTGCTTTTCTCGATTTTTATGAACAAATTCTTAACTGGCTAATATTTAATACTCAAAAGTGCTTGGTGACATCTTAGTTATAAGGAGTAGTGCTTACCCTAGCATAACTTATCCTATTTAATTTTACCACTTATGCAAAACTAATCAATACGATATTTTGAAATAATCAAAAATAACTAGCAATTTAAGATTTACAGTCCTCTTGTAGAATTCCTAGCAAGAAATAGTAAACTACGTCTGTCCCATGACAGTGAGGGTCATCGTTCCACCATCGATTCGCAGTCAAGAAGGATCATCGCCTAGCTCTAGTCCCTTTGAAACTGCTTATCCCTCCCACAGTCCGGTAGACCCAAAATCGTATTATGAAAAATAATTCTGACAGAATAATATCGATTCATGATAGATAACAGGATTTATATGAGTATTAAGAATTCAGTTGAAGAAAGGTTTAAGGTGAGGGAGATGTAGTATTACCACGTGAGTAAGTGAGATGGTAACACCGGTACTCCCTCACCAAAACAACTTACAACAAATAGGATATAAATTACTTTCCATGCTGAACTTCAAGGGAAAGAAAGGGGAAGAGGTGGCGAGAACCCTCATCTCAGCGTGTTTATGGAACGATTCGGTGGAAAGCAAGTCGAGAGAGCATCCCAAGTGTAAATAATTCAATAAATCTATGTATAAGTTTATAGATAATAACTCAAAAGAAAGCATAAACTCTTGAGAAATTTTGAATTTTCACTTGGAGTAAAATCTTGAGTAATACTTAAAGGGGACCGGGAAGACGTAGTACAAGGATTGGGAGATATGAAACCTTGGATAGAATACTACAATCTCCCGGTCCCCTATGATAAACTATCATCAAGGCATAAAACTCTTTTGAAAATGCACTACATACTAATCACCTCAAAAGCACTATCATCACTAGACCTATACATACTTAGAGTACTCATCGTCATGATGATATGGCAATGCTCCTACAGAGATGTAGAAGCATACTATTACACGGACATTGTAGTAAGATGGTTTCTAGGAGAACGCAAGTCAAAATCCGAAAACCACAGAAGGGCAAAGAAACTTAGGGGAGAAATAAAGAAAGCATTCAAGGAATACGCAAAAGAACTTGAGGAAAAGCTAAGCAAACTAGAAAACTACTTGCCAAGTAGTGCCTTATACGGCAAAGTTAACAAACTCTGGGCAATAGATTCCAACATAATCGAAGTACCCTTCGGAAAGAGAAACAAGGAGACATTAAAGAAAAAGCTAGAACTCAACTTGAGACAAGGAAAGTTTAGGGAAGCAGCAAACTTAATTTACTACTATATGAGGGCTAAGATTCATCGTAGATTTAAGGGTGAGTTTGCGAAGAAGAGGGGTAGGAGTTTCTTCGGCTTCAAGGTTTTATATGCTATTTCCCCAACCATGATTCTTCACGCAATTCAAGTTGAGTTTGCAAACTTTCCCGATAATAAGGTTGGTTTTGGTATGAGTGGTTATAAGGTTGTTGATAGGGGTTTCTTGGGAATGCCCTCAACTTGGATAATTGGTTTTTCTAGTTTTAGACGTTATGTTGAATTCTTTGGTATTTTCTTGAAGAGGTATTGGAGACCTTACGCTATTAACAAGGATATGGTTGAGGTTTTTGTTTACGTTATTGGAATAATTTACAATTCCTTGATTTACACTTCCGTGTTAGCAAAAGTTCCGCAAGAGGAATTTGTCAAACTCTCTAGTTAACCCTAGGCTAGGGTTAACTAGAATAATATGGGGTATGTTTGAAATTCATTTTTTCTCAACTATAAGTTATTTTATATTACAATAAAATATTAATCTTCCCTCATATTGAAAGATATAATTGACTTCTATTCTCAACTAGTTATAATATTGTTTTTCTATCACATTATATTTATTGAATTATTTGCATTCTGGACACTCTCTTGAAGGTACTGAAGGGAGTCAAGGAGATAGACCTCTCAATAGACTGGACAACCAAGACTTGGTACGGGAGACCGGTGGGAGGGCTCGGGAGTTCGGAGGAGGGAAACTCTTGGAACTACGCAACTGCGAGGGGCTACCAGTTATAGTTGTGGTAGCAAAAGGTGAAAAATAATGACAAAAAGTAAAAATAACCCCGGAAGGGGTAATACCATAAGGGAGAGTAATACCATGAAGGTAATGGAAGAAATAAGAGAAAAGATAAGAAAGGCAATCAAAGAAGGAGTTAGCCTAAGGGAAATAGAGGAGATAATCTTGCAAGAGGCCATGATGGAAGAGAGAGAAGCCTACTTGCAAGTTGAGGACGACCACAAGAACGGGACCTACTTCAGATATCTGGGAACCGGAGACGGAGTATTAAGACTCAGAGTACCGAGAACCAGAAAGGGTGGCTTCAGACCCAAGATCCTTCCGGAGAAGTACGAGAGGACCAGCCCAGATTACGAGGACTTCCTCCAGCAGCTCGTTCTATCAGGCATGACTCCAAGTCAAGTCAAGGCCGTGTTAGCAGCCAAGGGAATACCGTATAGTGAGATCGTAATGAATCGGGTTGCCGAGAGAATATCCAACAAACTCAAGGAATACAAGAGCCGCGAACTACCTCACGATCTCCTAGCCCTTTACATCGATGTGAAGATCGTAAAGGTCAGAATCAGCGAGTCGATCATGGAGAGAGCCATTTACATTGCCATAGGAGTTGACTTAGAAGGGAATAAGTTCGTCTTGGACTACGAAGTTAGGGATAGGGAGGACTTGGACGGTTGGAAGTCCTTCTTGAGCGGACTCGTAAGCAGGGGAGTCAGCAGGGTTGACGTAATCGTGAGCGATGACTTCTCTGGACTCGATCGCGTCGTGTCCACGCTCTTTCCCTCCTCTCAACACCAGCTCTGTATAACACACATGGTTAGGAACCTCATGAGGGTCCTCCCAGACACGGTAGACCCAAAATCATATTAGAAAAAATATTTCTGATAGGATAATATCGAATTTATAAAAGATAAAGAAATTTATAAGAGTATAAAGAATTCAATTGAAGAAAGGGTTTAAGGTGAGGGAGATTGAGTATTACCACGTGAGTTAGTGAGATGGTAACACCCGGTCTCCCTCACCAAAATAACATTCAACAAATAGGATATAAATTACTTTCCATGCTGAACTTCAAGGGAAAGAAAGGGGAAGAGGTGGCGAGAACCCTCATCTCAGCGTGTTTATGGAACGATTCGGTGGAAAGCAAGTCGAGGGCGTATGACGTATCCCCACAGACCGTGAGGAATTACGTGGAGGAGCAAGGGGTGGAAGTTATTGAGAAACTCTTGGAAAGCGCCAGGAAGATATCCTTGAAGGTACTGAAGGGAGTCAACGAGATAGATCTTTCAATAGACTGGACAACCAAGACTTGGTACGGGAGACCGGTGGGAGGGCTCGGGAGTTCGGAGGAGGGAAACTCTTGGAACTACGCAACTGCGACGACAAAGTTTAATGGGAAAGTGCTCCTACTGGCCTTCGTCACTCAAGTCAAGGGGATGACTAAGGAAGAGATCGTGAAGGCCTCGTGGAGCAAGTCGTCGCGATGGGGTTCAAGATAAGGTTGATAACTCTTGACGCTGGTTTCTACACGATTGACGTGCTCAACTTCGTTTCGCAGTTCAAGTATATAGTTGCTGTGCCTGTTGGGGACGTTAAGGTTTATGAGGAGTTTGACGGGGATTACAAGACTAATAGTAAGAGGCATAGGAGGGATGAGCAGGTCAAGTTCAGGCTTCTCGTGTACAGCAAGGAAGAAGTGAGGAGAAAGAGTCTTGTTTATTTTGCTAGGGCTACAAACCTCGACCTATCCAAGAGGGAAGTGTTGGATTTGTATAATAAGGTAAGAGGTCCCATAGAGACCTCTTATAGGAACATTAAGGCTTTTCTTCCATTTACTGGTTCTACTAAGTTTGTTTTTCGCACGTTGATCTTCGTGCTGGCCCTTGTACTCTACTCCTTATATACCATATTCAAGGGGGAGGTGGGGAGAGAGGAGTTTAGATTATTATTAATTCTTTTATTTCCTGATTTATTCAATCCAGAGAATTTTACATTTAATATAATTGAAACACTTATTTACACTATAGATTTATTTTCAAGGAGGTGATTTTGGGTCTACCGAGAGAGGCGAGGCTTTCCGCCCCCTTAACCCCTTTCTTTGTAAATATTATTTTAAAGTTTTTAGGTTCTCTTTAGTAAGGTGTACATATTAACTACGTTTCTAAATTTCAATAACCTTATTATTATTTCTCTCTCCTCTTCTCCTGGATAATCCGCTAAATATGCGTCAGTTTTCTCCTTAACTTCTTTAAATACTCTCTCATTCCTAGCGTTTAAATATGCGTAAGTGACTAGAGCCCTAGGGATTTCGCAATCCTCTATCATTTGCCCTATATTGTAAACTTTATATAAATATGCGCTCGGTACATTGCTTTCAATTAATTTCTTAGCATATTCCAGAAACTTAGCAGCCTCATTCCAGGTTAAAGATCTTTTATCTAAGCCCTCGCATATTTTTTTCTCATCTTCAGTATACTTTTCGAATATGTTACTTGATATCCTACCTACTCTTCCGTCTCGTTCTTTTTTAGCAATCCCCTCATATTCTTTAGCAAATGAGTACGCAAAGGATATGGGATACTTCTTCTTAAATATGAATATTCCTCCAGAGACAGAAATGGATGGTAAGATTTCAACTATTAAATTAGAGAGTTCACCTAGAAGTATAAGAACATCGTCCCACTTCCCATATATTGCTAAGTCGTCCCCTCCTGAGTAGAGAACTACAATGGGAATATCACCTCTCTTTTTAAGTTCATTAATGACTTTGGTGGTTACTATATGGGCAAAAGTAAAGTCTAACAGAGAGGAAAAAGTCATGAATCTTCCTGGAAATGCCGATAAATTTTTTACTATTTCGCCTATTCTGTCACCGTCTGTAATACCTAGAGCTATATAGTTTGCCATGTCGTCTAGGCTCTTAAATTTCTCAGCGACGAGTTTAAATGTATCTTGTTTCTCAACGGGATGATATGTACTTAGAGTTATATAACCGAAACTTATCTTACTGAACTCTTTGACCAACTCTGGATAGATAAAGTCCAGGGTGTTGTTAACTGTAAATATTCTTATTCTTTTAGCAACTTCCTTTTTAGTCTGTATAAGTGATTTAAGAAAAGCTATATCATCATCTTTTTCACTTCCATGAACTAAAAGGAAACCTATATTTAGTGGTTCTATGTATATTTCTCCTACTCTATACTTACCTATAGTACGATAGCCTATTTCTCCTTTTACGTTATCTTTATACATCATTTCAATTACATATTTTAAGTTTCTTGTAGAATGCCCTACAATTAGTGAGATTAAGTTGATTTCCGATATTAAGGCATCTTTTGGAACTTCTCCAGCAGTTAAGGATTCTATTCCCTCCACATCTTTAGCTTTAAACATCATTTTCCTAGGATAAACATCTCCAAAGTAATCAATATCTACGTCTTCTGTGATATGTGGTTTTCCGACAATTCGCAAATCATATATAGTATTTTCTAATGCCTTTTTAAAACTTCTATCTTCCTCTCTTTCACTAAATATTTTCATTCCACTAACCTTAATTTTCTCACTACTAATGGAAGAGGCAAACTGTAATTCATAATTACTCCACTCCTCTACTTTAACTAGAATCTCATCTACCTTATACTTTACATTGTCACAGACTACGAAAATCAGTTTACCAGGTTCAAAGGAGATATTATGCAAAACTGAAATACCAAGCACATCAGCTATCTTATCGGATAAAGCCCTTTGAAGAAGTTGAAGAAAGAAACTTCTCCCCCTTAGCCTTTTAGATGATTCAGCTTCTCCTCTTATATTAGTAATGAACTTCTGTATTCCCTTTATATCAATGACTAGAAGTCTTATCTCTTCGCATACGGCTAGTGGAGCTGCCAGTCTGCTATGACCGTAAAGGGAAGTATTTGGAATTGCCTTATATACTGCAGCTGGAACGAATAGGGCTGTAGTTCTATAAATGTAATCATAGGTCTCAAGAAGACTTTCTGGGTCCTTAATTTCTTTTGCTCTATTTGCGAGTTGGACTAGCATCTCGTATATTCCCTTATAATTTATAAATGCCTCATTAACTCTCCTAGCCTTATAGGTTTCTGGAGCTGCATTAAAGTCAACGTAAGTAACAGAGTACCATCTAGCTAATTTTAACGGATCTACGTTAGGTTGAATATCTAAGGTGGGATCAAGTAATGGAGTTGATTCAGGTTTTCCAGTCTCCTTCGCTTCAATTCTCTCGCTTGCAGATGCGTAATCTCCTATCTTCCACTTACCTTTTTTAAAGAGTTCTACGTATTCCTCACCTAAGTATTTATTGAGGAAATCACATGTAAGTCTGTCATGTTCATAAAAATCACCACTTAATTCACATTTAGGCTCGATACCTGCCCTTTGTAAAATCTTACCAACATCATGTAAAAGCGTTACGAGCATTAGTTTCTCGTCCAAAACATATCACCTTATACAGATTTTGATCCATCCAACTCCTATACTATCCGTAAGTTTTACAGTCCTATTATCCCACAAATGTCCAGTAATTTTAGTCATAATACTATCTCTATTACTCTTAACATTTGAGGGTAAAGATATCGTTTTCGCAACGTGACCAGTAAACATGCCTATTTTTAGCGGGACACATTCACCTTCAATATGTAACTTTTCCAAAAATTCAAAGTATTTTCTTAAATTTTTATCCGTAGCCCTAAGTTTATCTTTTTCCGAATTTATTACTAGATTACTATAGTCTATAAGAGAATCAAATATTTCCTTCTTACTAATTTTATCATCTAGTTTCTTAAGCATGGAGTTTACCCCATAGTTTGAAGGTTGAAGAATTTTTACATCATAGACGAGTTTACCATTATCGAAAGTTATCGCATAATTCTCACTTTTAAAAGTGCCGAAAAGTTCAAGTATAGTTATTTTCCTAAGGGAAAGAGAAACTTGAATTATTTCTGGGTCGCTAATTATAAGCCTGTTTAACGCATCGTAAGTATATTTACTTCTACCGAAAGGAACTGTGTCCTTTAATAAACTCTCAACGGGTTCAGCTACATTTTTCACTTGCCTAAAAATCTGATTGGGAGGTAAAGTAGTGAGGGTATTTAGATTTGATTGAATTTGATTATATACAGATGGTGAATTTTTAGCCATTTTATTCAGTATAGTGGTTCTAATAAGCCCTTTTAGTGAAGATGCTGGTACTAAGTACTCATTTATCATGAGGATTTGATTAGGAACTGAAGTAGAAGGGAAAATTAGTTTAAAATCCTTAATTGTCCTAACGAATTGTTCTTTAAAAATTTCACGTAAATTTTTTACTTTTCCTAGAGCTTTGAAAGGATCTACAATGAGTATTTTACCGTTTACAAGATCGAAATCCGCTCCCTTATATAAAGTTTCGCCGCTCCACACAAACGTAGGAGATAAGGGTTCAATTTCAATTCTAAAAGTTTCCTTAATCACGACTTAACCCCAGTTTGCTGTGAAGTTACTGATTTAGCTAGGTTCTCAATATCCTTACTCAGTTCTTCTACCGACTTAAATTCCTCCTTGTAAACTGTTTCAGACATTTTTGCTGGATCATAAATGGATACGATTAATTTAGTAAATTTAACTCTACCGTAACCCCTTGAACCAGCAGCTCCTAAATACGTCTTTTCTATAAGTACCATTCCTTTAACTAACAATTCTAAGTAATCCTTTAGTTTAGAGGAGTTCTTGTCAAAAACTAACAACGACAATGTACCGGTAAATGTTACTCCTGGTTTAACTCTACCTATGGTTCTGTGATCTGCTGCGGATGTTACTCTATCTATTCTGTTCTCGTTTTTATCCTCTATGAAGTCATCGAATGTTACTAAATCGTTTTCCTCATAGATATTGCATACATAGGTTTCCTCTGGAAATAGATCTTCAACTAAAAGGGACGTAGGAGAGAGAACTGTAAATAGAGAGGTCATTAATTGTGTTTTATTCTCTTTTTTAAGTTCATCAAAAACTTCATTTAACGGAAAGGCTCCGTATCCGAACATACGGTCTAGATCAGTTTTAATTAGAGTATTTACAAAATCAACTGAATTTAACTTATCTTCTGATGATAAATTAACGTATACATTTCTCGCTAAAGTATGAGACCATATTTTCTTGTCGGAGGAGTATAACGGTAATCCTAGGGCTATTTCTAAGAGAGATCTCATTCTTCCTTTCAAAGATGAACCTGGAATATAAGGAACTCTTACCTTGATGGACTTATTTCTGCAAGTATAGGTTCTCTCTATACTCATTGGTTCAGTATCGGCTCCTCCGATTCTACCCAAAGCTTTCCCTGCAGATATTAATAAACCAGTTATCGTTTGCAAATAAACCTTAAACCTTATTATCTTTTCCAGTTTTAAGGAAATGGAAGGTTGACTTGACATACTCTTACCCTACCTCTTTAGCTATTACCGCTAAACTGTCTATCAGTAATCTCGCATTTCTTATTAGATCCTTTATGTTAGACGCGTTAGCCGATAAAAGTTCATTAATCACATTAATTAATAAATCTCTTAGCCCATTATATATTTGTCCCCTTGCGTTTTGATATTCTATAATTACATAAACTCTAGGCAGTTGTTTTTTCAGAAAAGAAATAGCATCGTTTGGATTCATCCCTTCAGCAGTATCGAGAATAGTTGCTAAAATCTCATGTATGTTCCTGTAAGATGTTTCCGACTTTATTTGGCTATAAAAGTATTTGTAATTGTTCTCTAGGACTGCTTTCACTATTTCCATTGGCTGCATATTCCTTATAGAAATACTAACTCCTTGATGAGGTGAACGACTTGTTGACATATAGAATATACTAGGAATAAGGCTTATATAAACCTTTTCAGAATGAAAGATCAATTTTTATGTAAAATAAGTTAAATGATGGCTCAACTTATACACACCTACAAATGACAATCTTACAATTAATATAATCGTCTAGATCATTACAATATGGTTTCAAACCTACATCTGAGGAGGAAGGATATTTTATGCCGTCATTCATCTTGATGCTAGATTGGTTAAAGCAAACTACCTCTGAACCC
Source organism: Sulfolobus islandicus Y.N.15.51 (assembly GCF_000022485.1). Classification (NCBI taxonomy): domain Archaea; kingdom Thermoproteati; phylum Thermoproteota; class Thermoprotei; order Sulfolobales; family Sulfolobaceae; genus Saccharolobus; species Saccharolobus islandicus. Next base: position 1,911,064 of record NC_012623.1, on the reverse strand, counting down.
GCTTCTATAGAGACTAATATATCATCCTTAGAAATGTCACACATACAACAATATGCTTTATGCATTTTACACTCAACAAAATCACAGTTGTTCTTACCCTCATTGCATTCCCTAACTTCATGAATATCCGTATGATGAATTAAATACCCTGTTATTTCATACATAAATCTCAAAATTTCCTCACCTACATTTACGTTCTTATCCCAAACCTTAATTATTTCTACCTTTTTTATCAAATTCAAATACCTAGCTAATAATTCATGGCGTAAATTTCCAGCAACTTCAATGTTCTTACATTTTTCGATACAGTAATATAATCCAATTAAATCAATATAAACACGAACCATATTATCCTAACACCGCAGAAACACTGAAACCTGGGATATACCAACTGTCTTCTCTAGGGACGATCTCTAGCTTCTTTCCATCTCTGTTTATTACATACACCTTAACATTTGAGGAATTACGGTGTAAGAGTCCTCTATAAAAGTCCCAACTATGGGTTATGGCAACTACGTGTAAATATTCTGAGTTTTCCGTTAGGTGTCTAATTATTCTCCCTAATGTATAGGCGAAACTAGGATATGTAAAAGCTTCAGGTTCGTCAAGTAAAAGTAAAACATTTTCCCTCTTTTTACTTAAGGCATAAGAGTACATTGTGGCAGTTAAAACAAAAGAGGGATAAAAAGAGGGAGGAAGTTCAGTGATTTTAGTACCTTCATTTCCAAAAATGTCTCTCCATTCTAAGCCGTTTTTAGTTAAGGAAATCCATAACGGTACTAGATACTTAGCTTCTTCCTCATGCTTTGCTTCTTTCAATTCTTCAGTTATTTCCCGAATGACATTGTTAACTTGTTGTTTAGCCTCGAATAAATCATCGTCTCTAGATAATGAACGTATTTCAAGCAATCTAGAAATACCACTAACTTCTTTCCCTATTTCTGATAATTTACTTAGCTTTTCATTACCCTCATATCTTTCAAAGAATTCTCTATATTTATCATAAATATAATAAGTTATTATATAGGGGTCTATATATATTACGTAATTAAAATCCTCATCTATCGAACATTCTCCTATAGGTGGATAATTTACGCTTAAATTGTATTTTAACCCTTTTATAGAATTATAAATACACCTTAATAATATTGACTTACCGTTTAAATTTGGTCCTATTAGTAACGTTAATCTAGTTAACTCTAATGTTACGTTAGCTTCTACGGGATCCGTCACGTTTACGTTTACCTTCATAATTAATATTTAGGATAAAAAGATAATATATTCTTTCACTAAGTACTTCATTTGCGATACCCCTTTATAATAATCGCTTAAAAAGGTTTAGCATTAAGTTGCTTTGTGGAATTCTTCAGTTTTTTCTTAAAACGTATAGCTAACTTTTAACTCAACATAAGATTTAGAATTTACTTTTACTTCTTCTAGCTTAAGACCTAAGAAATTTCAACTAATCCACAAAGCAGCATTAAGCTTAAAGAAAATGGGACCATATCTAAAAAGCTGATGAAGAAATATAAAATAGCCTAACAATTATAAATTAATGAAACTCATTGTCGTTAAGTTCACATCTCCTTTCAAAATAGCAGAAAGGGAGAACTATATAGATACAATAACTCTTTATAGAGCATTCATTAAGGCTTTATCACTCTTAGGTGAATCCTTTGACGAAATAAAAAACGGTGAGGTAAAATTCTCATCCATGTTCCCGATAGTTGATAATAAACTTTACCTAAAAATGCCCTTTAAAACGATACAATGCGACAATAGGGATATGGAAAAAGAACTCAAGAAAATAGAGTATATAGATGTTGATATTTTAAAAGAAGTTGAACCGCCTTATAGACTTGAATGTAGAGGAACTGAAAAATACGTTAAGGGGATTAATGGAAAAGAGATAAAGTTAGAATCAAATTACCTTTCATCCTACGGAGAGACAATAGTTGAGTATAAGAATAGAATGGACAGACTTGTAAACTCAGCTGATATATATTCTTCTCCTTCATTTATGCCTAAATATGAGATGGGATTTCTAAGTACTAATTGGAATGATAAGCTGGATAAGGCCTTAAGGCTTTTAGAGAAACTCGGTATCGGAAAGGACAGAAATCTAGGATACGGTAAATTTACAGTTAAGAAAATTAAGGATTATAATTTGAGCTTTCCAGAAAAAAGACAATATAAATATGTTACCGGAAGGGCCTATACGGAACACGAGTTCTTAGCGGAAAGACTAGATAAAGTCCAGATATTAGGAGGTGATATAAGTCTGGTATTGTTTAACACTCTAATACTCCTCCCTATCGGTTCTCTTGTAAAAAACGTAAAGAGACTATTATTAGAAAAAGAAAATAATATCGTAATAATAGATTCAATACTCTTATAAATTGACTAAAAAGCAGCAATAAGCTATAAAAATAATTATAATACTTCCTCAGACTCTAAAGGAAAAGGAAATTAGAAGTTTCTTAAATTAGCTATATTCTATGGATTTAGTTACAATTACTATATAATAAAGAGAAAGACAATAATAACTTAACATTCGCGCTATCAAAAAGATCCCTCAATTACTAGCAATCTATTATAATAATTTTTAATTAATTTCATGTATTATACTTAAATATACAATAGGAATATTAGCTATTTCTTCTATATATTTTATTGTGAGATGCCTAATTTATATAGCAGGAGATGTAATGTCATATACTCCAACTAATTATGAAATTGAAGGTAGAGAATTTAACACCTTTTTCTCAGCTCACGCCCTAGCTAAACTTCTAAGTCCACAAAAAATAGTGGCACTTCTACCAGATAGCCTAATAGTTCGTGATGACACTACAGCTAAAGATCTAGATATTTTAATAAAAGGATATAAGAATATGATATTAATTAGAAGTAATCAGCTGTTTGGAGACGAAAATATGAGAAAAGACATAGAGGACTTCGTCAACAGAATTGAAGTAAGGGTCGTACCAAATGTGGGTAGCGGGCAAGCTTATTATGTCGATAACGAAGGTAACTTAATACCTGAGGGTCAGAGATATAAAAGGAGCCCTTACTATTCAGAAAGGTCTCCAGTCTTCATCTTTAACGTAGTTTACTCAATATTTAACGAGATAAGTAAATCTTGTAATGAGATAATAGTTGACTTAACTCACGGAACTAACGTATTAGTCTCCGTTACTATGGCTGTAGGTTCCCTTTTTAATAGTAGGTTCGTAGCTGCACCGGTAATGGGACCTCCCGGACAAAAAGTATCAATAGTTGATTTAACAGAGGTCGTTAAGGCTATGAAGGACTCCTTAGCGATAACTTACTCCATAGAGAAAGTAGATGAGAGGTATTTCAGAGACTATAGCGTAACTCTTAAGAGCTTAAAACCCAATGAGTTTAAGGAAATGAAATTGATAATAGAAAGGATTAAATCAAAAGATCCAAATAAAGTAATTAGCCTATTGAAAAACTTAAGGAATGGTTTCGCTGTAGACAGTGTAAGGGGTATGAGAGATTTAGAAAGTTATATTAACGAATTAGAAAGGGACGTAAACGAACTTTCTAAGGCTTATAGTGAATGGTATAATCAGTCTTACTTCGAGAAGGAGAACATGATAGTTCTCTCACACTTCTACTCTACCATTAAAGTTAGGGACTTAATTTATAAGGGTAACGACTTAGAAGTTCTTGAGAAAATTTTAGGCTTATATATAAAAGTAGGTTATTACGACAAGGCAATATCATTGGCAAGAGAACTTCCCGTAGCCTTTTGCCTTAACTCCAGAGGAGGCGGCGTATATAGTGACTTTGACAAGAATTATAAGGAATGTGACGAAATTGTTAGGAATTACCTTAAGGAGAGCAGTATACTTCAGTTTAGAAATATACTAATGCATGGAAGCCTTTCTAAGGATGTGGAGGCAGAGGTAAAAGAGGGTAGAATAGAACTAAAAAATGAAATTGGATTATCAACAATAGAGAATTACATTACGCAGAAGCTGGAGAATGATTACCAGAATGTTAAAAATAAAGTAGTGCAAACAAACACTTAAAAGGCAGGTAGTCAAATAACTGTTATGTGTAAAATTTATTTATAATTCGTATTACTTTTTAACATTATTTTTATTCATATATTCTAATAATAAATTGAATTATCTATGTAAAGCTTCTAACAGTAATTTTGCATAATTTATTGAAAACTGAGGTTAGAGATTATCATAAAATCGGTTCTAATCTCTTCTTATCTCGGATTTTTCACGTACTTTTATGGAAAGACTTAACGTATTGTTACATTTCTATATTAAAAGTATTACTCACGTAGAATCGGTTCTGATTAAGAAAAATATTATTACCAACTTTCGTATTTGATAAACGTAAATCTAAATGGGTCACTTCAAAACTATATAAATATCGCTAGATGTAAGGTAAATTAACAATTGAGGGTTTTCCATTAATTTCAGATAATATAGTAAATACTATCATGATCTTTTTCCCGACGTTAGACCTTGTTATGTGCTTTGTTGAATTCTTCAGTTTTTCTCAATAGGAACAGAGTGTGGAGGTAGTGTCGTCGTTAAGTTATTTATATTTGTATAACGAGTATTACTTATGGGTAGGAAGCCTGTATTTAGGCAAGACGTTTCTTGTCCCTCTTGTGGTAGTCATCATGTTGTTAAGTGTGGTAGGCCTTTGGGTAGGCAGAAGTTTTTGTGTAGGGATTGTGGTAAGTACTTCTTGGGTGATGCTAGTTATCATCATCATTCTAGGAAGTTGAGGGAGGAGGCTTTGAGAATGTATGCTAATGGTATGAGTATGAGGGCTATTTCTAGGGTGCTTAACGTACCTCTTGGTACTGTTTTCACTTGGATTAAGCGTTATGGTAGGAAAAAGCATGAGAAGTTGGTTGAGTTGTGGGGTAGGGCTAAGGAGCTGGTCAAGGGTAAGGTTGTTGCTAAGGTTGTTGATGAGATGTGGACTTACTTGTACAAGAATGCTAGGGCTTTTTACAAGTGGGTTTTCACTTGTTACGTGTACACGAAGCTGGGAGTTTACCTCATTTACTCTGTGGGGGATAGGGATGAGAGTACTTTCCTTGAGGTCAAAAAGTATTTGCCTGACGAGGGTAGATGGGTGAGCGATGATTATAACTTGTACTTCTGGTTGAAAGACCACACGGTTGTCTCGCCAGTTAACCCGAACGAGTCCTTTCATTCCTCATTAAGGGATAGGCTAATTAGATTCAAGAGAGCAACGAAGGCAGTAAATAGGAGCATTCGCACCATGATGTACTCCATAGCCCTAGTCTTATGGGAGAGAAGGTTAATCCCAGAATTTGTAGCTTAACGACGACACTATCAGAAATTTCAACTAATCCACAAAGCACTTGTTATGTTAATCATCATTCTCTCTGAGAAAAACTGAAAAGTATACATAAAAACAAATCTTCAAACATTATCCGCTTTAGGGATTAATTAAACATAACGATTAAAACAATCTAGGCAACTCTACTGGCTTCGTAATTTTAACTCCTAATTTTAATACTTCTTCAGCATTCATTTTATTTTTCAGCTTTACCTTTATCTTTTTACGATTTCCTTTTATCTCCTTAGATATTTTAATTAAAAGAGATAATTGTGATAAATTGTATATTATTCCCTCAAATTCCTCTAATTCCTCCTTAACCTTAAATACCTCTGGATCGTTAGGAATGTATACCTTTTTTCCGTAGACGTTATAAATTCTAAAATTTTTATCATATTTAAGTAAATTTATGAACGAAGAGAACAAATCTTCCTCACTCTTACAATAATACCATTTTATCACCTTTCCCTCATACACCTTAAGACAAGGCCTTCCATCTCCCTTAGCATCAGTTATGTAAATCAATTGTATCTCCTATAAATTAACACTAACAAAATTATAAAAACTATTTGCTCCAATAAATACAGATTAGAGATCTATAAATAACTAGATTATAATATGAATATATTTGCGAAAAATTCTTTATGATATTTTCTGATCGAATTTCCTATATTTATGTTAATTTAGAGATAATATAATTATTCTAAGCTTTTTTGTTAAAAGAAAGTCATTAAGTTTTCTATATATCTTACAAATAAAAGAAAATAATTTATAGCCTATAATTACACTATTTTCACTTGTTATAATGCAAAGAAATACTTAAAAGTTTCGAGTTAAAAATTATCTTATGCAGAGGGAATGTCACAATGTAGATGATATCGCAAAAATTATATATGAGAATTATGTAAAAGAAGGTCAATATTCAATTACTGATAGGTTATAGTCTTTTTCATAATAGCTGCAACGGGGGCTAAAAATGGGTAAATCTGGTATCAGTAATATGAAGCTGTTAGGCCGAGCGTACCGAGGGTGTTAAAAAGAAGCTAATCAACAAGAAGCTTAAGGATTTAAACGAGACTAGGGCAATACTTGGAAGGAATGAAAATTAGCGAAATAGCAAAAATACTACAAGTTCACAAAAGCACAGATTGGTAAAAGAATTCGAAAAGAGAGGAGAAAAAGAAGATACTAAAAAAAGTTATAATTGAACTATAATATAACCGACCATATAACCTAATTGTCCCATTCCTGGACCACATGGTGTTATACATAAATATTCATAAGTTCCAGGATTTGTGAAAGTATAATTAAATGAGACTACAGTATCTGGTGGCAACGGTATATTAATATCTAACTTAGGAATTGTAAACGTATGGCCTATTGGCAAATTTTGTATATATTGACCTTTATTAAAGGTTAATGTAATTTGTCCATTCTCTGTATCATTATATAATATAAATGGAACAGCAACATTTCCACTAAAATTCATAGTCACCATAGTATCTAAATTAATTATTACAAATTTTACAGGAACTCCAGCCTTTACTACGATTGTATTGTTTATCCCAACAATATTTTCATGCGCTGTTATTGGATAACCTAAGTATTTTAAAGGGACGAAGGCATCCCAACCATTTCCGCCGTAATCTGGAATAACAGCGATGTAAATGACTTGCTGACCTTGAGTTGTACTAACACTTGTAGTATTTCTAGGTAAGAATAGTAACGAACTACCAAAACCTATTACAACACCTAAAGCTAAGAAAAGTAAGGTAACAATTAACTGTTTTCCACTCATTTAACCACCAAATATATCTATTACAATTTAACATATAAATTAATAATGTTTACGTATATATACTTTTATATATTTATATACATTTATTGAATGTAGTCACAATTTTGTTAATTTAATATAAACTATATAAATTAAAATTTATTTTAATTTAGCGTCAAATTTGGTTTGTGAGACGGGATATTATAATTTTATTAAATATTTAGACATTTGATAAAGATAAATTTAAGATTTTTAAATTAATTTTTAAATTAAAAATTTTACTATTCATAGTAGCAAAATTTGTAACGAAATATTTTTCTAGATGAATCACAGTAATAAGGTACATAATAAATCAAGGCAAGGTGTTATTTTTCATCAAATAAATGCCTCATCTACTAGTCCTAGTAGTAAATTTCCTTACAATAATACTTAATATAGTGTTTATATTTAAGATCAAGGAGAAAGTAATTAATTTAAGCTAGTTTTTATTAGTATAAGATATGGCTAAATTAGTAGCCACTTTAGGCACATCGCCAGGCGGTGTCCTAGAAACCTTTTTGTATCTCATAAAACAAGGAGTAGAAATTGACGAGATCAGAGTCATAACTACTACGAATCCTGAGGTAGAGAAAGCTTGGAAAATAGTGAAAATAATGTTCATTTGTTGCGTAAAGGAGAAGTATCCTAATGTAATAATTAGTAAACACCCAGTTGAAATGGATGATATAAATAATGAAGAGGATTTAATAAAATTCAAGAATTTTATAGAAAAACAGATAGGAGAAGGAGATTATGTAGATATAACTGGAGGAAGAAAAGGTATGAGTGTTGCAGCAGCCTTAGCTGCTAAAAAGAAGGGAGCTAAAATAATAACTTCAATAATTTCTCAAGATTCTTATAGAGAAACAAACAATAGAATTAGAGAACTAAAGAACATCCCAGAGCTTCAGGATAGAGCGCAATGTGTTGGAGAAATAAAAAACACCTACTGCAACTTAATTTCAGATAAAGCTAATACAATTCTATTCGATATTTAGTAAAAAAAATAATAATAACTTTTTTACTTATTTATCAATATCTATAAATATATCATCGTTTATAATCTTAACCTTGTAAACTCTCAAATTATTTGAATAATACCAATTTCCATCCCTATTATACGGTTTAAACATTAACCTACCATCCTTTAAATTAAATTCGTAACCGTGCAAATGACATCTTATTCTGTACTCTTTAGCTATTACATCACCATATTCTATATTAGCACCTTTATGCGGACAATATGCCTCAATAGCGAAAACCTCATCTCTAATCTTTATCAACACTATTTCAAATTTAGATACTGAAAACTTCATAGGCTTATTATCTATTAAGTCAGATATTTTACATACTCTAATTAACATTTATAATCACTAAGAAAAAGAATTAAAAAATTATTCATACCTTGATTTTCTAGAAAATGGACCTTCTCCTGGATAACTTCTTCTGAAATGCCCAGATGGTCTACCGTATAGTAATTCTAAGAACCACGCTTCATGTTCTATTTCCTCTTGCAATATTCTCTGAGCTAAATCATATGTTCTGGGATCTTTTCCATATGTCATGTCACATACCTCTTTCCACGTTCTAATAGCACATTGCTCAGCTTCCAAAAGTACTTTTAATATTTCCTTAGGATCCTTCCAATTCTCTGGTAAATAAGCATCTGCACAAGCTGATAGGTCAGCAAGTTGTCTAATATCTCTAGGCAAATTTCCTCCTAGTTCATAAATTCTCTGCGTCATTAACTCAAAGTGCAATCTGTCCTCTAATCTAGCGTCCTCAGCTATTTCTTTAAGACCCTCTCCTTCCATACCAGTAAGGTGCATTCTCAATATGGTATAGTAATAATACGTTGTGAATTCTGCAGCTGTTGCTTTAACTAGCTTTTCTATTAGCTTTTTTACATCTAATTCCGATTTTTCTAAAACTTCTACTCCTACTACTTTAGGTTCCTCTTTTGGTTTATCCTGCATTTAATCACTATTACTTTATACTCAATACTAGTTTATAAAGCTTTCTAATTAAAAGTTATTCTAATTTCTGAAGCAAAATAAGTCTGGATAGTTGTAATTGTTAGATTCCCTTTTATGAATACAAAAATTGATTCCTAATTAAGAGTAAGTATGAAATAGAAATATTTATAAATAAATGCCCATTAACTATTATGTGGAGTTTAATGTTGAAACTATTTCATTTAGATTCTCAACATTCCTTATGGGATATATTTTATTTAATAAACAATAAAAATGAGTCACAAAAATATACTTATTTAGGTGATTTGATTGAGTATCAGAGACTCAGTTAAGCTTTTCGGTCCAGCGTGGATAGCGTTGTTGGCAGACGCGGATGCTGCAAGCATAATTGGAGGATTATCTACTGGTGAAGAATACGGATATAGACTAATATGGTTCGTACTCGTTTTAGCTATTCCGCTATTCATAATTCAAGAAGCCTCTGGGAGATTGGGTGCAGTAACCAATTATGGTATAGGTGAGCTTATTAGAAAATATTATTCAAAGAAGATTTCATTTTTATCTATAATTCCAATATTTTTTGTAGACTTTTTTACTTATCTAAGTGAATACACTGGAATAGCAATAGGTTCGTATCTTATCGGAATAAATCCCTTAATTGGTCTCCTAATATTTTTTGTTATTCATATAATAATTATTTTTACTAAAAATTATGAAATAACGGAAAGAGCTCTCATAGTAATTTCCTTTATTTTGCTAATTTCCGCTTTGATTGCAGCTGAACCGAAATTATATTTTACAAATATTTTTTACTTCTCAACTTCGAAAAATTTTCTCTTCTTCTTGGCAGTTAATATAGGTGCAGTAGTTACACCACCTTGCATGTTAATTTATCAAAGTTCTGCTACTGCAGTCAAGTATTCTAAACTTAACATTAACATCTCAGAAAAAGTTAAATGGACCAACGTAGAAACTATTGTAGGTGCAATAGTAACAGAATTGACTATAGTATTTTCCGAAATTATAGGAACTTTAATCAAAAATGCAGACCCTACAAATCCAGTACAACTCGCTAAATCGTTAGGAGTAATTCACGTAATATTTGGAGTTCTTCTAATAAGTGCAGGATTTTTAACGTTAATAGTTGTTTCCCTAAGTAGTGCTTGGGGTATTTTAGAGGCCCTAGATAAGAATAATTATAAAAACGTATTTAAAATATATGTAATTGAATCTATACCAGCATTAATTATCTTATCGATTATAAGTAATAATTACTCAATAATATTAAATTTTGCTTTAACGTTACTCTCCCTTTCCCCTATCGTTATAGCCTTTCCTGCTATACTCATTGGCATATTAATATCGAACAAAAGAATAATGGGTAATTACGCTTACGGAAAGATAAGACTGCTTATTTACTTCTTAACAATTGGATTAATAGTTCTTGGAGGTGTGATAGGATTTTTCTATCTGTAGTATGTGAGATCTTTCATTAAGCATTATTTTCCATCCAGTTATTACGTCGATAGCATTAAGTGTACTATAGCCTGGAACTTACCTTAATTAATAATAAGTTAAAACTTCATGAATTAAAGAACGATTTTTTGACTCATATAAGGAGTCAAATTTATTTAGAAATACACCAAAGTTAAAACGTCAGTATGAGAATTTCTTTTTTCGCGTAAAAAACAAGATGATTAAAATACAGAAAAAGCCGAGAGAATATTTTTAAGAAAAGTTTGTATAAGCAAGAGTAGCATTTGGGGGTGTTCTCATGCAGTCATCTTATTCGATATTGAATAGTAAAAATATTAAATATATGTTAAGATTATAAGTCTTCGTGAGAAAACTTCTTGTGTGAGGGTGACGAGATTGTATAGGGGAGACGAGAATGGACCTCGTCACCCTCACACAATTAATAGTATTGATTTTAGAGAATTTAAAGGTTAAGCCTAGAAAACACGATCTAGAAAGGATCTCAATGGCAATAGCTGCATACTTGTTGGGAGTGCCAATAACTAAGCTTGGAATACCGCCATCAACAATTTATTACTACATTGGGTGTAAGGAAGAGGAGGGAGATTAGGCCAAACTGTCCATCTTGTAAGTCGGACAAGGTGGTCAAGAATGGTTCATCAAGAGGTAAGTACAAGTGTAATGTCTGCAGAAGGACTTTCTACGATGCTAATAGTCATGGGATGAGTAGGGAGTAAAAGGAGAGGATCTTGAAGGAGTACTTGAATAGGATGAGCATGAGGGGAATAGCTAAAGTTGAGGGAAAACCTTTAACTACAGTTTACAGTCTGATAAAGAGAAAAGGAATAGTGGCATACGTTAATTTATTAGTCCTATAAGAGCAACTAAAAAGCTTTACCGCAAAAGTCACGGTATTTGACGAGAGTTGGACTTACCTTAGGCATGGTTCCAAGAGGGAGAACTTGTGGATTTGGCTGATGGTTTACCCTTCTTTACTACGGGTGATAGGGATTATAAGACTTTTAGTTTTCTCTTGAATTCTCTGCCTAAGAGTGAGGTTAATTACACTGATGATTACTCTGTTTATCAAGTCCTTGACAATCACGTTGCAAGTAAGAAGTATACGGTTGAGAGTTATAACTCTTACTGTAGGGCTCATTTGGCTAGGTTGGCTAGGGACACTAGGGCTGTCAATAGGAGTCAGAGAATGGTTGATTATAGTCTTGCCTTACTTAATGTCATGTATCCAGTAATTTATTCAAGGGAGAAGACTCCCTTGAACGAGGCTTACTTGAGAGGAGTGCAGAATATTAGGGAAAATCTGATATAATTTTACTATTCAATATCGAATAAGATGACTGCATGAGAACACTCCCTGATTTTACAGTATCTTTTAGAAATTTTTAAGTGTTGTATTAGATCTTTTATATTTCTGAAAGTAAACTGAGGAATATTATTATAACATTAGAGAATGACAAGGACACGAATAATGAAATCAGCTTTATTTGTATCAATTATTTAATATATTTATTCTTACTACTCTTGATTATGAGTATAATAAAATATATTCTTTTATTTATTAAGAAAAAATATGAGGTTTAATGTTGAATTTGTATTTGTAATATGATTTTGGGTCTACCGTGTCCGGGAGGACCCTCATGAGGTTCCTAACCATGTGTGTTATACAGAGCTGGTGTTGAGAGGAGGGAAAGAGCGTGGACACGACGCGATCGAGTCCAGAGAAGTCATCGCTCACGATTACGTCAACCCTGCTGACTCCCCTGCTTACGAGTCCGCTCAAGAAGGACTTCCAACCGTCCAAGTCCTCCCTATCCCTAACTTCGTAGTCCAAGACGAACTTATTCCCTTCTAAGTCAACTCCTATGGCAATGTAAATGGCTCTCTCCATGATCGACTCGCTGATTCTGACCTTTACGATCTTCACATCGATGTAAAGGGCTAGGAGATCGTGAGGTAGTTCGCGGCTCTTGTATTCCTTGAGTTTGTTGGATATTCTCTCGGCAACCCGATTCATTACGATCTCACTATACGGTATTCCCTTGGCTGCTAACAAGGCCTTGACTTGGAGTCATGCCTGATAGGCTGCTGGAGGAAGTCCTCGTAATCTGGGCTGGTCCTTTCTCTGGAAGGATCTTGGGTCTGAAGCCACCCTTTCTGGTTCTCGGTACTCTGAGTCTTAATACTCCGTCTCTGGTTCCCAGATATCTGAAGTAGGTCCCGTTCTTGTGGTCGTCCTCAACTTCTAGGTAGGCTTCCCTCTCTTCCATCATGGCCTCTTGCAAGATTATCTCCTCTATTTCCCTTAGGCTAACTCCTTCTTTGATTGCCTTTCTTATCTTTTCTCTTATTTCTTCCATTACCTTCATGGTATTACTCTCCCTTATGGTATTACTCCTTCCGGGGTTATTTTTACTTTTTGTCATTATTTTTCACCTTTTGCTACCACAAGTATAACTGGTAGCCCCTCGGATAAGAGATTTAAGTCCCCGCTCAAGGGGATTAAGATAGCTGACAGGGGTTTCTCGCCCTCCCCAACCCAGCTCATAGCTATGGAGAAACCTTTCACGACTCTGAGGGCTCACGTGGAGTTCTTCGGTACCTTCCTGTACAAGTTCTGGAGGCCCTATGGGACCACGGTGTGGAGGAACGAAGCCTTCCTCCACGTCCTGGGAGTCTTCTACAACATCAGGATGTTCCTAGCCGTCCAACGAAGAACCCCTCCAGGACGTCGAATAGTTCAACTCTAAGAAACGTCATTACGCACTCAAGCATCACCATGCATGATAAATAAATCTTCTTAACTTGATATTTTTCCATGATCAAGTTTTTCCAGATTAACCAGGTTATATACTTCTGATAATATTAATATTTATCATTCCATTTATATATTCATTCAGATAATTACATTCCGGACATTCTCACGTAACAGCTTGGAGAATAGCGAGAAAAAGACTGAAAATTCCCTACATAAAATTCTACAAGATCCACAAGAAGAGACCAATAGATGCCGACAATATACTTAGGGAGAGGTTGAAGGGCGTTATTATAGTAGATTAACAAATATGTGAAGACGAAGTAATTGCAAGGGTAATATACACTAACTTTCAATTCTATAGTAGATTAACCAATTGCGTCAATGAGTTTATTTAAATCGTCAGCAATTAACTTTCAATTCTATAGTAGATTAGCAAAATAACAAATTTCAAAGAAGGTAAAGTGAAAAGTGACCTTTCAATTCTATAGTAGATTAGCTCTGGAACTGAAGGCTTTGGATTACCAGTTCTTGAGTCTACTTTCAATTCTATAGTAGATTAGCTAAGACTTGATCTTTAAACTTCCTACATTCGTATAATGCTAACCTTTCAATTCTATAGTAGATTAGCATAGTGATACAAAATATATATCTTATGATCCAAGGCATAACTTTCAATTCTATAGTAGATTAGCAATACCTTTTTATTCAGGTCAGCCTCTAAGCTTCCGCTTGGACTACTTTCAATTCTATAGTAGATTAGCATTATAAAGATTATTTTTGTAAATTGGAGTGTTGTTATCTTTCAATTCTATAGTAGATTAGCCAGTACAAAGAATATCTTGAAAAAATCGTAGAGTTTTTTGCTTTCAATTCTATAGTAGATTAGCGGTCAAATGTCATGTTGGCAAGGTTTGTGTAAGACCATAGTGGAAACTTTCAATTCTATAGTAGATTAGCCTAAAATTTCACGGTTATAGATTTTTACTTCTCTGACCTCTCACTTTCAATTCTATAGTAGATTAGCTGAATTCGACCTTCTGGAAGAAAATGTGCAGCCTAAGCAGGCTTTCAATTCTATAGTAGATTAGCGGATTAATAGAAATTCGTGCTGAAATTAATCCTTCCTCCTTTCAATTCTATAGTAGATTAGCTTGGAATATTGAAATTTAGGAGTACTAGGTCAGCCAATATCTTTCAATTCTATAGTAGATTAGCTAATGCCATAGTTAAATCATCAAGAGCCAAATATAATTTCTTTCAATTCTATAGTAGATTAGCTAATGCCATAGTTAAATCATCAAGAGCCAAATATAATTTCTTTCAATTCTATAGTAGATTAGCCTCACATTGTCGTCAAATGAATAGTCTCTCTCGGACTCTCTTTCAATTCTATAGTAGATTAGCTATTATGACGCGGTGGTGGGGGTAATTCCGCTGATATTTCCTTTCAATTCTATAGTAGATTAGCAGCACACAGAATATTATAAGTTGTATGCGAGAGTGAGAACAACTTTCAATTCTATAGTAGATTAGCACGGATCTTTTTATGACATTATATCAAATTAGGGAAAACGAGAACTTTCAATTCTATAGTAGATTAGCTGAGTCAAAAAGTTAGGTTAGGTAAAAAAGAAAAAGCAGTTCTCTTTCAATTCTATAGTAGATTAGCTGCCAAAACTGGTATTTAAACCTTTTTCGCTAACCAGTTCTTTCAATTCTATAGTAGATTAGCTTTCCACCATTTTTGGTCAAACATATGTTTGCCAAAACCTTTCAATTCTATAGTAGATTAGCAAGAAAACTTGGCACAGGTAAATGTCCCTCGCTTGTTCCAATTACTTTCAATTCTATAGTAGATTAGCCTGTTGGGCTAATTGCAGGGCTTGTTGATATTTACCCTCGGAGCTTTCAATTCTATAGTAGATTAGCAAATTGCAAAAGTTTTAAACATAAGTGAGAGACAAGTTAAACTTTCAATTCTATAGTAGATTAGCGCCTCTTATCCCTATGTAGCCTATCTGCGACCACGGGAACTTTCAATTCTATAGTAGATTAGCCGAAGAAGAACATAGGCGGGGAAAGAAAAAGGGCTTTTGCTTTCAATTCTATAGTAGATTAGCGTATGTAAATTGTCCCTCCTGCAGAGTTGTAGAACACGACCTTTCAATTCTATAGTAGATTAGCGGGTATGAGAGATCAGACTCCTTATTACGTTAAGGACTTTCAATTCTATAGTAGATTAGCTTGAGAGCGTCACAGAGAAAATTGTTACGAAGACGGAAGACTTTCAATTCTATAGTAGATTAGCTCGGAGCATCTTTATGTAAAATTACCAAGAGTGTTTATAGACTTTCAATTCTATAGTAGATTAGCATAATTTCACTAAAATCATAAATTATTCCGAATAGATTTCTTTCAATTCTATAGTAGATTAGCGGTAAGTGAACTCCTAAGGATTGCAATATGGAAACTCCTTACTTTCAATTCTATAGTAGATTAGCTGAAGAAAATAAAATAAAAATATATGACTCAAAAGAAATCTTTCAATTCTATAGTAGATTAGCAGAGACCTTGTTTTGTGTTATTTGTAACGAATGGTTTATCTTTCAATTCTATAGTAGATTAGCCAAGTTTACGCTAGAGCTAGCACCTACTGAGGAATTGGGTTGCTTTCAATTCTATAGTAGATTAGCGCAGTGACTTTACCCGGTCAACCCTTCCCTTACAATCTTGCTTTCAATTCTATAGTAGATTAGCAAATCGTGGTTGTCTAACACTTGAAGAATTGATAAAGTATACCTTTCAATTCTATAGTAGATTAGCAGCTATTGAAAGAAGCTGGCTATAATATCATAACATATAATAACTTTCAATTCTATAGTAGATTAGCTATTATATCAGACATACACTATACTAGGGAGTAAAAACTTTCAATTCTATAGTAGATTAGCTCTGTGATTGCGATGTTGAAGTATTAAATCTCTTGATTGCCTTTCAATTCTATAGTAGATTAGCTAGAGGAAAGTGTGCAGCGAAAAACGGCGGAAACCGCAGAAACTTTCAATTCTATAGTAGATTAGCGTCCTAGATTTTTTAAAAGAACATCCTCAAGGCGTTTGGACTTTCAATTCTATAGTAGATTAGCATAAATTCGATTTACTTCAAGAAGACAACACGCCACGAAAGACTTTCAATTCTATAGTAGATTAGCATAAATTCGGCAGATAACCGTACAGAATTAGAAAAACATACTTTCAATTCTATAGTAGATTAGCTTAGCAATGTTAACTACTTATGAGCCTAAAAATGATAGGGAAACTTTCAATTCTATAGTAGATTAGCAAAAAGAATTTTATTTTTTTTTAATATCATCAATAGTAATTATATCTTTCAATTCTATAGTAGATTAGCAGGACATCCCCCAATGATACATTTAGGGTCAGCAATGATTTCTTTCAATTCTATAGTAGATTAGCATGAACAATTAAGTCAATTAATAAGGCAAGCAATAAAAGAACTTTCAATTCTATAGTAGATTAGCACTCTGGTTCGACAGTAGACCATTCTCTTTCACTTACCGCTTTCAATTCTATAGTAGATTAGCTTCCTACGCTTGACTGTCCCAGCCTAAAGCCTGGCACTCTCTTTCAATTCTATAGTAGATTAGCCTGCGAATAACGCAATACAGAACACGTATAACTCCGTTTACTTTCAATTCTATAGTAGATTAGCGTTGATGAAATGAAGGAGGAGTGCATAGATTACATCAGTGAAGCTTTCAATTCTATAGTAGATTAGCAGAGATATAATATAGAAAATTTATATGTTAGATTTTTAGAACTTTCAATTCTATAGTAGATTAGCTCAGCACGAACGGTGAAATCGCGTAAAAAAACCTATTTTCTTTCAATTCTATAGTAGATTAGCGCTGTCTCCACAGGCGTGGATTCGGGCCGCGGTTTCAATGCCTTTCAATTCTATAGTAGATTAGCAAAGATATTATAACAAAATACAATATTTCATACATTATTTTCTTTCAATTCTATAGTAGATTAGCAAAGATATTATAACAAAATACAATATTTCATACATTATTTTCTTTCAATTCTATAGTAGATTAGCTCAAAGTGTTTCAACCAAAGAAAATAATAAGGAAATAAAGCCTTTCAATTCTATAGTAGATTAGCCTGGTCTAAATAATGGATTTCTTGGAATAAAGTCATCAACCTTTCAATTCTATAGTAGATTAGCAAAACCGGTATAATTTTTTCTATCCATTCAATTTTTGTATAACTTTCAATTCTATAGTAGATTAGCTTGGAATTTTTTATGAATTATTATTTCTCTTTTTCTTATCTTTCAATTCTATAGTAGATTAGCATGGATAAAAAAAGAACATCCTACGCTACTCAGAAAAGACGCTTTCAATTCTATAGTAGATTAGCAAGGCTCAAAGACGTTATATTCAGTAAGTGGGCAAGGGTTCTTTCAATTCTATAGTAGATTAGCTCCAGACGTTCTATGGAATAATCCAATTCATATCGGAAACTTTCAATTCTATAGTAGATTAGCTGAGGGTTTTTTAACCCTCTATTTAATCTTTTCTTCTCCCTTTCTTATAAGTTTTTCTTCTCTACTCTTTCCATTAGTATTATATTACTCTTTCTTATCTTTTTTACTATTCCCGGGTTTTTTCGGGATCTTAAGGAATTCTTCATAAAGATAATGAATTTAGGATAACAACCTAACCCAAAACGAAACAAGGAAAAAGGAAAACAAGGATCATATACGGGAGAACACTTTCCCTATATTTTCCATTATTCTTCATCAAGAGGAAAATCGTCGTTTATTAAGATTATCCTTACTAAAACCGGGAAGAAATTTACAAGGATCATTATCGTGCATTTTAGATTCTTTTTGCATAATGTATAACGTGAGGTCGCAGATAATTAGACAAGTTAGGAGGCTTCACTCCTATAGGGCTTCTGACCCTATAGAGGAGGAACTAAGGGGTTGGAATTATCATATGCCTCCAATAAAACCCAGAAGATATCTAGGCTTGTCTATGTCTGACGTGGCTTATAGATATTGTGATACTAAAAGGGATGTATATCTAAGAAGAGTTTTAAAGGTTCAAGGTGAACAGAGAAGCGCTTTAGTATTAGGGCAATCAGTTCATGAGGTTCTAGCGAGTGTTTCTAATGAAATAGTTAAGCTTTTATCTCTGGGCTATAAACCTTGGGCTGCTATAGAAGCTATCTTCAGAAAGGTAAATAAGGTAAGTAATTTATGTCCTCAACAGTTCTTTAAGTTCTGTGAGGAGGTTTACAAGGCTTTTGCGTTGGATCTAATTTCCGACTTTTCGGACTCAACTTCTTTCTTACCAATAATATCGGAATTTAGAGTAGATGGAACTCCACTGGGTTTATCATCTAGGCTTTCAGTAGATGCTATAACACAACTATCATTGGTAGTTGAGATAAAAGTGGCTAATACGCAGGAGTTTCATAAGTTAGCCTTAGCTGGATATGCTTTGGCCCTTGAAAGTGCGTTAGAGTTACCAATAGATTTCGGTAGTCTAATTTATGTAAATGGCATAAATAAAAACATGCCAGAGTTCAAGTATGAAGTATATTATATTTCTCCAGATTTAAGAAAGGAGTTCATAGACGCTAGAGATGAGGTAATAGATATGGTATCTGAAGGAAGAGATCCCGGAATGCCTACTGCGTGTTCTCCTTCATGCCCGTTTCTCAATTACTGTAATAAGAGGTGAGGGGAAATTAAGACCTTAATAATATCGGAGTATGGCGCATATTTGTCAGTAAAGAAGGGAATGTTCGTAATAAAAAAGGGAGATAATAAGGTTGAAGTTTCACCTTCCGAGGTTGATGAAATATTAGTCTTATCTTCCTCTCTGATTTCAACCAAAGCTTTAATGGTGGCGTTAAGTCACGGTATCGGCGTTATATTTTTAGATTCTAGGGAAAATCCTTGGGGTATACTATTACCTTCCGTGGTAACTGAGACTGTTAAAACTAAAAGGGCTCAATATGAGGCTGTATTAAACAATGATACCAGATACGGTGAGGAGATAATTAAATGTAAAATTTTTAACCAGCATGTTCATTTGAAATACTGGACTAGGAGCGGTATTAGAACGAACTATAAGGAACTTATAGGAAGAGATGAACCTACTGCAGCTAGAATATATTGGCAAAATATTGCTTTTCTATTGCCTAAGGACATACATTTTGATGGAAGAGATACGGACTCGGCTGATCAATTCAACATGGCGTTAAATTACTCTTACGCCATTCTATACAATAGAATATTCAAGTATCTAGTTATTGCCGGCTTAGATCCCTATTTAGGTTTCGTTCATAAGGATAGGCCAGGTAGTGAGAGCTTGGTTTACGATTTTTCTGAAATGTTCAAGCCTTATATAGACTTCATCTTGGTTAGGGCTTTCAGAGAGGGATTTAGACTAAAAATCAAAGATGGACTTATAGATAGAGAAAGTAGGTCATCATTGGCTAGAATAGTAGTTAAGGGAATGGATGATAAAGTTAAGGAGGAAAACGATCATAATCCTAAAACTTTAGTACAAGCAATTAGGGCTCATACGGTGAAATTAGCGTCTAGCGTAAGAGAGAAGAGACCTTATAACGGATTTAAACTAGTTTTGTAGGAGTGTGGTATTTTGAAGATAGCTTCTAGTATATCACTAATCGATAAAGTCTTTCTACCATCAGCACTTAAAGATGATCACGCTTTAATAGATGAAGATGAATCAAGGTGGCTATATTGAAAATAGTTGTAGTTTACGATATTTCTGATAACGGAAAGAGAAATAAATTAGCTAATGAGCTTAAGAAATTTGGTCTTTATAGAATTCAAAAGAGCGCATTTGAGGGAGATATAGATACTCAGCGAGTCAAAAACCTAATTAGAGTAATAAATGATATAGTAGACATTAAAACTGATATAGTGCATATAATTCCCTTAGGCATAAGGGATTGGGAGAGAAGGATAGTCATAGGTAAAGAAGGGGTTGTAGGAGAATGGTTAGCGTGACCGATTTAAAGGATTTTACGCTATGCCCCGTAATCCCTTGGATAAGGAAAAAATTGGGTTGGAGAGAACCAATTACTGAAGGACAAAGGATAGCTAAGAACATTAAGCCTAGAGAATTAGCAAATGACCTACCAGATCCCAAATACTATGAGGTTTACATGAGGGATAAGAGTACCGGCTTAAGCGGAATCATAGATGTATTAGCAAAGGACATTGTTGCCGAAATAAAGGCATTTTATAGAAGGTTTTATGGACATTTTAGAATACAATTACTTTCATACGCTTATTTAGCGGAAAGGAATGGTTTCAGAGTAAAAGACGCAATTCTTATTTTAGGAAGAGAAAAGAGAGTTAAAATTGAAGTTAGGAAAGAGCATATGGAATATGTAGAGAAAATTACTAATAAACTAGTAGAGTCCTTAGAAGAAGATAGTCCACCCGTAGCTAATCCATCTCCTAAATTATGTGAAGCTTGCCAATATAGAAGAGTCTGTCCCTTATCGGTAATCCTATGATTTTATCAAATACTAGAGACCTCATTTTCGCCTAGTATAGATTCGACAATCTCAATTTATATTTATTAAAATCATTGAATTTCATTTTCTATATATAATTTTGAATTTTTAATTAATTTAATTACATTAAGCCCGAGCGATGTAAGTTCTACTGTTCTATCTTTTCCTTTCTGTGTTAATATACCTAGTTTCTTTAATTCAGATATCTTATTCTGAATTGTTTTTTCACTTTTCCCTAAAATTTTTGACAACTCGAATGTACTTATCGTATTGTTTCTGAATATAGAATATAGCATCTTCAACTCTTCTGAAGAATATTCCTTAGATAACGCATTTATATCCGAACTGGTGAAAGATACCACTCTACTACCACCATTTTCATCTCTTAAGTAAATTGTAAACTTCTTCCTACTAACTAAAATTGCTATCAGAATCAGTGTATTCATAAGCCTCATTCCCATAGTTAAATCGGAAATTATAGGCTCTTGCAGAGGTAATAAATTATCTAGAAGCTGGGAAAGAATATCATCAAAAGTACTAATTTTAATTTCAATTATTTCCGGGCTAGGATAGCGAAGTCGTAGAGTTTGGATTTTTAAGTTTTCTATAGCAGCTCTAGTTCCTTCCACTATGGGACTAGGAACTACTATAAGTAATTTATCCTCCTTTTGAGCTGAAGTCTCATTAAGAAGTCTTAGAAGATAAGTTTCATTAAATCCCAAAGTTACAAAGTAAGACTTCATCATTATATATGGTAATATCATAAATAAATAACTTTTGATTACTTTCGAAGAACTCCAATTCCAATTTTTATTCCCTACTATTTCCGTTGTTTTCCTTTTTCCTTGTTTCGTTTTGGGTTAGGTTGTTATCCTAAATTCATTATCTTTATGAAGAATTCCTTAAGATCCCGAAAAAACCCGGGAATAGTAAAAAAGATAAGAAAGAGTAATATAATACTAATGGAAAGAGTAGAGAAGAAAAACTTATAAGAAAGGGAGAAGAAAAGATTAAATAGAGGGTTAAAAAACCCTCAGCTAATCTACTATAGAATTGAAAGGCTGGAAGAGGTGCAGATCCAGCAGAACCACCACTAAATGGCTAATCTACTATAGAATTGAAAGATATTTCTCTATTAGAAATGCTATCGTGGATTTGAGATCTGGTGCTAATCTACTATAGAATTGAAAGTACTAGAAGGGTGGGAGTGACCCTCCTAGTGGGTTCATTGGCTAATCTACTATAGAATTGAAAGTCTAAAATATTATATATGTCCTCTTCTTCTAATCTTTCAACTAGCTAATCTACTATAGAATTGAAAGATCTCTGATGTTGTTAGTGCTGATAGAATTTGTTGTAGTGGCTAATCTACTATAGAATTGAAAGTTGCCGTGTTTGTGGTATTCTGATTCTCTTTCACTTTTTCCTGCTAATCTACTATAGAATTGAAAGTAGGGAGGGTAGGGGAGGTATTGGGCGGAGCTCAACCGCTAATCTACTATAGAATTGAAAGAAACCCTAATTTAAAGTTTTTAGTTACTAAACATATTCATAATTGCTAATCTACTATAGAATTGAAAGCTCATAGAAGTTTACGATATCGAAAAGTACATTTAAGACTGTGCTAATCTACTATAGAATTGAAAGAGTCTGTTCAACGCTCTAGCTACCTTCAAACCAAAGCCTTGCTAATCTACTATAGAATTGAAAGATTATGACAAATTTAAAGTTATCTTTAATTTTCGATCTTCGCTAATCTACTATAGAATTGAAAGCTAGAAGGATTTATCTCACTTTTTATGATTATTAGACCTTTGCTAATCTACTATAGAATTGAAAGTTTAAAGAAATTGCGAAATGGGTAGGTGCAAGGTCATTTTCTGAGCTAATCTACTATAGAATTGAAAGCAAAATGTTACACAATTAGATTTAGTAACAATTTTAACTGCTGCTAATCTACTATAGAATTGAAAGCCTCCTCCACCTCCTCCACGGCACATTGTGTCTCCTCCACCGCTAATCTACTATAGAATTGAAAGAACACAAAATCAAAGTCAAACCCAAACCACTCAATCAAGCTAATCTACTATAGAATTGAAAGATCAGATGAAACCAAGAATCTTAGTCCAGATTTAGCCACCTGCTAATCTACTATAGAATTGAAAGCGTGCTTAATTTATAAATTTGCACTGGATCGCGTGAATAATTTAGCTAATCTACTATAGAATTGAAAGTACTTTGTCATTCTTATTTTTCGTTATCTGACAAATATAGCTAATCTACTATAGAATTGAAAGTAGGTGGTTTGGCAGGAGGTCTAGGTCCAGGTGTAGCGGGGCTAATCTACTATAGAATTGAAAGTGAAGTTTTGTCGTATATTCTTTAACTGAAAAAATATGAGCTGCTAATCTACTATAGAATTGAAAGAATAATGCTATCGCAGAAGGGTTAGATAAGGAAATCCAGTTGCTAATCTACTATAGAATTGAAAGTACCAAACCTCATCATTTTGTTTGGTGATTGCAAACTCTTTGCTAATCTACTATAGAATTGAAAGTCTTCCAATCTTTGCATTGGTTGTATAATTAGTGCTTTGTCACCTTGCTAATCTACTATAGAATTGAAAGTCTTAGGTTGCGTGTTACATTGTCTATGAGGTATTTGTAGCTAATCTACTATAGAATTGAAAGAATTCTTTCTTTTCATTCGAAATCAGCGGTTTCACTTCTGTGCTAATCTACTATAGAATTGAAAGTCGTCGGCAGGAATAATAGTGAGTGACCCCTGTGAGGTACGCTAATCTACTATAGAATTGAAAGGTATTCGGTGCTAATGCTACAGTCTCAGTAGACACTGTTTAGCTAATCTACTATAGAATTGAAAGTTCGGGGTTGCGTGGGAAGACCCCAATACATTAATCGCGGCTAATCTACTATAGAATTGAAAGTTTTATGCGGTCATATTCGATGATTTAAAACTCCCGATAGGCTAATCTACTATAGAATTGAAAGATTAATCTGTCATTTTGCGTAAATTGTGCAAAAAATGAGAGCTAATCTACTATAGAATTGAAAGTGTAACATGAATGTAACATAAGACCCTTGGCAAAAAATCGAGCTAATCTACTATAGAATTGAAAGTTTTAACTCTTAACACTTATTCTCAACATAGAGAACGTAGCTAATCTACTATAGAATTGAAAGCATGTGTAAATGAAAACCTGACATTTAAATGTATATGTCAGCTAATCTACTATAGAATTGAAAGAGGGCTCATCTTAAATGGGTAAACACGGAAACATCGTTTGGTGTTATTCAACTCTTTTGAGGGAAGAATCTAGTTGAGCCTATAGCATTTCAAATTACTTGTCATTTAACTTCATCATTATCATTATAATATACAACTTTATTCTAGTGACAATGATACGAAATTTCACCGTATTTAGAGTTAAGATAGTTTTCAACAGATTTTACAAATTGCTTTATAAATCTATTAATAGAGTTAGAGTCTTAAACTCAAATTTTGCCTTATCTATAGAAGATTAATAGAACACATGGGAAAGCGAAAATGGTCTTAAGGAGGCAATCTACGCCTCGCCTTTAACAGACATGAGTTTGGAACTGTAGGAGGAGACTGAAGGTAAATTTTCTGAGCAATCTGAAGTTTGTACATTATCTAAGGATAGAATGCCTGCCTTCTTCTACAATATTATCTATATGGTCTGAAGTTCTGTATGCTTGTTCAAATTTTCCTATACTAGCTTCACGGAGAAGAGCCTTAAAAATATCATAAAAATATGCTACTATGTGAATATTGGTCTATTGAATGTCATGATAAATAGTGTTCTAGAGCCTTATTATGGCCTATGATTTTAACATAGTTTTTCTCACTTTTAGTTTTATAACCCTATTATTATATAATCAATAAATTAATCGCTAAAACTCGTTAGTAAATTTACTACACGTAATACGGGGTACCTTTTTCCGTGGAGAGTAAAATTTAATACTTTATTTTTCGTATTTAGGGTATGATACTAGTCTTAACACTTGGCTTTGATGAGAAGTTTCAATACCGTGCATTAATGAGGCAAGGTAAGAGTATTGAAAAGGTCATTATTGTTGGGGGTTTTGAGGAAGAGAAGGCTAAGAAAGCGTTGGAATCCCTTACCGATTTCTTAAAAACAGTTAACGTTCCTTATGAGACTATTGAAGTTGACCCTAGAGACTTTAAAAATATTGTTGAGAAAGTTGGCAAGCTTATTCTAACTAATGCAGGGAAGGATTTCATGGTTAACCTAAGCGGAGGGATGAGATTAATGATTTTAGCAGTATTTTCCGCCTTTTTACTGACCGGAATAGAAGCTACTGTTGAGATAGAGACTGAGGACCTAACTAAGGTTTACTACTTTAGGGTAAGCGATGTCACTTTACCTTTCCTATCCTTAACTAAGGATCACTTGACAATATTAAAGGCAATTAAGGATGGTTATTCTTCTGCTAATGTAATAAGTAAGAACACGGAAATTCCCTTAACTACTACTTGGAGGAGGTTGAACGAGTTAAGGAAGGAGAAATTAATTGATGAGACCAATAAATTGACCACGAAGGGTGAGCTTTTGTTGAAAATTTACGGATCCTAATTTTTCCATATTTATGAAATGTCTTTTCGTTCAGAAGAAATAGAAAGTTTTATATATTGGGGTAGGAAAGAGAATAATATGGCACAACAAGTAAAAGAAGAGAAGGAGGGTATCATAGTGAGGGTAGCCAACTTGTTGGCTGTGGGCTTCCTCTATAGCGAGTCTCCAACACTAGTGGATAGGTTTGCTAATGCCTTATCCAAAGAGGCTGTGGCTAAGGTTCTATATGATGTTCAAAGGATTGTACAGATGGGTATTGATAGGGGTGAGATAGTGAGCACGACAACTATGATTCAAGGAAAGGAATATCCCGCTGTTAACGTGTCTTCAAGTGAGGGGAAGTACACGGTAGTGGGTTATCTACCGACTAACCAAGATATAGAATATTTTCTTAGGATGATTGAGGAAGATGTGTATTATGCTAGGAAGGCTGGTGCGTTAGCCATGAGTATAGCAAATAGGACTAAGTTAGTTAGTAAGAGTGAACAAGGTGGTGAAAAGAAATGATAGGCGGTTCAGGTAGATTTTTAGTAAATCTGGAGTCGCTGAATGGTGTTGAGAGTATAGGGAACTTAACCAAGCACAGAACCGCTCCAGTTGTGTTAAAGACTTCAACCGGTTATTTAGTGAGATATGTTCCAGTGATTTCCGGAGAAGCCTTAGCTCATGCCTATCAAGCAAGCCTAGTGGATATAGCTAAAAAAGAGGGATTGCTTGTAGGTAATTTATCTTCTCAATACGAGTTCATAAAGTTCTCAACCGATGAGGCGTTAAAGATTGAAGGGATAAAGGAACCCAAGGATTATAATGATGCGAGGAGGTTCGAGGTAGAGGTGATGCTTAAGGACGTCATTGCTGATGTTGGAGGTTTCATGTACGCTGGAAGTGCTCCGGTGAGAAGAACATCGAGGATAAAGTTAGGTTATATGATACCGGCTTTAAGGGGAGACGAAATACCTGCACAACTAGAAGCGCAATTTCACGTGAGATTCTCAAATAAGCCTGTTAAAGGTTCTCAAGCTATCTTCAACGTGGAAGTGTCCTCTGCTCTCTACACGTTTTCGTTTGAACTTGACGAAGATTTGATAGCAGTTCCATCTACTGTGGGGGAAAAGGTTAAAGGCGAAGAGGAGTTAGAGAGGCAAAAGGCTCGAAGGGTTGACTCTGCAATTAAAGCCCTTTACTCTTTGCTAGCGGGTAATTTCGGAGGGAAGAGGTCTAGGTTCTTACCATCCATGAAGTTGATGTCTTTAGTAGTGGTGAAGACTGATTTCCCATTCATACCGGAACCTGGGCATGACGATAGTTACATTAAGACCACTGTTATGAGGTTAGAGAAGGCTAAAAGTGTGTTGAACGGAAATGTAGCTAAGGTCTATGTGATTAACAATGAGGGTATAGAAGTGGGTGAAGGAGCTACAGTACTGTCAAGTGTTGAGGATTTGGTAGCTAAATTAAAGGAAAAGTAGTGAGGCAGGGGAGATTTGATCTACTCTAAGGTTTTTTTAAAACTTCATTGGGGTTTTTCCGTAGTTAAGCCCTCAGCAGCTAAGGCAAAGTCAGGGTTCTATTTACCACCTCCTACTACATTGATTGGAGCTTTATCCTACGGTAAATTTAGGGGGATTGATAATACTAATTTAGGCAAGATTTACGGTAGTCCGGCGTATAATTTTAGGAACGTTATGGCTGCTGCTAGATTAGAGTCTGAGGGAGCTTACACTGAGGATATTGTTAGAAACGTTATATCTTATTTCCAACGTAAGGATAGGAGGGATAATCCGAGATATATTTACGGAGTGATCCCTACTGGTAAAGTGTATATGCCTAACGGTACGTTAGTTGTCGTCTACGTAACTGATTCCATGAGCAAGGAAGAGCTGGAAAAACTCAGCTGGAGTATAACTAGGATAGGAGGTAAGGAGTGTTTGGTAAGTGTGGAGAACGTTGAAATTGGGGAGGCTAAGAAGGTTTCAGGTAGGATGAAAACTAGATATTATTTTAGAGATACTGTAAAGGTAGTAGGTAAGAAGGAGTTTTTGGAATATGTTACTTTTTGGGAAGAGAACGGGTATATATGGGGAAAGGAGGGAGGACCAATAAGGTACATCTTGCCGGTGGCTACCTATCCCTTAGCTAGTAAGGAGGTTGAAGTTGAGGCTAAGGAAGCATATGAGGTTGGTGGAGAATATGTTGTCTTTAGCTGATTTCTATAACGATTTCATAACTCGTCATGGCTTTGAGGAAAGGAAGGGTATTGAAGAGACTTTACTAAATTTGGAAAACGGGCATAGCGTTATACTTAAGGCTCCCACTGGTTACGGTAAAACAACGTTAACTATGATTTTAGCTAATGCCGTTAGTAGTGATATTGACCTAGGTAGTAGGGTTATTCACGTATTGCCGTATAGGGCTATTGTGCAAGATTTGTATCTAAAGCTGAAAAATTACGCTGATAGAGGGGTAATTTACACTAAGAATATTGGTGCCCAAGACATGGATTATCAAGATTCCCCTTTTTTCATGAAGAAAGTTAACGTTACGACTCTAGATACCTTCATTCTCAATTTGTTTAAATTACCTACTGTTGATTTTAAGTTAATTTTTAAAAATTACGGTTCTCATTATGAGTTCCCTAGGGCGTTAATATATAGTAGTATTGTAATATTTGATGAATTTCACTTATTGGGAGAGGATGGTAAGAGTTTAGGAGCTGGACTTGCCGCTTTAGAAGTTTTGAGGGATGCGGGTGTTCCGATAGTAGTTACTTCAGCTACAATAGATAAGGGGTTGGAGAGGGTTTTGATGAACAAGCTGGGTAAGAATGTAAAGGTAGTTAACGCGGATGATTTTAAAATTGATAGAAAGATATACGTTAACGTATTGGAGAATGATGAGATTTCCATTAGTGATGAAAAGGTAAAAGAGGGTAAGAGGGTTCTTTTGGTTTACAATACGAGAATGGGGGCAATTGAAGCCTATAAGAAGTTAAAGGGAAGGGGGTTATCTCCTATTCTAATTCACAGTAAGTTCAGTAAAAAGGATAGGATAGATAAAGTGAACAAGATAAACGAGGCAAAGCTGGTAGTTTCAACTCAAGTTATAGAGGCCGGTATTGATACTTCTTTTGACGTTTTAATAACTGAAGCTTCTCCCTCTCATAATCTAATTCAAAGGGCTGGTAGGGTTGCGAGGTATGGGAAGGGAGGAAGAGGGAAATTAGAGGGCGAGGTTTACATTTTCCCGTTTAGTGGAAAGGTTTATGATGAGAGGGAGGTTAAGGAGACTGTGGAAAGGGTAAGGGAACTAAAGACTATTGATGAGAACTTACTCATTGAAAGGGATTACACAGAGGTGATTGATTCGATTCTGGCTAAGGATCTATCTGTAATAGATAACTCCGTTTTCGTGGACTCTAAAAAGGTGAAGTCGATATACGAGAAGATTTGTTCTATTACTAGGAATGCAAGTATCATATTGGGATTTCCGCCAAACAGTAATGACGTTAATGATGCTATACCCTTAACTGAGGAGGAGGCAATTAAAATAATAGAGAGTAAGGGAAGTTCTGCGTTTGTTGGGAATGGTAATGTTAAATTATATAACAAGAAATGCCTTCAATTGGAAATGTTGAAGAATGATATTTTAGGAGTTAGGATTCAAGATTATAATAGTGAAATAGGTGGTGTGTATTGATCAAGCCTTGCGCTTATGAGAAACAAGGTTTAATTGATCACGCTATTGGTTCTTATAGGGTTTTAGATGGTAAAATAAGTGAGTCTTATTATAAGATTATCTCGAGAAGATTGGAGAGATATGGAATAGTTCTTGATCTAAACGGTGTTAAGGAAATAGTTAAGGACGTCGTTGTCCTTCACGATATGGGAAAAGCCGGCGAGTATTACCAGAATCAGTTCGACGATAATTGTAATCCTCTAAAGAGTAACTTCTCTTTCATATATCATGAACTCGGTTCGGCTCTATTTTTCTATAATGATTATGAACCTATTGACGTCGAGAAAGCTGAGGAGGTTAAGTCTTTGTTGACTTTAGCTGTTCTAAATCACTTGAACGCAATTAGGGTGATATCTGATTATCTAGTGAATAAGTTTCCAGACAATTTTGATGAAAGGATGATAAAGCTTAATAAGTACGGGAGTATTATGTTGCAAAACCTAAGAGGTGTGATTTCCAAGAGCTTAAAAGTTAGGGATTACACTTTTGATGACTACCATGATATGCTGTATGCGTTTTCTAAGAAGAGTGATAAATATTTAAAGTTGTATAATCTTTTTTTAGCCCCAATAATGTTGGGGGATAATTTAGATAGTAGTTTAGTTCGAAATAATGGAAGTAAAACCAGATTTGTTCGTATATTAGAGGGTGAGTTAAATGGAGGTTCCACTATATAATATATTTGGAGATAATTACATAATTCAGGTCGCAACGGAAGCAGAGAATTCATCTATATACAATAATAAAGTGGAAATAGACGATGACGAGTTAAGAAATGTACTGAACTTAGCTTATAAGATAGCTAAAAATAATGAGGATGCGGCAGCGGAGAGGAGAGGCAAGGCAAAAAAGAAAAAGGGAGAGGAAGGGGAGACCACTACGTCAAACGTAATTTTACCTTTAAGCGGAAATGACAAGAACCCTTGGACAGAGACGTTAAAATGTTATAATTTCCCCACGACTGTAGCTCTATCTGAGGTCTTTAAGAACTTCTCACAAGTGAAGGAGTGTGAGGAAGTAAGTGCGCCATCCTTTGTAAAGCCTGAGTTTTATCAGTTTGGAAGATCACCGGGAATGGTGGAGAGAACTAGAAGGGTGAAACTGGAAGTAGAGCCACATTACCTAATTATAGCTGCTGCTGGGTGGGTTTTAACTAGACTAGGAAAGGCTATGGTTAGTAAGGGTGACTACGTAGGAGTAAACGTGTTTACTCCAACGAGGGGTATTCTCTACAGTTTGATTCAAAACGTTAACGGAATTATACCCGGTATAAAGCCAGAGACTGCCTTTGGACTTTGGATAGCTAGAAAGGTGGTAAGTAGTGTTACTAATCCCAACGTTAGTGTGATGAGAATTTATACCATTTCTGATGCTGCTGGGCAGAACCCCACCACAATAAATGGAGGCTTCTCCATAGACTTGACTAAATTATTGGAAAAGAGGGATCTATTGAGTGAAAGGTTAGAGGCAATAGCTAGGAATGCATTAAGTATAAGTAGTAATATGAGAGAAAGATACATCGTTTTAGCAAATTACATTTATGAGTACTTGACTGGATCTAAAAGGCTCGAGGACTTGCTATATTTCGCCAATAGGGACTTAATTATGAACTTAAACTCAGATGAGGAAAGGGTTAGAGATCTTAAGTTAATTTCAACATATGTTAATGGAGAGTTAATAAGAGGAGAAGGATAGTGCCATTAATTTTTAAGATAGGGTATAACGTTATCCCTCTACAAGACGTTATTTTGCCTACTCCATCATCTAAGGTGTTAAAATACTTAATACAGAGTGGAAAATTAATCCCTTCGTTAAAGGACTTAATTACATCAAGGGATAAATACAAACCAATTTTTATATCCCATCTCGGTTTCAAACAGAGGAGGATTTTCCAGACTAATGGAAACTTGAAGACTATAACCAAGGGAAGCAGGCTTTCCTCAATAATAGCCTTTTCTACACAAGCTAACGTTTTGTCTGAAGTTGCAGATGAGGGTATCTTCGAAACTGTTTATGGCAAATTTCACATAATGATTGAGAGTATAGAAATAGTGGAAGTTGAGAAGCTAAAGGAAGAGGTTGAAAAGCACATGAACGATAATATAAGAGTGAGGTTTGTTTCCCCTACATTGCTTTCGTCTAAGGTTTTACTTCCTCCTTCCCTTTCTGAAAGGTATAAGAAAATCGATGCGGGTTACTCAACTTTGCCATCAGTTGGCTTAATTGTTGCTTACGCTTATAATGTATATTGCAATTTGATTGGGAAGAAGGAAGTTGAGGTCAGAGCGTTTAAATTTGGCATTCTTTCTAATGCCTTATCTAGAATTATAGGTTATGATTTACATCCAGTTACCGTTGCCATTGGTGAGGATAGTAAGGGAAATTTAAGAAAAGCGAGGGGTGTTATGGGTTGGATTGAGTTCGACATTCCAGATGAGAGGTTGAAGAGGAGAGCTTTGAATTATTTGTTAACATCTTCTTACTTGGGTATAGGAAGAAGTAGGGGCATTGGGTTTGGTGAGATAAGATTGGAGTTTAGGAAAATAGAGGAAAAAGAGGGTAAATATACTTCCTCAGACTTTAAAGGTTAAGGTCAGCATTGCTTTGTGGACTAATTCAATTTTCTAAGATGTTAAGCTCATCAATTTTCCTTAAATTCAAAATCAAGCGTTGATTTAAAAGTAAGCTTAACGTTAGCTTTGATAAAAATTGAAGAAATCCATAAAGTAGGTCAGCATAAGTCTACTCATAAGTTATTAGTTCACACGTTATCATTATCCAATTTTACCTTGCCCTTTAATGGTAATTAGAAAACCGTGTATATCATTACATACGTCTTCAATCGCTTCATTCTCTGATGTTGCAGCCTTTGTATCATCTAATGTTGATTCTAGTTTATATCCTCTGAATCCAATTCCAGCTTTACATAATTCATTAGCATGTTTACCACCTAATGTTATATAGACTTCAGCAAGATAGACTGAATGCCAATGCTTTAGTGAGTTACCAGTTAATACGGGTATGTCATAAACTCTAATTTCAACTACTATTCTAGCAGTTGTGTTAGTATTTCCAAAAAGTTTATAGAATAGTATTACCAAATTGAATTATGGAAGATTTGGTTCAAGCTTATGAGGAAGAGAAGGACGCTAGGATTAAGGAGAGGATTCTCGCAGTAAAGTTGCACTTAGTTGACGGTAAATCGGAGAAGGAAGTTTCGAAAATGCTGAACAAGGGTTATTCCACAATAAAATTGTGGGTTGGCAAGTACAAGAAAGAAGGTCTTGATGGACTAAGAGACAAGCCCAGATCGGGAAGACCGAGAAAAGCTGAGAAAGAAAAACAAATGGGAGTCTTCTTATGCAGTCATCTTATTCGAGAGCTAAATGCGAAATTATTAGAATGGCGTAAAAATTACTTCTAGAACATTTATGTGCAAGAATTACGAGATTTTTGTAGGGACTCAATGAACCTCGTAACCCTTGCACAATTAATACTTCTGATTCTAAGAAATTTAAATCTTAAGCCTAGAAAGTACAAGTTAGAAGACCTTGCACTCGCTATAGCACCATACCTTCTAGGAGTGCAAATAATGAAACTAGGAATAACACCATCAACACTACACTAAAAAGAAGAAGAAAGACCAACATGTCCATCGTGCAACTCAAATAAAATAATAAAGAACGGATCATCTAGGGGAAAAACAAAGTACAACTGTAAAACGTGCGGAAAAACGTTTTACCACGTTAATCACAAGCTGGACAAGAAACAAAAAGAAAGAATCTTGAAGGAGTATCTGAACAGGATGAGCATGAGGGGAATATCTAAGGTTGAAGGAAGACCATTAACTACAGCAGTTTGATAAAGAGAGCAGGGATAAAGGCATACGTTGGTATATCAGTCTTTCAAAACTAAAGAATTTTACTTCAAAATTCACGATACTTGATGAGAGTTGGACTTACGTTCGTGTTAGGCATGGTCCTAAGAGAGAATCTTTGGATTTGGACTGCTTTGGTTGATGGTTCACCTTTCTTCATGGCGATAGGGATTATAGGACTTTTCCTATGACGTTTCCTAAGAGTGAGGTTAATTATACTGATGATTATTGTATTTATCAAGTTCTTGATAATCACGTTACTAGCAAGAAGTACGCTTACACTATCGAGAGTTATAATTCTTACTGTAGGTCTCACTTGGCTATGTTGGCTAGGGATACTAAGGTCGTCAATAGGAGTGAATGGTTGATTATAGTCTTGCCTTGTTGAACGTTATGCACCTTGTAATTTATTCAAGGGAGAGGACTCCCTTGAATGAGGCTTACTTGAAGGGAGTACAGTATAGTAGAGAAAATTTGATATAATTTTTCTAAACAATATCGAATAAGATGACTACATGAGAACACTCCCAAATAATGTGTAGAGTATAATATGTTTCCCTCTTAAACTTAGCCCAATATGCCCTTTAATCCGTTATAAAAACTGTAATTATAAAGATAATAAGAATTATTTATGAAATTTGAATATAATAATCTATAACTATTTAACTATAAGTTAATATAAGACCAAAGTCATGAAAAATATTAAGCTAAAATAATTAACACTTCGCAAATATCAAAGTAAAAATAATAATTGTTGTAATCAGCAATATAATTAGATGAAAATCATTTTAACTCCTTGGGAGCTTTAGGATACTTATCCCATAATTTAGGATCGTGAGTTATTATAACGTTAGTTCTCGGTAACTTCATTAGTGCTTTAAGTAACCTTATTCTAGTATAATATTCTTCCGCGTTTCCTAAAAGCCATCCCTTACTTTCGAAATCCAATTCGTCAGGGAGATGTATGAAGTCTCCCGTAAATATGTAATTATTATCATTTTGAGTTCTGACCTTTAAGATGATGGATCCAGGGGTGTGTCCACCGAACAAGTATAATTCGACTCCCAGTAATAACTCTAGGTAATCAGCTGACATTGGGACTACATTCATCTCCCTTAATATTTCGAGGTCCTTAAGTAAATATGGGACTGGCTTATTTAACCATACGTTTAATAACGAGTATTTCAATTCCTTTTCATGGACTATTACCGCTGGTTTCGCACTTCTGAAAAGATCTAAATTCCCAGTGTGATCTAAATGTAAATGAGAAAATACTATAAAGTGAATATCCTCTGGTTTAAGTCCTATTTGTCTCAGGTGGTTTTCCATTCTATTTTCATCAGAAAATTTCGTGACCGGGAAGGCACTGAGAGCTATTTGTGGCCATTTCTCCTTTACCTTCTCTGATATGCCAGTATCAAAAAGTATTATCCCGTCTTTATGTTCTATAACAGCGCTCATAACGCTAACATCTATCCAACTCCTCGGCTTAGGGTTTTTCATTTCCTCTTCAGTCATGAACGTTGGTAAAAACCACGCTAAATCTGCACTTATTTTACCATGATCGAGAAGATAGATTTTATTTACGCTCATATTTCTTTTATTAGTTTTGTGGTTTAAATTTGTTTTCATAATAAGCTATAATACTCATCTAATAAAATTTCCAATAATAACTTCTCAGCTTTCCTTATGTGATATAAAAGGGTATTTGGCTTAATCCCTATTTCATTACTTATCGAAGTTAACTTACACTGCCTAGGGTAATCAAATAACCCTCTTTCATATGCTATCTTAAGTATTTCCAGATTTCTATCAGTTAATTTACTCATCAACTTCCGTAACTCACTTAATTTAATTTCTTTAAAATTTATTAAATTCGAAGTTCTTTCTAAGCTCTCTAAAATCTTAGGTATAAAAGAAACATTAGCAACAATTTTCCACTTTTCAGTACCATCTACGATCCTATGGGATACTACAATGGATTCTGTTTCATGAATTAAATTAGAAATCGCGTTCCTTTTAGGGTAAATAAAGTCTACTAAGAAGGCTCCTCTATCCATTGAGTATACCTTAATTACCTTAACGCTTTTCGAAGTCCTCATCTCATTAATTAACTTCTTAGTATCCCTACCTAATATTAGAACCCTTGACGAAAAGAAATCGTCGTCACTGAAGTTTTGGGATATGAGTTTAACGTTAACCTCATATTTATCCGTTATAGAAGTCCAACATCCTGGATGAAAAAGGTGAATTGACAATACTGAAAATTTTTCCATAATTTAGTTTAATAAATATAAGTATAAAAGATTTATGGGATATACCATGACAAAGGATATGAAGGATCATCCACCTCTTTAGCGTAATTCGTTAACTTAACTCTCCTCTGAGTTTCCACCATTACTGCAACTTCATCGTTATAACTTCCCCTTTTACTTAAACTCGATTCAACAGCTCCAGGTTGAGGACCGTGAACATGCCCACCCCTATGTAGCGTTATATCTCCTTTTGAAATTCCCCTCCTACTCATGAATTGCCCAGAAGAGTAAAATAGTACCTCGTCTGCGTCCACATTATCGTGATAATAAGATATTGGGACAGAATTAGGATGGTAATCAAATAGTCTAGGAACAAAAGTACATATTACGAAATTATTAGCCGTGAAAGTCGTATATACTGTTGGAGGCTGGTGTAGCTTACCAGTAATTGGCTCTAAATCGTAAACGTTTAACGCAAATGGATAAAGATATCCGTCCCACCCTATAACATCAAAGGGATGATAGTCTAAAGTAATAGATTGGAAGCCTTGAGAAGTTTTTACTACTAAGTTATAATCCCCTTTCTCATTAAACGTCTTTAAATTGGGTAATTTAATATCCCTATTATAATAGAACGAACCTTCAATTAATTGTCCGTAATCATTTCTGTACTGTCTAGGTATTTCAACTTGCCTACCCTCTACTATGAGAAGTTCCGAATATCTTTTAAAATTAAACGTATAAGTAGTCCCTCTGGGAATAACTAAATAATCTCCCTGCACCAATTCTATGCTTCCGAAAACGCTCCTAAATTCAGCTTCTCCCTCCTGAATGTAATAAACTTCATCGAAATCAGCATTCCTATAAAATAATTTACTCTCCCCCTCATCCACCTTAGCGTAAGATATAATAACGTCCTTATTAAAAATTAGGGGAATCCTATCTAAAAATACATCATTAGACTTCCTCAATTTACTCGTGGAAAGCTTATGATGTTTATATCCAGCGTCCTTCCATTCCTCAATTACACTATTTCTCCATTCTCCGACCTTCACTATTCTAGTAGGCGGATTTAAGTGATAAAGGAGGGAATATCTACCACTAAATCCATTTAAACCAAACACTTCCTCTCTTAACAACAAATTATCCTTCATGAAAACAGTATGCCTCTTCTTTGGAACTTCACCTTGCCTATAATAGAATACCATAATATAATCTTTTAACCTAAGTATTTAAGTATATAATCGAAACGTTTCTATGAAACATTTATTTTGATATACTTAAAAATAAATATGATGGATAAAATAAAACCAGAGTTATTTTGGGTTGTAGACTATCACCCAGATTCGGGTATTTCAAAGGGAGAATATTACGAACAAATAGCTAGGGAAGTGGAATATGCTGAAAAATTAGGATATAGAGGTGTTTGGATAGCAGAACACCACTTCATAGATTACGGAATAGTCCCATCAGCCCCAATATATTTAACGTATTTAGCGAGTAGAACTAGCAGAATAAGATTAGGACCAGCAGTTTCCACAATAGTCTTCAGAAATCCCATACAAGTGGCTGAAGAATATTCGTTATTAGACACTCTCTCTAAGGGAAGATTAAATTTAGCAGTAGGTAGCGGGTATTTAAAACACGAATTTACCGGCTTTAACGTCCCCCCTGAGGCTAAAAGAGAGATATTCGATGAAGCCCTAGACATAATCAT
This sequence comes from Sulfolobus islandicus Y.N.15.51, assembly GCF_000022485.1. Taxonomy (NCBI): domain Archaea; kingdom Thermoproteati; phylum Thermoproteota; class Thermoprotei; order Sulfolobales; family Sulfolobaceae; genus Saccharolobus; species Saccharolobus islandicus. Next base: position 1,873,838 of record NC_012623.1, on the reverse strand, counting down.
TAAGCTAATGAGAGGTGAGAAGATTACTGTTAACGGGAAGTATTTTAAATACGAAAATATAGGAATAAATGTATTACCAATGCAAAAACCTCATCCCCCCATATGGATAGCAGTACTTAGAGCTGAAGCTGCGTACCATGTAGGAAAGAAGGGATTTAACTTAATAATGATACCATATGCCACAGTAGATAAGATCGATGATATAATGCCAGTTGTAAATTCCTTCAGAGAAGGTCTTAAAGAGAGCAAAACTGAGGAAAAAGAGTTATCCCTTTCTTTCCACACACACGTAGCTAACTCATTCCATGACGCAGTTGAGACTTCTAAAGAGTACCTTCATAGATATGTATTCTCAAGACTTTACGCTAAGAGAAGAACACTTGATGAATTATATGGTAGCGGGCTATTACTATTCGGTAGTCCAGAAGATGTTGCAAATCAAATCTATAAGATATACAAATTAGCTAAACCGAGTAGGATTATGTTCTTAGTAGATTACGGAATGAAACCATATGATATGGTCATTGACGTTTTAACTAAAATAAGAGAAAAGGTAGCTAAACATCTAGAAGAGAAAGGAATTTCGCTGGACTTCGCTGATTAATCATATAAAAATTTTTTATAATAAATTTTAATTTTCAAAAATTAAAGCAAGGCTATGGGATTTAACGGAGATGCTGTAGCTCCACTTAATCTAAGTGGCAATACTATTAACACGAACTCCTGCTTGCCCACCAGTAACTTAGCCAGCGCCTCTAAATACATATTATCTATGATAGGTATTCCGTTTTCAGCAATTAAATACCTATGAACTGGTAAGTAACTTTTACTTCCATTTATTACGTATTCAGTCCTTGGTGAATCGCTCCCCACCAATCCAAAACCCTTACTAACTAACCATTTAGCAGCATCTAAACCTATTCCAAGCTCTTCTTCAGCACCGTCTTTACTAAAACCCGTATATATAATAGCTGCATCCCCCTTCTCCACGTTAACCTTTAACCTCTTTTGTAAGTCTTCACTTGTAACCTCCCTTTCTAAGCCTATATCAGAAACATCGAAGAAGATAGCCCTAGTAATTATTGGAGGTATTGTGGTAATATCCAAATCCTTATATCCATCCACATCAGCCCTCATGGTCTTTATATCAATTCCTCCGAACAGTTTACCTTTTTCAGATACGTGATTCAACGCATCTATATGAGTACCGGTATGATCACACATACTCAGCCTAACATTAGCGAAGCCTGTTCCCTCCGGTATATCCAAATCCCTATATCTTCTTTTAGCATCATCATAATGTAACTGTTTACTTATGTAAACTGGACCGTGGGCGAAATAATATAGACCGTTCTTTACTGTCTTTCCAAGTTCTATAATTTCTCCTTTTTGGATCAACTTCAAAATACTTTGAATCCTCTTAATCTTATATGAACCTTCCCCTACTGCCTCATATTGAAAGAGGTTAAGGAAGTGGGTTATTACGGGTTCCATTTTTCAATCAAAGTTAAGATTGTTCACATATAATTAAAATCTTTTTTCAATATAAGTATTTATATTGAAACAACTATATTTAATAAATATCATTATTTATACACAATCTTAATACCATTCTTTCATTCACCTAAAATAGGTCTATTATATCCAGTAAAGTTTTTAATTATGAATACATAATTGTATACATGCAAGCTATTATCGGTAAAGAAAAAGTAGACAGTGAAAATAGGATCCCAGTTAGGAATCCGGCTACTGGCGAAATAATCGATTACGTTCCCTCGTTATCTAAGGAAGATGTAAGGAGAGCAATTGACATAGCTTACGAAAGTTTTCCAGTACTGAATTCAATTACTCCTGCTAAAAGATCTAAACTGCTATTAGAAATCACCTCACTTATTAGAGAAAATCTTAACGATCTAGCAATTACAATGACTAAAGAAACTGGAAGACCTATAAAGAGTTCAAGAGCGGAAATCGAGAGAACCGCCCAAATTTTCGAACTAGCCTCCTCAGAGCTTAAGAGGGTTTTAGAAGGGAAATTCGTTCCCCTCGACTTATACGAATTCCCTGCGGGAAATGAGAAGAGAATTGCTTTCATTAAAAGGGAACCCATAGGCGTTGTAGGTGCAATAACCCCATTTAATTTCCCCGCAGCAAGTTTCGCCCACAAAGTAGCTCCAGCGTTAGCGGTAGGTAATTCGGTAGTATTTAAACCATCATCATTAACTCCTTTAACTCAACTTAAATTAGCGGAATTAGTATTAAAGAAGTTTCCGGAGGGTAGTGTTAACGTCGTTACTGGAGACGCAAATATGATAGGTGAGGAATTCGTAGTTAATGAGAAAGTTTCACTTATAACCTTTACTGGATCGGTAGAAGTTGGGCTGGAACTTGCGAGTAAGGCGATAAAGAATGGTAAGAGGGTAATAATGGAATTAGGGGGAAGCGATTCTATGATCGTTTTAGAAGACGCTGACTTAAATAAGGCGATAAGGTCAGCCTTAGTAGGTAGATTTGACTTCGCTGGTCAGTTTTGCAATGCGACAAAAAGAATTATTGTAAGGAAGGAAATAGAAGAGGAATTCATTAAAAGAATGAAAGAAGAATTACAAAAATATAAGGCTGGAGATCCTATGGATGAAGATGTAGACATACCACCTTTAATCTCCCAACAAGCCGTTAATAGAATGAGGGAGTTTCTAAACGACGCGTTAAATAAGGGTGCTGAAATAATATATAAGGGAAGTGTCCCAGAAAGAGGCTACTACTTTCCCCCAGTAATTTTACGTTTATCCCCAATCTCAAAAGCTAGGGTACTTAGAGAGGAGGTTTTCGGACCTATCCTTCCAGTTGTCACAGTTAAGAGTGATGAGGAAGCAGTGAACGTTGCAAATTCTACTCAATATGGTTTAGATGCATCTATTTTTACGTCTAATTTTTCAAGGGCGTATGAAATAGCATCAAAAATTAATGCTGGAACGGTAATAATAAACGATACTACCAGACTAAGGTGGGATAATTTACCTTTCGGAGGTTTTAAGAAGAGCGGTATAGGTAGGGAAAGTGTTATCGATACTATGTTAGAAATGACCGAAACTAAATTAATAGTCTATTCGAGGTGAGATAATTGAAAATAAAAGATGTAAAAGTCTATCTAGTAAACGCAGTATGGAGAAATTTCGTAATAACCAAGATTGATACAGATGAAGGAATATCTGGTTATGGAGAGGGAACTATGGGAGATTTCGAGAAAACTGTAGAGGCCGCAATATATGATTTTAAGCCATTTTTAATAGGGAGGGAAATAAATATACAAGAAATTTATAATTTCTTGTATAGACATTTTTTCTGGAGAGGTGGTCCAATATTAATGACAGCTATTAGCGCTATAGAACAAGCCCTATGGGACATATTAGGAAAGAGTGTTAATAAGCCAGTATACGAATTACTAGGTGGTAAAGTTAGAGATTCAGTAAGAGTTTATGCTAATGGATTCATATCTGGTGACAGATCGCCAGAAGAATTTGCAAATGCTGTCAGAGGCGTAGTGGAAATGGGGTTTAATGCCGTTAAGATAGATCCCTTCGGAGGTTCTGGGCCCAAGATAAATAATGAGGATCTTGAGAAGGCTAAGGATAGACTAAGGGCAATAAGGGATTCAGTGGGGTATAGCATAGATATAATGATTGACGCTCATGGTAGATTTAATCCAACTTCTGCTATTAAGAGTGTGGAGGTAGTGTCGTCGTTAAGTTATTTATATTTGTATAACGAGTATTACTTATGGGTAGGAAGCCTGTATTTAGGCAAGACGTTTCTTGTCCCTCTTGTGGTAGTCATCATGTTGTTAAGTGTGGTAGGCCTTTGGGTAGGCAGAAGTTTTTGTGTAGGGATTGTGGTAAGTACTTCTTGGGTGATGCTAGTTATCATCATCATTCTAGGAAGTTGAGGGAGGAGGCTTTGAGAATGTATGCTAATGGTATGAGTATGAGGGCTATTTCTAGGGTGCTTAACGTACCTCTTGGTACTGTTTTCACTTGGATTAAGCGTTATGGTAGGAAAAAGCATGAGAAGTTGGTTGAGTTGTGGGGTAGGGCTAAGGAGCTGGTCAAGGGTAAGGTTGTTGCTAAGGTTGTTGATGAGATGTGGACTTACTTGTACAAGAATGCTAGGGCTTTTTACAAGTGGGTTTTCACTTGTTACGTGTACACGAAGCTGGGAGTTTACCTCATTTACTCTGTGGGGGATAGGGATGAGAGTACTTTCCTTGAGGTCAAAAAGTATTTGCCTGACGAGGGTAGATGGGTGAGCGATGATTATAACTTGTACTTCTGGTTGAAAGACCACACGGTTGTCTCGCCAGTTAACCCGAACGAGTCCTTTCATTCCTCATTAAGGGATAGGCTAATTAGATTCAAGAGAGCAACGAAGGCAGTAAATAGGAGCATTCGCACCATGATGTACTCCATAGCCCTAGTCTTATGGGAGAGAAGGTTAATCCCAGAATTTGTAGCTTAACGACGACACTATCAGTGTGGACAACAATTTCATTCATTTGAAATTTGGTTAAAATTTCCTTAAAGTTGTATCATTTAAACTCTCTGATTTATAATAAAAATTTTGAATAAGGTTAAAATTATTACTATCTACTTTATTAACGAATTAATCTTGTGATGAATTGAAATTAAATTCACACTTTGTATAATTTATACTGCATTAACAAAATTGTTGTCCACACTCGTAGATAAAATAGGTAGAAAAATTACTGGAACATTAGGTTTTATATTAACTATACCCCCATCCTTATTATTTTTAATACCATATATTTTGCATTCTATTACTATTCCTATTGCTACATTAGCTATAGGACTTATATATTTCTTTAACGTTGGTTTAGTAGGAACTTTAATGTACATTCCATCGGTTGAACTAACTAGGTCTAGAGTTAGGGGTACAACAATTGGTTGGGATAACCTTTTTGCTTTTGGATTGGCCCTTCCTGCACTCACATTATACGCGTACTTAGGTCTTAAATATGCATTTATATTAGAAATAATACTATCAGCTATTTTTGCTTTAGGTACTTGGATATTATCTATAGATGTCACAGGAAAGAGTTTAGAAGAAGCTGTCAAGATTGCTTGGGAGGGCCAAAAATGAAAATCAAAGGAATAGTTTTTAAAGGTAATAGAGAATCCGAATTAAAGGAATTTCAAATTTCAGCTATAGGAAGAGAACAAGTAGTAATAAAAACAATAATGTCAACAATCTGTGGAAGCGACTTACATTTTTATAGAGCGTCTCCAGAGAAATTAGGAGAAAGAAAAAACCTAATAGCAGGACATGAAGCAGTAGGTATAATTTATGATATATCAAGTAATGAAAATGAGATCTTAAGGAAAGGGGATAGGGTTATAGCTTTTCATAGATATGGATGTTTTAAATGTAAAATGTGTAAAAAAGGATGGCCTCAATATTGTGAAAACGGAATGTCTAGTACATTAGTTCTTGGGCAATTATATAATCCTTGGAGATCCTCAGGGACTTTTGCTGACTATTTCTTAGCCCCAATTGGAGTAATTTTTAGAGTACCTAATGAAGTAGATAATGAGACCGCATCTATATTAGGTTGTAATGGTATAACCGCTTATCAAATCATTAGAGATTTAAGAGTTAATGACAGTAGTAGTGTAGCAATTACTGGACTTGGACCATTAGGACTTGTAGCTGCCACTTTTCTAAGAGAAATTACTGATAATATCATAGGTATAGAGACTAATGAAAATAGACTAAAATTAGCTGAAAAAATTGGGATAAATAAACTAATTAGGTATCATAGTAACGTAAATATAGAGAATGAGATAAGAAGGCTCAATGATGGTTCATTAGTAGATATAGGTATTGATTTTTCTGGAGTTCCTGGGCGATCATAAGTTCTTAACTGTCATATCTCTTATAGGCCTCCTCTGCGAAAACGTATCCATTATATTTATCTTCGGCGTTTCTCACGGCTCTTCCTCCTCTTCCCACGGCTCTTCGCTAGGGAAAGGAACCGTCACAGTACGCCTTAGGTGTAATACATTAGTACCTATATCTATCCTGTATTCGATTTTACTGGATTTATCTCGATCCCAACCACTTACCTCTATGGCTCCTGGGTATCCTCCCATAGATATCGTACGAACTGTGGGGAAATAACCAAAAGCTCGTAATTCGCTAACTATATCATTTACTATTTCATCAATTTCGTCCTCATCAGTATACGGTATTTCTTGCTCATCCTCTGCAATTATCTTTTCATCGTGTTCCTCAGGGTCTTCAAACATCATATTAATTTTATCTTACAGCTAATATATAAGCCTTGCTGAACGTGTATCCCTAAGCTTCCCACCACTTGTTTGATAAGTAGTGTTATGTTGAAATTTAAAAAGATACTAAACTTATATGTATGAAGGGTAATGAAAATAGTTACGTGCAATCTATACGACTTATGATTTCCCCTACGCAAGGAGATATAGTAAGTACTTTGCAAAAATGCTTAAAAAATCACAGATTTAACCTTTGCTGGTACCTCTTTGCAAACCCGATTAGCCATGTATATTAGTACGAACTCATGAGGCCTTTTCCCCATCCACCCAGTTAAGCTCTACCTCCCTTAGCTTGGATAGAGGACGTTGCTGTAATAAGAAGTGTCCTAATTAAAGAGCGATTTAAGAAAATGAGATTCACAATTGCTGGGACTTTAATGAAGGAATTTTTTAAGTACAAGTCTCTTTCTCTTTTTCTCGATTTAATCAATCACTCTCCTTTAACTTTGGTCCTTCAACTCTACTCTTACCTCACCGAATCCTACCCCTCTACTTCTCCCGATCCCTAAAACTGATGTAACCAGCAAGTACTTAGTTACAGCCCTCTTGAGTTTCTCATAAACAATATCAAACTCCATCCACCCGACAAACCCCCTAGTAATCCTCAAGTTCCCCTTACCATCCTCACCTATTACGACCGTCACCGGTTTCAAATTATATCTCTCTAACTCCTCCTTTAGCTCTTCTGGAAGTGCAGAAGCAATAGGGACCTTAATTAAAATTGTGCGAGGAAAAGGTAAGATTGGCCTTGTAGGAATAGGTAATTCTCTTCATAATGCTACGTTAAATATCTTATCTATAATTGAAAAGTCATTACAATTGCAATCAGTATTAGTAGGAAATATGTATAATATGTATGACTTAATTGATTTTATAACAACACATAAGATTTCATTAAAACCTATAGTGACACATAAATTCCCATTAGAAGAACATAAGGAGGCATTTAAAATAGCTGATAGTCAAAACTACGGTAAGATAGCATTCATCTTCTAAAAATTTAAAATAAGTAAATAAAATTATTGATTATATCTTGTAAGCTTTATAATTAGGTTTAGATTTTAGTATTTTGTTTTTATAATTTATAAATTAAATAATTCCTTTAAGTTTTAATTCTTCTATTTCCCTTTCTGACATATTCAAAAGTTTTTTATATATCTCAGTGTTATGGTAGCCAATAGGATATCCTGGTTCTTTAACTATTCCTGGTGTCTCGCTTAATTTTAATGGGCTGCCTAAAATTTTTATATTGCCTAATTTAGGATGTGTAACATCTACAAGCATATTTCTAATGGATATTAGAGGTTCTTTAAGTACATGTGAAGGTTGCTTAATTTCTGCTACTGCAATATCATATCCCCTTAAGATATTCACCACCTCTTTGCTAGATTTGCTAGAGGTCCATTCGTTAATAATAGCATCTAACTCTTCTACATGTTTAACCCTATCGTCATTAGTTAGAAACCTCTTATCGTTAATTAAGTGTTACATTTTCATCGCTTTACATAACTTATGAAACTGTTCATCACTTGCTGTAGCAATAAATACATATCCATCTTTTGTCTTATATAGTGCATAAGGTGCTGTAACTGGATGTCTATTTCCTAACCTTTTATCGAATCTTGAACCTTTGCCTTCAAACATTACGCCAGCTATATTTTCGATCATTGCGTAAAGTCCTACATCAAACATTGCAATATCTACGAATTGTCCCTTTCCAGTTAATGATTTATAATATATTGCTGCTAAAGTGGCTAGCGCTGCAAATGTTCCTGATAGAACATCTAAAATTGCAGGCCCAGTTTTAATTGGAAGATCTTCTAAACCTGTGACACCATACATTCCCACCATTGCTTGAATTATGTAATCGTAGGCAGGAAGACTTGAATAAGGATTGTTATATCCAAAACCTGAGCTACTCACGAAGATTATATCGTTTTTTATTTTTTTAAGATCTTCGTAGCCAATACCTAATTTATCTAGTACTCCAGGTCTATAGTTAGTTAAAACAACGTCGCTAACTTTTACAAGTTTCTTAAATATTTCTACACCTTCTTTTGTTTTAAGATTTAGTGTAATAAATTTTTTATTCGCGTTAATAAATATGAAATTTATAGACTCACCATTTACTATAGGAGCGAAATCTCTTGCGGAACCCCATGGTGGTTCAATTTTTATTACTTCAGCTCCCAATTCAGCTAAAATTCTTCCAGCAATAGGTCCGTTTAGTGCAAATGACAATTCTAGTACTCTTATTCCCTCTAATACCCCTTTCATTCTTCTATCCCCATTTTTATTAAATTAATCAGCGCTTCGCTTAGGTAGTAGTCTCCAAACACTGTCTCTGAGTCCTTTCCTTCATCTTTCCTATATCTAGTGTGTTTTAACCCACCTTCTCTAAAATATTCTCTATTATTAATAACTGCTCTTACTAGTGTTACTGCAGTCCTTAGATAATCAACCTCGTATGTCTCTCTATATAAATTAATTAATGAAGAAGCTCCTATCACATTTACTGACGAATCCTTTTCTGTAGTATCTTGAAAATCATAATACATAATTTTATCTCCTGGAATATTTTTCATGAAGAATAACGCTAATTTTCTGGCAATTTTCAAAAAGATTTCATTTTTTAGATATGAATAAAGTATTATATAGCCGTAAATTCCCCATGTTTGGCCTCTAGCCCAGCAACTTTCATTACTATAACCTTGATGGGTATGCTTAAATATTTCTAAATTATCATTTATGTATGCCGCTTGATACGTGCTTCCATCATTTCTTACTAATAGATCAAACGTTTTATGTGCGTGTAAGATTATAATGTTTTTATAGTTCATGTCAAAATTTGATGATACCCAGGCTAAAAAGGGTAAGGAAGCCATCATAGTATCAATTATTAATTCGCTTTTTGCAATTTTTTTATCTTCTCCAGGAAAATATGTTACAAAATCCTCGCCTACTGGAATAAATCCTAGATCTTCTCTAAAAATTGATGCTAAGATATTAGCATAAGTTACTATATTTTTCTTTAGCTGATTTGAATACATATTCTCCCAACCTTTTACAGCAGAATAATAAATCCTAAAGCCTATATCATGCGTAATAGGAGCTTCTATTTTAAGTAACTTTAAAGTATACTCTACTGCCAATTCCTTTATTTTTTCGTCCCTAAAGAAATCATATAAATTCCATAAAGTGCCAATTAGAAATCCCTCCATCCAATGTCGGCCATTTGATGTTTTCCAAGCTCCACTTTTCTCATCTAAATATATTGGAAACTCGCTTTTTTCCTTATATTCATATGCTAAATTGATAATATTTAATTTTAATTCTTCTAGAGCATCTCTAAATTTCATTTTACATCCTCTTTTTTAGCTCATGTTGAATTATTAAGCGTTGAATATCTGAAGTTCCTTCAGTAATAGTTAGTCCTTTTACATCTCTCCAATACATATGTATATTTAGATTATCAGTATATCCATATCCACCAAATATAGAGATAGCTTCATTCGCTATATTAAGTACACCTTCAGTAGTAAATAATTTACTTATAGAAGCTAATTCATTTAACTCTTGTCTAGGCATCTTATCCATTAAGTATGCTACATAATATGTATAAATTTTTCCCATATGTAATATTGTTTCAAAATTTGCAATTTTTTCCTTTAATATCTGAAAATCAATTAGTTTGTGATTACCTAATTCCCTAGAAATAACGTATTGGTATACTTGATCTAATACCGCATCACCTATGCCTAATGCTATTGCTGCAGCGATAATTCTTCCGCCTATGAAAATATGTCTAGCTATGTTGATGCCTTCTCCTTCTTCACCTAATCTATTCTCTATGGAAACAATAACATTATCAAGACTAACTTCTGAAAATACCGCACCACGTAATCCTAATTTATGAATAGGCTTACCTATTTTTAATCCTTCGACATTACTAGGTATTATAAACGCAGTAATTCCATTGCTTGTATTTGCGAAGACTAAAAATATATCTGCTATTGGGGCATTTGTAATAAATACTTTTTTGCCAGATATAATATATTGATCTCCTTTTTTCTCGGCTTTAGTTTTTATATATTCTATTAGAGAACCACCAGTAGGTTCTGTCATTGCTATTGCTGCTATCTTATCTCCCTTTAATAGGGGTTTAAGATACTGTTCCTTCTGTAAGTTTGATCCAAAGTAATGTAAACCATCAATTACTGAATTTGAGGCCCAGAGTATATTAGCTAATGCTGGTGAGCCATAGGCTAAAACTTCCATGCCTATTATGTATATAATGTATGGTAATTCATATCCTCCATATTCTTTATTATAGGGTATTGAATTGAAACCAAATTTAAGAGTATCATATATATAATCTTTAGAAATGGGAGAGTTACTATCAAATTCATTTCTCTTATTCAATATTCTTTCTTTAACGTAATTTATCATATTATTAATAATTATTAAATATTCTTCTGCTCTCTCACCGTAAATTGATTTAAGGAATAATTCAGCGTCTGATTTAAGCTTTTTCATTACTTTTCATCTCTCCATTTTTTAAGGGGACTAAATAAGCGTGGATGAAAGAGATTACTGTAGTATTATCATTTACATTCTTTCCTTCCATTTTTATTTTGACTATACCCCATTTTTCTCTTTTCTTACTTATCCTTTTATCGATTACCTCACCTACAAAATGTATCGTATCACCAATAAATACTGACTTAATAAACCTTACATCCTCATAACCTATGGAAACTGCTGGTACTCCCTCAAACCATCCTAATCGTTGAAAAAGTCCTTCAGCAATAGAGAGTACAAATAGGCCATGCACAACTCTCCTTCCATATATACTAAATTTTTTACTATAAACCTCATCTGTATGAATAGAGTTATAATCGCCAGTAATAGCTGCGAATAGTACTACGTCGGCTTCTGTTATTGTTCTAGCAGGAGTTACAAATTGTTCATTTACGTTTATATCCTCATAAAACTTTATTTTTATCACCAAAATCGGCTTTCTTATAATAGATTATCAATACATTAGTTTACATGTGAACTGAAAAGTCCTAAGTTTATAATTAGAATAAGAATTATTTATACGAATACGTTAGTACATATGTTGACGTAATATCTTATATTATTAGTAAATTAAAATCCTTCTAGAAGAAATATGACTGAGAACGAAAAAGAGAAGGTACTTCAAGAAATCGTAGCAAGAATTGAGAGGCTACCAATTACTAAATACATATGGATGGTTTTCTTAATAGCAGCATTCGGATATTTCTTCGATTTCTTTGAAGTATCCATGATGGGAGCAGTTGCACCAGCCGCTGCTAAAACATTCCATGTATCTACTGCTGCAGGTGCATTACTAATAACCATAACATTATTAGGTATGCTGATAGGTGCTGCAATTGGAGGATACTTAGCGGATAAGTATGGAAGGAAAAGAATGTTTATGATAACATTAATAGGTTGGGGAAGTTTATCGCTTATTACAGCTGCTTCACCTAATTATATAATAATGTTCATATTAAGATTATTAACGGGAATTTTTTTAGGCATAGAGATACCACTTTAGATTCATATTTAAATGAGATATTACCCAGTAAGATGAGAGGAAAATATTTTCAAGTTGTTTTTGCAATATTTGAATGGTATGTTCCAGTTATATTTGCACTAGGTTTAATTATAATACCCCTATCACCGCAAGCTTGGAGATATATGTTTATTATAGGTGGAATAACCGCTATTCCTTTATGGGCAGCTAGAACTATATTACCTGAATCACCTAGGTGGTTAGCTGTAAGAGGAAAATATGACGAAGCTAAAGCAGTTATGACTAGCATAGAGAAACATGTAGAATCGGATATCCATAAAAAATTACCTTCTCCTCTAATACTCTCATTGCAACCCTTTACTTCACAACTAAGTGTAAAGGAAGTATTTAAAGGAAGAAACGGAAAATTGACAGCTTTCTGGTTGCCCATTTATTTCTTATCCTTTTTTGGATGGTATTTCTTTATAACAGCCTTGCCATCAATCTTAGTTACACGAGGTTTTACAATTATTCACTCGTTAGAATATGGTCTAGCTTCAGGCATAGGTGCTGCCGCTTTAGCCTTACCACCCGTATTTACTATAGATACAAAGATAGGAAGAAGAGGTACAATGATAATAGTATTATCATAATGATAATTGCAGCTGGTATATATTTAGCTATTCCGACGAAGTTTATCCTACTTGTAGCTGGCGCGATAATAAGCGGAATGGTTACTATTTGGGCTGATGTAGTGCATCAATGGGGTCCAGAAACTTATACTAATGATATTAGAGCAACTGCTACTGGAGTCAATTACGCAGCAGCAAGAGCAGGAGCTGCTTTAGCACCATATGTAGGAGTTGTAATAGCACAAACTTACGGATTAGTTGGAGTGTATATAACGGGTATAATGGTAGCTCTAGTTACACTGGCTTTAACGTTTGGAGTACCTGAAACTCGTCGTCGTATTTTAGAAGAAATTACTGCTAGACAAGTAATTTAAAGAATTATATGAGGTGTTGCTTTGTTGATCTCTTCAATTTATTTCATAAGCATGATATGATACACTGAGAATTTTTCAGTAATTAATATTTATTTCAACGTTATTCGCGAGCTCACACCCTAATACCCGGAGCTCTACCAACTAAAGAATTAGCCAAGTGGACCATCCATGCATAAGCCCAGAACTTGAGCTTAGCCTCAACCACTTGTCCTAAAAAACTCCTACGGGGCAATCCACGCAAAACAAGAGAACGAATAAAACCAAGTATTACAAGAGAAAAGGAAATAAACAAGTAAGGAGAAAAACAACATAAGCTCATAGAAAACATGGGGATAAAACCCCATCTACAAGGCTAGCTGTGAAGCCCCTAGAACGATCTAACAAGAGGGGATAAAAACCCCCGAGTAGGAGGTTGTAACAAAATACTCTAGGGGCTGAAACACTTAACACTATGCAAAGAAAACAAGGTATTATGAGAACAAAAAATATCTCGAGAAACGCGTAATACACAAGCATGGAATTAAAAGTTACAAACAAGGCCTTCGCAATTGATATTTCACAAAGCAAACTAACAGCAGCAAAGGGAGAACTAGTAGTAGAACAAGAAAAATCAGCAGTATACGTCAAGGAGGTAAAGGAATTCAACCACGACAACGAGGGAATAGAGGAACTAATTAAATTCCTAGGAGAATATAAGGAAGGAATAATAGAGGCAACTGGAATATATTACTTCTACCTACACGAAAAACTAACGGAAAAAGGATACAAGGTAACAGTAATAAACCCACTACACCTAACAGAAATACTAGGGAAAAAGACAGACAAACTCGACGCACAAAGGTTACTAGTAGCACACATGACCGGAGTAATCAAGGGATCATACATACCAACAGGAGAAATAATGGAGCTAAGAGAACTAACGAGATATAGGGAAAGCTTAGTAGAGAAGACAACACAAGTAAAGAACGAGATAAGGAAAATATTAGAATTCGCGGGATATAAAATACAACCATTCGACAAGAAGGGAAGAAAACTACTTGAAAAGCTAGTAAAGGGGGAGGGACTAAGCAAGGAAGAGAAGGAGGAACTAAAAGAAAAACTAGGGAGAAACTTAAACGACGCGGAAAAACTAGCGTTAAAACAATTAGTTGAACTGTTAAAAAACTTGGAGAAAATGATTAAGGAGGTTGAGGATATGATAATTTCCAAGATTCCAAAACCAGTAATTGAGTTGAGTAAGATCCCCGGGATTGGTTTGATTAGTGCTGCAACTATTTACGCTGAGTTCGGTGATGTTTCCCGTTTTTCCAGTTCTAAGGCTGCTAGGGCTTATGCAAGCTTTGCACCCAAAACTAAGCAGAGTGGTGATAGCGAGTCTCACTCCGGTATGATTAGGGGTAATAAGTATTTGCGTAGAGCTCTCTACTTGGTTGCCAAGGTTGCTAGGGGTCTTGAGCCTTTTAAAGGGTATTATGAGAGGCTTATTGCTAGGGGGAAGAGTGTTACTCAAGCTACTTGTGCTCTTGCCGGAAAGCTTGCAAGCATTTGTTATCATGTTATAAAGGACGGTGTTTACAAGGGAGTTGTCAAGAAGAGTTTTAGGATTCCTAGGGGTAAGGAAGTTAATGTCAAGGACTTCGACGTGGGAGACGCGCTAGACTCGTTATCCCCATAGGTTTGTTAGAGGCGTCAGCATGTAGTGCCTTGTAGCCCTAACAGATTCCCCAAAAGTACGCTTCACAGCAGAGAATAAGGACTCAATCCTCCACCTAACACCGTAACCCCTCTCCTCCCTCCAACGATTATAACCCAACCTCTTGAACTCCCTTACAGCCTTTCTCCTAGCAGGATGACCGCGTCTAGTGGAGGCGTTCTCCCTAGGTGGAACAACAACCTCAACCCCAGTCTTGTAAACCTCATTAGCATCATAAGCTTTATCTCCATAAAACTTCTTGACCTTCTTTCCCTTATCTTGTAAATCCTTAACCGTCTTAACTGCAGTCTGAACCTCGTTGCTGGTTACTTCAGCGTTTATTACGTTGAATTGGTCCTTATCCATTACTATTTCGATCTTGAGGAATTTTGAGTCCTTGGTTTTTCCCCATTTTGCGATAATGTATTGTCCTCCCCTTGTTGTGCTTATTCCCGTTGCGTCTGCTATTACTTCTAGTTGGTCATTTGCCTCTGGGAATTTTATGTTCATGTTTCTTACTCTTTCCCATATTGTTGAGTAGTCTAGGCTTGTTGGGATGATTTTCAGTCTTTCTAATGCTCTCAATACTCCTTCTATGGCCCTATAAGGTAGGAACAAGTGCAGGAACGCTAGGAAGTCGTTGAACTCCTTTGGCGCCTTGTAGGTTTTCTTGGCATTCCTATTCTCTTCTGCTAGTAATTCCCACCAGTGTTGGAAGACGTAGAAGGGGAACATTAGGGTATATCTCGTTATAACGTTCTCGTCGTACTTGCTCCAATCCCTCTTGTACTTACTCTTTCCCATGAGTAATACTCGGTATAATTATTTATAAATTTTTGTATAATTCTGAAGTAACCCACAAAGCATATGAGGTGTTGCCCTATAAGTAATGGCAATTTGATAGATATAAGTATAGAGAAGCCAATTGCGATTATAAGCTTAAATAGAGAGCAAAAACTTAATGCCCTAAACACTAGGCTATATCTTGAATTATATAATATATTACAGCAGCTTGAGATTAATAAGGAGATCTGTGCAATAATTATTACTGGAAAAGGGAGAGCATTTAGTGCTGGTGCTGATATTTATGAGTTTTATAGTATGACTCAACAAACTTTTGCCGAATTTCTAAAAATTGCTAGGATGGTATACGATTTTATAGAAAATATGAACAAATTAATAATAAGTGCAGTAAATGGCTATTGTTTAGGTGGTGGATTTGAATTAGCACTAGCCGGAGATTTAATAATTGCTACTAAAGATGCTTTATTTGGATTCCCTGAGATTACATTGGGTCTAATACCAGGTAGTGGGGGAACCCAAAGACTTGCTAGAATAGTAGGAAGAAATAAGGCTAAAGAACTTATACTTGAAGCTAAATTTATTACTCAGAAGAGGCGTTATCACTAAATATAATTAATAAAATAGTAGACAAAGAATTGCTTTTAGAAGAAGCTAAGAAATTAGCCAATAATATTTGTAAATTTTCAGTTGATGCAATATATAAAGCTAAAAGAGCTATTAATGAAGGGATAGAAAGTCCATTGTCAACTTCATTATCATATGAGATAGAATTAGCTGTAAACTTATTTAATGATAATGTGAAGAAAAAAATAGAAGAGTTTATATATAAAAAGGGGAAAAGATCTATGTAGCAACTTTACTAAAATAAGATTTTATAAGTTTTTTTTATACTATTTCTTAAAATTTTTAAAACTGCGGTCTTGCTTATTCCTATTTCGTTTGCCAATTCAGTTACTGTAATATTTCTGGGAGTTTCAAAAAATCCCTTCGTATAAGCTTTATATAATATCTCATTCTCACGATCAGTGAGTAATGGCATTACTACACGATCTATTATACTATTTAACTCGTATAAATTGTAATATAAATCAAGAACTTTAATATTTTTAGCCTCTAATGAATCTACTAAAGTAGCTACTATTGAAGATAATTCACTTTTCCTTCTTATCATTAAAAATAAAGTCCAAAATTCAAATCCGTCCATTGGAATAACTTCTTCTAAAATAGGATGAAAGATTTCAAATACTCTTCTAACTGTTTCATCATAATTTAAGGTATACATAATTTCTACATTATTATTAAAATTTCGTTTAAAATATAATATATCTATAATATTCTTTTTGGTAGAAATATTTATGAAATGCCTAAGTAGCTCAATATCTCTAAATTTAAGAGTAGCAATTTCCAAGATTTCGCTATTGTTAATCTTAATCGCATAATGTATTTTTCCTGTACATAAATATGCTTCACAAAGAGTACTCCAACAATCATAATGCTTTAATTTAGTCTTAATTTCTAAAATTTTTAACATTGAATTCCCATTCTCTATTATAATTTTTAAAAATACTTAAAGGTTATGCTAAACTATATTATATTTTATATTTACTGTCTATGATAGAGAATTTTATCCTTAATGTAGTTATAAGCGCCTCCATAAGCTAAATATTTTAATTCTTTTTCAGTTTCTATAGATATTTTTCCTTTAATATTAATTATAGACTTCTCAGTTTTTATCTCAATTAATACATCTTGCTTTGGTTTCAATTGAGCTGATAATCCTTTTATACTAAATTTCTCTTCGCCACTAATATTAAGAGATTTCCAATTAGGAATAAGTATAGGAACTACACCCATCAATACTAGATTTTCTCTGAATATTCTCTCAAAACTTTCAGCTAAAACAGCTTTTACGTTAAGAAGACGTATAATTTTCGCTGCAGTATCTCTAGAACTGCCCATTCCAAATCTTTTTCCTGCTATAATTATTAATGGAATGTTGTTTTTCGCATATTCTTGCGAAGCTTCATAAAACGTCATTTCTTTCATTTCTGGTAAATATAATGTTAATCCACCTTCTTTATTATTAAGATAATTCTTTAATTTAGGATGTAAAAACGCGGATCTTATATAAATTTCATGATTTGCCCTATAAGAACCTAAATTACCTTCTGGTTTTATCCCTTGTGAGATCATATAATTATAGATAGTTGAATTCGTTGGAATAGGTCCAGCTGGTGAAATATGATCAGTAGTTACATCATCTCCAAAGAGTCCTAGTACTCTTGCATCGACTATGTCATTTAAGGTATGTTTATTTTCCTCGTCAAACCATGGAGGTCTCTTTATATACTGCTTTGTAAAAGACCAATCAAATATTTCTCCTGAAGGACTTTTCACTTCTTTCCAATTATCATTACTATTTATAATTATTTTTGCTATCTTGTTATGATAAATATTAAATTTATTATATATCTTATTTAATGCTTCATTTATTTCATTACTAGTAGGCCATATATCTTTAAGATATACAGCATTTCCTAAATTATCATATCCTAAAGGTTCTCTATCTAGCTGTATGTCAATTCTTCCGGCTATAGCATAGGCAATAACCATTGGTGGTGAAGCTAGGAATACGCCATTTAATAAGGGATGTATTCTTCCTTCAAAATTTCTATTTCCAGATATAACTCCAAATGTAATTATTCCATTATTTTTTATGTCTTCTTCTACTTCTTTTAAGAGGGGACCAGTATTTCCTATACACGTTGTACATCCAAATGCAACTATATTAAAACCTAATTTATCCAGATATTCTAATAATCCAAGATCGTTAAGATATTCTTCAACTATTTTTGATCCAGGTGCAAAACTAGTCTTAACATACCAAGGAATATTAAGATTATATTTTATTGCATTTTTAGCTAATAAAGCTGCAATAATTATAGATAACGGATTCGCAGTATTTGTACAGCTAGTTATTGCTGCTAATGTGATTGAACCATCTTCTATATATTTACCCTTCTTCTTTTTATTTCCTATAATATTATTATATATAAATTCCTTTGATTTACTTAGTTCTATTCTTTCGTATGGATATCTAGGCCCAGCTATTGAAGGTTCTACATCTTCTAGGTTTATATCTATTACATCTTGATATTTTAATTTATTATGATATGTATTATTTGAATATAATAAATTTTGAACTCTCAGATATTCCATTATTAGTTTTACATTTCTATTCGTTATACTATAATAGTTTAATGTAACACTATCTATTGGAAAGTAAGCTACAGTGACACCATATTCTGGGGCCATGTTAGAAATCGTAGCTCTATCAAAAGCAGAAAGACTTACTAGTCCATCGCCAAAAAATTCTACAAATTTTCCAACTAAGTTTCTCTTTCTTAGTTGCTGTGTAATATATAGTGCAACATCAGTTGGCGTAACACCATGTTTTAACTTGCCATTTAATCTGATTCCAATAATTTCTGGTATTTTTATGTAATAAGGTTCGTTGAACATAACCAATTCAGCTTCTATTCCACCTACTCCCCATCCCAATACCCCTATACCGTTAATCATAGTAGTGTGTGAATCCGTACCTAGAACGAAATCCATATGCGCTATTTTTAAGTCATTTAATTTATCAATAGTTACAATATCAGATAAAAATTCTAAATTTATTTCATGAATTATTCCATTGCCTGGAGGAATAACTCGTAAATTGTTAATAGAATTTTGAGCCCATTTTATAATTGAAAATCTCTCTAAATTTCTTTCAATTTCTCTTCTCATGTTCAATTTTATTGCATCATTTCTTTTGAAATAGTCCACTTGAACAGAATGATCTATTATTAAGTCTACTTGTACCATTGGTGATATCTTTTTGACATCTAACCCTAAATTTTTCGCAACATCCCTTAAGGCTGTGAGATCAGCAATGACTGGAATTCCAGTATAATCTTGCATAACTATTCTATTAGGGTATAATGGTATTTCTTCTCCTACTTCCCACTTTAGTAGATTATTAACTAATTTATTGTCGATATCATTTATGTTATGTGCAATTACGTTTTCTATGATAATTTTACTGACATAAGGTAAATTATCAAGATTGTATTCGAACTGATTTAATGGCACATAATAAATATCTTGTGTCAGAGCATTCAACTTTAATTTCATTCAAGTCACCTTCTGTTTTTTAAGAAATAAGTTTTCTCCTGATTATATTTCAATGTAGCAAAATATCTGTAAATAAAGTGACTAAATTTACTATACGGTGCCAAGAGAAATAAAGGTATTGTAATACTTAAGTGTAAAATTAATAAAATTCCCATAAATGGCGTATCTCTAAATATAAGCAAAAGAAATCCTGAAATGGAAATTAATGCTAATAAATAAATGAGCCAATTATCAATCTGTACCATATTTTCATCTATTAATGATTTATTTGAAACTCTCTTTAAAGTTAATAATCCTATAGATGATAATAATAGCAATAAACCTCCTAAAATTCCCAAAATAACTACTGGAGATTCAAATGGATACGGAGGCATTATGTGCAATATTTTTTCATAAAATGCAGCAATTACAGTTGATAGAAAATCTAGAATGAAACCACTGACAAGCAATGAGTGAAAGAATAATCTTAAGTAACTTCCAGAGTAACTTGGATAATCACAACCAACTCCACCACCTTTAAACCATTTATGGGATAATTCTTGATAGAGTGTTATTACATGACTTTTGAGATTTAATAAGTTAATAGTATCTCCACCTATTTCATACCAATAGACGATTCCTTGATAAATCAGTACAGTTAAGGCATATAATCCTAATATTATACCACCTATTTGAATATAGATACTGGGAATTACGGTATAAAATGAAGGTTGAGGAGAAATTAAGAGATTTATGCCTCTAAGTAATCCGATTATAGTTATCATAAAAATAAACGATAAAATACTTATTGATACAGTAATTATATTCAATTTATCATATATTTTCCCTAAAAACTTTGGGATACTCATTTCTTTATTTATATCTAATCTTATTTTACTATTTATTTTAGGAATATTTAAGGAGAATTCATGAGGTATACTATATGGACATGCGTAATAACAATCTCTACAATCATGACATAAGTAAGCAAAGTACTTAACATCTTTTTCTTTAATAATAGTTCTTAGGCTTATCACATCCCATACTGCACAGAAACCTTCACAATGTCTGCACGCATTACATATTGTATACTGCCTTACTGCTTCATCTAAAAGAATTGATTTCTCATTACTTTGCTCATACATATTCTGAAGCCACCTCTCCAGCTGTTATTCCAGTAATTGAACCTATAACTAGGCCCGTCCCTCCTAAGTATCCTCGCCCAAATATATTACCAACAGTTAATTCTCCAGCTGCGAATACATTATCAAATGCTTTTCCATTTGTTTTGATTACTCTCGTATCTAATCCAATTTTAACTCCCATATATGTAAATGTAATACCAGGTCTTAATGGCCATGCATAAAAAGGAGGATGTAAAAGCGGTTTCGCCCAATGAGACTTAGGAGGATATAAATTAATTGTCCCACAATCATCGAGCTCAGATAAATTGTAATGACAATTCTTAGGTATACTTTGATTAAAGCGAGAAATAGTATTAATTAAATTATCTTCATTTACTCCAAGAGCATGACTAAGATCTTTAATGGAATTTGCTTTAATTGGACTATACATTGGAATTAGACTATCTCCTAACATACTAGAATCTATAATTACATACGCTATTTGATCAGGCTGTTCAAGGATTAATCTTCCCCATAATACGTACCTTTTTATCCATAAATCCTCCCCCTCATCATAAATTCTTTCTCCTTTTTTGTTTACCACTATGCCTATAGGGATGAGATCTATTCTAGTCACAAATCCACCATTAAATTTTGGAGCTCGTGCATCTACTGCTGTCCAGTGAGCATCTTTAGGATTTTTTACAGTATCTGGAGGAGCAGCTCCTAATTTATACAGCGCTCTTAATGGAATCCCATCATTATACTTTACCCCTCTTACTATAATGTTGTCTACGGCATCACCTAAATATTGTTTAAGCCATTCTAAATTAGCTTCAAATCCTCCAGATGCAACTATAATAGCTTCTCCATTGATTATTTCTCTTTTTCCATTAATTTCAGCTACTACTCCATCAATCTTTTCGTCTTTTGCTATAAAATCCTTTACTGTAGCATTATGAACAACTTTTACTCCTATTTTTTCCGCATACTCATAATAAGTTTTAATTAACTGACCTCCACCACCCAAAATGAATGCATTTGTTCCAGAATAATGAAAGGCACCTCTTACAGCTCTCTTTAACTTCACTTTATGCTTTTCCATCCATTTAGGCAACTCTGCTGATCTTTTAACTATATATTTACTTAACTCTATATTTGTCTGACCACCAGTTATTTCTATTATATCTTTAAGGAAATTTTCTTCAGTATATTCTTTAGTAGTATATTGATCTGGAGTATCATGAACATACCTTATACTTCGAGTGAATTTAGAATTACCACCCCTAAACTCTTTTGGTGCCCTTTCTAATAATATAACCCTTTTACCTTTCTCTGCCGCCGTAATCGCTGCTGTAAGTGCTGCATTTCCTCCACCTACTACAATAATATCATACTTATCCATTCCTTTGCCCATATCTTTTTACATCTAAGCGGTTAAAAATTTTACTTAAAAAGCTATGTTCTGGTTTTTGATATAAAAATTTTCTTTATATAAGATTATTGAAATATCTTCTAACAAGATTTTAAAACAAATCTATTTTATTGGCAAGAATTATAGTTTAAATTAAACTTGAAGCTGTTTTGTGGACTAGTTCAATTTTCTTAAATACTAAGCTCATCAATTTTTCTTAAATTCAAGCGTTAATTTAAAAGTAAGCTTAACGTTAGCTTTGATAAAAATTGAACTAGTCCACAAAGCAACTTGAAGCGTAAATATTATAATGCCATCTCACGAATAGATTAAAGTGACAATCTCGTTAGAAGATATTGAGACGCTACTACTGCTATACAAATATAAAAGTGTAGAGCAAGTATCAAAGGAAATGAACATATCAGATGGTACTGTAAAATATAGAGTAAAAAATATTGAAAGTTTTTTAAATAGAAAAATAGTTAAATCTCTTGGTACAAGAAAAGTAGAATTTACTGATTATGGAGAAATAGTTATAGAGGAATTTAGAAAAATTAAAAATATAATAGAAAAATTAAAAATATATGGTGAGCAGACGACTTATGAAATTAAAATCGCGTCAGGTGAAGTAGCTGGAATATATTTTTTACCGCAAATCGCTAAAGCTTTTAAAGACAAATATGCTGAATATAAAATCAATATTGAAGTGCTTAGTACCTTGGATGTCTTTAAGTCCTTAGAAGATGGAAGTGCAGATATAGGCTTTGTAGCTAGTATAAATTTTGATGAGGTAAAAAGTACATTATCCAATTATAGAGTAATAAGACTAGTTAAGAACAAGCTAGTAGTGATAGGTAAGAAAGGCTCCTTAAGAAAGAATAAAATTAGCGTTAAAGAAATACTTAATTTTCCTTATATAGGACGTAAGTATAATTCTGGAATACAAGCGGAGGTTAGAAAAATTTTGGAATCGGAAGGATTTTCGGAAAATGATCTAAATATTGTATATAAACTTGATAACTCATCATCTGTTATAAATGCCGTAATAGAAGGTATTGGCATATCTATCGTTAGTTTTATACAAGCAAAGAGATATATTGAGGCAGGTCTGCTTGACTACGCAGAATTAGATACGAAAGTCGAGAGCTATTTATATGCTATTGATCCATGGAGAGGAAAGAATGAAATTATTAACAAATTTATAAATTTTACTGTTAATTTTATAACTGAGAATTTAAATATATAGAAATTTTTTAACTAAATTTTATATAAAATTACTTTAGAAATAAAGTATCATCATCAAATATTAATTCATCTTTATTTACTCCAAGTCCATTTCCTAATTTACTTATCTCATTAACAGTTATGTAGCCTTTCTGTAATATTTGAACAATGCTCTTTTTTGATATATCTTTTATAAGCTTTAATGGTCCTACAAACTCGCATGCTCTTTGAATTGAGGGTATTGTAAACGCTATATGTGCTTCAGCTAAAGCACCTAATGTCGTTGAAAAACCGTGACCAATAATACATTCAATATTTAACATTTCACATAATTCAAACATAAATTTCGTTTTAGATACTCCTCCACTCCTCATAGCCTTCAATTTAACAATAGATGCCGCTCTTTTTTCAGCTATTAAAATAAGATCTCGGGGAGTTATGACACTCTCATCCGCCAATACTGGTATATCACTATAAATATTTACATATCTCATGCCTTCTATATCATCTCTACTTACTGGTTGTTCAAGCAATTCTATTTCGTATCTATAAATTTCCTTAGCTAGCTTTAGTGCAGATTTGGGAGTTAGGGCTTGATTAGCATCCAATCTTAGTTTAACATTATATCCTATTGCGTCTCTTAAATTTTTTATCCTTTTTACTTCATCTTCAACATTTTTACCTATTTTTATTTTTAATGTCTTGAATCCATTTTCTATAAAATAAAGAGAGTCTTTAATAGTTTCTTCAACACCCTCTAACCCTATCCAACCTATTATATCTATTTTTTCTATAGCTGCTCCACCAATTAACTTATATAATGGTACACCTAAGTACTTAGCTTTTAGATCATTAAGAGCTATATCTATAGCTGCTTTACTCATATACCTTCCATATAACAGTTTTTCCATTAATGAGTTTATTCTAGACAGATCTAATGGATCCATTCCAATTAGTATTTCTTTAATATCAATGTTTATTGTACTCAATATCTCATGCCAACTTTGCTCTGAATAATTTGGCCTATCTGGCTCTATTGAACTAATACCACTAATACCCTCATCGGTATCTATAATTGTAACAATAGAAGGTTGTGTTTTATGCTCACCAGTCCAACTTTTGTAATTTGTTCTCAAAGGCAAATTTACATGAATAGCTTTAATATCTACTATTTTCATCTAACATTTCACAACTAAGGTATATATTAAACTACTATATAAATTCAGTGTGGGGATAGTGTTGTCATTAACCTATTTATACTTGTATTATGAGTATTACTTATGGATAGGAAGCCTGTAATTAGGCAAGACATTTCTTGTCCCTCTTGTGGTAGTCATCATGTTGTCAAGTCTGGCAGGTCTGCTGGTAGGCAGAAGTATTTGTGTAGGGATTGTGGTAAGTACTTTTTGGGTGATGCTAGTTATTATCATCATTCTAGGAAGCTTAGAGAGGAGGCTTTAAAGATGTATGCTAATGGTACGAGTATGAGGGCTATTTCTAGAGTTTTAAATGTTTCCTTGGGTACTGCTTTGTTGATCTCTTCAATTTATTTCATAAGCATGATATGATACACTGAGAATTTTTCAGTAATTAATATTTATTTCAACGTTATTCGCAAGCTCACACCCTAATACCCGGAGCTCTACCAACTAAAGAATTAGCCAAGTGGACCATCCATGCATAAGCCCAGAACTTGAGCTTAGCCTCAACCACTTGTCCTAAAAAACTTGTAGCCCTAACAGATTCCCCAAAAGTACGCTTCACAGCAGAGAACAAGGACTCAATCCTCCACCCAACACCATAACCCTTATCCTCCCTCCAACGATTATAACCCAACCTCTTGAACTCCCTTACAGCCTAGCAGGATGGCCACGCCTAGTAGAAGCGTTCTTCCTAGGTGGGACAACAACCTCAACCCCAGTCTTGTAAACCTCATTAGCATCATAAGCTTTATCTCCATAAAACTTCTTGACCTTCTTTCCCTTATCTTGTAAATCCTTAACTGTCTTAACTGCAGTCTCAACTTCGTTGCTGGTTACTTCAGCGTTTATTACGTTGAATTGGTCCTTATCAATTACTATTTCGATTTTGAGGAATTTTGAGTCCTTGGTTTTACCCCACTTGGCGATAATGTATTGTCCTCCCTTGTTTGTGCTTATTCCCGTTGCGTCTGCTATTACTTCAAGTTGGTCATTTGCCTCTGGGAATTTTATGTTCATGTTTCTTACTCTTTCCCATATTGTTGAGTAGTCTAGGCTTGATGATTTTCAGTCTCTCTAGTGCTCTCAATACTCCTTCTATATAAGGTAGGAAGATGTGGAGGAGTGCTAGGAATTCGTTGAACTCCTTTGGTGCCTTGTAGGTTTTCTTGGCATGCCTATTCTCCTCTGCTAGTAAACCAGTGTTCGAAGACGTAGAAGGGGAACATTAGGGTATATCTCGTTATAACGTTCTCGTCGTACTTGTGCCAATCCCTCTTGTACTTACTCTTTCCCATGGGTAATACTCGACATAATTATTTATAAATTTTTGTATAATTCTGAAGTAGCCCACAAAGCACTTGGGTACTGTCTTCACTTGGATTAAACGTTATGGTAGGCAAAAGTATGAGGAGTTAGTTGAGTTGTGGGGTAAGGTTAAGGATTTAGTCGAGGGTAAGGTTGCTGCTAAGGTTGTTGATGAGATATGGACTTACTTGTTTAAGAATATTAAGGCCTTTTGCAAGTGTGTCTTTACTTGTTTCGTTTATACTTCCCTCGGCCTTTACGTTCTATTCTCGGTTGGG
Organism: Sulfolobus islandicus Y.N.15.51; assembly: GCF_000022485.1. Taxonomy (NCBI): domain Archaea; kingdom Thermoproteati; phylum Thermoproteota; class Thermoprotei; order Sulfolobales; family Sulfolobaceae; genus Saccharolobus; species Saccharolobus islandicus. The sequence continues at coordinate 1,847,720 of NC_012623.1, read as the reverse complement.
GATAGGGGTGAGAAGGCCTTCAAGGAAATTTTGCAATATGCTCCAGAGGGTGGAAGGTGGGTGAGTGATGATTATAATGTATACTTCTCCTTGAGGAATCATACCGTAGTCAAGTTTGTTAACCCTAATGAGTGTTTACACTCCTCATTGAGGGATAGGCTCGTTAGGTTCAAGAGGGCTACAAAGACTGTAAGTAGAAGTTTGGAGATAATTAAGTATTCTCTAGCAATAGTCTTATGGGAGAGAAAATTAATTCCAGAATTTGTAGGCCAATGACGACACTATCTCCACACTCATATAAATTTTAGATTAACCCCTTATTCATTCCAATAATAGCTTTTTCTAAATTGATTCAATATATAACATAATTTTGCGATAAAAGAGATTATTCATCCTCTAAAGTAATATGAAATTAATAAATTATAATACTAAAATACGATAATATTAGATAATTAAAAAAATTATCTTTTACTACGTCAATTACTGATGTTCATGAAAATTTTTAAACTTGAGATGAGTTGTATAATTTAGTGATATAATGGCGGATGAAGCGTCAATTAGCAATATTGAACCATTTAAATCATTAAACGAGGCTACTTACAGTTCTTTCCATAGAACTTTAGTAATTATTACATCTTTAGGTGCTTTTACTGATCTTTACACAACCTTATCTTTAGGTGCATCCACATTTAGCATTATTCCTTTTCTTTTTCATGGTAATTTATCTGAATTTGCTTTTGCGGGATCTATTTTCTTTATAGGTGCTATAATCGGAGCTCTTTCCATAGGGATTGTTACAGATTTTTTAGGAAGAAAACTAACTTTCATGCTAGATTTACTTTCAATTGGTATTCTAGCAATCTTATCAGCTTTAGTTACGTCACCAGTAGAATTGTATATCATAAGATTTCTTTTAGGGATTGCCACTGGTGGCGATTATCCTGCTGCTATGACTTTAGTAGCAGAATTTATGCCAAGAATATATAGAGGAAGAGGAATGACATATTTATGGGTAAGTTTTACTTTAGGTGGTGTTTTAGCTTATATAGTAGGTTATATACTTTATAATTTAATTGGTGCAACACCATTAGAATGGAGAATTATGTTAGGTTCCGTAGCCATTCCAGCGTTCATAGGAGTATTGTTAAGATCAACTTTACCAGAATCTCCAAGATGGGCTATACTTAAAGAGAAATACAATAAGGCTAATGAAGCAACTAAAAAGGCAATCGGCAAAATCTTTAGCATAGACGAATTAAAGCACGCGAGAACTCAAATATATTTATTTGAAAAATCACCTAGATCAGAAAAAGTAGCAATAGGGAGGTTATTAAAGTATATTGTGCCAATAGTAATTGCAGCTTTCTGTTTTAACCTAATTCCAGGTGCATTAGCTACATTAAATCCATCAATATTAAGTGCATTAGGTATAACAAAATCTGGAACCTTGCTTTACTCTGCATTCTTCCTGGGAATACAGACTATTGCAACGTATATTGTAGCTATGTCAGTAGAGAGAGTAAAACGTATCAATTTTTTAATATTAGGAGGAATACTAGAGAGTTTAGCAAGTTTCATGGTTATTTTAATATATCATACTCCTATACTTCTATTGGTTCTCTTTACAATTATATCATATGGCGCATTTACTGCAATACCAGTAGTTAGGAATTTCGGATCAGAGTTATTCCCGACTAAAATAAGGGGAACAACTAGTGGAATAGTAATGGCAGGCGATAGATTAGCAAGCGCAGCAGGTATATTTATCACTCCATTACTATTTGAAGGTCATAATGTCTTAAGATTATTTTCAACGTATGGAATACTCGGTATTATAGGCATAGGAGTTATTTTACCCTTATACTCAATTTTACATATAGAAAACTTAAGTCTAGAAGATATTCAGAAAAAAATAATAAAGTAATTTTTGTTCCAATTTATTTTTGTTTTTTCTCAATAAGCTCTACTGGCTTTCCTTTAGTTTCAGTTCCTAAAACTTCTGTAATTAACATCGCAATCATCAAGAACATAATTAGTTTTTACCATTTATAGTATATAAATAAATCTACACACGTAAGTTTCAGTCTTAAAGTTCAATTCTTTCTTTAAAACTTATCAATTCTCTTTACAACAAAAATTTTTCTATAATTAATCAGTAATTATTACTAATAAATTAATTTTCCAGGATTTAGTAGATTCTTATCATCAAGTAACTTCTTAAAATTCTTTAATAGTTCTAACTGTTTAGTAACTTCATCTTTAACCCACTTTCTCTTTAATAATCCAACACCATGATGATGAGATATTGTACCCCCACTATTTATGCGATCTTGGCAGTAGTTTCCCACACTTTTTCTAACACCTTAATATCTTGTTTCATTATTACTACATTATATAATGAGGCCCCATTTGCATATAAATGAGTTATTCTAGACAAAACATTATTAACGCCTTCTATAGATAATAGTTCACTTTTCAATTTATCATATATTTCACTTAAGACGCTCCAACTTCCAGCTAAATCTAAAGTATCGTTCCATAATCCTGAAGATATTAATTTAGTTAACTGTTCTTCATATTTTCTAGCGAATACATCTCTCCAAACTTTTACTAAATCTCTTTTAATTTCGCTTGAACTATACTTCTGAGCTATTTTCCTTGTTATTCTCTCTTGTGCGTTAATTAATTCTTCATCATACCCTCTAATTCTGATCAAGGCTATATTATAGGGTAAATTAAGCATAAACATACTACTATCCTTATCGTGTATTACAATCCGATGAGGAGAGGGAAATCTAATTGCAAATTCTCTAGCAAATCTAATTTCCTTCGAAATCCTATTATCTTTCTAGACTTCCTTAAAAACCCTTTATTTGTTCTTCTTTAATATACTTCTTACCTCCTAGGTAATACTCTATCTAAGAAAACTTATAATTTTAGTATAATTTTCAGTTAACTAACAGAGTATATATAATGGAAAAATTATTATAGTTTATTTTTAAACTTACTTTATGTCTGAGAAATTTCTTACCTTAATTGAGAAGAATTTCCCTCATTTACTAGTTAGAGAATCTGAAAGATATAAGAGAGATTGGACTCCTTTGTTAGTATTGAGAGAAATTCTAGGAGAGGATCTGGGAAAGCTATTAGAACTTCTATGATTCCAGATTTAATCAGATTATTTATAGGATCTGAGGGTACCTTAGGTATAATAAGTAAAGTTAAACTAAGAGTATTTCCCTTGGCCCCTTTTCATACAGACTTGGCTTTTGCATTCGATAATTTTAATAAAAGTATTAATACCTTCTTATCTTAAAAGATAATCGAGAGAACTTAAAGTACTAGAAGATGAAAAATCTTTAAAAACTATAATAAAGAAGTTAGAGTTTAAGTCAGAGAGTTATGGCTTATGAACAGAGAAAACAACTTCTTATTGCTGTCATTTAAGAGTGTTATAGATTTTCCATAAAATTTCTTAAAACTTTTGTTATAATTATCTTAAATAATATTTATTTTTTATCATATCATGAGAATAGATTAATATCTTTCATAAGATATTCTAAAATATATTAAAGAATTTTATCATACGTGGCTATCGATTTTAAATGATATTCAATTGTATAAAGAGATATTCTAAAATATAAAATAAATTGTGCTGATTTTAAATATAAAAGGAAAAATAATAAATTTCAATTAAATTAAAAAATATTAAATAATGAGAAAAATTTCATTTAGTAGACGAAACTTCATTAATTTCTTCTAATCTCCTTGTAAATATGGTTGTTGATCTGTAGTTAATGTAACATATCCAGCTATTATTGCATTTAACACTTGAGGAGTTATATCAAATGTGGCTACAGGTATCTGACCAGGTTGAATCCCTAATTTAGGAAATACATCCATAGCTACAGCTCCTCCATATCCATTACTAAGTATAGCTTTAGTGTCCGGGTGAGCCTCTAAGTATGCAGTCATTTGTGAGGTAACTTGAGATAAGTCAAAGCTTGACTCTATTACATCCCAAGTACAACCATATTGTTTAAGAAACTCCTCAATACCTTGATTTCTTTGTTGTGCCCACACTTGCCCAGGTCCTTCATCGATTATCACAACATGACTATTAGATGGAAAATATTTACTTAATGCTTGAGCTTGAGTATATCCTGCAGTAACTAAATTTTGACCTATAAAAGATATAGCACCAGTATATTCAAAGTCTGCTTGTGTAGGAGCATTTACGTTAGTTAATATTACAATAATTCCTTCTTGCGATGCTTGATGTAAATAAGGCTGAACCGCCGTATATATGTCTGTGGTAATTAATACATCTGGCGTCTGATTAATAGCTACTTGTAAATTAGATATTATTTCTTGTAGATCAGCATCGGTTTTTGGCCTATACATTTTTATGCAATTCGCTCCGGTTAATGCGCATGCATCATCATACCCTCTTTCTACTACATTCCCGAACACATTCTCTGATCCCCAATGCCCAACAAAAATTATCTTAACTCCTTGGCCAAAAGCAGGTGTAGCTGAAGTTACTTTAGTTCCACTTACTCGTGAAAGTGACCAGCCAGCTACTCCCCAACCTGCAGCAGCTAAAGCACCTAAACCAGCCATTCCTATGATAAAATTACGTCTACTTTTATCTACCATATTTTCACAAGTAATAGGACTCTCTAATTGATATTTAAAACACAACTCTTACAAGTATGAGGAACATTATAAATTTTTATATACTAATAAAAGGAACGTGATCTGGTATGATGGATTTTAGGGGCAAAGTTGTCTTAGTAACTGGCTCTTCCTCTGGTATTGGCAGGTCTACTGTTGAACTATTTGCTAAGCTCAATGCTAATGTGGTTGGGATTGATATGAATGATGAGTGGGGTAAGGGATTGGAGAGTGAGTTAAGAAGTAAGGGATTAGATTTCACACATTTTCACGGCGATGTTGGAAAGATTGAGGATTTAAAGAAGGTTGTGGATTACGTTAGTGAAAAATACGGTAAGTTAGATGTTTTAGTTAATAATGCAGGTATCGCAGAGTGGAAGTATTTTGAGGAGCTTACATATGAGGATTGCGAAAGAGTTATTAGAGTTAATCTTTTTCCTACAATTTTCTTAGCAAAGTTTGCATTACCACTGTTAAAAAAATCTCAAAATGCTAGTATTATTAACGTGGGTTCAGTTACAGCAGAGAGAGGTGAGGATAATTTATTATGCTATGCTGCCAGTAAAGGTGGAGTTCACGCCATTACCATATCCTTAGCTAGGGTTTTAGCTAAATATAATATACGCGTTAATGCCGTAATACCAGGGCCAATTGATACTCCAATTAATTGGGTTAGAACTAGGGGTCCAGAAAAGGAAAAGTGGGAACAATGGATTAAACAAGTGGTTCTTTTAGGTAGGTGGGGAAAGCCGGAAGAAGTAGCCTCTGTAATAGCCTTTCTAGCCTCAGATTTAGCTACATTCATTACAGGATCGTTAATAGCAGTAGATGGAGGATACTTAATAAGGTGATTTAATGCAAAAGGGGGCTCTTGAAGGCATTAGGGCTTTAGAGCTGGGTATATATCTTAACGGACCTTACATAGGTAGATTGTTAGCGGAATTAGGAGCGGAGGTGATAAAAATTGAACCTCCATGGGGAGATCCGATGCGAAATTCACCACCTTTCATTAATGGAGATAGCTTACATTCAATTTACTATAATGTAAATAAAAAGTTTATAACATTAAATCTAAAAACAGATAAAGGAAGGGAATTATTTTTAGAATTAGTAAAGAAGAGTGATATAGTAATTAGTAATTTTAGACCTGGAACTTTAGAGAAGTTGAAAATAGGATATGATGACTTAGTGAAAGTAAATCCTAAAATAATTCTTGTATCTTCAACTGGATATGGCTATAATAGTCCATATAAGGATCTGCCAGCTTTTGACCCCATAGTTCAAGCATTAAGTGGAATGATGGATTCTACGGGATATCCAGATAGACCTACTAGAGCAGGCATGGCAATTCTGGATTTCACTACTGCAGCTTACGCAGTCATTGCAGTTCTAGCAGCATTATTATATAGGGAAAAACTGGAAGAGGCCAATTCATAGATATGAGTATGTATGACGTATCTTTAACCCTTTCAATGCAGTCCTTAACTTACATATTTTTAGGTCATCATCCTAGGGTTGGCCCAACAAGTTTAGTGTTCTCTCCAGAGTACTTATATGAGGCTAAGGACGGTTACGTATATGTGATAATTCCCACTGACGAGGCTTGGAGGAACTTAGCTAAAAGGATGGGAAGAGAAGACTTAATTGATAATCCTAAATATAAGACTGTTGCGGATAGAGTAGCCCATAGGGGTGAAGTAAATAAAATAGTTCAAGATTACTTCAAAAATTTAACTAAGGATGAAATAGTTAAAATTGTAATAGAGTGTGGTGGTGCAGCAGCCCCCGTTAGGGAATTAAAGGAGCAATTTGAAGACCCTCACGTTAAGGCTAGAAATATGTTTGTAGAGTTTTTACTTAACGGAAATAAAATAATAGTGCCAGGCTCACCTTTCAAGATGAGCGAAACTCCTGGAATAGTTAAATGGCCGGGTTTACTTAAAGGTTATCATAATGAGGAAGTTTATCGTGAACTAGTTGGTTTATCTAAAGATAAAATAGAAAAATTAAGGATAGAAGGTGTAATTTAAAGTGGAATATAAGGTGGGATATAAGTTTACCACTAAAAGAAGGACAATCACTGACGCTGATATTATATTATTTGTAGGTTTAACGGGTGACTGGCATCCAGCACATTTGGACGACCTTTACGCTAAAAATTCAATATTCGGTAAAAGAGTAGCACATGGTTTTTTAACCCTTTCTATTCTTCAAGGTTTATTAGCACAACATAAAATAGTTGAAGATATAATAGCATTGTTAGGAATAAATAACGTTAAGTTTAAGTCTCCAGTTTTCGTTGGAGATACTATATGGTCAGAGTGTGAAATAACGGATAGTAGGGAGAGTAAAAGTAGACCAAATAATTTTATTGTAACGATACATTGTATTGGAAAGAAACAAGATAATAGTGATGTTTTAGAATATGAGGTTATAGAGCTAATGAAATATTAAAATAATTAAAAATTATTATATAACTAAAAATTGGTTTTATTCAAGATATTATAAAAATTATCTAAAATCCTTAATGAAGCTTTTCCTCTAATCTTTCATTAATAAAAATTTTAATTATTTAGGCTAATTAATACTTTTAAATTAGGCTCATCTATTACGTATGCTTTAAACCAATCATTAATGTTCTCGCTATCTGCTATTTTATCTATAATTTTACTAAATATTTCTTTATTTTTATCTATAATTTGTATAGATCTACTAAAATCAGCAGGAGTATATATTATAGAACCTTGAACTATTATTTCGTTTCTAACTATTATATCCCTATTTAATATTATATTTTCCTCATCTAAGCCAGTAATAATCAATTGAGAATTAGCTACTGCACCTTGAAGCAACTTTAAACTTAATGCTATACTTTCTCTACTATTCACAGTATCTATTATGGCAATTTGGGCGTCAAAATCTTCTTCAATATCGTAAGTTGCTGGAAGACCTTTTTGCTTTAGTCTCTCTATTTTTCTGGGATCTTTTTCAAGTATTATTGGTTTAAATCCAAGAACTTTAGCTACTATTGAAATTAACGAACCGATACTTCCTCCTCCAATTACTATAATATCTTCTATATTTGTATTTATTTTTCTTAATGCTGAAAAGGCTACTGCAGTAGGTTCTACAAGTGCTCCTAATCTAAGATCCAAATCCTCGGGGATTTTAAAAACATATTGTTTTGGAACGTTAATCCACTCTGCTAATCCACCATTGGTGTTAACGCCTATAGAAATCTTATTCCTACAGCTATTATAAAATCCTTTCTTACAATTCTTACATTTCCCACACCAATAATTTGGGAAAACTACTACTTTATTCCCATCAACAGTTATCCCTGATATTTCATGCCCTATTACTAATGGTTCATTAACCTTCTTTTTTCCTAAATATATATTTTTATCTGTTCCGCAAATTCCTATATACTTTGGTATTATTTTTATCTCTTCTTTGTTAGGGTTTTCATCATTTATGAATAATTTATAAAATTTACCATGATAAAAAATTTTCCACAACTTTAATCTATTCCTCCTTTATCCCCATTACCTTATAATCCGTAACTAAAACTGTTCCTATGAAATATATGAGTCCAACTCCTACTAAGATCTCCATACCTAAAAAATATGCATGAGTAACCTCTACTGTAGCTCCAAAGACTATGGGAATTACTATACCCCATAAGGTTTCCCAAAATCCTATATGTCCTCCAAACTGACCCGAAAGTTCTGCAGGTACCAGAAATGAAGGTGCAGCCCATTGTATACCGGACCATCTCAGGAAGAAAAAGGTAATCATTAAAATCTCTACTGCTTCTATAGGGGAAGATACAAATATTGTAGCTGCTAATCCTAATGTTACAGCAATAGAACTTACTGCGAAACCAACTTTAAAACCTAAATTAGGATTATTTTTAACTATTTTATCAATTATAAACCCTCCTATTATTTCTCCTATAAAGCCAAAACTCCATATTAATGCAGTATATGTAAGTGTGAAAGATAATGAGAAATGTCTAGCGTAATACAAATATAATGGTAACCACGTAAAAAGACCAAAAAATATTCCAGCTTGTGCTCCTAAACCTTGCATGTAACCCCAGTAATTCTTATTTGAAAACCAGCTTGTTAGTGGTACTTTTTTTCTTTGAGAAACATTATCTCTATTAGCTAATATATAATCCAACTCCTGCCTAGATATTTTTGGATGCAACTCTGGTAAATCAAATAATAAATAACCTAATACTAATCCTAATACTATAGCTAAGACTCCACTAATTAAAAATCCTAGTCTCCATGCTAATTCTTCTGGAAATATAGAAAACATTCCTATCATAAATAATGACCCGAACACTATCCCTAAATTAACTCCAGAATCAGATATGGTACCGCCTCTTGCTTTTTCATCTCTTCTAAGCCAATTAGCTACTATTTTAGTAACTCCAGGGAATCCAACCGCCTCTGCGATTCCTAGCAATACTCTAGTAACTATGAAATAAAATGCTGAAAATGCAAAAACGTTAATTGCCTGAATTAATCCCCAAAAGACCGCAAATCTGCTAAAAGTCTTCTTTGGGCCATACTTATCTAAGAAATAACCTACTAAAGGATTCATGATTAAGTATCCAAAAGTAAATCCGTCCCCTATTATTCCTGCTTCAAATGAACTAATATGAAATTCTGGTTTAATTACTGGTAAAATCACTGTAATAAGTCCCCTATCAATATAATCAACTATTATTAAACAAAATACTATTAAGATTATGTACCATCTTAAATTATTGGCCATCAAAAAAGTAGCTTAAATGCCATATATAAATTTAATGTTTACTAGTTTATTGATATTACTAGGATTCTCGAAAAGTTCTTTGACTCCAATTTTATCCAACCTTTGGTGCACTAAGATTGAACTTATAATTATTTTCTTCGAAAAACTATTTAATATAATTTTTCAATTTATTTAATTGGATTAAAAAACAGTATTACTTAGCCTTAAGATGCTTAAAAATAGCCATATTAAGTTCTGAATATTTTAAGGAGAAAACGCACCAATTCTTCCAGTAAGTTATGATCTAGTAGTATTTGATAGAATAATTTAAAATTATAGTTCTATAATATTTAGCCTTAATGAGCTAGTTCTTTTTATCTCAATTCACAAGTAACTTATTAATTGATTAAGAACTTTCTGGAAATACTAACGAATCCCTCTTTTACAATAATGTCTACTACATAATAAGAGGTATAATATATATATTAAAACATTATGATCCACACATATGGAAGGTAAAATTAACAAATATCATATAATACTCTTAATTACTGTTTTCTTTGGTTGGGCAGTTTCAGCTACTGATATAGTACTAAATGCTTTTCTTATAAATCAAATTACAAATGCATTTCACATAAGTGATGCAATTTTTGGAATTATCGGCATAGCTTTTGGTGCAGGAGACGGATTAGGAGGATTTCTGTTTAGAAGAATAAATGACTTACGATGGGGAAGAAAGCTAACATTTTTAACTACACTAGTTGGTGTTATGGTATTTACTGCATTAACTGGTCTTCCAGTAAACTTTCCTATGTATGTTATAAGTAGATTAGGGGCGGGAATTTTTAGTGATGGTGAAATGACAGCTGGTTGGGTATTATTAGCAGAGCAAATACCCACAGGAAGAAGATCATGGTTTATTTCTATCTCGCAAGGAGGAGTAGCGGTTGGGTATTTTCTTGCAGATACTTTTGCAGGTACGTTCGCTTCACCGTCTGCTTTAGGCTGGAGAGCTGGATTTTTAGCCAACGCATTATTTGGGTTAGCTGCATATCTAATAAGGTTAGAGATAAGAGAATCACCACTATGGAGTAGAATAATTCAAGTTAAAGCCCTAGAAAAAGCATCCATTAGGCAAGGAATTTCAGAAATATTCAAAGGGTGCTATAAGCTAGTTACTATTCTGGCCTTTATAGGACTTTCCGCTGCATTTTTTGCTACAGCCTTTTCATGATTATTACTATGAAGATTGGTACATCATAGGAGGTATAACAAGGACTCCATTACCTACTCTTATATTTACTATTATAGTTTTTTACGGGTTTGCATTAGGTCACTTTATTGCTAATTTAACAGAAGGCTGGTTTATGGATAAATTTGGAACTAGAAAAGTTGCTTTAATAACATTTATTACTGTACCTGCATTGATAATATATTGGCTAGTTCCAGATAATGTGTCATATATAGCGGACTTTTTAATACTGTTCTTAGTTGGTTATGGTTTTCAGACTATATGGGGCTTTGCTCCCGCTTATATGCCTCAAATATATCCTACAAGAATTAGGCATAGTGGAGAGGGATTTCTATGGCTTTAACTTATGGAGTATTTTACTCTATAGCAGCATATTTAGGAGGAATATGGATTAATCTAAATCAATGGGATCTTGTTTTCATAATATCTGCAATATTGATAGCATTCTATGTTATATTTATGTCTCTCACAGCAATAGAGTTATAGTCTTTTTCATAATAGCTGCAACAGGCTTTTAACTTCCCTCAATACAAAATATAGAAAAACATTCAGAAAAGGTTGAATAATTAAGAGAATAATCTTGTTAAGACTTGTTAATAGATAATATTTGAGAATTGATAAAATTTTTCCATAACATCACCTTCCTTAAGCTCGTCGCTAAACAACTTAACCCAATAACCAGTACCTTAAGAAACAAGATAATAGAACTCATCCTCAACTTGATCCAACTCGGGATTATGGTAAGTATTAAACCAACGCTTCAAATTCTATATAAGTGTCCGTGGACAAGGTAGTAGGGATACATAGGAATTTTGATGGGGATTACGCTGCAAGATCAAATGGTAAGAAAGCGACATTTAGGCTAATAGTGCATCAAGGTAGGGAAAAGGAGTACTTGGCAAAGGGGACAAACCTAGATGTAAATAGGAGTATTGTTGTGAAATGGTATGACAAGGTTAGGACGCCAATAGAAACATCATACAAGTTAATCAAGTCTTTCCTAATCTTTACCTCATCAAGGAGTTGGCTATTCCGCTTGTTCATCTTCGTACTAGCAATTAATCTATACACTATACTTACTCCTCAAGGGGACAACGAGCAAGGAAGACTTCCGCTTACTCCTAACTATCTTGCTCTTGCAAGATAATATTACTATTTTGCAAGAATATTTAGTTAAATTATTTTATCCACTTTTTAACTCCCTTGAATTATTTTCGGGGTGATGAATTTGGGGTCTAGGGTATAGGTTCCCCGTGGCGGAATTAAAAGTAATTAAAAGTAAGGATAAGTTACGCCACGGTTAAACACAAATTAGCTCCAGCAGTCCAGTTATACCAGTTATATATGATATTCATTATTTAATCCAATGCTAGTAAATCTGATAAGCTTCTAACTTTCTGATTATATAGTCTTTTTTCATAATGGCTATTATAATAATAAAATAATAATTAGAAAATTGGATAAATCTAGTGTAAACTAGTAATGAGAGCTATTGAGCTAAGCATGCCGAGTGTAGTTAATTAATAAGAAGCCTAGAAGATTAAACGAGACAAAGGCTAGGTTTATTTCGAATAATACAAGCTTTTCTCAATATTTTTCTATATTTTGCATTTAGAGAAGTTATAAACTCGTTACAGCTATTATGAAAATTAGATATTTAAAAAGTCAGTTTCTATAGAAATACAATTATATTAATTATTTTCCATTAGTCACTAATTATAACATAATTATTACCTACAAATTTTAGAAAATCGTCCTCATCTTCTTCTGCAATTATGGTTAAATCTATTATTTCTGAAATTTCGTCTGGTAAGGCTGAATGGATTTTAATTAATAGTTTGCTTATCTCGCTCTTATTTAGTCCCCTAATAATTAGGGCGAGATCTAAGTCACTTGCACCCATGGTTTTGCCCTTAATAACTGAGCCGAAAACTATTACCTCTTTTACATTAGCTATTTCCCTAGATTTATGTAGAACTGTCTCAGCAATTTTTCTCCAATTTTTCTCCAAAAATTCTATTCTTTCTAATCCGAACACCACTTATTCCCCCATATCTTTTTCATTAAATTAATAATCTCCTTAGCAATATTTAAACAAACTTCTGCATCTTCCCTATCTAAACCGTAAGATAAATACTGTCCTCTTGTTCTAGCATTCTCTAAAAGTATTAATTCTCCCCTTCTAGACTTAACAAAGTTTTGTATCTCATCTCTTAAAGTTAAAGAAGATAAAATACTAAGTAGTTTCCTAATTTCATGTGTTTCTGGAAATGAATATCCTAAAAATAGTATTGTAGCCTTAATTGAAAGTTCCGCAGATATTTGAGCTAATACGCCGCTAACGTCATACAAACCTCTATTTAAAGAATCTTCAGATGCTTTTAAGTATTCCAAAGATCTCTTACATAACACATAATGTAATTCATGCATGACAAACCTAGACTTACCAATAAAAACATAAAGTTTTTTATTCATTATCAGTTTCCCTTGACCTATTTCCCCTAATCAAACCTTGATGGGATTACTCGTCCAAAATTATCTCTACTTTTTAGCCTTAAGGAATTATTCTTACACCATGTTTTTCAGCAATTTTCCTTAATTTTTCATCATAGGTTGCTAAATCTCCTTTTAATTCTTTAGCTAAGGCTAGAACAACATAATCATTTAACATCTTTAAAGGTTTACCGTCTTCCTTTAACATTTTTACGCCATTAAGTATGATTTCTGGGCTTTCACATATAATTTCAAACTCTCTTAACTCTTCAATCTTAGTTTTTATTAAGGAAACATCTGATGTAAGTTTGGCTAAAACCCATAAAAACTCATAAACGACTATCTGCGGAATTTTAACGTCCTCCTTTTCTATAATTTCCAGAGCTTTAGAATGATTTTTGGAATCTTCAAAAGTTGAATAAACTAATATATTTGTATCAACTACTATCATTTAATGCCTCCTCAACTGCCTTATCTATATCCTCTTGACCCACTTTTTTATTTAACCTTATTGTAGTCCACTTTCTTACATACGGTTTAATTATTATAGTTCCATTACTTTCATCTAAAGTTACTTCGACGTAATCTCCTTCCTTTATACCTAATTTTTCTCTTATCTCAGAGGGTATAGTAACTTGAAAGTTTCTAGTAACCTTTACTTTCATAGTAAAGGATGAGAATTACTAATATATAAACTTTACTAGTAACTACTACAACTCAGTAGCAAATCCGATAAGTTTCTAAGCACTATTAGCCTCTAGCAGGTCTAAATAATTTAGCCGAAAATTTAATTACCATGAGAGGTTTCTGATAGTTATGATCTTATGTGTGGCAGCAATTTCATTCATTTAAAATTTAGTTTGAATTCTTCAAATCAGTTTTTATTGATGTGAAATTTTTGAAAAATATAATATCGCTTCTCTTACTAGTAAATAAATCTCACGTTCAGTTGAATATAAATTTCCAAATATGTGATTTATACCAAATTAATAAAATTAGTTATCCATAATGTAAGGGACAATACATTTTTATTACTTCCTAAAAATAATATAGTATAATGAATAGTCAAATACTCAAATCTTCTGCTGATGTATATTTAGAGGAGGCTGAGGAGTTTTTAAGGAGAGGGGATACTGTTCAAGCTTCTGAAAAATATTATAAGGCTGCTGAAGAGGCAATAAAAATATTAGCACTGTCTTTAAATCTAGAAATATTAGATAGTGTTAAGAAAGAAGGATGGAGCTTAAAATTTCTTAATAGAGCCGTTTATCAGATATCCAAATTTCTTGGCGAAGACATAATAGAGTATTGGAACAGCGCGACTGCAATCTATACTGTCAATTTAGATTTAGAGACGTTAAAGTTATTAGCTAATGACGTAGCTAAATTAGTGGAAATTGCAAATGAAAAATATAATAAGTTACTTAGAGGAGGCTGAGGAGTTTTTAAGGAGAGGGGATACTGTTCAAGCTTCTGAAAAATATTATAAGGCTGCTGAAGAGGCAATAAAAATATTATCTAATAGATTTAGGCTCGTTAGTGTTCTTGAAGAAGTTTCTAAAAAGGGAAGATGGAAAGCCGAAATATTATTTAAAGCTGCACGACTTCTCGATCCCTCTTTACCAGGTATTTTTACTATGTGGAAAAACGCGTGGAAACTTCACGAAGATGGTTTTCATGAAGATAGTTTAGATATAGAAATGGTTTATGAACTAAAAAGGAAAGTTGTTGATATTCTATTGAAATATAAAGATAATCTAACTTAATTAAGATTTCAAGTTCTTATATAAGGAATGGATTCAAAAAATCCCAACAGACGTCAATCTTATAATCTAAACCATGTTAGAAGCGAAAATAGGAGTACTTAAAAATATGGAATATTAGAGAGTATTCAATATATTTTTGTTAAACAATATCAAATAAGAAGATTATAGATTAATATCTACTATAAATAAACTGCTCATTAATAATCTATATAAAAATATGATGACAAAAATAAATGAATTACTAGATAATGTATAGCATAAACTTTTTAAACTTTTTAGTCAATTGTATATTAATGACTACAGTTTTAGAAGAATATGAAGCAATTCATAAAGAGTTAAGGCAAGAGGCATCAATCAGAACAGATTACCCACCATCATCATCAGAAGTTTTATGGAATAAGAAAATAATGACAATGCCTAGGGAGGAGTTAGAGAAATTAAAGACTTTTAGGCTTAAAAGGATTGTAAAATGGGCCTGGGATCATGTGGAGTTTTATAGGAAGTTTTGGAAGAGTAAGGGATTCGAACCGGATATGATTAAGGATTGGAGAGATATTATTAAGATACCAGTCTTAAGAAAAGATGAGCTAAGAAAAGACTTACAACAAAATCCACCATTTGGATCAATTTTCGTTCCAGAATTAGCTAAAAGGATTAGGTTTGTTGGAGCTACTTCCGGATCCACTGGCTTACCTACTTTTCAAGGTTGGGGTGCATTAGAATTAGACTATTTTGAGGAGGCACAAGCTAGATATTTATGGACTTTTGCAGAGGTTAAGCCAACTAAGGTTTATGCAAATTACCTAAATATGAGTGGATTTTATAGTTGGGGTCCGCCATTAGTTGAGACCGCAATGTGGAGATGTGGAGCTACTGCAATAGCTGGTGGAGGTGAAACGTATTTTAACTGGAAAAATAGACATAATTTAATATTTAAACTCTGGAAAGTTGACGTATTTGCTACAACACCTTGGTTACATAGGTTAATAGGAGAAGAGGCTTTGTTAGAGGGTTGGGAGACTCCATTCAAAGTACTTCTGTTACATGGTGGAGCAGCAGCAGAAAATACCAAAAAGAAACTTTTTAAAGTTCATCCGAATGCTAAACTGGCAATAAGTGTTTGGGGTACTACTGATGGGCATATGGCTATTGAGGTTCCAGGTTTAGATGGGCAATTAGTAATATGGGAAGATATGGAGATATTTGACGTAGTAGATCCTAAGACTGATGAATCAGTATCAGAAGGCGAAAGGGGTGAATTAATAGCAACATTACTTAATCATTTTACAATGCCCCTAATCCGTTATAGTTTAGGAGATTATGTAAAGAATGAATTTCTAATTGACCCAGATCCTAAGTATGGTATTACTCATATGCGATTTGCTGAGCCAATACCGGGAAGGGTAGAATGGATGTTTACAGTAAAAGGGAAATTACTTTTGCCAATTTATATAGAAGATGCCATAAATGAAATCCAAGACACTACTGGCATGTTTAATATTTTAGTTTATGACAATCAAATGGATAAGTTGAAAATTGGGATTGAAACTAGGAGGAGTGAAGTGGATGCTAATTATGATAGGGAGGCTAGGGAGATCTTAGCTAATAAAATTGGAATAAGTCCAGATGATATAGAAATAGAATGGGTTAAGCCTGGGCAAACAGTTTGGACAGGATATAAATTGCAAGTATTTTTAGATCAAAGAAAGAAAAAATAAAGTCAAATAGCTTCCATAAAAATCTTTTTTAATTCCTCTCTAGATAACCTTTTAGGTGACTGCTCAAGTAATCTTCTCTGAGCTAACGTACCCTCTACTAATTTATCTAAATGTGATTCTGAGAATCCTATATCTCTCAGCTTTGTAGGTATGGAAAGGTCTTCAAGTAAATGTAAATAATATTCGGAAATTGTCTCAGATATTTCCTTAGGGTCATTACTAGTTTCTATACCCATTATTCTTAAAACTTCAGCAAATCTTTCTGGATAAAATTTAGCTAAATATCTAAAAGCATAAGCTGCTGGTATAGCAGTAGAAATTCCGTGGGGAACTATAGCATATCCGAAATCATAATCTGGAGGGTACCATTTCTCTACCATACCTGCAATAGGATAGGCCATTGCATGAGGTAAATGAACTCCTGCATGACCAAAGCCTATGCCTGCTATACTTGCACCTAACATCATATAGTACCTAGCTTCAATATCATTAGGATTTGCTACTGCTCTTCTTAAATATCGATTCACCCATTCTATCGCCTTAGATGCGAAAATATCACCTACTGGCGTAGATCCAGCATAGACTGCTCTTTTCAGAGGAGATTCTGGAATTTGTCTAGAAGTATATGGCCTAGAAGTAAATGATTCTATCGCGTGATTTAGAACATCTAAACCAGTAGATGCAGTTACCATAGGGGGTAAAGTTAAAGTAGTTAATGGATCTACTAATGCTACTGCAGGTCTTATATAGGGATTACTTATACCCGTTTTAACTTTTAAAGACTTAACGTCTAATACCGCTACTGCCGTACTTTCACTTCCCGTGCCAGCAGTAGTAGGGATTGCTATTAAAGGCTTTATTGGTCCTGGTGGAACACTACCCTTACCTATTGGTGCATTTATATATTCTGATAACTCAGCTGGATATGTGTGAAGTAAATCCAAAACTTTAGCTGTATCTATTGTAGATCCTCCACCTAGCGCTACAAAACCATCAACTCTCTCATCCTTTATTTTCTTATATGCCTCTATTAGCGCTTCATCATCTGGTTCAACTTTAACTTCTTCTATTTTCTTTACTGATATGGAAGCTTCTTCTAGTTTTTGTATGACCTCTTCTGTTAATTTACTTTGTGAAAGCCTTTTGCCAACTACTAGAAGCACACTCTTAAAGCCTAACCTCTTAGCTTCAAAGCCTACTTCCTTAACAGCTCCTAATCCAAATTTTATCCTAGGAACTTCTATCACAAAAACAGAATCGTTGGTAGGCGTATAAGCTATGTAATTAGCATTACTCATAAAATATCACTCTAATGCTTTAGGTGCTTTAGGATAAGTGTTCCAAAGGTTTACATCATGCCCTGCTACCAATTTAGTCTTAGGCTTAGATACTAAATACTTTAATTTTCTAATATAAGTGTGCCATTCTTCAGCATCGCCAAGAAGCCATCCTTTAGCCTCTATCTCCATTTCCTTAACTAAGTGTAAATAATCTCCAGTTAGAATATAAGTGTTACCAGCTTCTGTAATAACGTGAAGAACTTGATGTCCTGGTGTATGTCCGCCAGTGAATTCTGCTATAACTCCTTCAGCAATCTCAAATTTCTCATCTGCTATTGGAATCCAATTAGCCCCTCTTAAAGGCGCTAAATCAGAATAATCATACGCTCCTCCCTTACCCTGCCATAACATTAATAAGGCATACTCTAATTCCTTCTTTTGTACGAAAATTGGTGTTCTCAAATCTTTAAATATTCCCGCCTGGCCTATATGGTCCAAATGTAAATGAGATATTACAACTGCTTTAATGTCCTCTGGCTTTACATTAACTAAAGCCAATTGTTTTTCTAACTTATTTTCCTCTGAAAATTTTATAATAGGAAATGCTTCCATTAAACCTTTTTCATGTGTCTGCATTGCATCTGGTGCTATTCCAGTATCTAAGAGAATATATCCTTCTGGATGCTCAATTAACGCTGCTGAGACTGGGATTTCAATCCACTGACTTGTGGCATTTCTATTACTATATGTTTTAGCTCCTCCTGCAGCTCCTGGTAAAAACCAACCAGAATCTCCTCCTAACATACCTAAATCTAGGAGATATATTTTCTTCGCTTTCATCTGGATATTAACCTAAATTATGTTATTTAAACCTATCTATAAAAATTTATTAATACATTTAGTGGTTTGATAGATTTGTACATATATTTAAAAAGGAATGAGATGTATACTTTTCATTAATATATACATTTGACTATTCCTTAGACCCCAAATTCGTTTTACAAAAATAATTGCAGGGCATAATTCAGACAGTTAGAAACTACGTCAGTATGGGAATCTAATTTATCTCAAGATAAATTAAAACTTATAATAAATTGAATTATACTTATTCAATTCGAGTAAAATATCATATTTTTCTAACAATTATAGTTAATAAACAATATTTTTCTTAAATATCTGAAATATTAAATTTATTTAACGTCGATGAAAAGAGAAGCATAATGCCAACTAGACTAAATGAAAAACAAACCCCCTAAATCCATACTTTAATGGCTGAGCTAAATATTAAAAAGTGTAATTCTAACCAGTAAGAGCATAGAAGGTATTAAACACCTACTAATTACCTAAATAAGATGTTTTGGATTTACCGTTCAAGATGGAATAGATTCCTAACTTAAAAACGCTCTCAATCTATTCTCATCCTCTAATATTTCAGTAAGCTCTTTCAAGAACTTAGCAGCGGTATGTCCATCTAACACTCTATGATCAAATGTTAAACTTAGCCACATAACGTAACCGATTGAGATATTATCGCCTATTACAACTGGTGCCTTTCTTATCCTACCTACTCCCAATATAGCAGTTTGAGGAGGATTTATAATTGGTGTAAATGAATCTATATCATACATTCCTAAATTACTTATCGTAAACGTTCCTCCTGTTACTTCGTCGGGATTTAACTTGTTTTCTCTAGCCTTATCCGCTAGTTCATGACTTTCTTTTACTATTTCAGTAATTGGCTTAATATCTGCGTTCCTTATTACTGGTACTATTAATCCTTGATCTAGAGCCACAGCTATTCCTATATTAACATCCTCAATTATCTTTATTTGATCGCCCTCTAGTGTTGCGTTTAGAAATGGATGACTTCTGATGAGTTTAGCTACTACTTTAACTAGAACGTCTGTATAAGTAATTTTCATGCTATACTTAGACTCTACTTCATTTTTTATTTTAACTAACGAATTTGCATTAATCTCAATATTTAGTGTCACTTGGGCCATTGTCTGAAGGCTCTGAACCATTCTTCTGCTTATTTCTTGCCTTATTGCAGTCATTGGTATCACTTCTTTAACTCTAAGACCAGTGGCAGTGAATTTCACTCCTTTTTCAATATTTTCTAACTCTCTAATTACATCATCTTCTGTTATCATACCTCCAGGTCCAGTCCCCTTTATTTTAACTAGATCTATTCCTTTTTCTTTAGCAAGCCTTCTAGCTCTAGGTGAAGCTCTTACTTCACTTATTGCCTTAGCCTCTTCAATTCGAGTTGATTGCCCTTGTTGCTGTTCACTAACCAAAGTGGGTTTAGTAGATAAGGATGGGGGTTTTTCTCCAATTTCACCTATGTACGCTATTATTTGACCAACAGGTACCTCTTCACCTTCTTTGGCGTAAATCTTAAGTAAGATACCGCTAGCTACTGCTTTTACTGCAGTTGTTATTTTCTCAGTTTCTATTATTACTAAGTCCTCTCCTTCTTGAACTCTATCTCCTTCTTTTTTCTTCCATTGAACTATTTTCCCTTTAGTCATGGTTAAACCTAACTTTGGCATTAATACTTCTTTGCCCATCTTAATTCACCCATCTCTTCCTTATAATAAGTGTTTATATAATTTAAAGACTTGGATATGCTAACTAAGAGAGGACCATCTCTATCTATTCTGATCATTATCTCATCATTAGAATTCACTATCATTTCCTTTTCTCCGTCAAATGCAATAACGTAGTTGTCACTAGGTATGTGTACCTCTTGTCCGAGTTTAAGTATATTAATTCCATCTATAAATACTTCTTTTACCAATCCAGGTGCAAATGCTGCGTTGACCTTAATCTTACCTAACCCGAATTTTACCATTAAACCTAAATCATCTTGAAAAGTTATGGGTCTAACGAGACTAACTATTGAAGGTATTCCGACATCTCCCAATTCACCCTTAGAGATAAAAGCATATCTTAATGAGTATTCGTCCCATATTGCTCTAGCTCCTACATACCAACCATCCATAAAAGTTAAATCTACTAATGCCAAATTTTTAAATTCATTATTAACAAAAAGCTTTATGGTCTTTATTCTTTCAACTACATTTGAGATAATATTATTCTTCTCAAGGAGAAGCCCCATGATCATTCCTAAAATTGTTGGTTCGTATAAGGCACCTAAGACGTTATTTGTTCCTAAAGAGAGACCGAGTACTGGCACCTTATCTCCTGCTCCTTTGTATATTGCCCGGAGAGTACCATCTCCACCAGCACTTATTATGACACTTACCCTATTCTCTACCATG
Source organism: Sulfolobus islandicus Y.N.15.51 (assembly GCF_000022485.1). Taxonomy (NCBI): domain Archaea; kingdom Thermoproteati; phylum Thermoproteota; class Thermoprotei; order Sulfolobales; family Sulfolobaceae; genus Saccharolobus; species Saccharolobus islandicus. The sequence continues at coordinate 1,826,480 of NC_012623.1, read as the reverse complement.
TATTTTGAAGCATTAATAGTATCATCTGCTGTATTCTCTATCCTCATATCCAGAGTCCTTAACTTAAACTTAACATCATCCTTAATATCACGTATTATATCTAAGGAAATTCCGTAAAAGTCTGGCATAAATACGACTTCCTCGATAGAGTTGGTTATATTTAGCCCATAAAGAAAACGCTTTATTGCATCTATTTTAGCGTAATTAGAGACAAAGGTAGCTTTTGCAACTAGTCTTCTAATGTCTCTCCCAGATTCAGGATTAATAATAATTCCTATAGATGTCAACTAAAATTTACCCCAATATGGATTTAACTGTATTAATAATCTTTTTGGAATCTGGTAATATATATTGCTCTAAGGGAGGGCTGAAAGGTATAGGGACGTTAGGAGTGGTTATTCTCTTTATTGGCGCATCCAAGTATTCAAAAGCTTCATCTGCAATTATGGAAGAAACCCATGAGGCGAAACCACATCTGTCATAATCCTCATCCACAATTACAACTCTTCCTGTCTTCTTAACTGATTTAATAACAGTTTCCTTATCAAAAGGAACTATTGATCTCACATCAATAACCTCTACACTTATACCTTCCTTAGATAGTTGCTCCGCAGCTTCTAAGCTATTCCATACTGTTCTGGCTATTCCAATTATTGTTATGTCACTTCCTTCCCTTTTTATATCTGCCTTGCCTAGAGGTATAGTGTATTCTTCCTCAGGTACCTCACCTTTTATCCCATATAACACCTTATGTTCTAAGAATACTACTGGATTATCATCATGTATTGATGAGATCAATAAACCTTTAGCGTCATGAGGAGTAGAGGGTACTACTACTTTTAAACCAGGTACGTGTGCGAAAATTGAGTAAAGAGTTTGTGAATGTTGAGCTGCAGCACTTATTCCCGCCCCTATCGGTGCCCTTAAAGTAAGGGGAACTTTCAATTGCCCTCCAGACATGTACCTTAATTTAGCCATTTGATTATAGATCTGATCCATTGCTACTCCAAAGAAATCTACAAACATTAGCTCTACTACTGGTCTTAAGCCAGCTAGCGCAGCACCTACTGCAGCACCTATAAATCCAGCCTCAGATATTGGAGTATCAATAACCCTATCTGAGCCAAATTTCTCTACCAAACCCTTGGTTACTCCAAACGCGCCCCCATAAACACCTATATCTTCTCCTATTAATATGACTGAGGGATCTTTTTCCATTTCTTGCCTTAAAGCTTCAGTTATTGCTTCGGTAAACGTTATCTGCCTCATTTACATATCACCCTAATATGAATTATCTGTAAAAACGTCAGTTAGAGCCTCTTCCACTTCAGGATATGGACTTTCCTCAGCGAATTTCAATGCCTGCTCTATTTCGGTTTTAGCTTCTCTATCTATCTTATCCAGTTCCTCTTGATTTACGATATCATTTGAAACAAGTTTATCTCTAAATAGAGTAATTGGATCTCTTTTTCTCCACATCTCTTCCTCCTCTTTATCCCTATAAACTAAAGAATCTCCCTCAAAGTGTCCAAAAAACCTGTAAGTCTTACAGTGTAATAAGGATGGACCTCCTCCTTTTCTTGCCTTATCAACAGCTTCTTTTGCCACCTCATAAACTGCTAGTACATCCATACCATCCACTTCTACAGCGGGTATTCCAAAACCTAAAGCCCTCTCGACGTAACTTTTAGCAGCAGAATGACTAGGCTGTAATTTAGCTGGGGCTAAACTTCTAGTCGACATCGCATACATGTTATCTTCTACTATAAAGACTACTGGAAGTTTCCATATGGCAGAGAGGTTTAAAGATTCCAAAACTACACCTTGATTCATAGCTCCATCTCCAATAAACGCTGCAGCTACACGATCTAAACCCTTAAGTTTAAACGCTAATGCTGCACCTACTGCATGAGGAGCTCCTCCACCAACTATACCATTTGCACCTAACATACCTTTACTATAATCAAAAATATGCATCGATCCACCTTTTCCTTTACACACTCCAGTTTTCTTACCCATTATCTCTGCTAACATTCTCTTTACGTCTAAACCCTTAGCTATACAATGCCCATGCCCTCTATGTGTGCTAGTTATATAATCATCATCTCTTAGCGTGCTCATAACTCCTACAGCTACAGCCTCTTCACCTACATAGAGATGAACAAATCCCGGAATCTTACCAATAGCAAAGAGCTCTTTAGCAGTAAGCTCATGATATCTAATTAATAGCATCTTTTTATACATGTCTAATAATTTACTTTTAGGGATATCTTGCACCATTATCTCAATAAGAATATATTAAAATTGAAGTATTTAAATGTTAACAAAATAGCTATGAGAGGAGAAGACAACGTCGCTGTCAGCAATTTTATATCAGCTTGGAAAATCGTTAAATTTAAAGATTGCAATGAATAGTTATGAAAAATTATACTTCTCTTTAAGTTAGTAACGCAAATAATGGGCTTTATATTAGAGACTATGAAATTCTTATCGATATTTTTAGAAAGATTATTAATTCCTTTAAATTTACCTAAAAATATTGCTATTTGATAAATCGTAAAAATGTTTTTGTTGTTAAGTAGCTAACCTCATCCATAAAAATTCATATAAAAATTATTAGGATCGCTTTCAATCTCTAAATGCTGCACAACATATTATAGTGTCTTTATTAACCTAATAAACTCAAGAATAAGCGTTTTGTCCAACAAGACTAGTGGAGTAGAATACTTGATTATGTCCTAAATACTCGCAATAGCATTTTGCGTAAAATCCTAGGGTTAGATGGTTTTAAAAGAATCACGTTTAAGATCATAATATTTTTACATTAAAACTGTTAAATCCTACTATGTATCTTGAAGTAATAGTAAATATTAAGGTAAGTATTCAAAAGGATTATGCCTTAGACCCCAAATTCATTTTACAAAAATAATTGCATTGTATAATTTTTTCTAACCAAGAAAATTTTGTAATTAGAGAAAAAGTTAAGGGAGATGTAGTCTGGTATTACTTTAGGGGAGAAACGCTTGACAACACCAGACTACATCTCCCCTAAAATACGAGTACAAATAGAGGAAAAATTATTTTCCATCATAAACTTCAAGGGAAGAAAGGCAGAAGAAGTCAAGAAAACACTTGTAACAGCAGCACTAACAAAAGATTCAGTAGAAAACAAGGCAAAAGAGCTTGGCATATCACCACAAACAGTTAGAAACTACGTGGAAGAACAACCACAAGTAATAGACCAAATGCTAAACGTGATCAAAACGATTTCCGCTAAGGAACTAGGTGGAAGAAAACGTGTAAAAATATCAATAGACTGGACATCAATAGAATACAAGGGAAAACCCGTAGAAGGACTAGGCGGGTCAGAAAAAGGCTACGCGTGGAATTACGCAACAGCAACCACAAGAGTAAAGGGAAAAACACTAATACTAGCATTCACGCGCGTAGAAAAAGGAATGACTAGACTAAAGATAGTTGAAAGCCTAATACAACAAATACTAGCATTGGGCCTAGAAATAGAATTAGTAACACTAGATGCTGGTTTCTATTCAGTGGATGTGATCAACTACTTGTCAAGGTTTAACTTCATCATTGGAGTACCCGTGGGTAAGGTAGGGATACATAGGAATTTTGATGGAGATTATACTGTAAAGTCAAATGGTAAGAAAGCGACATTTAGGCTAATAGTACATCATGGTAGGGGAAAGGAGTACTTGGCAAAGGGGACAAACCTAGACGTAAATAGGAGTATTGTTGTGAAATGGTATGACAAGGTTAGGACGCCAATAGAAACATCATACAAGTTAATCAAGTCTTTCCTAATCTTTACCTCATCAAGGAGTTGGTTATTCCGCTTGTTCATCTTCGTACTAGCAATGTTAATCTATACACTATACTTGCTCCTCAAGGGGACAACGAGCAAGAAAGACTTCCGCTTACTCCTAACTATCTTGCTCTTGCAAGATAATATTACTATTTTGCAAGAATATTTAGTTAAATTATTTTATCCACTTTTTAACTCCCTTGAATTATTTTCGGGGTGATGAATTTGGGGTCTAGGGTATGGAATACAACGATTTTCCAATAAATACTACTCAGCATAGAAAAATAAATAAGTTAAAATAACACTATGAGCTTCACTGAGCAATGAACAGTTCTTTACTCTTTACTTTGCAGCATATTTAAAGCCTCAGTAATGGCTTCCAGATAAGAAGGATGAGGCATAACAAGATCTATAGTATCCTTTAAATTTATTTGATATCGTATTAATACTGAAATAAGAGAAATTACGTCTTCGGCATAAGGCATGAATGCTACTCCCCCAATTACTCTGTTATCCCTTTCGCATATCTTTAAGAATCCCTCACCTTCTCTTTCTACTACTGTTCTGGTTAAATTTAATGTGTTGAAAGTAACACAATTACCAATAGTAGTCCCTACATAGGCTATTTGGGGGTAAATGTATATAACCTTAGGTATTCCTTCTACGAGGAACTCTCTTTTTTCGCCTAACATATTTTTCGCAGCTATAATACCACCATATATGGCTTCATGTGCAGTAAACGTACCTATTATATCTCCTGCTGCGTAGATATTGGGAATTTGAGTTCTCAAATATTCATCGACGTATATGTACTTCTCGTGGGGGATTTCCTCAAATCCTTCAATATTTGGTTTACGACCGAAGGTTACAAATACAGCATCGCCTGAGATCGTTTGGTTATCTTCAAGGGTAACAGAAGTTTCATCAATTTTAGAGACCTTTTTACCTAAGTATAATTTAATTCCGATACGGCTTAGAAAATTTGTAACTACCTCAGATAGTGTATTATCAATGTTTTGTAAAAGTAAATCGTTCTTATCTATAAGATGTACCTCCTTATCCAGTTTCTTCATCATCCAAGCTAGTTCTATTCCCCCTGCATCTCCTCCTACTATAACCACCTTATTATAATCCTCATTAGTATAGGCTAAATCTTCCGTGAATTTTACCTTTCCTAATCTTTCTCTTCTGGTCCCGGTTGAAACTAAAACCTTATCAGCCGTAAGTGAAGTATTTGATGCATGAACCATAGACGACCTTAGAAAACCATTAGCGTGAATAACCTCTATCCCATGACTATTTAGTAACTGTTCTAAACTCTTACTTATAGTATTTATTGAACCTAATGCATACTCTCTAAACGTATTTAAACTCATATTGGATGCTTGCCTAGATATGATAAGCTGGCTTAATATGGATTTTGTTGGTATACACCCGTAAAGTACGCACGTACCCCCCAGTTTTTCTTCCTTTTCTATAAGTGTGACTTTTGCATTCTTGGATAAGGTTAATGCTGAGTAAACTCCTGCTGGCCCTGCACCAATTATTACAACTTTCATAATATTATTCTTCAATTTCTCGAATATAAATACTATACAATATCTTCGCTCACTTCTTCCTCTACTTTCACTTGTTCATTCAATATTATGGTTGAACCATTCTTCCGTAAAACTCAAGGAGTCTAGTTTTATTGTCATTTACAATCTTTTATAATATTAAATATAAAAAATTGGTTTCTATTCTATTATTATGCTGCGTATAACTTATATAAACATATTCGTAGTATCATTATGGGTCCTTTCAACTCACGTGATACTTAAGGGAAATTTAACTCTTAATGAATCACTTAAACAAAAGATTAAAGATAAAATGAGGCAAGAATTGGGTCCCTATTTCATACCAGATTGCATTATACAGGTTCCAGATATACTTTTAACGTTAAACTTTAAGAAACTTGAAGTGCCAGTTAAGAAAATATTAATGGGGCGGGATATTAATAAAGCAGTGAGAATAGACTCGATCTCCAATCTTGATGCCTTCTATACGTTTATAGAACTATCTAAGCCAGTAATTGAAGAAATTAAAAGAAAAAAGAATATGTGAACTTTTATCAAGAACTTACTCTATAATTTCTCTTTTTATGAAATACTCCTTATAATGTTCCCTCAATAACTTTTTATCGAACTTACCAGTACTGGTTTTAGGGATGGAATCCGTAAAAATTATTTCGGGTAATTGCCACTTTGCAAATCTCTTTAATAGATGTTCTAAAAGTTCTTCCTTAGTTACGTTACCCTTATACTCTGGTTTTACAACGACAAAGGCTAAAGGTCTCTCTTGCCATTTAGGATGAGGGACGCCAACTACTGTAGCCTCAAGAACCTTAGGATGAGCCATCAAGAAGTTCTCCATATCTACGCTTGATATCCACTCACCTCCGCTCTTTATAAGATCTTTAAGCCTATCTGCTATCTTTATATAACCGTACTGATCTACAGTAACAGCATTTCCGCTTTTCCACCAAATTTCATAACCCTCTCCTATGAAAGATTCGAACGTTCTTGGGTCATTATAATATTCTTTAACCACCCAAGGCCCTCTCTCTAAAAGTTCTCCAATGGTTTTATTATCCCAAGGTATATCTCTTCCATCTGGAGTTACTATTTTTCTTTGTATCGGAAATACTGGAATTCCTTGCTTGGATTTTAACTCCTCATATTCCTCCTGACTTAATCCTAAATAGTACTTTATTATGTTTATATGGGATAGAGGCGTAGTTTCGGTTGACCCATAACCGTGTATTACCTCTATTCCAAATTCCCTAAGTCCCCTTATTAAGGCTAAAGGAGGCTCGCTTCCGCCTATAAGTACTTTCAAATTGTTAAATTTAGGCTTATCTTTTAGTGACGATAAATAGTTATGAATTGCTATCCAGAGAGTTGGAACTCCATTAGATATTGTGATATTTTCGTTTATAAGCAGATCAATGATAGGCTTTAAGTTATCTAAACTGTATTGCCCAGGAAATACTTGCTTAGCTCCAACCATGGTAGCGGTAAAAGGCCATCCCCAGCCGTTTGCGTGAAACATAGGAACTAGCTGTAAAAGTGCGTCATTAGTGTTTACGGGAACTGCTTGAATTACTGCCATAGAATGTAATACTATGGCCCTATGTGAATAATAAACTCCTTTAGGCATTCCAGTAGTACCGGAAGTGTAACAAGCAAAACAAGCGGATTTCTCATCGATTATAGGGAAGTCGTAATTTGGAGAACTACTTTTAAGTAAGTCCTCATAATGGTAAACTTTAGAAATTTTAGTAGAGGGAGTTCTTTCCTTATCGGTCGTAATCACGACCTTATCGGAGTTCACCTTATCGTTAACTTTCTCCACTATCGGTATTAATTGCTCATCCGTAAATATTACTTTAACTTTAGAGTGTTTAGCAATGTAAGATAATTCCTCTGGTGAGAGTCTAAAGTTCATCTCAACCATTACTGCACCAATACCGCTTATACCGAAATAGGCTTCAAAATATCTGTGAGTGTTAAATCCTAATACTCCAACTCTATCAGTAGGTTTAACTCCTAATGATTCTAATGCATTTGCTAGTCTCTTTACCCTCTCGTAAATAGTCTTATAATTAAATACTTCTAATTTGCCATCTAATTTTCTAGACTTTATTTCCCTCTCTCCATAGTTTTCTGCAGCATGTTGAAGCAAATTAATTACATTTAATTGAAAATCATCCATCATTGTTGATGGTAAACCCTTTATGAAGACTTTAGCCATCATTTATTTATATAATTTAACTATTTTAAGTATTTCTTCCACTTAATATGAACACGTTGCTATTAAGGAGTTAATTGACTTTTAACGTCATGTAAAAGGGATATTTTAAAAAGTTTTTTATAATCTAATGCTATAGTTTTAAAAAAATTTAGGAAGCTTTAGATTAATGATCAACTATTGTTTATTTTTAGCTTCTCTTTAAGTCGACTTCTTAGTAATAGTTACATTAAGATATTTTCTACACTATTAGTTGAAGTAAAGTATAAATGTAAATAGAAAAGTATAAACCACCTTGAGCTTATATTGGTAAATAGAAATGAGAGAAAATTAATTAAATTTCGAAATTATTTTTTATTTTCCTTTGTATCTAGGTTGTCTCCTCTCAATGAACGCTTTCATACCTTCTTTAAAGTCTTCTGTAGTTGATAAAATTGTCAATTCTTGTGATGCTATCTGCAAGTTGTCCAGATAGGAGTTTCTTATCGAGTTTATAGCCCTCTTAATAGACATACTGGATAATGGCGCCACTCTCTTAACCTTCTCAACTATCTCAACTCCAGTTATCTCTAATTGTTCTGGAGGCACTACAGTGTCTACTAATCCCAATTCCTTGGCTTGTTTCGCACTTAGCCACTCACCAGTTAACGCATATCTAGCTATTTTTCTACTTATGAATCCAACTCCTATTGATGACGCTAAGGGTGGTAAAGCTCCTATTAATCCTTCTGGTATTGCGAACGTAGCATCTTCACTAGCTATAACTATATCAAACAATATTAGCAATTCCATTCCTCCGCCAAATGCTAATCCGTTAACTTCTGCTATAATTGGCTTAGGGTAATCAGTTAGGGTATCTATTAACGGAGAGGAAATCTTTTGACTCCACTCAATTACGCTAGCTGTATTCTCCCAATAGTGCATCATTTCTATATCGTCACCAGCGCAAAAAGCTCTACCTTCGCCCATAATGATAACAGCTCTAACATCCTTATCTTCCTTAGCCTTATTGAAAGCCTGAGTTAGCCCAGTCCACATAGCTTCATTTAATGCATTTAGTTTTTCAGCCCTTCTCATGGTTATTTTAGCATAATCGTGAAGTTTTTCATATCTTACTGGCCCAAAGTCTACTTTCTCGTAATTCCATTTAAAGAAACCTTCTCCGGATTTGACTCCTAATTTCTTCTGTTCTACCATATCTTTAAGTAGTGAATCTGGATTATAATAATCATTACCAGTATCATGGTATCTCTGTTCTAAGAAGTTTACTATGTTGTCTATTCCGAACTTATCGGCAAACGTTAAGGGTCCTTGAGGCCAATTCATTCCCTTAACCATTCCCTTTTCTATGTCCTCAGCACTACTGATATTGTTCCTAATTAACCATGCAGCCTCGTTTACTGCAGGGGCGATTATGCTTAAGGGATTTATTAAATACATACTATCAGTGGGGACTATTTTAGGTCTTTCGTAAATTTTACTCTTATATGTGTAAAACCCCTTTCCACTTTTTACGCCCAATCTACCTTCTTCCACCATCTTCTTTAAAACCTTAAAATGCGGTGGCTCTTTCTCACCTCTCTTTATAGCTTCTAATGCAGCACTATAGGAAACATCTATCCCAGTGAAATCTAAAAGTTCTAAGAAACCCATTGGCATTCCTAGTCTAAATCTGGTCATAGCGTCTATATCTTCTTTCTGGTATCCCTCATCATACATTAAGATTGCCTCAGCGAAAGTCCTTCCATTTATCCTATTTATTAAAAACCCAGGAACGTCTTTCTTAACAATAACGTAATCTTTTCCTATACTTTTAGCGAATTCAATAGTAATTTCTAAGGTTTGTTGGCTAGTTTTATTGCCCATTATGATCTCAACTAGGGGCATTAATACTGGGGGATTCATGAAGTGAAGTCCTATAAATTTATCTTGTCTCTTAGTGGCCTCTGCAAGTGTAGAAATAGGTATTGTAGACGTATTAGTGGCAAATATGGCATTTGGCTTGACTATTCCGTCTAGTTCTGAAAATATCTTTCTTTTTACCTCAGAGTTCTCTACTACAGCCTCTATAATATAGTCAGCATCGGCGAAATCGTTAAGATTAGTTGTAGGCTTTATTCTACTTATTATAGTATCAATACTTTCCTTAAGTTTTCCACTTTCTTTTAATTTTTGTAAACTCCATCTAATTTTTTCTAATGCATTATTTAATATATCTTGAGAAACATCACTTAAATATACTTGATATCCAGATATAGCTGCAACTTCTACTATACCGTGACCCATCGTTCCGGCTCCTACTACACCCACTTTTGAGAATATGGGCATATCTTAAATTATGCTATAAGGCTAATAAACTTTATTTTTGAAAATAGGAAAAGATATTAATTTTCTAGCAAAGAGAGTTTCTATGGAATCCTTTTTAGAAGAGGCTAAGGAATGGGCCAATAACATTTCAATATCTAAAGTACCCAATGACAGTTTAGAGAACGCTAAACTAATGATAATAGATACTATATTCACAGCTTTAATATCCTCTAGGACATATTGGGCTAAGATGTTATTAGACTTATTTAACGTAAACTACCAAGAACTTTTTCCAATACTTAGCGTCATGTATGATTACGACTCTACATTACTATATTACGGACATTTAGGTCACGGAATAGCTTCTCCATTACTGTTTTCAATTCCTAATACTAATGTAACTGGTAAAGAGCTGATGGAAGCTGTAATATCCTCTGTAGAAATCTCCGCCAGGGTTGCAGCTTCTTTATCTGTTAGTAAGACAAGGGGACAATCAATGACATCGATACATGCACTCTCAACTGTAGTATTTCTCTCTAAATTATATAATCAAGATTTAAAAAATAGCATGGGATTATCCTTAAGTTATATGATAAAGCCTACATCACACGGTTTCGGAAGTCTGGGCAAATTGTATTCGGCCTCTTTAGGAGTTGAGATGGGCTATAAGGCTTTCAGATTAGCTAAATATCAGAACGTCAACGAGAACTTCCTGACGGACTTCTTAAAGCAGTATGGGGAATATTATCTTAAGGCCCCTTTAGGAAGTTTTAACAAAAGATGGCACGTAAATACTCTCTCTGTTAAAAAATATCCAGCATGTGCATATGCACAAACGTTAATAGAAGGTGCGTTAGAGATAAGTCAAGAGGTTAATCTGGATGAGATAAGTGAAGTTACATTAAGGGAGAATATGCTCACCTATTTCATGGATAAGAACCACGAAAGGATAGTCAAGGAGGGTAATCCGTCATTTACCCTTCTTCAATTTTACTCTCCTTACCTTTTAACTGTTACAATTAAAGATAAGAGATTCGGAGTTAACTCTTACGATGAAAGTCACATAAAAGACCCATTAATTTGGAAATTAGCATATAAGGTAAATATACTTCATGACGTTAATCTTACAATTAAGCTATTAAACGAGCCTCTACCATTTGGTGTTGCAATAAATGAAATAGGAGCAGACTTTATTAAAAAATTCCTAGGAGGTTTCGAATATAATTTAAGAGGGGTTGATTTAAATGAGGTAAATTTTGAGAAAACTAGAAAATATATGGGAATAATAATAGATGTAAAAACCAAGGAAGGTAGAAAAATAAGCGTAGAAAAAGAGATAGTTGATGGCTTTCATGGTACTGGTTTAGAGAAAAAGAGAGAAGTAGTTAATAAGAAATTCTTAGATGCTATCAAAGATAGTAACGAAGAGGATCTAAAAAATATTTATAATATCTTATATAGTCTAGAAAAGAGAGGAAACGACGAATTGAAGTTCATGTACAAGGTTTTAATAGAGGAAGTGAAGAGGGAATTACATCAATAGTAATTTTATTTTCTTCCAATAAGACATAGTCTCCATCAACCTCTAAGCTTAACCTTCTGTCAGATGCGATTTCAATGTTTTTTCCCTTGTAATATAATTCATTTGAATATGATCCTTTAGCTAATGAATCCATTATCTCCTCATTTACTCTAGGCAACGCTATGACATCCAATATACCATCACTAATTGAGGCTTTAGGAAATAATTTCATACTTCCTCTTCCTCTTACTGGCGTATTTCCTATTGAGAGTAAATATGCGTAATCATCATACACCTTTTCTTTATTAACCCTTAACGAAACCCTTATTGGTTTAATTTGACCTTTTCTCATCCTAACCCTTAAATCTATAGATGCTAAAGTATAGGACCATATACCCTTACTGAACTTCTTATATAATTCTGAAAGCCTTACTAAATCAGCTAATATACCTATTGATGTTCCAAGGACAAATCCCCTATTTAATTCCCTTATAAAGCCAATATCAACGTATTCTATTCTATTACACTTAAGAAGTGAAGTAAATAAGTTTAAGGGATCTATTTTACCATAAACTGTATAATAGAACGTGTTTCCCCTGCCTATAGGTAGAATGATTATAGGGACTTTTACGTTAATCGATAAATTACCTATAGTACTATCTCCTCCTCCTATTATTAAGGCGTCATAATCTCTATTATTAGCTAATTTCTTAGCTTCATTAATGCTGATAGGATATACTAAATTAACCGTAAATTTAGCCCTTAGCACATTAATGCATAATTCTACTAATTTCTGGTCATAAGTTCCTGCCTTAGGGTTAACTATTGCCAATACTTTCATCTTTACGGGACTAGAACTTGCCTTCCAGTTACCCTTGCGTTTTCTAAATTATCTAACGCTTCATTAGCTTCTTCTAATTTCATCGTCTTAGTAACCATAGGCTTTATTTTTCCTTTTTCGGCTAAGGTTAAAACACCCAAGAAGTCCATATTGTTTCCAACTTGGCTTCCTACGAATTTTACCCAGTTAAATATAATAATTGGTGATAATATCTTTAATTCCCCTCCATATAGCCCTATCATTACATACCTACCGTTTTTAGCTAATGCATAAGGATAGACTGATAAGGTTTTTTCTGAATTATTTAAATCTATTATTGCATCTGCACCTTTTCCTCCAGTTAATGTCCTTATTTCTTGAACCGGGTTTTTACGTCCGTCCACGACGTAATCTGCCCCAGCCCTTTTAGCCGCTTCTAACGCCTCATCTCTTATATCAACTCCAATTACCGTGGCTCCAGTCATAGCTTTAGCTATTTGCACTGCCATAGTTCCTAATCCTCCTCCAGCCCCTACAATTACTAAAGTCTTTGAGGGATCTACAGAAGCCTCTCTTACTGCTCTATAAGTTGTTATTCCAGAACAGGTTAAAGGTGCAGCTTCTACTGCAGTAAGATTCTTTAGTTTATAAAGGTATTTGTAATGAGTTACTTTAACATATTCCGCATATCCCCCATCTATACTTATTCCTAACCATAATGGCCTGTCACACATTTGCTCTTCTCCTGCTTTGCAGTAGTAACATGTCCCATCACCTTCCCAAGGATTTACTGCCACTAAATCCCCTTTGTTGAATCCTTCTACGTTTTCTCCAACTTCAACTACCCTTCCAGCAATTTCATGCCCTAATGTTATGGGTAATCTTAATTTTAAATCCTCCACTATTCTTAAAGGTCCTACTCTTCCCTGCCTCATATGAACGTCTGAGTGGCAAACTCCTGCAGCTTCAACTTTAACTAATACTTCATTTCCTTTTACTTTCGGAATTTCTACATCCATCATTTTTAAAGGCTTGTTTACTTCGACTAATCTCATAGCTCTCATTTAGACGAATCACCAATTTTCATTATGTAATTTAAACTTTAAATATGTTACGTTATTAACATATATAAATATAAAGTTTATAAAGTGATTAATTTATTTTATAAGAATATTATATATACTAAATAAATTATAGTAAATGTATATAAAGCATCATTATAAATCTTCATTAATTTATTTAAATATCAAATTATATTTGACAAAACGTTTAAGTATTTCCGCTATGAGTATAATTTAATGATAGATTACTCAAGATATAAATATCTTAAGGTTGAGGACATAGGAGATGGCATATATATCCTGAGGCTAAATAGACCAGAGAGGTTGAACGCCATAAACTTAGGCGAAGGAAGCATGCATGAGGAACTGGAAAACGTGTTTTACGATTTTAATAATGACTCCAGAGTTAATGCAATAATTATGACTGGTGAAGGGAAGGCATTTTGTTCTGGTGGGGATATTTACTACATGGCTGAGGTAATAGAGAAGGGAACTAACAATACTGAGTGGATTAGAACGTTAATTAAAGAGGGTAAAAGGATAATAAATAACATGTTAGAACTTGAAGTTCCCATAATAGCAGCAGTAAACGGCTTTGCCACGGGATTAGGAGCCACCCTAGCTCTTTACTCTGATATAGTAATAATGGGTAAGAGTGCGAAAATAGGAGATACTCATATCTCTGTGGGTTTAGTCGCAGGTGATGGTGGTGCTATCATATGGCCGTTGTTAGTGGGAATTCATAAGGCTAAGTATTACTTAATGACGGGAGAGTTAATAAACGCTGAAGAAGCCTATAGGATGGGTTTAGTCAACATGGTAGTTGACGATGATAAGGTTTTAGATACAGCGATTGATGTAGCGAGGAAATTAATAAGCAAGTCTAAATATGGTGTAATATGGACTAAATTGTCAATTAATAAAATAGTCAAACATTATGTGAATCTAGTATTGGATACGTCACTAGCATTAGAATTGCATACTTTTAAATCTGAAGAACATAAGAATGAAGTTAAAAAGTTTATAGAGAGAAGGGCTAAGAAATGAGGATCACTGACGCTATAGATAAAATGCTAATTAGAATAGAAAGTACAGCTAAGACTATTAAAGAGGACGAATTCCCCATTTATGGTGACGTGAATTCTGGAAAGTGGTATACTTCATCAGATGGATATTGGAGTGATGGATTTTGGGTTGGATTATTATGGCTGGCATATTATAGAACTGGAGAGGAGAAGTTTCTAAAGTGGGCCGAAAATTGGTTAGACAAGCTAAGAAATAGAATCATGTTACCTACAGTATTCAGAGGATTCATATTCTATTATGGTGCTGCAATAGCTGATATCTTATTTAACCATGATACAGCTAGAAGGATAGCGGTAGAAGGAGGTAAGAACTTAGCTAAACAGTACGATAGTAAGTTAAAAATTATACCGCTTAATAAATTGGAAATAGCCTTTCTTAACTCTATTAGCATTAATGAAGTTAACTTCGTTGAAACTAACATAGATGGAGTTATTGCATCAACGCTATTAGCTTATACTTCAAAGATTACTGGAGAGGAAAGCCTTATGGAAATTGCTGAAAATCATGCAATACAGCACGTTACTTTTTGCATTAATAAGGATGGCTCCGTTACCCAATCCGTTAGATTAGATAATGAGGGAAGAGTAATTAAGAGATTTAATCACATGGGTTTAAATGAAAGTAGTATCTGGGCTAGGGGACAAGCCTGGGCTATGCTTAATTATGCTTTGCTTTCCTTTTACGATAGGGAGTTTTTAAGCGTTTCAAGATTAACATCAGAATGGTGGATTAAAAATGTTCCCAAGGATTACATAGCATATTGGGATTTCAATGATAAAACGATTAAAGATACTTCAGCTACTGCAATAGCTGCCTCATCATTACTTAAACTCTCTTATTGGGAATTCGCTAAGAATACAATAGAAAGTCTTGTAGAAAATTACTTAATTAACTCTAAAATACCAGGAGCTTTAACTAATGGGTGTTATTTTAAAAAACGAGAATTAGGAGTTAACAGTGAACTTATATGGGGTGATTACTTCCTATTTGAATCCTTATTGAAATTGGAAGGTAAACTAGACAAATTTATTTAATTAAATTTTTTATATGATATTTCATCTTTAATCATTACACTTATATTTGAAACATTTTATAATGAATACTTTATTTAATAGCAAAGGTTTTAATCGGTCAATGTGTTAATATTTTTTATCTAATTTAAGATGAGTGGTGTAACCTCTACTTTTCAAGGAAAGTGGCTAAAGAAAGTTTTATTAGGAATTTTAACGAGATATCATTTAATATGAAAGGAAAGAGTATGTTAATTAAAAACGGGGATCTCCTAGATAGTGTAGCAATTCCAGCTTCATTAGTTGAGGAGTCTAGAAGACTAAACGTCCCTATAATGGCTGTTGTAGGCAGTAAAATTAGTGGTGTAAGTTTAGGGTATTTCCAAGACTTAGATACTGAAGTAAATTTAGAGGAGGCTAAGAGAAGGGGTATTCAAGTTGTAAGGAGATTAGGTGTGGGAGGAGGTACAATATATAGTGACAAAAATTCAAGTATGGCACTATATATGGCAATGCCTTCAGATTTCTTTCCTAACATGGACAAGGCATTCTGTCAAATAGGTTCGGCTACAGCTCATGCATATTACAAATTAGAGGTTAAGGGAGCATGGTATGATCATATAGGAGATGTTAGAGTTGGTTCTCCTAAAAGTCATAAGAAAATAACTGGCTTCGGATTCACTACAATAGGCAATACATTAGTCCTTAACATGGTAATAGGAATAGGTAAGTTAAACGTGGAAGAGATGGTTAAAGTTTTGAGAATCCCTCCAGAGAAGTTTAAGGATAAGACTGCTAAGGGTCCTCAAGATTATGTTTCTTCAGTTGAAGAGGAAACTGGCTATAAACCATCAATGGAAGAAGTTTACAATGCCTTTGTGAGTAGTTTCGGAGAGACCTTAAGGTTAGATTTAGAAGAGCATGAACTTTCAGATGAAGCTAAAAAGATCAGAGAGGAGTATAGAAAAATTGCCTCCTCTGAAGAGCATTTATACTTAAGGTCCAGTGGTAAGAGGTTTGCAAATATACCACCGAATCACGTTTTAGGATTCGCAAGATATAAGGCTAGAAAGCTACTCGTTGTTCATTTATTAACTGATAAAAAGGTTATTAAGGATATTATGATTAGCGGAGATTTTTACTGTAGTCCTACGCAATATTTATTTGATTTCGAGAATAGCTTAAAGGGAATTGAAATAAACAATTTAGAAGAAATTAGTAAAAAGGTATCTGAATTATATTCTAGGAATGGATGGGAAATGCCAATGGTAAGTCAAGAGGACATTTTAACAGTAATAAAAATGGCAATAGGAGGCGAAATCAAAATAATTTTTTAATTCATATTTTTACGAGTGATTTAACTGCTTAAAATAAGTTTATTAATGTTTCTCAATTAAATTGATTAGTGATATATCTTGGTGGAACCTTTACCCTGGTGGAAAGAAGAGCATAAGAGTTTAGCAGAGGAAGTGGAAAATTTCGTAGAGGAAAATAGAGGTAGAGCAGAAGAAGCGTTATGGAAGAACGAATATCCTATGGATTTACATAAAAAGATAGTAGAAAAGGGTTGGTGGGGTGTTGTAATACCCAGGGAATATGGAGGCATGGGAGGGGACTATACAAGCGTTGCGATAATATCAGAGTACATAAGTAATCTGGGATCTGTAGGAGGAGTTTTCGCTACTACACTTTTCGGAGGGCTTTATCAGATTCTAAGGTTCGGAAATGAAGAGCAGAAAGCTAAATCATTACCTAAGTTCGCTAAGGGTACTGTAGGAGCTGTATGTATAACTGAACCTTACGTTGGTAGCGATGCTGCAGGTGCTGAAACTATAGCTATTAAAGAGGGAGATAAGTATATTATAAACGGTAAGAAGAGGTTTATAACTAATGCAGGCATGGCAGACATTTATGTAGTTTACGCAGTTACTGATCCTAGCTCTAAGGCGAGGAAGTCATATTCTCATCTTTCTGCTTTCATATTGGAAAAGGGAATGAAAGGTTTTCATGTGGAAAAGATAAATGAACTTCAAGGATTTGACGGATTACTAAATGGTTATTTGGATTTAGATCACGTTGAAGTTCCAGTAGAAAATAGGTTAAGTGAAGAGGGGCAAGGATGGTGGATTTTAGTATCTGGTCTTAATTTTGAAAGGCTAGTCATAGGTGCTCAACAAGTTGGTCTATTAAGGGAATTAGCCAGATATGTGGCATTTTATACTAGAAGAAGAGTTCAGTTTAATCAGCCTACGTTTGAATATGAGGCTAATCAATATAAGTTGGCTGATATTATAATAGATTATAGGATTACTAGGCTATTAACCTATTATACTGCTTATTTAATGGATCAAGGCGTAGATCCAGTAATAGACGCGAATGTATTAAAAGCTTTCTCTACCGAAGCAGTAGAAAAGGCTTCTAGAGATGCTATTCAGGCTATGGGAGGAGATGGATGGACAAAGTTTTATCCAGTTGAAGCCATATATAGGAACGCTAAACTAGGAACCATAGGCGGAGGTACTAGTGAGGTTTTGAAGAGGTTTATAGTTAGATATGCACTAACTGCTATGGCTGATGATCTGAAAACTCCGATAAGGATATCGCATCCAGAACTTAAAGTACCCATTACCGTTTCTGAAAAGTCGATAACTAAGGAAAAACTTCAGGGAGGAGAGGAGGGAGAAATGGAGATATTGAGAGTCTTAGCTAGAGACTATTTAGTAAATCCGGGACTTTTCATGGAGCTTAACGATATTAAGAGGTTTATAGAGTGTGACGAGAAACAGTTAGTTGAGATAATAAATTCCTTAGAAGCTAAGGGATTGGTTAAGGTTTTAAGGGATAGGGATAAGCCTAGACTAGTTAAGGCTACATATGACGGTTTAAGGAAAGCTTACCCGAGAGAGTATTATATGTACTTCCCAAGATGGGTTAAGGAAAAAATGAGTGAATATATATTTTAACTTTAAAATATTTTATCAATTATCGTTTTTAATTTAAATGCTTGAATTAAGTTACCCTCTATTTTTGCCTCACCATTCATTGCAACAGTACCTACACTTTCCTCGCCGTTAAATATTTTATTCCATACTTCTCTTTTTGCTGATATGGAAGCCGTAGGTTTTCCTTCACATTTCCCATTTTTAACGATGAATTTACCTTCATTTATTATAAGACAACAAATACTTCCTTCAAAATCGCTGAACTGAAAAGTGACATTAAAGTTCTTTATGTGCCTTAGAATATCCTCGTTTTTATTACATATACCCTCAAAAACAGCCTTTAAAACATTATATAAACTAGATCCCTCAAATCCTAAGTTAATTGCCTTAGCCCTAAATACTTCAACTAATTTCAGTAAATTGCTTAACTTCCCGCTTATATATAACTTACCTTGTATAATGAGGTCTATTAATGACACTTTTCCCTCAAGAAGCTGATTTAGACTTTCCTCGTCCGTTATTATTTCATTATCTAAGTTATCTAATTTATTTTCCACTACGCTAATCTTGGATTTATCTAAAATTACAGTAAAATAACAATTTCCAAACTTTATTCCTATTTTTAATCCCTTTTTTGGTAAATCCTCTATGCCTCTTACGTCTATACTTTCAAATAGTTCGTGAAGCTTATTTTTTAGACTCATAATAAACTAGGACGTAATAAGAGACTATAAATTTATCTTAAAAGAAAAGATTTATTTATAATAACGCAATTAGATTATCTCATGCCAGAAAGCATAACTAAGAATTTATTCAAACTTTCGATTAAATTACCGGATTTGGCAATCGAAAGTTTAAACGCTTATCTACTAACTCTTAATGATAAGAATATATTAATCGATACTGGAAGTCCCTCATATGGATCAATATCATCATTAGTTGAAGAATTGGAAAATTTAGGTATGAAAATTAGCGATATTAACGAAATTATAATAACGCATTTTCATATAGATCATATAGGTTTGGCGTATCTTTTAAGTAAGCTAGCTAAGGTTAAAATAATAATTGGTAATGTGGAATATAATTTCATAAAGAGATTTAAATATAGATATGATGAGATGATCAAAATCCTAAAATTGAATGGTGCTTCGCAACAACTTTTAGACATAGCATTTGATTTCACCTCTGGATTTAGGGCTAATATTTACTCTAGAGTAGGGGAACTTAATAATGTCGAAACAGTTAACGATAGTCAGCAACTATATAACTTAAAGTTCTTATTCACTCCTGGACATACAATTGGACATATATGCATTTATGATGAAGAGAATAAATTACTCTTATCTGGGGATACATTATTAGCTGACATAACACCCAATGTAAGTTTATACGAAGAGAATTGTAATCCATTAAACGAATATCTAAAGTCCCTAAAGAGAATTTCCAGCCTAGAAGTGAAGAAATCCCTGCCAGCTCACGGAAGAATTATAGAGAACACTGAGGAGAGGATAAGGGAATTAATAAAACACCACGAGGAAAGGTTAAACGAAATGTTAGAGATGATGGGAAATAGAGAATTAGCGGCTTACGAAATTGCAAGTAAAATCAAATGGAAGTTGAAATATAATGGATGGGATGAGTTAGATCCCTCTCAGAAGTACTTAGCTATGGGAGAGACTTTAGCACATCTAAAATATTTAGAGGACATAAACGCTGTAAGGAAAAGGATAAGTGATGGTATGATCAAGTATATTAAACAAAAGGAAAACATTAAGATCAGCTTATAATAGTAAAGAACGGGAATTTCTGCTCCTTAATGACCTCCTTAAACTTTACTTTAACCTTCTTATTCATACTCACGTCTTCTAACCTATTAGTTAATATGTTAGCGTAAATCATAAACCCCTCCTCAAGCTTTATTAAGCCTACTATAGTAACTTGTCCTTTCTCGTTAACAAATTTAGTTTCAGAATATATTTCACCTTCTCCCTTACTCTCCATAATTAACAGTTTCTTAGATAAACATTTCGGACATATTGCTCTGGGATAATAAAACACGTGTCCGCAATTTGTACACTTAATATAAGGCAACTTCTCCTTATTAAAGTACTCGTAATAGGTTTGAATTATTTCATTTAAGTTCATTTTTTCTCACCTATTACTAATGTGGTAGCGTGTGTATTCCAACCCCCTAAGCCATTAACTAATATATAATCAGCTCCGCTTACTTGATGTCCTTTAGCCATGTTATTAAATTGCAGGAACGCTTCTTCAAGGATGATTATCCCACTCATATATGCAGGCTGTCCCATGTTTAAACTTCCACCTCCAGTATTAACTGGTATGCTACCCTTTATCGTCAGATCATTCTCCTCCACGAATTTCCCTATCTTTCCTTTCTCGGTTAAACCCAAATCTTCTAGCTCAGTTAATACCATTATTGTAAAAGCGTCATATATTTCGAAAGCATCGATCTTATTTAAATTGAAGTCTATCTTCTTAGCACTCTCGATTGTGGGAGTATAAACAATATCCACATCCCTTTCGGCGAAAAACTCTGGCCATATTGCATCTCCATAGGATATTACATCCATCGACCTCAGCTGTGAAGTCCCCTTACCTACTATAAAGGCTAAAACGCCATCTATAGGATAAGTTATTTCAAGAAGATGAAGAGGAGTTGATACCACTCGCGAATTTATAATGTCCTTAACTGTTAGAGGACCCCTAAATAAAGCCCTCTCATTAGAGTTTGCATTATATCTCTGCTGAACCGCTAATAAGGCTCTTTGTTCATCAGTAGTTCCGTATAATTTCGAGTGTCTAGCAGCAACCATTGCGTAAAAAGATATAGGATCCATTTCTTGATATACCCTTATGAATTCATCAAAGGGATTATTCCTTAGTATATTTAGTAGCTCAACTTCTGAAAATCTCTCTAATCCTCCTTCTCTTAATTGTTTTTTCATTAAAGTTCCCTTACCTCCTATTACACATAAAACTCTATCTGCCTCACCACTTTTTACTGCCTTATAAGCTCTATAAAACATTTCTAAAGCCGAAGCTCCTCCATATTGAACTAAGTCTGTAAATTTAGGCCTTATTCCTAAGTACTCACTAATATAATTCTCTGGAAAGCCTATTGCTAAAGTACCATCGAAAATCCATGGCAACCACGTAGTTATAACTCCATCTATGTCCTTAGGTTCTAGTTTAGCCATGTCTAAAGCTTCCTTTACAGTTTCCGCTATTAGGTCAAGTGCCAAACCTTGATATACCTTTTCATATCTACTGGAAAAACCCAATAACATTTGCTATCACTATTAGAGTGTATAATTAATAACTTAAAAAACTTTTATGATATTTATGGTTCCAAGATATACCTTCATAAAATTAACTTGAAATAAAATTTATATTATGAAAGAACGAAAAGTTAATTAGGAAGTTAACACAAATATATAGATATGGTAGATGTTGCAATAGTAGGTACTGGTCACAGCAAATTCGGAAATAGAACAGATGTTAATCTCCAGGAACTAGCATGGGAAGCGGTAAAACAAGCCTTAGAGGAGTCTAATTTAGACCAGAAGGATATAGATATGTTCGTGGTAGGCAATGCTGGTGGGTGGAGTTCAGAACCTCTTTCCGCGATAGTAATAGGAGAGTATTGTAATTTAGCACCTAAAGGGACCATGAGAGTTGAAGCTGCCTGTGCTACTGGCAGTGCAGCCTTAAGAATAGCTTACCAAGCAATTAAGTCAGGGGATGCTAAAATGGCAATGGTAATTGGAGTAGAGCAAATGCACCAATCACCTAATCCAGTTGCCGTAGAAATGATGGGGAGAGCTGGGAATTACTTCTGGGAATTTGAGAATTTCGGATTAACTTTCCCTGGATATTATGGACTCTATGCAACACGTCGTATGGCTAAATTCGGAATGAAGGAAGAGGATTTAGGACAAATTGCTATTAAAAATCACTATTACGGTAGCTTTAATCCCTATGCCATGTTTCAAAAACAAATAAAAATGGACGAATATATGAAGTCCAGAGTTGTAGCTTATCCATTAAAGGTATACGATGCTTGCCCAATAACTGATGGTGCTGCGGCTATAATATTGGCATCAGAAGAAGTAGCTAAAAAAATAACAGACTCTCCAGTATGGATAGTTTCACAAGGGTTTAAATCTGGAACAGCTAATTTATCTAAAAGAGACGATTTCATATCAATAGATGCCGCAAGATTGGCTGCTGAGGAAGCGTATAAGAAGGCTAAAATTGATTTTGAGAATAGTTGGAAGTATTTCGACGTAGCAGATGTGCATGATTGTTTCACAATAGCGGAGATAATGGCATATGAAGATTTAGGATTCGCAAAAAGAGGTGAGGGACATTTACTAGCTAGGGAAGAGCAAACATACATAGGTGGAAAAATACCAATAAACGTTGATGGAGGGTTGAAAGCAAAGGGACACCCAATAGGGGCAACTGGAGTAAGCATGGCAGTATCAATAACAAGACAATTATTATATAGAGCACACAAAGGAACACAAGTAGAAGTTAGGAACGGTATGGGAATAACACACAACGTAGGAGGAACGGGACACTACGCATATGTTACAATATTTTCCACAAAGAAGCCTTCAGTGTGATAGTAATGGGCGTTACTGAGATTAGAGGGAAGCAATTTAATGAAATCGATAAAAAGGCTTTAGAGCAGATAGATCTACTAATCAAGAATAGTGGAATGCCTATAATGAGAGATTTAAAGAATACCAATCTTCTTTGGGTAGACGTTAGGGAGTTAACACAGAGATTTATGATTCCTATAGGGAGAATATATAAGTTTTTTGACCAGTTATCTAAGGGAAAAATTGTAGGAACTAAATGCCCTAAATGCGGTTCAATATACTTCCCTCCTCAAGATGACTGTACTAAGTGTAAAGTATCTGGTCTTGATACTATAGAGCTCTCTGGAGAGGGAGAATTATTAACTTACACGATCATAACCGTTAAACCTGTTAGTTTCATGCACTATCAAGACTACATAGTTGGTATAGCAAGGCTGAAAGAGGGAATAAATATTTTAGCGTGGGTTAATGAGAAACCTGAAGATATAAAAGTGGGAATGAAGGTAAAAGTAAATATAGTGAGGAGGGAACCCGAGGGCTATTTTATATACGAGTTAAGAAAAGTCCAGTAAGTTATTTTTATTTTTTATTAAGTTATCTATTATTTTGAAAAATCAAGTTACAATAGAAAAGTTTATTAAACGATTTTTATAGCTTATAAATATGTCCTCAACTAAAACATCGCCTCTAACTTTCGATGATTTCGAAATAGGGATGAAATTCGTATCTCCTAGGATAACGGTAACAGATGCTCACATAGTCCTTTTTGCAGGATTAAGTGGTGATTTTAACCCTTTACATGTAGATGATGTCTTCGCTAAGAAAACTATATTTGGAAGTAGAATTGCTCATGGATTATTAACTATAACTTTACTTTCTGGACATATGGGTATGTTAGTTGCTGGAACTGCGATAGCATTTCTAGAAATGCATACTAAATTCTTAAAATCTGTTAGGGTTGGAGATACAATTTATGGAGAAGCTGAGGTGATAGATAAAAAACCAGTCGAAAAGTACAATGGCGGTGTAGTAACAATAAGATCCCTTATAAAAAACCAAAATAACGAAATTGTGGTAGAATCTGAGTCTAAACTTTTAGTTACAAGGGTAAGAATGTATTAAATAAAAATATCGATTCTATATCTAACAAACTTTTTAAATAGGTTAAATCAAATATTTTTGAGATAAGATGGTAAGTCCTATCTATGACTACCAATTAACTATAGATAAGATAATAGAATGGGCCGCTTATGCCTACCCTGATCAAGAAATTGTTTACGCTCCCCCTAAGGCTCCTAAAGTTAGACTAACCTATTCTAAACTCTACGAAAGAGCGAGGAGAATGGGGAGCGTGTTAAGTCAATTTAAGATAAAACAAGGCGATAAGGAAAATTTGGGTACTAGGATAGGTGTTATGGATTGGAATACAAGCAGATTTTTAGAATTATACTATGCAATACCCATGTCTGGAGCAGTAATGCATACGGTTAATGTAAGATTATCCCCAGAAGAAATGGCACACACTATAAACGTAGCTGAGGATGAGATAATATTTACCAACGAAGATTTCCTTCCGCTCTTGTCCTCCTTACTTCCTAAACTACCTACAGTAAAGAAGGTTATAGTAATGAGTGATAAAAACGAAGATATTAACGTAAAGTTATCAAATGTTGAAGTTTATGAATATGAGAAGTTAAGTAGAGAAGGAGACCCAAATTATACTCCTCCAGAACTTGACGAAAATACTATTGCTACCTTAGTGTTCACCTCTGGGACTACTGGTTTACCTAAGGGAACGTATTTCAGACATAGGGATATGGTGCTCCATAGTATTGTAGTAAATGCTGGTGTATGGAATGCACCACCCTTAAACTTAACTCATAAAGATGTTTGGTTACAGATACCGCCTTTGTTTCATGCTCATGGATGGGGATCTCCTTACTCCTCTTTATTATTGGGAATGAAATCCGTATATCCAGGAAGATATGACTGGAATTACATTATAAGGATAATTAAAGAGGAAGGGGTAACATATACTGCAGGAGTCCCAACTATGCTTTATTTGATTATTAACAGTCCAGAATTGGCAAACTATGATCTAAGAGGATTTAAATTTATTGTTGCTGGGCAAGCAATTCCTAAGGGTTTATATGAGGAGGCTAAGAAGAAAGGGATATTAATATCTCAAGGAATGGGAATGACTGAAACTGCCCCTCTGATGGGAGGTTTAACTTTCAAACCTAAAATGGAGAACTGGTCGGAAGAGAAGAAAGAGGAATACATTTTATATAGAGCAGGAAGACCGGCTCCATTAGTTTTCATTAGAGTTGTAGACCCAGATATGAAAGATGTTCCTAAAGATGGGAAAACCATGGGCGAGATAGTAGTTAGAGCACCGTGGATGACCAGAGGGTATTATAAAGATCCTAAGAAGACAGAGGAGACTTGGAGAGGAGAATGGCTTCACACTGGAGATTTAGCGATCTGGGATGAAGAAGGATACATTGCTTATATAGATAGAGTAAAAGACGTCATAAAGAGCGGAGGAGAGTGGATACCTAGTACTAGGCTTGAGGATTTAATATCCACACATCCTGGAGTGGCTGAGGTCGCAGTAATAGCCGCTAAACACGAAAAGTGGGTAGAAAGACCAGTTGCAATTGTAGCTCCTAAACAAGAATATAAGGGAAAATTAACTGAAAATGACATAATGCAGCATCTAAATAAATTTGTAAGCCAAGGCGCTATTCCAAAATGGTGGGTTCCAGATAAGATTATAATTTTAGAAGTAGAGCTTCCTAAGACTAGTACGGGAAAAACAGATAAGAAGGCTTTAAGAGACAAATATTCAAATATTTTAAGTCAAAAATAGCTATGTAATGAATTTTTTAATCTTTTCCATATCCAACTCAATCCCAAGGCCCTCTTTTTCTGGTACTCTCACATAACCGTTCTGTATTTCTATTCCTTCCTTAAAGGCAAACTGAATTACATCATTAAACCACCATAATGGATCTAAAGGAGTTTCTAAATAAGGAGTTAAACTTTCTGGTAAGCTTGCAGTTAAATGCAAATTAGCTAACCATCCTAGTCCTGGATCCCATGCGTGGGGTAAGAATAATAAACCATTAACTTGTGCCATTAAGGCTATCTTAATGCACTCGCTAATTCCATTAGAGTAGATTGCATCAGCTTGAACTATATCTAAAGCATTCTCTTCAATAAACTTTTTAAATATCCAGAAGTTATGCTCCAGTTCTCCAGCGGCTATCTTAACACTAGTATTTCTTCTTAACCACGCATAACCTTCTATGTCGTCCTTAAAAAGAGGTTCCTCTAACCATTCTATATTGTATCTCTCTAGCTCCTTAGCTACTTTTAACGCATCATATCTGTTCCAGAACGGGGAAACTAATCCCCAAGCTTGATTAGCATCTACTGCAATTTTGATTTGTTCTCCAAACTCCTTTCTTATTTCTTTAACTATGTTTAAATCATCGTTTATAGTAATTCTGTGAAACCTTATTTTAACTATGTCAATACCTATATCATAATATTTTTTAATTAAATTAATGATTTCCTCGGCTTTGGCTAATCTTCCAGTACTAGCATATACCCTAATTCTCTTTCTATTTCCCCTATATAGTTTATATAATGGTAAGTTCTCTTCCTTAGCTAAGAGATCCAATAGGGCTACTTCAATAGCGCCTATCCTTCCGAAAAACCAACTACCCAATTCCAGAAGCCTATCATTAGCTAAGAAGTCCTCAACATCTAATCCCTTTAATAATGGTTTTAAACCCCTTATCGCAACCTCAGTCTGTGCTGTAAACTGTGTCGCAGAATACCCTTTAATACCCTTACTATTTACAACTTCTATTAATATAAATTCAAAGTGGGTATTAGGAAATGGTTCCCATGAGAATTGTATAGACTCTCTTAATGGTATTTTAACTCTATACGTTTTAATATCGCTTATTTTCATCACTAAGTTCTTAACATTCGTAAAAATTAAGCTTTTCGACAAATCTTTTAATATATCAGTTAACTATAAATGAGTAAACGTTTTATTTTAATTTATCATTATATAATTTATGGGATATTTCGATAATGTTCCCACTAGCATTAAGGTTAAGTCATTCTTTGTCTCATCTGCAGGTTTCTTTCTAGACGGATATGATTTATCCGTAATATCTTTTGCTGTTTATTTCATTGCAAATGAATTTAAATTAATATCAATACAAACGGGACTAATCACGTCAGCGTCATTAATAGGCATGATATTTGGGGCTATGTTATTTGGCTGGTTATCAGATAAGATGGGAAGGAGCCGGATAATGGGAATAGATTTAATCTTTTTTGCAGTATTTGGATTAGCTTCAGCATTATCTCAAAACTTCCTCGAACTTTTTATTTCAAGATTACTTTTAGGGATAGGAATAGGCGGTGATTATCCGGTCAGCAGTACTTTAATGGCTGAGTTCTCTCCCTCAATTAGTAGGGGAAGATATCTAACTGGTAGTGTATCTATGTATTGGATAGGAACTCTTCTCTCAGCCTTAGTCACACTATTTTTATTACCGTTAGGACCTTATTTTTGGAGATGGGTGTTCCTAGTTGGGGCTATAATATCTATTCCTATAATTCTGATCAGAATACGTCTCAGCGAATCACCGAGATGGCTAATCTCTAAGGGAATTATAAAGGACAATAATTTACTCAGACAAGATGATGAAAATAAGGGGGTTGAGGGCTATCTGGACTTATTTAAGGGAGAAGTCTTATATGTTACTATCTTCGTCTCTAGCGTATGGTTCCTCTTTGATGTAGCTTCTTATGGAATAGGTCTTTATTACCCATTTATATTAAGGCAATTCGCTTTTCCTTCAAATTACGAAGTACTTTATGGTACAATGTTAATAGCTATAGGAGCTATTATAGGTTATACAATTGCAGAATTCTTCATTGATTCCTTAGGTAGGAGAGTGGTACTTTTAGTGGGATTAGGCTCCATGGCTTTCCTATTAATATTAGGAGGATTGGTTAAGGTTACGGGAACTTTTCTAGTACCCTATTTCATGTCATTTGTGTCCTTAGAACAATGGGCAGGTGCAGTAACGTTATTTTATCCAACTGAACTCTTTCCGACCTCAGTTAGATCTAGTGGACAAGGTTTCGCAACTTCTGTTAGTAGAATAGGTGCAGTTTTAGGTGTAACATACTTCCCTACAATGACTAAATTATTAGGATTCTCAGCTTCCCTATTAGTATTTGGAATTATTTGCACTTTAGCATTTATAATATCCTTATTTATGGCTAAAGAAACTAAGAAGAAGTCTTTAGAAGAGACCTCAATAGGACTTAAAACTATCTAGTATAACTTAACGGTTTGAAGAAATTTTTAGGATTAATTTGAACTATTTTATCCATAGCCTCCTTAGAGATTTGTATCTGTAAAAATTCAAGTAAGTTTTCCTTAATTCCTTTTACTCCAATATCTGGGTAATCACTACCATAAAGGCATTTATCCTTAATCTCCTCTAACCTAGGCAAATATTCTAACACCTTCCTCGGTGGTATACTTGATAGATCTAAGTAAATGTTCCTTCTGATTCTAGTCAATTGAAATGCTGTATTTACCCAAATAGGTCTTCCTGCATGAGCTAATATAATTGAAAGCTTTGGGAAGTCCACTGATAAATCATCAGCAAATACTGGATCTCCATATTTATTTCTGGCAAATGGGAAATAGCTCGTTCCAGTGTGAATTATAATGGGCATTTTATGGTCTTGTGCGAATTCATATAATATTTCTAACTGTTTCAATCCTCTCTCTTCCTGCCTATACGTATTAGGTTTAAGCCACATATGGGGAGGATGAATCTTAAAGCCAGATACTCCAGCCTCATATTGTCTCTCTATCCAGTATTTAGTCTCGCTTTCGGATAAATGATTCACCTGAACCCCTCCAACTATAGAAAATCTACCGGAATATTTTCTAAAGAAATCAATTGCTCTTATCACTATTTCTTCATTAGAGCCCCACATTTCTCTTGATGGATATACTATGTTAACCACATAGTCTAAGTTTGCCTCATCCATCTCCTTAATTACGTCATTTACGTTAGTTCTATTCTCAGCGTTTTTAGCAATGCCACTTATTCTCCTTTTCATCTCCTCGGATAGAATTTCCTCTACCCAGATATGAACATGAGAATCTACGCATCCCATACTAGTTATTAGTACAAAAAAATGTTTTTAAAGGTTTTTATTACGATAAAATCTGATAAATATCATAAAAATGACAAAATGATAATATTTTAATTTTATGGGATAATTACCTTGGCTATTAAAGAAATTTTACACAAATAAATGTTGCACATATTTGTGAACTAATTTAAAGTGAAACTTATTTATTTATAACCTCTCTTAGTTCATTTAATACGTTAATGTCATCTAAAGCCGATATATCCCCTAATTGCTCATTGGAAAGTAAAGCCCTAAGTAACCTCCTCATTATCTTAGCACTCTTAGTTTTAGGCAATCTCCTAACTATGAAGATATCATCTACTAAGTATCCCTTGTCTCTTAGATAATTTCTGACACTGTCTACTGATATGTTAATATCAGCCTTAGGCACTATAAAGGCAGCTACTCTATAACTATTATTCCTATTATAACCTACTACAGCAGCCTCTGCTATGTTGGGATTACTTACTAAAATCCCTTCAATTTCCATGGTCCCTACTCTATTACCGCTAGCTAATATTATATCATCAACTCTTCCTAAAACGTAAAGATATCCGTCATCATCATAAAATCCATAATCACCAGTATAAACGTAGTTGGGAAACCTCGAAGTATAAATTTTTATAAACCTCTCCATATTAGGGTCATTCCATAGTCTACCCATTGCGGGATTAAGCATGCTTAGAACAATGTAACCTTTCTGATTAGGTGGTAAAGGCTTACCGTCATCATCAACTACCTTAACGCCAAAGAATTTTAACCCAGCTGAACCAGCTTTATAGGGAATTTCACCTAGTCCAAAAGGAGTTGCGGCTATGGGAAATCCATATTCGGTCATCCAATATGAGTCAGCGATAAATACATCAGGCATGTTCTCCCTTAACCATTGCCATGTTCCAGGGTTAAGAGGCTCTCCAGTATTTAGTATTAATCTTAATGAACTTATATCTCCTGCCTTTACAGATTTCTCACCTAAGCTTTTAAGCATGTTAAGTAGCGTGGTAGGCATCCAGACCAAATTAACGTTAAATCTCTCAATAACCCTTGAGAATAATTCCCTTTTATATCCTATGAAACCCTCAAATATTACTCCAGTTAATCTCTTTTGGGGAATGAAGTGAATATTCCCTCCCCAAGTTAACCATCCTAAATCTGAGAGAATCCAAATTACGTCTTCTCCCTCACGGAATCCTAAAACTGCCTTAAGTGCCCATGTTGAAGCTACTATATATGCTAAAGAGGAATATATTCCCTTGGGTTTTCCAGTAGTGCCGGAGGTATAAGCAATTATTACTGGATCGTTAGACTCTATCTCTTCTGGTTTAACGTAAATTTTACCCTTAGGAACTACGTCTTCATATAATAAATCCCTATTCTGAACTAAGTTAAAATCCGAAAATCCTCTACCTACTACTATTACCTTCTCCACGGGAGTTTTATACTCACTTAATACTTTATCGACGTAGTCCTTAATCCTTATCTCACTCCCATTTCTAAATCCCTTTGATGCAGTTACCAGAATTTTAGATCCACTATCATTTAGCCTCTCAGCAAAGATCTGTGGTGATAAGCCAAGGTAGTGCATTGCTATTATCCCTCCTAATCGATATATTGCTAAGGCGAAATATAGTGCCTCTGGTATGTTAGGCATTAATAAGGATACAGTATCTCCCTTTTTAACTCCCAACTCCTTTAAGAGATAACTTACTCTGTTTACCTCATAGAATAGATCCCAGTAAGTTATCACTTTAGTAAATCCGTTCTCATTCATATAGTAGAACGCAACTTTATCTTTATTTTCATCTAGATTAAAGTCTATTGCATTCCAACATATATTTGATTTCCCTCCTATATACCACCTTATTTTCGGTGGTTCCCCTTCTGCTACATCTCTAGGTTCTACAATCCATTTTATCATATTCCTAGTTTCCCACCAAAATTTAAGGGGATTTTCTTCAACTTCCTTTATAAACTTTCTAATTTTAGATAATGAATATAGCTCCATTATACTAATAATAGTTTAAAAAAATATATAAAGTTTACTATCAAGCTTTAGGTTTATAGAATAAAAAATTAAACACTTAAATATATTTATATATAACTTTTCCAGGTGGCAGTATCATGTCAAATCTTCCGAAATAGGCACTTACTAATTCCACTGGACCGAATTTAAATAAGGGATCCGTTAAACTTTCCTCCACGAAGTTTAGTAATAATTTCCCAGTCCATAATTCCAAGGAATTATCACTCGTTGAAACTCTAGGCATCATTTTAACTTCAACTTTAACTAATTCTATTGAAGGTTTAGATTCAGCATCTGGATTAGGAATTATTTTAAGGAGAAGAGTTGGAGACGAACCAATTCCAGTTGATTGCAATTCCTCTAGTTTCGCCTGCCTCTCAATCCTCATTTGGGCACTTATTAACTTTCTTCCAGTTGGTCTTTCTAAACTTGCCTCTACGCTCTCTCCCTTTATTTCTAATTTCATATTAGCAAACTTCTTAGGAAATCCCCATATCTCCCTACCAGCAGTAAGAGCAGCGTCATTATCCACGTAAATGTATGAAATGAAGAGATGGGGCTGATTTTGGTAAAGGACTAAGGGGGCTAATACAACTTCGTTGTATGATCCGTAAAGGCTTGAAAATGGGTAATACGCTTGGAAATAGAGGAACAATGGCTTATTATCTCCTAATGTTACTAAGTCTAAGTTATCTGGTATTGTTTCAATAATTCCGTCTGGATTTCCCTTAAATACTCCCATCAGTATTGGGCAATCCCTATAATAGGCTGGTGGTTTCAAATATAGAGGAGCGTTACCAGGCATGGCAAATACTTGGTTTACGTTTAGTTTACCCTTCATATTCCCATATATATGTCTCTTTTTTAGCTTAATAAACTTTAATCATAAATTCTCGGAGAAGAATAAAGTTTTAAAAAGAAGTTTGCATAGTTAAATATATATGATATCTGAAAAGGAGAGGGAACTATTAAGAAGAGTGTGGAACGAATCCTTAATGAAACAACTAGCCCACGTTAGAAGTAGGAGATTCGGGCTGGGATATAGATATGATACTGGAGAGGCTATTAGAAAAGGAAATTTGGTGGTTGAGTATCCTAAAGGATTATTAGAGTTTAAGTCCCAAAAGAAGCCCATACCCTTATCTGATGTAGAGAATGCTTTAATTACTTGGGCTGCCGCAGGTCCAAATGGGTTAATCTTAGCAGATTTAGGAGTTAGCAATAATGTTGCAACCTTCATTTACGCTACTGGAAGAACGATACCTGGTCCAGATAATGATCAAGCTCTTGATCTAATTTATATAATTGATGATGGAGTTTACTTCTATAAACCTCCACAAGCCTCAAAGATATATGAAATCGAAAGTGAAGAAGATCTGGGAAAAATAGTAGATTGGTATAAGAATTATTCCATTAAGTTAGCTAATGGGAGAACTGACTTAGCTGGTACATTACCCTTCGCAATGGTATTTAATAAGAACTTTAACGAAAATGGCAGTACTTTATTGCTTCCCATATATGACGCGTCGAGGGTGATAGTTAATATACTGTTCCACTATTTTGAATATGAAAGAGTTCCCATAATTGACGATAACACTGGTCAACTTGCAGATCAAAATGGGGTGATGAAGAGATTAGTAGATAAAGGGATTTTATCCTCCCAGATACCAATGACAATGGATCTATTAGATAGGGCAATAGGTGCAGTAGCTGGAGTAGTTGTAGGAACTTCAGTTCAAAACGTAAGATTAATAAGCGAGGCTATAGGTCTTGGCGATTGGATTTTTGGTGGAATTTACGATTATACTATAATGGGTGCATTTGCACCTCAATTTAGGGGTTTAGAGGAAGCAGGGGCTGTAGTTTGTCAACCTCCAGAGAAAAGTAAGAGAATCTGGCCGTATAAGGTCGGAATAAAGAACGTTAAAATGAGCTTTTCTATAATAGAGGGCTGTAAGGATTCATCCTATAAGAATGGTAGGGAATTAGTAGAGGCTTTCCTTGACATAAAGTATGGCAAATATAAGGAGCCAAACAACTTAGAATATGATGGAATATGGAGCCCCAATAGGGATCCTAATCTAGTAGCATGGAAGAGAGACATTTACGAAATGCTTAGAAGAGATGAGAAGATTAAAGTTAAAGAAGATATAAAGGAAGCTGTAATATCGTTTATAGATTACTCAGTAGCAAAATATGGAATGTTCCCTAGAGTTGACCCAATATGGATACCAATGGCGATACAAGTTCATCACTTAGATATAGACTTCTATAAAAAATACTACAAGGAAGAAGTACTTACTGAGAATATATTAAGACATTTTGAGATATGGCATTAAGGTGCGATAAATAATGAAATTTCCTAGTCTTGAATGGGCTGAGAAATTATGTAATGAGATAAATAATATTGAGATAGATGAGATAAGGTCGTGGAACTGGGATATATTATTTATATTAAGAAATGTGAAAAATAATGATATGAAATTTAAGGTAAATATAAAGGCAGGGAAGTGCCTAGGAGTTGAAGAAGATGGAGGTGCTGACTATATAATTGAAGGGGATTATGATATATGGAAGTCCATATTGTTAGGCGAATTAGACTTAGCAGTAGCCTTACTAGCTGGTAAGCTTAAATTAATTAAGGGTGATAGGCTCAATTTATTAAGACATATTAGAGCTGCAGTTAACATTGCGAGTATAATAAGAGCTAAGGGATTGACTAACGATCTGGAAATTATGTAAAAAATGTTAACATAAGCTTATTAAGTTTTTTATCAAATACTAGTCTAATGAAATATGAAGAATTAGTCAGAAATTTTAGTTGGAATGAGGTAAAAAATTACTTTGGCAAGGATTTTAGGGATAAGTTAATAAGGGATAGTAGCGATACAGCAGTATTCAGAGTAGATAGTAAATGGGATAAGGAATCCCTATCATACTCCCAATTAAAAGACAAAGCTCAGAGACTAAGTGCGTTTTTAAGACATCAATTTAAGGTAAAGAAAGGTGACGTAGTAGCTTGTCTAGCATCTAAGAAAGTTGAACAAGTAGTTTATTTAGTTTCTAGCTGGATATTAGGAGTAATATATGAGCCTTTATTCACGGCTTTCGGACCTGCTGCAATAGAGATGAGGACTAGAGATAGAAAGCCTAAAGTTATACTAGCACAAGATGATCAGTACGATAAAATCAAGGACATGTTCAATAATATAATTACATTTCCAGGAAAGACAGGAAATTCTGTATCCCTTGATGAAGCCATATCTTATGATATGTTGAGGAGAGAGGAATGGGAGAAGATCTCATACGACGATCCCTCTGGCTTACAATACACTTCTGGTACTACGGGGAGGCCTAAGGGAGCATTACAAAACTTCAGAACACTTTATAGCCTATATGTTTACATAAAGTACGGTATTGGTTTAAGAGAAGATGACGTATTCTGGACTCCAGCAGACCCAGGTTGGGCTTATGGCCTCGGAGTAGGGATAATATCTCCTATAATATTCGGGAAAACTGTAATATTTTTCGATAAGCTATTCTCTCCTGAAGATACTCTGAAATTCATTGAAGATTTTAAAATTTCTAATTTCGCTTTCGTGCCAACTGCTTATAGGATGATAATGGGAACTGTAAAAGAGCCTAAAAAATTTAACTTAAGGATTACTAGAGCTAGCTCTGCAGGAGAACCATTAAATCCAGAAGTTATAAGGTGGTTTAAGGAAAATTTAGGCTTCATGATCAAGGACCATTACGGTCAAACTGAATCTGGAATGGTAGTTTATAACGGCTGGGGTTATGAGGCTGACGTTAAACCGGGCAGTATGGGATTACCTGCACCAGGATATCAGGTCACTGTAATCGATGGAGTAATAGCAGTTAACAAGAATTGTGAGGGATTCTATTTCTTAGGTTATATAAATGACGAAGAGAGAACTAAGAAGGTATTTAAAGGAGATTGGTATTTAACCGGTGATGCTGCAGAAATAGATAAGGATGGGTACTTCTGGTTCATCGGGAGAGAGGATGAGGTAATAAAGGTGTCAGGATATAGGGCGAGTCCATTTGAAATAGAAAGTGTTCTAATACAACATCCTGCAATTATGGAAGCAGCGGTAATAGGAGTAGATGACCCAGTTAAGGGAAAGATAATTAAAGCTTACGTAGTTTTAAAGCCAAATTATAAGCCCTCAAGTGATTTAGCGAATGAGATAATTAACTTCGTAAGGGAAAAGTACTCAAGACATGCATATCCAAGGGAAGTGAAATTCGTTACCTCACTTCCTAAGACTGAGAGCGGTAAAATACAAAAATATAAGCTGAAAGAATTAGGATGAATTCATAGTATCTAACTAAAACTGATTTTTTACAGAATTTAATATATCATGAAATACAGAATTTATTTTAATAAAGATTGTCCGCAAAATATATAAGTTAACGTAATTATTAAATCATATGAATATAAGGTTGTTATACTTCGAGGGAGCGGATCCCCAAATTTTTAACCTAGCCTCAATACTCTCATACGCATATTCAACTGGTGAATTGAAAGAAATGCCTCCTACACTGATAGTAATGGAAGGATTCAGCAGACCTTTCTCTTATTTAGGTTATTACCAAGATGTTGATAAAGAGGTTAAACTAGATAATGTTACGAAATATAATGTAGAATTAGTTAGAAGATGGAAGCTGGGAATGGGTAATATATTCATGGATAAGATTACCGGCGGATGGGCTATAATTTTTCCACAAAAGGTCTTTAAGAATTCCGCAGAAGCTTACGATATTCTAGTGGGTAGAGTGTTCCTTGATACTGTGAAAAATCTTGGAGTTACAAACGCTGAGTACGTTAGCCCTAACGATATAAGGGTAAAAGGGAAGAAGTTATGCGGAACTGGAGTTAGCATATTAAACGATAAAAGAGAAGTAGTATTTTTCAATGGCTTCACGAACTTATGGAAACCCGATCCAGAATTACCCTTCAAGATCCTTAACATCCCTCCAGAGAAATTCGCAGATAAGGCAATTAAAAAACCAGAAGAGTACTTTGCAGCAATAGAAATAGACGGAAACTTAACCCCAAAACTAGGAGACTTTAAAGAAGCCTTAGTGAAGGCTATAAGTAAAGAATTTAACGCAAAGGTAGAAACGGAAGAATTATCTGATGAGGAGGAGAACGTTTGGAGGAAATATTTAAACATATTAAAATCAGAGGGTTTTATCTTCAGAAGGTCTACTGGAAAATTCATTACAAAGAACAGAGGTTATGAGTATAGGTTTGCCCAGAAGAAGTACAGGAAACTTGTCCAAGCTTCATTAGCGTTAGATGATAATAATAGAATTAAAGATGTGATGATCACGGGTGACTTTGGATTAGTTCCTCCAGATCTAGATGAGGACATAACCAAGGAACTGATAGAGTTAACATGTGATGATTTTGAAGTAGCTAAAAATAGAGTTTTAAAGCTAATGAAAAACGGATACGAAATTATAGGTGCCTCCCCAGAAGAGTTCATTACTCCAGTATTTATGGCATGTAGTGGATATTAAATATTTAAATATTTTTAATATGATTTTCTATAAAACGAAGACAATCATTTAAATCTTTGCGCTAAAGATAATATTGACATAGTATGAAATTAAAGACGTTGATTTTTACGATTCTTGGAGACTATAATTTGAGTAAGAAGAATGGTGCAATAAGGGCTAGAAGTCTAGTAAAATTAGTCGGACCCTTTGGCTTCACTAATAGTGCAGTCAGAACTACGTTGCATAGATTAAAACGAGAAGGGTTAATAACTAGTGTAAATAGAGGTAGTTATACGTTTTCTCAAGAGACACTGTTAAAGTTCGAGACTGCGATAAGGAGGGTTAAGGAGTGGAGATTCGGACATTGGGACGGGAAATGGAGGGTAGTAGTGTATAATTTCGGCGAGGATAATAAGGCGTTAAGGAATAAAATAAGAAGAGAATTAAAGTGGTTAGGTTTTGGAACCTTGGCCTCATCAACGTGGGTTTCCCCTAATCCTTTAGAAGATGTAGTAAATGAGATGATAGAGAAATATTGGAAAGATGGAGGAAAGGTCTACTTATTCATAGCCTATTTTCCACAAGACCCGCAGATCATAATAAGGACGTGCTGGAATTTAAGTGAAATAGAGTTAAAGTATAAGGAGTTCATAAGTAAGTGGATAGGATTGTTGAATAAAATAGATAAACTATCGCCAGCTGAAGCTTTCGTAAATAAGATAACAATACTTCACGAGTATAGGAAATTTCTTCACATAGATCCTGGATTACCTGAAGAACTCTTACCGAATAATTGGATAGGGTATGAAGCGTATAAACTATTTAAAAACATCTATGATTCTCTCACACCATTAGCTAATAAATACTTTGAGAGCGTCTATGAAGAATAATTAAGTTTATTAATTTCATTTTGTAAATAACATATGTGAGCTTAGCTACCTTACTATATGAAAAAGGTAAGACTAATCCATCTAAAGCGTTCTTGATAGGGGAAAAAATGTTAACTTATAATGACGTAATAGAGGAAATATCCAGCATAGCCTCAAACTTTTCAGCTGGGGAGACTGTAGTACACTTGATGTATAATTCAATTCCCTCAATTCTCGCTTATTTAGCTGCATTCTGGGCAGGGTCGAAAATAATAGCGTTAGACCCATTAACCTCAGCAGAAGACCTCAAATTTATTTTAGAAGATGCAAAACCTGCAGTGGTAATTACAGATGACGAAATTTACAATAGAGAAAAAGACATTTTAAAGGGCTATAAGGTAATTACGCAATTACAAAAGAAGGAGGAGATAAGGGAACCTTACGAGTATAAGGATAATGAGGCTGGGCTAATCTATTATTATGCTGGAATAGCAGGAAAGACAATGCAAGTATTACATAGTCCTAGAAGGGTAATAAAGAACATTGAGGAGAGTTATAACACATCACAGATACAAGAGGTAAGATCAGTGTTAACAGTTCCCTTAGCTCACGTCTTAGGTAATAGCATATTTGGAATAACCATAAAATCTGGCGGAACAGTTTATGTAATGAGGAAGTTTAACGTTAAAGAACTAATTAATGCCATACAGACGTATAGAATAAACTACCTATCCACCGTTCCAATGATTTATGATTCTTTACTCTCAGAAAACGCCGATTTAAGCAGTCTAGAGCTTTGCATAAGCTCTGCTGCACCCCTATCTCTCAATACCTTAAAGTCCTTTAAGGAAAAATATGGAAAGGATTTATTGCAAGCTTACGGCTGCACAGAATGTCTAGGAGTAACTTATCAACCAAAGGAATACGCTGGAATATTGACCATAGGAAAACCCTTACCCAGTGTAGAAATAAAGATTGTTAAGGATGATGGAAAGGAAGCCAAAATAGGAGAAGTCGGAGAGTTATGGGTCAAATCTCCTTGGGTCATGTTAGGATATAAGGATCAAAGTGAGACAAAAAAAGTATTTGAAGGAGACTGGCTTAAGACGGGCGATTTAGTTACCATGGATGAGAGAGGTCTACTTTACTTCAGAGGGGTTAAGAAAAGGATGTTAAAGTATAAGGGATATCCAATATTCCCTAGGGATCTTGAAGACATATTAAAAACACACGAAATGGTTATAGACGCTAAAGTACTAGGAGAGGATGAGGGCAATTTAGGGCAGAAACCAGTAGCTTATGTAATAGTTAAGGAAAGAAGGAGTGGTTTAGAAGAAGAATTATTAAATTTCGTTAATTCTAAGGTAGCATTCTATAAGAAACTTAAAAAAGTATATATTGTAGATAAATTACCGTAAGGGAGATTCTAATGAGCGTAACACAGCAAGATCTCATAACTTACATAGAATCCCATCCTATGTCTAAACTCTTAGAGCTAAAAGTTGAAGAAATAACAGAGGATCGCGTAGTAGTTAAGTTTCCATTTAAAGAATTAATAAGTATTCCTGGATATATGGTTCACGGAGGAATTTCTATGTACGTTTTAGATACAGTTTGCTGGTCAGTTGCGAGACTAGTTTCAGATACTCAAGTTTTAACGTTAGAGTTAAAGTTCTCTTTCCTGGAACCTTTAAAGGGAAAAGAATTTAAAGTAATAGGAAAGATTTTAAAGAAAGGTAAGAGGACTATATTTGCGGAAGGCGAAATTTATAATGATAAAGGGAAGCTCTGTGTTAAGGCTTTAGGAACTTTTATGAAAGTAAGTTAAGTATATTTTATTTAGCATTTATGGAATTTTCCGTTAATTTACTATTTTTTACCAAGATGTTGTAGGAAGAAATCCCTTGCTGTCTTACTAGACCTTTCAAATTCCTTAACATACGCATCGAAATGTCCTCCAGGAAGTATTTCTAACTCCTTAGGTGGTAAAGCTCTCTCATAAGCTTCTAAAGCTAAATCCGTAGGTGTCAAAACGTCATTTTGAGCTAATATTAACATTATGGGTTTTGGACTAACACCTCTAATGAAATTTATGGGCTCATACATGGATAGATATTCTACGCTCCTTAAGGTTACCTCATTTTTCCAATTTGGAGCTCTTTTCTTGCCAGTCTCCGTAAACCATTCATAAGCATCTGCAGTAGGTAAAGCACACATTTCAGGAGGACTTTTGCAAACAACTGGAATAGTTAAGGGTTTTTCGCCCTTCATTCTCCTCTCATAATCCTCTGCAAACATAGCCCTTAATTGGGGTATCATATCGGATTTAACGAGTCTCCTTAAATTTTCAGAACCGCTAACTAAAGGAACTTGCGCAACTATAGCCTTGACTCTACTATCTAAAGAGCCTACTACTATTACATGTCCTCCACTATAGCTTGTTCCCCATATTCCTATCCTTTCTGGATCTACTTCAGATCTTAATCTAACATAGGATATAGCGTATCTATAATCCTTAACTTGTTGCCAGGGATCTATTTCTTGCCTAGGCTCTCCTTCACTTTCCCCAAAATTCCTATTATCGTAAACTAGGACTACGAAACCTGCTTTAGCGAAAACTTCTGCAAAACTATCAAGGTACATTTCTTTAACTGCAGAGAAACCATGAGCCATGACTATTGCTGGGAACTTTTCAGATCCTTCAGGAAGATAAAGCCAGCCCTTTAATTTAACTCCTTCAGAATAAAATTCTACGTTTAATCTCTTAAAGTTATATTCTCCATCATTTCTCATAAATATATTTAAGAATGATATACTTATAAATATTTGTTATAAGTTGTCTTTTTTAGACATCGATATATATGAAAAATTTTTAATGATAATTAGTTATACTTGAAAATATATAATTAGATAGATTTATGTTAAAGACTATAAATCTATAAAATACTATTAGTATAAATTAGTTTTGAAACGGTGATATTTTTATTTTAATTATATAAAATTTTAAAAATGTAACGCCATAACTTATAAATTTTAAGATAAAGAACTATATCTCGTTAAGTTTTATAGTTCAGATAAGCCAAATGATATATCTATTCTTGAAATTCTCATAAGGCTACTTAAAACATATTACCCGTAATTAAGACTAAGAACAATCAATTATTTAAAAGCTGGACAATACTATTTATGAATAATGACTAAAGTACTTGTAGCTACAGATATCCATATGCCATCACCTTACTTAGCTACGATATTAGAGGGGATAAAACTAGTAAAACCTGATGCACTTATAATTTCTGGAGACTTGAGTGTAGATGGAAAGCTGGGAGATATTGAAAAACTTTTCATAAAGTTAAAGAAAGCTAATCAGAAAATGAGAATAATTATAGTTTTAGGAAACCATGACTTATGGATACACGAGAAAGACATAGACAGCATTAGTAAGATAGAAAGAATAAATAAACTATGTGAAAAATATAACGTTGAATTATTAGATGCTATAAATAGGACTGAGTTAGGGGATTACGACGTTGTTGGTAATGTAGGTTGGTACGATTATTCTTTTGCCCCTGGTTATACCGATTTCGATTATGAAAACTGTAATCCCTACGGATTTAGTAAGGAGTATATAAAGAGTAATTGCATTTATCTTAATACTATAAGTCAGTGCTCATGCCCTAATTGGCATAACGACTGTATATATACAAAGCTCGAATCAAGAAGTTTTGCTAAGATAAATAAAGAGAAGATAGAAAGGAACATAAGGGGAAGGCAAACCATAATAGTCACACATCACGCACCATTTAAGGATTTGATTAAAGAACATTCATTCTTTAACGCTTATGATGGACAAGAGTTATCTAATATAATCTTTAATAATATAATCTTTAATTCTAACAAAAAGATAGTCTACTACATTTACGGGCATCTCCATGGAAATTCAGTAGCTCCTAAAATGACAATAAACGGAATTACTTTCATAAACGCCTATACATTTCAGTTCAAGCTTAAGGATTACATACAAAACGCTTTATTAAATCTCTAAACTTAGTCACTTCCATTTTTTATTTATATTATAATTGCTATGTTATTAACTGTTCTTTACAGCAAGATAGTTAAAAAATTTATAAACTGGATTTTGGTTAGAATATTTAAGGTGATGAAAGAAATTATAGTATGATGGGGGCTTAATAGGTGTATTCCCCCTGATAGTGATACATCTCGGCTTAATGTTTAAAAATAAGTATTACATATTAAGTGTTGGAGTAGATCACGTTCAGATTTTTAGCGAATCTATTTACGATAGTGTTAGTTGGAAAAATAACATACATATAGAGTTGAAAATTGATTGTTGATTTTTTATGATATAAAAAGTTATTTTTTCTTTTTTACCTTATTTAATATATATATTATCGGGATGATGTATTGTAACAATCCTCCTGCTAAACCAGAGTAGACGAGATATCGATGCACTGGCAACCTCAATATTAATATTATAGTCCCTAATATTATATCTATTAGTATTGTTATTAGTATTGTCACGATTATTAATATAGTTTTACTATCAATTTGTCTTATACTCATGGTTATTCTATTAAATAGGATTTGTATTATACTTATGCTCTTTATTAAAGGCATAACCCTTGTTCTCAAATCTTGCTGAACATTTTCTGATTTTCCTTTCTCGTTTATGTGCTTTTTAATGAGATGATAAATGAGATCTGCAAAGGATGTAGAGAAGGCTAAATAAGCTATCAATCCATTTATC
Organism: Sulfolobus islandicus Y.N.15.51; assembly: GCF_000022485.1. Classification (NCBI taxonomy): domain Archaea; kingdom Thermoproteati; phylum Thermoproteota; class Thermoprotei; order Sulfolobales; family Sulfolobaceae; genus Saccharolobus; species Saccharolobus islandicus. Next base: position 1,784,048 of record NC_012623.1, on the reverse strand, counting down.
CCTACTAATAGTTTGCCTATTTTAGGATTTATGTTTAGTACAAGATTAAAATGATCAATTAAAATATATAATATAATAATTACAGTTATCACTAAAAAACCCATTATCACACCATATATGAATTCCTTCCTTTCATCTGGGGAATTCAAGTATTTTTTCTCCCTTAATTTATTAAATATAGGTGTAAAGCCTACCATCGCAAATAACGTTAAACCTATCCAGTCTATTTCAGTTATCTGTATTTTATCACCTGTACCTAAGAGTGGGATGAGTAGGATTAGTGATGATGTATAATAGTATTTGAATTTTACAAAATATGTTGAATTTCTATAATAATACATTATTATAAAAAGTATAATAGAAATAAATACTGTTATAAATACTACGAACTCGAAGGGTAAGTTAAAGATTAAGGCTATGTCGTTATTTGCAAAATACGATAAATAACCTAAACTAGCTGGTACGTCATAAAAAACAAAGCCTATAATTAAGAATAGTTGTGCCCAATTATTTTCGTGTATTGACATTCTTTCTAGTCCTAAAATTACTAATATAGTTAATCCATATATTAGCATAATTAACGGAATTGTAAATATTAGAGAAAGTCCTTTCATGTCAAGATAATAGAAAATACCCAATCCTACAGTTGCAAAAAAAGATGTATAAATCCCTTCTTTAAAAGATTCTTGCTTAAAAAAGGCAGCAAGTATGCTGATTATAGCAAGTACTCTGATTATAGCAAGTACTCTGATTATAGAAGATCCCTTAATTTCTTTACCCATATCCTCCGCCTAAAAGAAGGTTTTTTATAGCCTGGCCTATTTCTCTAATATTTACCCTTATTTGCGCCTTCGTATCCCTATTTCTAATAGTTACTGTATTTTCATCTAAAGTTTTAGAATCTACAGTAACTACTAATGGGATACCTAGAGTATCAGCTTTAGCATATTGAGCCTCTATTTTACCTTTTTCAAATAATTTAAATGTAACGTAACCCAATGATCTTAATGTTAAATCGACTTTTTCTGCAACGTTAATATATTCATCGCTATGATGGATAGAGGCTATACCTACTTCTAAAGGCGATATTTTGTATGGTATTCTAAATAATGGCCAATTTCTATCTGATGGACTAGGGTCATAGTTTAGCAGTAAAACAGCCATTGCAATTCTATCTAGGCCAAAGGACGGTTCTACAACATGCGGGATCATACCGTTTTCACTTAAATTAGCACCAGAATGTTTAGAGTGCACAGTGAGATCATAATCCGTTCTGTAAGCATTGCCTATTATTTCGACCCAATCATCTTCTATATTTACTTCCACGTCTATCGTCCCCTTAGAGTAGAAGGCCCTCTCTTCAGGTGGTACGACTCTGAATCTAATCTTATTGCCAGGTAAACCTAGTTCATTGGTTAGCCATTGCCACTCTCTACCTATCCAAAAGGCTAGTCTGACATTCGGCACTAAACCTTTTTTAACGGCTTCATTTAACTCCATTTCGATAGTCTGTTCTTCATAAAATATGGGTAATCTAATCTCTTTAACGCTGTCATAAAGTGGATGTGAATCTAAATGAGAGGGTAGAACGAATTCTTCTATTTCCATCTGGACGAACTCTCTGAGCCTAGATCCACGGGGCGATATTTCATTTCTGTAAGATCTGCCTATTTGCGCTATAGCAAATGGTAACTTTAGTCCAATTGCTTTAAAATTCATGAAATTGATATAAATGTTTTGTGCAGTCTCTGGTCTTAATGCGGCATTTATCTCATCGGTCAAACCTACTGTGAGTTCCAACATTAGACTCTTTTGTTTTATTTCTTGTTCTTTTAGATCAGTTAAATCTCTAGGGCAGATTAGTTTACCATTAGTTTCCTTTAGTAAGTGATCTACTCTATAGGTATTCGAGCATTTTGGACATTTTATCACGGGATCGGTAAAATTGGCAAGATGTCCAGATGCCTCAAAGACGATTAATGGCAGTATCGTACTTCCATCCATTAAGAAGACATTAGGTATTTTCTTTATGAAGAAATTAATCCAGCTATCTATTATTTTCTGCCTTAGCATTGCACCTGGTGGTAGCCAATCTATAAATCCAGAAATATTTCTACCTTTGTAAATTTCTGCTGAATTAACGTAAAAGTTCCTTAGGAATCTTTCTACATCTTGCTTGTACTTAATTTGACTCAATTTTATTCAACCAATTATATTGTCTCACTCTATAATTTATAAATTTAACTGATGTTATCTCATTATATACATTCAACTAACTCACTAGATTATTTTGATTATAGAAATTTATTTAATTTATATTTGATCCATATAAGCACTACTGCTTTCGTCTTTAACAATGCTATGCGTTAATCTAATCGACGTAGGAGGTATATTAAGCGTACAAATAGTATAAATATTGAGTTATAAATCCTAATTTTGACAAAATATATTCAGAATCTCAGTTAGTATTTATATAAAGAAAATTTTTCCTATACATAATAAAATTATAATTAATAACTTACACTATACAGTTTTTAACATTTATTCTAATATTAATGTAAATAATACAAAAAATATTTTTTAAATTTTTCATCTTTTACTCATTTTTACTTCTTCTTTTAATTTGTTGATTATGTTCTTCTTCAGAGTTTTTACTTATAGTCTTTTTCATAATAGCTGCAACGGGGGCTAAAAGGGAGTTAAATCTAGTGTTAGTAATGGGAGCTGTTGGGCTGAGTGTGCTAAGGACCTTAATTCGCTTTGAACCCAACAGCCCCCAAGATATATTAGACAAAATGCACTATTAAAACTAAATGAGTGTGCTAAGGACCTTAAAAAGGAAGCTAATTAGCAAGAAGCCCAAGAACCTAAACGAGACTAGGGCAATACTTGGAAGGAATGAAAATTAGCGAAATAGCAAAAATACTACAAGTTCACAAGAGCACAGATGGATTAACGAATTCAAAAAGGAGGGAGAAAAATGCCTATTCCACAAGGAAAGAAAAGGAAGAAAAAAGAAGGTAAACGAGAGGGAAATAAAGGTAGAAGAAATACAAGGAAAAACCATATGGGAAGCAAAGGCCTACATAGAGGAGAAGTTCAACGTAAAAATAAGCTACGTAACAGCTTGGAGAATAGCGAGAAAAAGACTGAAAATTCCCTACATAAAACCCTACAAGATCGACAAGAAGAGACCAATAGATGCCGACTTATGGAGAGGTTTAGGGGTGTTATTAAGAAGGGCGTAAAAGTGTTTTTCATGGACGAGTCTGGTATTCGTCATGATCCCTCTAGGGTTTATATGTTGTTAGGGTTGATTATCCAAGTGTTAATATTCTAGCTTGTATTCCCTTGTTTGATGGTAAGCCTTGTTTTATGCTCACAATGTTGATTCTAGGGTTTTCGCTAATTTTCTTTACTTGCTTAGGGTTAGGAATTCTGGTAATGTCGTGTTGATTCTTGATAATGCTAAGTTTCACAAGTCTTCTTATGTTTTCGCTACCGCTTCTAGGCTTAACATTACTTTGCTTTTCTTGCCTCCCTATTCTCCTTAATTGAGTTGGTTTGGAAGGATTTGAAGCGTTGGGTTAATACTTATTATTACTCGTGTTATGCTCTAGGTACTTCAGATTAGCTATTTCTCAAGGCACTCTCAAGTAAACTACGAATTGCACTATCTTTAGCATAATCTAAGGGAATATGCCTCCCATTGTCGGCAATCCGCGGATCAGCACCATGCTCAAGCAAAACCCTAACAACGTCAACATGACCTTTATGTGCTGCCATATGCAATGGCGTTTGACCGTTATTATCTTTAGCGTTTGGGTCAGCACCACGCTCAAGCAAAACCCTAACAACGTCAACATGACCTTTATGTGCTGCCATATGCAATGGCGTTTGACCGTTATTATCTTTAGCGTTTGGGTCAGCACCACGCTCAAGCAAAACCCTAACAACGTCAACATCACCTTTATGTGCTGCCATATGCAATGGCGTTTGACCGTTATTATCTTTAGCGTTTGGGTCAGCACCACGCTCAAGCAAAACCCTAACAACGTCAACATCACCTTCTTGTGCTGCCATATGCAATGGCGTTTGACCGTTATTATCTTTAGCGTTTGGGTCAGCACCACGCTCAAGCAAAACCCTAACAACGTCAACATCACCTTTATGTGCTGCCATATGCAATGGCGTTTGACCGTTATTATCTTTAGCGTTTGGGTCAGCACCACGCTCAAGCAAAACCCTAACAACGTCAACATCACCTATTTGTGCTGCCATATGCAATGGCGTCAAGCCGTAGGATACTAATCTTTCTTCTTCCGCGCGTTTATTTATATACTCTATTAGCTCGTTCTTGTCATTAATACCTAGACCTACCTTAGCCCAATCTAGTATTTCAGGGTGCTGCTGTAAGATACTTTCAATATCACTAGTCAATCTATGTATTCTCTCTCTACCACTAACTTGAGAAGACGAACTTACTCTCGCTAAACCAGCTAGACCGAATGCTAATGAAGAAATAACTATATCTTTCTTTCTTAGTCTTTCTAAAATGTTTCTAACTGCCTGTATATCTTCTTTTAAAAAATCTGCTATTTCCTTAGGTGTAGTAGGCTTTCCAGCCTTAGAAAGAATATCTATACTTATAACCACTGCACATTCTGCTGGAGTTAATTTTTTTATGTTTGGGCTTTCCTTATCCTGCATACATACTTACTGTATATAGTTAGTCTAATAAATTTACTCGAAATAAAGAAAGATATAATAATATCTTAAGCCACTAGTTAGAGTAAAGTTAATATAATGTATTAAATTAATCTAAAAGATTTAGATTAAACAGAGAGGATCAAAATTAGTTATATATACTTAAGAGAGAGTCCAAGCATCAACTAATAATTAAAAATCTTGTTTTGGATATATTTATTATAATAATATTCTCTAATAGAAAATATGTGCTTATAATCACATGAACCTTACATTAATTATGGAATCTAGACATAACTATAATAAATGGAAATGTATTTAAAAAACTCTTTTTCCAATAATTAATTATTTTACATTATATAATAAAATGTGAAATTGCATCATCAATTTCATTAACATCCTTTACAGTTCTCTCTGGCTTTACTCACGGCTTTTCCCCAGCCCATTCTAGCAAGGAGATTCGCTGGACTAACTACAACCTCAATCTCGTTGTCACATGTCTTAATCGTTAAAGGATTATCTGAAGTAATCTCACAACCTCCATGTCTTCTAACTAAATTCATTAACTCTGAAAGAGATATATCATTAATTATACTTGTTATTTCGTTACATATATTTTCAGAGATAGTATAGATTTTGACATTTGCAGATGCACCACTTAAGCTTAATTTCGTATTTATACAAAGTTCCATGAGTGAAATTTCGTTAAGTTATATAAAAATTTTTCCTCTATTATTTGATATTATATAAGAAATATTGAATTTACAACAGTTTTTTATTGCCTTCTAATAGCTATAATTATGACTACTATAATAGCGGTAATAGTCAATATTATTATTAATATTAACGCTGTAGTATTTAGGGTATTATGAGATATTAGAGTCTGGGTTATAGTTATACTACTATTTAACATAGTAGAAGAACTGCTATTTAACGTAATTGTATTACTATTTAACGTAGTTGAAGGTTGAGAGTTTGTTATAATGTTAGTAGTAGTTTCAGTCGTAGTTTCCGTATTATTAACCAATTTAATGTATTCAGGCGTTATGAAGAGTGGATGAGTAATTTCTATTTCATCAGATCCATTAAGTATGTATGTTGTCCCGTTTACTTTTATGACTTTAGGAATAACTATAACCGAACCGTTATTATACCACCCTGAAATACTTCCATTAGGTAGATTTATAAGTACTAAAAATTGTGAGATAGCTTTAATATCAACTTGTAGTGATGCATTAACAATGAATTTCTGAGGTAGACTAAAAATCTCTAACCTTGCGTATGGATTTAAGTATTCATACATAGGAATTTCTATTATTGTACCAGCTGGATAGTAACCGCTTACAAGGGTTCTATTAGTACCATTTATTATAGCAAGTATTGGCGGTCCCGTGAAATTAACATTAACGTAGTATTCTACAATATAAGGTATTTTAATTGGCATTGGATAATCAACAATAAAATTGAAAGTTCTAGTGATATTATAGATCTCATATTGACTTATCGGAATTATTTGTGGAAATACTTGAATTATAGACCCCCTATTATACCAACCAGAACTTAATTCTTCTTTAATACCGTTTACATAAGCGGAAACGTTGACATTTGTAGTTACATAATATTGTATAACATAATTAGCCATTATAGTATATTCCCCTTGTTGATTTATAACAAAGCTCCTAGAAGTACTATTACCGTTAATAGTTACATTAGTTAAGATTAACCTAGAAGTACTATTAATATATTTCTCATTGATTAATGTTATATTAGCTGGCAAAATAACGACATATGTCCTATTAACATTGTATATAGTACCATTTATATAATAATATGGAAATGTAGAGACTACGTCAATTTTGGCTATTTTAACTGGATGTATTCCTACAAATTCAAGCAATTGATTAAAATACGGATTATCCCAAAGTCCAAACGGATCTCCATTCCAACCATTATAATTCCAAATGCCTATGAGGTTTATAGCCATAGAATTTAATTGAGATATCACGTCTTCGTAATAGTTTATAGTGTCTTGATATCCTATCGTAGAATTAAAATCAATATATGTTGTTGATGCAGGATTAATGTAGCCCTTAATATCACCGTCACGAAAACCTATTTCACCTATAAAGAAACTAACACCTTGTTGATTCGCAAAATTTTCTAGATCTAAAATTTGATTAACGTAATTATTGGGTATGCTAATTATACCATTTACGTAGCTATAAGAAGGATAAGGATATACGTCATACCCTATGTAATTTAATGTTATTCCATTAGATTGTAAATACTCGAATACACTTTCTACTGAACTTACGCTCTGACCCAAATCTGTGTAATAGAATAACTTAGCGTTAGGTAATATTTGCTTTATCAGTGAATACACTTCGTAATAGCCATAGTTGCTTAGATCATTCATTTCTGAGACTCCTACAGCTAACTTTTCGCCACCGTTTGTAACGTTAGCTATCTTATGAAGGGTGTAATTAAGTAGAAGCATTTGAGCATGTGTAACATTTGTTAGATATCCCCTCCAGTTATCAGTAGTTAGAAAGAAGTTGATGAACAATAAATTAGAGGAGTTATAGAGCATATCAAGTTTAGATAACTGTTCAGAAATCCAATATTCATTGTTTCCATAATTTAACGCTTGTTGTAATGAAACGTTTTCATTTCCTAAATTGTAAGTGTTAAAAGGAAAAACTATACCAACAACTAAATTCTGTAGATATGGTAATAGGTTTTCATAAGTACCATTAGACGGACCCCAAGGTACTAGCCAGAATAGAAGTCGAGGATCACTCGAAATATTGTAAGCTAAAGAATAGTTTACAGGTATTAAAGACGTTAAGACTAAAATTAAAATAATAAAGTTTGTAGCCTTACTCATGTGTTATAGTATAACTAATATAATTAATAAAGTTTACTCTTCATGTAATTCGAATTAAATAGTAAATAATAGTAACTCCAATTAATTGTAGAATTATTCAATTACACCATAATTACACACGAGACTAGTTGTTAGTTTCTCTAATAACGTAGAAGACTAAATACTTTGATTATTACTCAGTTAATGCGACATGAAGTCTGGCCTACGAAGTTTAAAGGTTGAACGTTTTCTTAAATAACGTAATATCAATAATACGACAGCTCCTCCAATTAATAAAATGATGGATGGAATTAAATTCTTTGTAAAAACACCTATTACAATTAGCAAAATGCCTTCAATTATAATAAACCAAGCAAGTGGTTTAATTCCATTAATTAATGGTAAGATAGTAAATATACTGCCATGTATAATGCCTTCCAAATGTCTGTAAACATATATTGCAATTATAATTGCATATAATATTGAAATTAAAGTCGTAAATTGTAACAGTATCGAAGTTATCATTAGAATGGAAAAAGAAGAATAGCTAAGTGATAAATAAAAATTATATATAAATGAAAATAATATTATAAATAATATTGAAATAATAGATAATAAAGATATTTTTAATATTATTAATATTTTTTCCATTTTTTATCACTTTTTCCTATTTTTTAATTCTCTTCAGTTCATTTTGAATATATTTTCTATCCTCTTCCTCTAAATAGTTTGATAATATCTCGATCTTACCAATTACTTCTTTATTCTTAAGCGCTAGACCCCTTAAATCTACATGTTGATTAAATACTCCTTTCTTTGTATTCAGTAAATCGCTAAAAGCGTGTTTGATCTTGTCTATATATTCGGAAGCGTCTTCAACTTTATTATTCTCAACCCATTGTACAAGGAGATTAAAGCAGTTGGTATTGTTATCTAAATAATCGTGAATATGAGTGCCTATGATTAATAGACCGTCCTTATTTCTAATCGTTTCATTAATTACATCTTTAATTTCACTTTTATCGAAAAGATTAAGATAAGATTTAACACTAACTCCATTTTCTTTAAGGTATTCGACTATTAGCTTTTTGCGTTCCTCTTTCGTTAGATAAGGAATTATTTCTTTAAGCAGATTAGTATCGATAACGTTAGGCTGTTTAACTTTAACATAGTTTAGTAACGATCTGAGAGGTTCTTCATCGTAATTCACAAATGTATAATACATAGATTCTAAAGCGTTTAACAATAGTGGATAATTACGTAATTTTTCTATATTTACGTTTTCTTTAGCTAGTAATTCATTTAATTCATTAAACTTTTCCTGTATTTCAAGAAGAATTCGGAAGATTTGGGATAGTTTTTCGTAAGCTCCCTTATCTTGCTTTTTTATATTTTCAATTATATTGCGTGACGGCAGTTCTGGATAGTGTCCTATTTTATATATTGCTTGTGTAAAGCAAGGGTCGTTTGTAGATACATGAGAGTCAGGACAATTCTTCAATATAAGATTATATATTTCTATTGCCTTTTCACCAAATATAGCTTCTAGCTTACAATATAGTCCTGAAGGCTCAAGGTAATGGCAATGTTTTTTTATGAATTCAATTAGTGCCTCTTGATAACTTTTCCCCTCTTTCATCTCAATATTAAGGCTTTTCAAAAATTGATAAATATTAACAAATTTAAATATTATTTCAGTAGATTTCGCTTTTTCTAGATAATCCATAATTAATTGTTTCGATCGATAATCAGGTACTTCGTCAGTTCCTCTATAAACAATTATATTAAATTTAGTTGGGTCTCTTGGGGATAAATTGGTTACATATGTGAAATTTCCTCCTTTTCTTCTAGCTAAAGCTTTGATTAAATTAGTTGGGTCATTTGAGTAAAAAGTACTTTTACCATTAAGCCAATCGTTAAGTATGTTATCTACATAGCTGTTGGAACTGTTAATTCCCGTTGCATTGACTCTTAATTCCCGTTGCAAACTTATTTCGTTTTTTCTGAAATTTTCATAAGAGATAAACTTTACATCTGTATCAAACATATTATAATTTGCTTTTTTATATTCATCTATATCCAATACCAATACATGGAGATGCACATAAGGTCTTCCTTCGATTACTCTATCCTCACCGTATGCTATAAAAGCCTCTTCTTCATTAAAGTATTGCGAATAGCCAGTTATTACTACATTGTTATTAGATTTAGGTAAGAAATCAAAGACTTTACTAATTTCATTTAGCCATACATTTCTCAGATAATCTCTTTTATCGTCAGGATAAAAGTTTACAATTATTCCTTTCTTATAGGATTTTATTATGTGACCTTTAACTGTTATATCACCCATATTAATCACTTTAGTACTTCTTTAATCCAATCGAAGATCCGATCGTATTCCTTCTGCGGATAGTCAGGCAATCTAATTCCTCCAGGAGGTATACGCTTTGGTCTATAGTAGGATATGAATATCGGAACGTCTTTATCTAAATTTCTTAGCAGGTTTAGTATTTCAGGCTCTATGTGAGTCATAAGTTTTATTCTGTCATTATAATTATCCCACACGTTAAATCCTAAATTCGTTTCGATGTATTCCCTGACTTTGTCATAATGTGTCAAAACGATTCCGACACGTGGTTTATCTTTTCGTTCTAATCTATAATTAACAAGATTGGTCACAACATTAAAATATCTTCCTAATAATGATTTGATATCATCATTATCGTCAGATGCATTATTTTTAGAATTAGTAGAAATCGCTGATAAAGCATGATCCAAGTTTATTAGAATTAAATAAGCTTTAGCATTGAAAATAAAATCGTGTATATATAGTAAATCGTCTTTAGTTATTCCCAGGTTTTCTAACCTTTCTCTTAACTCCTTATTCCATTGGTTATAGTCAAAGTCTTCACTCTTAGAGTTGAAAATGAAGTCCATAATTGGCTGATATAATTCACCTGCTAAATCCACAATAGGTATATTAACTTCTCCACTACCTAGTAATTTAGGATACGTAACAACGAGTCTTCCAACATAAGGTTTTTTCGTAACTTCAGTAGGTGGTAAAGGTTCGCCGTTCCTCAACTTCGCCAAAATTTTATACCATTCCGGGAGTGGAAAATCGTATACGCCCGGTTTAATAATGTATGTTATCCTGTTATCGATACTGGCTAAATAGTCTATATGTATAGCAAGTAAGCCCATGAAAGTTGTCTTGCCTGCACCTCTATATCCCATTACCACTACTGATCTTTTAGCAACACCAATTGATGTTTCCTGATTACTATCAGCCTTATTATTTCCAATAATTGGTATCCGCATTTTCATCAAATATTAAATAGTGTAAGAGTTTAAAAACTTTTAGTGACTCAATAGAGTGAAGTAAGAATGTATAATTAAGTGAACTTATATAACAAGTTAATACATTTCTAGTTATTCGGCTATCTTCTGGAAATCGAGAGCACGCCCTATAATACTCTAATTATATTCATTAATCTAATTAGACTATCAAACTTTATAATAAGGTTTATATATTAGCACTTGAAATTGAGAAATATGGCAAATTTATTTGAAAATAGGCTTGTAAAGATATTACTTCGTAATTCTGCAATAGCTGTAGCTAAGGCTTACAGATACATTAAAAGAATAGACGTACCCCCCATAGAGAAATTAAAAGCTCTCAGTAGAATAAGAGTAAATAACAAATTGATAGGTTTATACGCTGGGGAAGCTAAAGCGGTAATGACGGGTCGCTTTATTAATGTTCTTGAAGTATATGATGCGAAGATTTTTCCGTATAAAAATGTTGAAAAAATTAATGGTGAAGTAACTAAATGCATAGCTGATTCGATTCGTAAACTAGGACCTAAAGAAACTATAATCGAATGTTGTAAACAAATGGCTGGATCGCTATTTGAACAAGAGCCGAAAGAAACCATAGAAGAATATTGTAAACAAATGACCGATTTAATCTATAAACTAGATGATAAAATAAATTGTGAAGGTGATGTAGAAGAATATAGTGAAAAAACAAGATATTCTATTTATTTGACAGAATTTGAAAAAAATATGAAAGAACGCTCTGAATCGTTCAAAGTTCCTAGGGATCGTATTTATCAATTAATTGATCTAATTGATTACATACAGACATTACTTCATGAATATACACACTGGTATATGTTGGCAGGAACGAAAACTGGTATTTTGATCAGCCAACTTTCATGGAGGGAGAGAATCGATATCATAGGCTTTACTGGTTTAATTTACGATAAGATAAACTTAGGGAAAATTGTTGGAGAACAATTTGCAAAAAAAGACAAAGCTGACATTATCGGAGAAAGATTAAATGAAGGTGAAGCGAAAAAAGTTCTAGCCAATATGAATATGCTTTTAGACGAGTTGGCTAAAGATAGAAAAACTATTAAATACTTTTCATCCATACTTTCAGATTTTAATCATCAGATTAAAATTTTGGATATCATTAGTGTATTTATTGAGCCACCAACCTGGGCTTTAGTAGAGAATGAAACGTATTTTTACAGAAATGCAGATAAGTACTTTGCAGATGGTGATTTGAAGGAGTATGCTAAACGTGTATATGAACGTAGTAAAAGTCTTGGTGACTACGAAAAAGTAGTGAATAGAGTTAAGAGGGCTTTACAAATCGATTTAACTCAATACTCAAATAAAGATTTAAATGATATCTTAAATGACATGTTAGAAAAATTTGAAGAAGATGATTCTAACTTAGATATGTCATTTTCAGATGTATCATTAGGATCGATACTTATGGATCTAATCTATTATTATAGTAAGAATCCTTTAGAAAAAGAGAAAATAAACATTATTACGTCTGCTGTGATACGCGATGCGGAAACCTTAAAGTATGTTTTTAAGATAATGTCAAGATACAAAGGGGAGTTAAATCCTCATGGCTTACCAAGTGTTTGTAGTGATTTAGTATATGAGGGTAGACTAATTGGAGGATGTTTCAATCCAGACGTTGGAATTACTGGCGATAAACCAGTAAAGAGACCATTTGGATCCTTGGAAGAAATAGTCGGTAATCTCGCATTATCCCTTAAACCTGCACTAATCTTAGCTTATCTTTATTCATTAGATGATAAGACTGACTATAAAAGAGCGGTGCAAAAAGTATCCGAAAGACTAAAATATTTAGGGATTGATGACTTTACTAAAATAGCGATTGATGAGATTAAAGACTTAAAAATACAATTAAATAAAGAGGTATTTTATGATATAACAATAGAAAAATGCTTAAATAATGATGATGAAGTAGTTTGTGAGAAAATAGGGGAATTTCTTAAGGAATTTCTAAGGTATTGGATATATATCGTGTTAAGACTAGGGAGGGCACAAGAAATGTTACCGAATAGGCATGGCATCTTCATATTCTAAAGGTGAAAAATATGTATGATGCGATAGTCGTGTTAGGAGGAGGAGAACTGAGCGAGGGTAGGATTAATGAAGCAATAAGGTTATATAGACAAGGTATAGCAAAATACTTAATCATAGTAGGAGGAAAAGACGATTATGAAAAAATGTATAAAAAAGCCTTAAAAGAGACCAAAAATATAAAAAACATCTATTTTGATGGTAATTCTTCAAGTACTATAGATAACGCGTTCTACGCCAAGAAAATAATTAGGAAGCTAAATATAAGGAGCATACTGATAGTTACGTCGAAATTCCATGTAAAAAGAGCAATTAAATCATTCGAGTTATTTTTAGGTAATGAATGCAAAATAGATGCAATAGGCGTAGAAGACAATCCAGATACTTACATTCTGCTAAAAGAAAGATATTTAGATGAGATTCTATACCTATATGACTACTTAAAGGGAAGAGACGATGAAGAAATAAAGGCCTTCTTTGATACAATTGAAGGTCCACTTAATAAGATCCTTAAAAGGGCTTACGAGCTAGGACTAATGGAAGACCCTGAGATTGATAAGTAAATGAGATTATTAACCATGTCCACATTGAGTTATATTTTATTTCAAGAAAGGTGCTTTGTAATTCATTAATGCTGGCGTTGAACTCACCTTCAATCTAACGTTTGATTTCGAATTTAAGAAAATTCATTTACCTTTACTTTTATAAGTCCACTTAATCACTATGACGTTAAGTAATAAGCCTTTCAGTCAAACTCTAAGCATAGTGCCAACTAATATTGCCAAGGAGTTCAACGAATTCCTAGCATTCCTCAACACTTACCTTATAGAACCATAGAAGGAGTATTGAGGGTCTTAGTAGCATTTTATGGAAAATTCTAAAGTTAAATAATTTTCAAAATTATGTGGAGATAAATTTTGAAGTTTCATTATATACATATTAGATTTTTATGATATATCATAAAATTAAATATAAATATTAATGGAGTCCTTTATAAGAATACTATGATGCAAGGATTTTCCAATAAATACTATAAGGTATTTTATAAGGTTATTGATTTCGCACTATTCTATAGCTTTAGAAGCTTGAATCTATTACCTAAGTTAGCAAAACTGATACTTAAAGATTACCTAATTGAACTGTTGAAGTTTGATGATGAGTATTATAGGGCTCTTGCTTTGTGGAAGATAGCAGGTAGAGTTTTATCTACTGATGAAGTGAAAGAATATTTAACTTATTACATAGCGCTTTTAAAAAGCGAGAGGGAAAATCATAGGTTATGGATGTGGAAACTAGTTCCTAAATTCATAAAAATATCCGATAAAAAAAAGATAATGAATAATCTAAACTATTTCCTTGAATTATTAAAATCCGAAGACGAAGATATAAGAATAGAAGCATTACTGAACGAGGAGGATATAAAACAGTATTCAAAGTACTTGCTAGAACTTTTGCAAAGTAAAGAGAAGTCCATAAGAGTAAGGGCTTGGCGTTTAGTTATAAAATTACTCACAGATTTTGATAAAGGAATAAATTCATAAGATTTTAGTGACGCTGTCCAGTTTGAGCAAAATTGAAACGTTATCATAATTATAATATTTCATATTATACAATTATTTATTATATTTAACTATAAAGAATAATATAATATGGATTAATAAGATAAAATACAAATAATTGTATAGTTTTGTAATAAAATTTACTGTAATTACATACTTAAAATAACATTATTTATGCCTCAAAAGCTTATGAAGACACAGAGATAATATATGTGAAAACCTTATTACTACCTATTCTAATTAAATATTGTGAAGAAGAGGGGATCAATAATTTTAATGCCAGAATCACAGCTTGAAAAGATGGCTAAGGTCAAAAGAGGAGAAATAATAACATTTGGGAGATTTAAGGTGCTAAGCGTTGGGAGTGAGAGTAAGAATAAGGTTAGAAGCGATAACGGGTAAGAGTACGGAGATCGTGGCTCTTTTAAATAGTGGAGCTGAAAGTCCAGAGCCTAGTATAGCATTACCTACTGAAATTGCTGAAGAGTTGAAATTAAACGAACTTAAAGCTGAAACTACTTACTCAGAAGAGGCTACTACGTACGTGGAAGTTAAGTTATATAAAAAGGCAATAAAGGGTACACTATTGGATAATGGAGAAGAGTTAACTTCAGTTATTTTAGATGTTGCAGTAGCTGAGGGTTTAATAGAGCCTCTACTCTCAGATTCCGCAATAGATGCTTTTAACATAGAAATAATAAGTTTTAGTAAAGGACTCTGGAGAATTAGGAGAGAAAATAAGATTCGAAAAAGTGTTTGAAACATTTAATAATCGATTATGAATGTTCATCTCAATACTAACAAAATAAATAATAATTTATTTCATTTATTGCAATTGTTTTTGATTAAACGAAATTTTATTAGCATAAATGAAGAATTTATAAACCCTTATGAGACAAATATAAATGGGGAAAGATATGAGTTCTCTTAAGATCTATAAGGAATTGGATTTAACTAGTTCGTCTTGTGCAGGTCCTATAGGTGAATTATCTAGCGTTGTTGATGAGTTGAGGGAGGGTGAGGCTGTTAAGGTAATTTTGGGTGATGAGGCTACTAAGAAGGATATAACATTATGGGTTAAGAAGAGGGGTTTGAAGCTAATACAAGAGTCACAAGAGGGAAACAAATACATACTATTAATAGGAAAGTGACTTTTTAATATCTGGAGATAATAGTAAGTCAACATATTTTAAGGCTATTTTCATTCCCGATGTTTCTGGTGGGTGAAGTTCATCTAATAGTGGGTTCATCCATACAATTTTTTTACATCTTCTTTTAATAATTCTCATCTCTCTATCTAATAGTTCTAAATCACCTAAATCCCATCCATCGCTAAATATTAGAATGCTATTATTATGATGAATTAAGTCTCCGAAATTTCTTCTAAGCATATATAAAGCCTCACCTATTTTAGTCCCACTACCATAGGATACTGCTAAAGCCAATTTTCTAACGTTTACCTTATATATACTTGTAACTTGAAATAAATTGGTGACTCTCCTTAAATCAGTACTGAAGTGGAATATTTCTGATTTAGGTATATTTCTCTTTATAAAAAACGATAACAGTATAGTTTCCTTAAAGAAGTCCTTCATGGAACCAGAAACGTCACATAGTAAAATCAAATTTGATTTGTTTATCTTTCTTACGGACTTAAGGAGATAAGGAGATTCCATCGAGTATTTAGTCTCGCTCCTTATAGTTCTCCTCATATCTATCTCTCCTTTATCTTTAGGCTTAAATCTACGTCCCTTGTAGTTCAAAGTAATTTCTTCTACATATTTTGCAATCTTTGACCATTTAATCAGATCGCTATTTGTTATTATAAAACTGGGTAATTTTGCCTTAGATTCGATGCGGCTATAAATGTAATATTCTGCAGCTAGATAATTGCTCTGAGTTATTTTACCTATTACGGAATTCTTTTCTTCTTCCCTTTTATTGCTCTCTAATAAAGTAAAATCCTTTATAAGTGTTGCCTTAAGTATTGCCCTTATTGTATCTAAATCCTTATCTCTTATTAACTCTAAAGCCCTTAAGGCATCTATCGTCTCATCAATTCCTACATTCCTTCCCATTTGCCTCAGTATGTTAGCTATTTTTACTATTGCTATTCTTTCCTCCACTTTTTATCACCTCTTTAAAATGTTTTACGTCTTCCTCATCCTTAAGTAAGGTGACTATTAATGCCTTTATTTCATCTTCAGAGTTCAGGAAACTCATTGAGGAAACGAAGTCTATTGTCTCAGCTATACCTGGCTTATGTATTATCTCTTCATCTCTTCTTATCTCGTTTATTATCTTTATAGCTTTTCTTGTCCTTTCCTCATCAACTCCCTTAACCTTTTTCTTAACGATTTCTAATTCCTTCTCCTCAGTGGGGTAAGATAGGTATAAGTAGAGACAACGCCTTTTTAAAGCATCAGAAAGATCCCTAGTTTTATTGGAAGTTATAAAAACATAAGGCTTATGTTTAGCCCTAATTGTACCTAACTCTGGAATTGTAATCTGAAATTCTCCTAAAAATTCAAGGAGAAAACCCTCAAACTCTGGATCTGCTCTGTCTATTTCATCTATTAGTAAAACTACCCTATTTTCAGACCTTATGGCCTTTAACAGAGGCCTTTCTATAAGAAATTCCTCACTATATATCCTTTTCTTTATTTCTGCCTCATCTTCTTTCTGTTGTAATAGTTTTATTTCCAACAGTTGCTTAGGATAATTCCATTCATAAAGTGCGTGTGAGTAGTCTAGCCCTTCATAACACTGTAACCTTATCAACTCAAGACCTAAAGACTTTGCAATAACCTTAGCTAATTCCGTTTTCCCGCATCCTGGAGGACCTTCAATTAGTAGAGGTTTTTCCAATTTTAATGCCAAAAATACTGCAATTGCTGCATCTCTTTCAATTATATAGTCTTGTTCCTCTAATAATTTAATTAATTCATCGACACTGTTTAACATTTTCTTCACACTAAATTTTTTTTAAAAAAAAAAAAAAAAAAGTTATTCATCGGAAGCTACTCCCTTTTCCCTAAGAACTTTCCACACTTTCCACGGCCATATTGGCATATCTATATGCTTGACTCCTAAATGCCATAATGCATCTACTACAGCATTTACAAAAGCTGCGGGAGATCCTACAGTTGCGGATTCGCCAACCCCTTTTGCACCTAAGGGATGATGAGGTGATGGAGTTACCGTTTTATCTAGCTCCCATTTAGGAGTCTCGACTGCAGTAGGTATTAAATATTCAGCAAAGCTCCCTCCGAAGATATTTCCGTTTTCATCATAACGTATTTCCTCCATAAATGACGTCCCGAAGCCCATGGTTAGAGCCCCCATTATTTGACCGTCAACTATTACGGGATTTATTATATTTCCGCAATCATCTACGGCCACAAATCTTCTTATTTTAATTTGTCCAGTACCTTTATCTATATTAACAACACAAATATAAGCACCGAATGGAAAGGTCATGTTTGGAGGATTATAATATGTTACAGCCTCTAGTCCAGCCTCAATATTAGGTGGAGGATTAGTATATGCAGCTAATGCGACTTCTTGAATTGTCTTATACTTATCTGGATATCCCTTAACATAGAACTTCCCCTTCTCAAATACTATATCCTCTTCCCTAGCCTCAAGTAGATGAGCGGCTATCTTCTTAGCCTTATCCAGAATCTTTCTTGCAGAAACCGCTGCTGCAGCACCTGCAGTAGGTGTACTACGACTGGCGTATGTCCCTAAACCATAGGGACATGTATCAGTATCTCCTTCCTCTATTATTATATCCTCAACCGGTATACCCAATATTTCAGAAATTATCTGCGCATAAGTAGTCTCATGGCCTTGTCCTTGAGCCCTAGTTCCAAACCTCGCAATAACCTTACCAGTAGGATGAATTCTTATCTCAGCACTTTCGAACATCTTTATCCCTACAATATCAAATAAGTCAGCAGGTCCTGCTCCTACAATCTCTACGAAGGTGCTAATTCCTATTCCCATAAGCTCTCCTCTCTTCCTCTTTTCCTCCTGCTCCTTTCTTAATTCATAATATCCTATCTTTTCCATAGCCTTTTTCAACGCAGCTGGATAGTTACCACTATCATAAGTCCAACCTAAAGCCGATTTATATGGGAACTTCTCCGGTGGTATGAAGTTCTTTAGCCTTAACTCTGCAGGATCCATTCCCAATTCATGAGCTAAAATATCAACTAATCTCTCTATAGTATACGCTGCTTCAGTTACCCTAAATGAGCATCTATACGCTATACCACCAGCGGGTTTATTAGTATAAGCACCTGTAACCTCAACGTAAGCTGCCTTTATATCGTAAGCTCCAGTGCAAATACTGAATAAGCCAGCAGGGAATTTACTTGGATTAGCGTCACCATAAAACGCTCCATGATCACTGATAACCTTAATTCTAAGCCCCAATATCGTTCCATCCTTTTTAGCAGCTAACTCACCGTGAATGTGAAAGTCCCTAGCAAACGCTGTACTCTTCATATCCTCAGACCTAGTATTGATCCACTTAACTGGTCTTCCTAACTTTATTGCAGCGTATGCTGCTACAACATATCCTGGGTAAACGTAAACTTTCCCTCCAAATCCTCCGCCTATATCAGGAGAAATTATCCTTATCTTATTTTCTGGAATTTTAGCAACTAAAGAGAACACTGTTCTAACTACATGAGGTGCTTGAGTAGTCATCCATAAGGTAAGTTTTCCAGAAACTGGGTCATAATGAGCTATACAGCCCACTGGTTCCATATAAGTTACATGTAATCTCTGATAGTAGAAATCTTGGCTTACCACTATATCAGCTTCTTTAAAAATTTTCTCAGTTAATTCTTTATTTCCAGCTTCCCATCTGAATACTAAGTTAGAATTTTTATCCGGCCTAACTATTGGTGAATTAGGCTCTAAAGCCTTCTTAGGGTCAATTACCGGTTCTAAAGGTTCATAATCGATCTCTATTTGATTTACCGCATCCCACGCCGCATATTTATCCTCTGCTATCACAGCTACTACTTCTTGTCCTTGAAAGACAACTTTTTCCGTTGGTAAAACCATCATTTTATCTCCCATTAATGTTGGTATCCACGCTAGTCCTGCTTTTTCCAGCTCTTCTCCCGTAATTATATCAATTACTCCAGGTATGGATTTGGCCTTTTCCACGTTTATCCTCTTTATCCTAGCGTGAGCATAAGGACTCCTCACGAATGCTAAGTAAACCATGTTAGGTAATTTTATGTCATCTACATACGTCCCCTTACCTACTAAAAATCTCATGTCTTCTTTACGCCTTATCTTATGCCCCATCCCGTGAACTCCTACGGGAGGTAATGTCTCCTCTACGGCCATTTAACTCATCCCCCTCATTTTCTCCGCTGCGTACTTAATTGCCTCTACGATATTCTGATAACCTGTGCACCTACATAAATTACCAGAAATCCCCCATCTAATCTCCTCTTCAGTAGGATTAGGATTCCTCTTAAGTAATTGATAAGCTGCCATTATCATTCCTGGAGTACAATAGCCGCATTGCAGTCCGTGCTTAACCCAGAACCCTTCTTGAATCGGATGTAATTTCCCATCCTTAGCTAATCCCTCTATGGTAATTATTTCCTTACCGTTAGCTTGGACGGCAAACATTGTGCACGATTTTACAGCTTTGCCATCTAAAATCACAGTACATGCACCACAATTAGTAGTATCGCACCCTATATGTGTTCCAGTTAGCCCAGCTATATCCCTAATGAAATGAACTAAAAGTAGTCTTGGTTCTATATCAGCTTCATAAGGTTTATCATTAATGACTATTTTAACGTGAACTTTCTGAACCATATTAAACACCACCTAAAGCCCTTTTTATCGCTTGTTTAATTGCCCTAATAGTAACTACTCCAGCCATGGCTTTCTTATAATCAGCCGGAGGTCCAAAGGGTTCCTCAACTGGCTTTATAACATCAGTCACTATTTTCCCTACTTCCTTAATTAAATTATCATTTATCTTATTGCCCACTAACGACTCCTCAGCCTTAGTCACTTTAACAGGGTTATTACTTGCACCTCCAATTCCAATTCCAGCCTCCCTAACAGTACCATCATAGTCTAACGATAAGTTAACTGCTGTGGAAATGATAGCGAAATCTCCTACTCTCCTCTCAAGCTTAATATAATGTCCCCCATTTCTGGGCTTAGGTATGGGGATTCTTATTTCCGTTAATATTTCGTCTTGTCTTAATGCAGTTTGAAATGGACCTAAAAAGAAGTCTGTCGCCTTAATAACCCTACTTCCAGATAAGCTAGTTGCTACGAACTCTGCATTATAGGCTAACATCACAGCAGGTAAATTATTGCCAGGATGATTATAACAAACGTTCCCTCCAACAGTTCCCCAATTCCTAACTATTGGATCAGCTAAGTGTTTTACGGATTCGTAAAGTAAAGGATACTTCGACTTTATCAAATCTGAGTACTCTAAATCAGAATATCTAGTTAATGCACCAAGTCTCAAATATCCTTCGGATTCGTTAATATAAGATAAATTCGGTATATTATTTATATCTATAATATATTTTGGCGAAATTATTCTTAACTTCATTGAAATAATTAAACTCTGACCTCCCGCTAGAATCTTGGCCTCATCCCCATATTTTGACAGAAGTTCCAATGCTTCTTTAAGACTGGTGGGAGCGAAATATTCAAAAGGAGCTGGATACACTAAACTCACTAATTCTACTTTAGATTTCAGCTATAAAAAATCTAATTATATCTAATCATGCATATTTCATTATTTAAAATATATTTGAGGATTAGAATCAAATTTTTCTTTACAGTATTTACTACAGAAATAATATACTCTATTATCAAAAGTGGAGTAATAAGGAGACGATTTCAATACCCTCATTCCACATACTGGATCTATCTCCTCCTCAGTAACCTCCTTAGCTTTAGCCTCTCTAGAAACCTTAATTATCTCAGCAATAATGCTTAATGCTATTTCTTCTGGAGAAACTGCGTTTATATTTATACCCGCTGGAACCTTAATCTTAGAAATTAAGTCATCTGAGTATCCCTTATTACGTAAATAAGATAGTATATCATCACCCCTTTTCTTACTAGCTACAATCCCTATATATCTGACATCACTAGGCAGCATAGCTTCAGCGAATTCATGATCCCTCTCTCCCATTGTGGCTATAATAACGAATGTATTCTTATTTATTTTTATTTTCTCAATTTCCTTAGGTTCACTGACTTTCATTACATTAAAACCTATATTCTCCCCTATTCTCTTAATATAATAAGTTATAGGATTATTCCCAATTACTATTAACTTTCTCTTAGGAAGTATGGGCTCTATGTATAAATATATGGAACCTCCATGGCAGGTCTTCAGGTATAAAAACTTAGTTAATCCCTCCTCTATAGCTTCTAAAGAATGCTTTATTATCTCATCCTTAGTACAGAAACCACCTATCCATCCTTCAAATGATCCATCACTTCTTATAACTAGCTTATTGCCTGCTTTCAAAGCACTAGGTCCTTCAGTTTTTACGATCTCGACTATAGCAAAACTTTCTTCATTTTCAATTAATTCCTTAACTCTATTTACAAACTCTAAATCATGAAAAAGATAACTTACTCTCTCAACTCCCATTGTAATTAATTATGTTATACTAGTATTTAAACTTAATTATAGTGAATTTTATAAAATAGTATAAAACTTATTTTATATAAAAAGTATTATACTCAAACTTTTTAATTCGATCTAGTTTCCATTTAGTCACCATAGACTCTAATCTTAATAGTGAATTTAACACATACATAAATTCTTATTTGATATAATAAAATTTAATGAAAAATACTGAGAAATATTTACAGTTATCTCAGTTATATACTATTGATATTTCTTTTTTCTCAATAATTAATAAAAGTAAATTTCCATAAAATCGCAAAATTAATTTAGCTAGTCATTATCTATAGTAAAGAGAGGAGAGGCATCGGCAATAGTTATTGCAACTGGAGAGAAGACGTATTTCGGGAAAACTACGGAATTAGTTCAGACCGCAAGAGCACAATCACACCTAGAAAAACTTATTTTAAATATAGTTAAGTACCTCATGTTATTTGATGTATCTTTAGTCATTACACTTTTCATTTATTCTCTTCTGCTTAAAGTAAGTTTATCTGAGATCTTACCCTTTTCTCTCATTGTGTTAATAGCATCAGTTCCATTAGCCTTACCTGCAACGTTTACGATAGCTATGGCATTAGGAAGTTTAGAGCTTTCGAAGAAGGGGATATTAGTAACTAGGCTAACTGCAGCTGAAGATATTGCATCTATGGACGTGTTAAATCTGGATAAAACTGGAACTATAACCGAGAACAGAATGAGAGTGGGGGATCCGATTCCCTTTAATGGGTTTACTAAGGAGGATGTTGTAAAATTCGCCTATATGGCTTCAGATGAGGCAAGTCATGATCCCATAGATACTGCAGTAATTATGTGCTTAAGGGAAAATAACATAGCCCCAGAGAAATATGAGAGAATAGAATTTAAACCATTTGATCCTTCAACTAAAAGAACCGAAGCCATAGTAAACATTAACGGAAAAATAATAAGGGTAGTTAAAGGAGCTCCACAGGTAATTGCCCAAATGTCAGAAATTCTAGACATTCAGAAATATCATAGCATTTTAGAGAAGTTATCTAAGAAGGGATATAGGACCATATCAGTCGCCATAGGAGATAAAGAAGGAAAATTAAAACTCGTGGGCATACTTCCGCTTTACGATAGGCCAAGAAAGGATAGTAGAGAATTCATTAATGAAATAAAGAAGTTAAACGTTAAGCCGAAAATGGTTACTGGAGATAACGTATTAATAGCAGGGGAGATAGCTAGGCAAGTAGATATAGGAAATGTAATATGCGATATCAACACTATAAAGCAGTTGGAGGAAAAGGATAGGATTAAGAAGATAGAGGAATGTGATGTTTTTGCAGAGGTTTTCCCTGAGGATAAATACTTTATAGTTAAAACCCTACAAGATGGAGGTCATTATGTGGGAATGACAGGAGATGGTGTAAATGACGCCCCTGCTTTAAAGCAAGCAGAAGTAGGCATAGCGGTGGCTAATGCGACTGATGTAGCTAAAGCCTCAGCTAGTATAGTTTTGACTCATGAAGGACTAACGGATATAGTAGAGGCTATTAAAACTGGGAGAAGGATTTATCAGAGAATATTAACATATACTTTAAATAAGATAATTAAAACTTTGCAAGTTGTAATATTCTTAACTTTGTCATTTTTCATAGTTAGATTTTTCGTAACCACACCTTTTGATGTGATATTATTACTGTTTCTTAATGATTTTGTTACAATGTCCATTGCAACTGATAATGTAAGATACTCCATGAAACCAGAGAGATTAGATGCAGGAAAAATCGTTAAAGCCTCTCTTATATTGGCGTTTTTAGTAATTATTGAGTCATTTTTCACGCTATGGTTAGGGCTGAATCCTTTCTCACGTTAATAGAAATCTTTTTATATTTATTTATTATCAACCAATTTTGTGGAGAGACTACTGAGACCTAAGGAGGCTTGCCAACTACTCAGCATCTCATACTCAACACTCCTACGGTGGATTAGAGAAGGAAAAATAAGGGTAGTAACAACTGAAGGAGGGAAGTATAGGATACCTTACAGCGAGATAAAGAAGTACTTAGAAAGGAGGGAAGAGACGAGGGCTGTAATTTACGCTAGGGTCTCCTCTACCGATCAAAAAGAGGACTTGGAAAGACAAATAAACTACCTAACAAATTACGCAACGGCAAAAGGTTACAAGGTAGTTGAAGTACTGAAAGATATAGCTAGCGGGTTAAACACACAAAGAAAAGGATTGCTTAAATTATTCAAACTTGTTGAGGGGAGGAGTGTCGACATCGTATTAATAACACACAAAGACAGACTTACAAGGTTCTGTTTCGAGTACATTGAAGAGTTCTTCTCAACCATGGGAGTTAAGATTGAAGTAGTTTTCGGTGAGGAGCCCAAAGATGACGCACAAGAGCTAGTTGAGGACTTAATCTACATCATTACCTCATTCGCTGGGAAAATTTACGGAATGAGGAGTCACAAGAAAACACTCCTAGTTCAAGGTGTAAAAAAGTTGATAGGTGAGTTAAGTGGAGAGGACAGTGAAGTTAAGGGTTAAGGTTGACTATTCTACATACTCAGCACTTAAGGAGGTCGAGAAGGAGTACAGAGAGGTTCTAGAGGAGGCAATAAATTATGGGCTGTCAAACAAAACTACCTCCTTCACCAGGATTAAAGCTGGAGTTTACAAGACTGAGAGGGAGAAACATAAGGACTTACCCTCCCATTATATTTACACAGCTTGTGAGGACGCAAGCGAGAGGTTGGATAGCTTTAAGAAGTTGAAGAAGAGAGGTAGGAGTTACACTGAGAAACCGTCTGTGAGGAGAGTTACTATTCACCTCGACGATCATCTGTGGAAGTTCAGCCTCGACACGATTTCAATTTCCACAAAGAGGAGTAGGGTTTTCATTTCACCAACCTTCCCTAAGATCTTCTGGAGATATTATAATAAGGGTTGGTTGATTGCGAGTGAGGCCAGGTTTAGGCTGATGAAGGGGAATGTTGTAGAGTTCTACGTCATTTTTAAGAGGGATGAGCCTAAACCTTATGAGCCTAAAGCGTTTATTCCCGTCGACCTTAACGAGAATTCGGTCTCGGTGCTCATCAACAGTAAACCCTTATTGCTTGAGACTAACACTAAGAGGATTACTCTGGGCTATGAGTATAGGAGGAAGGCAATAACTACTGGTAAGTCAACTAAGGATAGGGAAGTGAGGAGGAAGTTAAAGAGGCTGAGGGAGAGGGATAAGAAAGTAGACATTAGGAGGAAATTAGCCAAGCTGATCGTTAAAGAGGCTTTTGAAAGTAGGAGTGTCATAGTTTTAGAGGACTTGCCAAGGAGAATTCCAGAGCATATGATAAAGGACGTGAAAGACTCTCAGCTTAGGTTGAGGATTTATAGATCTGCATTTTCCTCAATGAAGAATGCTATTATTGAGAAGGCTAGGGAGTTTGGAGTCCCCGTAGTCTTAGTTAACCCATCTTATACTTCCACTGTTTGCCCAATTCATGGGGCGAAGATCGTTTACCAACTCGATGGGGGCCATGCCCCAAGGGTTGGTGTTTGTGAGAAGGGGAAGGAAAAGTGGCATAGGGATGTAGTTGCACTGTACAACTTAGCGAGGAGAGCTGGAGATGTGAGCCCCGTGCTGTTCGGTAGACCCAAAATCACCTCCTTAAAAATAAATCTATAGTGTAAATAAGTGTTTCAATTATATTAAATGTAAAATTCTCTGGATTGAATAAATCAGGAAATAAAAGAATTAATAATAATCTAAACTCCTCTCTCCCCACCTCCCCCTTGAATATGGTATATAAGGAGTAGAGTACAAGGGCCAGCACGAAGATCAACGTGCGGAAAACAAACTTGGTGGAACTGGTGAATGGAAGAAAAGCCTTAATGTTCCTATAAGAGGTCTCTATGGGACCCCTTACCTTATTATACAAATCCAACACTTCCCTCTTGGATAGGTCTAGGTTAGTAGCCCTAGCAAAATAAACAAGACTCTTTCTCCTCACTTTTTCCTTGCTGTACACGAGAAGCCTGAACTTGACCTGCTCATCCCTCCTATGCCTCTTACTATTAGTTGTGTAATCCCCGTCAAACTCCTCATAAACCTTAACGTCCCCAACAGGCACAGCAACTATATACTTAAACTGTGAAATGAAATTGAGCACATCAACAGTGTAGAAACCAGCGTCAAGAGTTATCAACCTTATCTTGAACCCCATCGCGACGACTTGCTCCACGAGGGCCTTCACGATCTCTTCCTTAGTCATCCCCTTGACTTGAGTGACGAAGGCCAGTAGGAGCACTTTCCCATTAAACTTTGTCGTCGCAGTTGCGTAGTTCCAAGAGTTTCCCTCCTCCGAACTCCCGAGCCCTCCCACCGGTCTCCCGTACCAGGTCTTGGTTGTCCAGTCTATTGAGACGTCTATCTCCCTTACTCCCTTCAGTACCTTCAAGGATATCTTCCTGGCGCTTTCCAAGAGTTTCTCAATAACTTCCACCCCTTGCTCCTCCACGTAATTCCTCACGGTCTGTGGGGACACGCCATACGCCCTCGACTTGCTTTCCACCGAATCGTTCCATAGACACGCTGAGATGAGGGTTCTCGCCACCTCTTCCCCTTTCTTTCCCTTGAAGTTCAGCATGGAAAGTAATTTATATCCTATTTGTTGAATGTTATTTTGGTGAGGGAGACCGGGTGTTACCATCTCACTTACTCACGTGGTAATACTCAATCTCCCTCACCTTAAACCCTTTCTTCAATTGAATTCTTTATACTCTTATAAATTTCTTTATCTTTTATAAGTTCGATATTATCCTATCAGAAATATTTTTTCTAATATGATTTTGGGTCTACCGTGTTGGGCTCGAAGGAGTCCCATGACCCACCTACAGTAAGTGGGTGGTTGAGGGCTAAGTCCCTACACTCGATCATGAATGATCATAAAATGATTGAAATGAAAGTGTAGGGACAAACGGTTAAGGGTGCGAAAAGCCTCGCCCTTCACGGTAGACCCAAAGTCACTTTACAAAAATAATTCTGATTAAGTAGTATCGAATTTATAGAGAATAATGGAATTGTATTATTTGATTAAAGTATTCATGAAAATTATACTCATATAGTATTGGGCTTAATGGGTTTATCCTTAGCAACTTATTAATGAATCATAACGTGTAAGAAATTTTTGGAAATACTAAACATTAAGCTTATAATAATCATTAGTCCAACGGCTTATATTTAATAAACCCCTTCTCACACTATTTACTTGTGAATTGCGGTGAATGTTAAGGTAAGGTCAAAAATCACTCTCAGCTTAATTATTATTGCAGTTCTCCTTTCGATAGTTTTAGCAATCTCTAACGTGCCAATGGCTCAAACTACACCTCAAATTCCAGCATATAATGTTGTAGGAAGCGCGGATTTGTCAAATCCAGGGAGTGCTAACTATTGGAACCAAATACCATGGATTAACATTTCATTAACTGCAAATATACCAATGGCTCCCACATCTGGATTAACTCACTATTTATTAGTTAAAGCTGCTTGGAATGGAACTTGGATATTTATTTTAGAGAAGTGGTATGCTCCAGAGCCCGCTTTTAATGCGTGGTCTGCATCTCTTGCCGGTGTATATCCGTATGCTTCAGGTCCAGGAGTTAATGATATAATAGAATTAACACCTGGAACAACATATACTTTAGAGTCTAATTATACCAATTATGTCTCAACTATTAATGGAAAAGAAGAAACTGGAAGGCTTGTGTTTAATTTTTCTGGAATACTTTTGCCAGCTCCTAATAACACGCAGATCTCTGTACTACAAAATGGGACGATACTATACTATGGTTCTCTTAGAGGTATAGAGGATTTGTTATATAATGATGGTATGTTTTATGGATATTACACTAATTCATCATGGTATTATCCCGATAGAACGGCGATAATGTGGTACGTAGCAAATAACGTCCCAACAAAAGACGATATGAATTTAGGTGGAGAGCAACCTGGAGAGGTTTTTGATGGATTTACATTCAAATACGCTGGAGGATCTTTAGCTCAACAAGGTGGAGCCGCAAATATATGGATGTGGTTATCTGGCGCTACATGGAACAACGCTACTTATGATCCGGCATTTAAGGCTAACATATGGGAGAATTTAACATTTCTTAATAGTACTAATATTCCTTATACTGATCCAGGGAATCATGGATTTGCGGTGCCATTATATACTAATAATACAAACCTATATGAAGTTGATACTGGCGGAATTTGGTATACTCCAGTTAGATCATCTGGACTTAATGGTTCTCTATTCTTCATCTGGACTGGTGCTAAATATCAAGATGGTTACTGGTATGTAGAGTTTGCAAGACCGTTAGCAGTTCCGCCAGATTATGAACCTTTCATGCCTAATATAACTACAGGTAAAGTATACTATGTGGCATTTGCAGTGTGGCAAGGAAGATTAGGAGAAACATTATTCGACAAGTCTATTACGTCAAACTTCTTAACATTAGAATTAGTTACTACCGCACCTACTACTACTTCACTACCACCCGTGACAAACACAACAACGTCATCGCTGGTTACAAGTACGTTAACCTCAGTCTCAACTGCTACTATCTACGTCACGGTAATAGGAGTAGTAATAGCATTAGTAGCATTAGCAGTACTCTACGCGGTGTTTAGAAGATGAGTTTTTTAAATGAATTGAAAAGTAATTTTAAGATTTTTTTAATCTTATTAGGTATATCCTCTTTTTTGCAGTTCATCCTTAAACAAGCTTTTATCTTCCCTTCAATCTTACCCCTTAATATACCAAACGAAGGTATTTTAGAGATTATTGGGAACATAGCCTTTTATCTGTATTTTATAATGTTAATAGTAATCTCGGCAATTATATCAACTAAGTATAGAGCATTAATACCAATAACGATCGTTTTGCTTATTTCTCCATTTTTTAACCTAATTCCACACTATAATATATCCAGCTTCTGGTACTCTCTAGAGATAGCCTTATTCATTTTGGGAATAGTTAGCATGGTTGAGGGATTAATTAAATCGCCTTTACAGAATATATTGTTAACCCCTACTATGATCCTAGTTGCCATTGGATTGTATGCTTCAGTATCACTTAACGTATTTCAGCATGCCTTATTTTTAAGTTACCTTACTGCCTATTTCAATTCCTTATTAAGCTTTATAACGTATAGTATCATACAAGGTAAGATTAAGTCTATGAGGAATTACATTGCAATAGTAATTGGGGTTTTATCCTTAATTCCATTCATATTCATGGAGAACGTAATAAGTAGTAATAGATATATGGAGATACTTATGAATATGATATTGCCCGCAACTCTTGGAATAAACTTGTATAATCCTTATCGTATAACTTTATTAATACTAGCCTTAGGCTTGACAGCCATGGGTATTTTAATCTCTATAATAAAGGGGAATTTGAGTGCAGGAATAGGTTACTTTATTGTAATAAGTACGGTATTTTTGGGAATTGACGGATATACTTTATTGCTATATATGATCTCTCCAATTATAGGATTTTGTCTGATGAATTTTGAAGACACTAAAAGGAAAAAGTATATAATTGAGATTATTAGTCTAACGAGAAAAGGTTAAAAGTAATCCCTACTTTTTTTGATTATAAAAATGTACTGAAGTTAAAGAATAGAATTTACTAGAAAATAGTCACATTATGCAATTCTCATAATTGTTCTCACTTGGTCATCCTATTTGTTAGATAAATGTATAATTATTCGACGAGTGTTAACATTACAATTTTTTATTTATATGAGAGTGACGAGACGTTATCCAAATTGATCAAAAGTGAAACATTATTATAAATATAACATTCTTATCTTATATAATTACACACTAAATTTGTCAATATCTTATCGTGTCGAAATCATGAAACTGCATGTTAGTCCAGGAAGTTCTTATTTTCATTTTCATATTGGCGATTTCAAGTCTTATATCAAATACTTATGAAAGCGTTTTATTGATCGCTTCAAATTTTCATCAAAGTTTGAGGGTTAAACTTTTAATCTAACGTTTGATTCTGAATTTAAGAAAATGGTGAGTTTAACATTTAAAGGACGAATTCTATAAAATACCTAGAAAAGAACAAACTTTCCCCTTAGTTTAAACGTCAGTGAAGTCCGACTCCAGATTTAACACTGAGTAGATAAATACAAAGTAAAAGTGATTTTTGTTAAAGCGTTCCACAATTCATTAATGACTTTCCATAGATATTTTTATTATGGAAAATCTAAGCATTGCCCTACTAGTAGAAGTTGCTACTCATTTTCCTTGAAACTACTTTTCTAGCTTTTAATGAATACATATAAGTGTTTAGTTAGTATGTTAATTTATGAAAGTCGTCGTATTTGCCTCAAGTAGAGAAGCGGAAATGGAGGAACCAGTATTTTGCGATAGGGATACCGTAAGGGTTGACGCCAGTAGGTGTACTGGGAAGGGAATTAACGTCGCTCCATATATAACAAGATATTTAAAGGATTTGGGTTTTCACGTTTTAGTGGTTGACCCATTTGCTGAGGAAAGTTATTATGAGGCTGATGAGGTGATAAAAGGTACTACTTTCCAAATTCCAGATGATGTTGTAAAGGACAATTACGTAATAGTTGCAACTAGGCACGTTTACGATACTTGGGCTATCATGAAGTCAATTTATGGTGGAGCTAAGGAGATTGCTGTAATTATGAGCTTAAAGAGAGCTGAGGTAATATTGAAGAGGCTTGTCCAAGCCGGAATTGATAAAGTGAAATTAAAGAAATTGAGAATTCCAGCCGGTTTAGATATTGGTGCTAAGAGCGAGAAAGAGATCGCTCTATCGATTGTCGCTGAAGTCTTAGCTGTGACAAGAGGTAGTATGGGATTACCTCTTAGAGAAGTTAAGGGGTTTGAAAAGCTTTTGGAGAAATTATGAGACATTAAATTGTATTGGAAGAAGAGTAACTTTAATTCTAGATAATTCTTCCTCTACGACAGTATAAGGAAATGTTTATTTGAATGTATCATTATCTTTATCTTTTAGTGTATGAAGGAAGAGATCAACAAAGAAGAGGAGCTGAATAAGGGGAGTAAAAAGTTATCATTTAAGGACATATTCTTCATCTCCTTTGGTGGACAAGCACCCTTTATCTCCTTACTAACCTTCGGTACTGTCATGATAGGAAAAGTAGGAACACAAGCGCCATTTGCCATGTTGGTCGCAACTCTCGTAGTCCTATTTAACGGTCTAGTCATTTACTCTTTATCAAGTAGATTTAAGAGGGGTGGGGGATATTATACATACGCATTTTACTCCTTAACCTCTAGGTTAGGGTTGAATACGGGTTGGAACTATTTACTTTACGGGTTGGCTTATGGTGGGACATTACTCACAGGTGGAGCTTACGTACTGTACACTATTATTTCAACGTACGTACCCTCTACAATACTGCCTTCAATATTTTACGATCAGTGGTTTTACGCATTAATTGTAGGAATAATTGCAACGTCAATAGTACTTGCTGGAATACAAGTGTCAGCTAAGTACGCTATTGGAGCGTCAATAGCAGAAATCTTAATAATTTCCCTACTTTCCCTACTATTTCTTTACGATTCTAGATGGAATTTTTACAATCCGATACCGAGTTCATTAACACCCACCTTAATATCAGCTGCAGTATTTGGATTGGGAATACCAACAGGTTACGGCTCAATAGCTCCCTTAGGTGGAGAAACCAATCCTAAAACCATAGGTAGAGCTGCAATTTCAGTGTTATTATTTGGTGGAGGTTTAGCAACGTTTTTCTTTTACTCCTTGGCAGCCATGAACTTCACTGGAAACTTAATAGACTACTTACTGTTTAGATTTGGCTTAATAGGTACATTCATAATAGCTCTCATCGCGTTAAGCGATGGAACGTTAGGAGGAATGACGTATATTTTAGCTGATTCCCGAACATTGAAGGCAATGGCTGAGGATAGGATAACGCCAAGTGGTCTCTCTAAGGTGAAATACTCTGAGCTACTTGTGGGATTAGTCTTCATAACTGCGTTAACTGCAATGAGCTACACCTTTGGATTATACAACACTTTCACAATACTTGGAGCGTTAGCTGGTTTAAACAACTTGTTTGTTCACATCTCGGCCAATTCCTCACTAATTAGGATTGCATCAAAGAGAGCATTGAAGCATCTTCATGAAATATTTATCGGGATTTTTGCATCACTGGTCAGTATATCAGTCTTTCTATACTCTTTGCCAACGTTTAACAAGTACATTGTGTATCTGTTCTTTGGTTGGATAATTTTAGGTTTCATTTACGCTGAGGCGTTGGAAATAAGTAGACAATCAAGCGAGGAAGAGGGTTCTAAGGGTTAAATTCATTACATTCAAGCTTATCCTTTAAAGAAGATGCTAGCTTAATTATGTCGAATTCCTCTAAGGTCTTTACATATCGCAATCCGTTATCATTACATATGAACTTTCTCACTCTCCCTACTTTACTTGGCAGTTTTTCGTCAATAATCTTATCCAAATTATATGCACTGAAGAAACCCCAATAACCACCGAATAAGAAGTACTTATCATTAACTCCTATCTCCTTAAGATCGATCATCTTATCAAGTGCTGACAATATTGTACCAACTCCGTTATTATATTCCCTATAGTTTCTATAAATCCCCATAAGTTTGGCGAGTATATAGGAAGGAGCATTGATAAAAATCTTATATGGTGTTGAGTGTTTAGAATAAACTATGTTCATATCACTCCAGTTATATCCCAAACCCCTAATAACGTCCAATTTGTTTTTAAACCTCCTAGCGTAATATTTTAAACCTTTAGCATATCTCCTCTCCCTATCTAACTCATTACGTAACTCAGCGTGAGTAAGTGCAGGGATAAAATAATCGAAGCCAACTCTAGAAACAATCTCCCAATCCTCAGCCCTGTTTAAATTTCTCCAACTCCCTTTCTCCAATATGGTCTCTCTCTTAACAACGAACCCGTTAACTAAGTTTACTAAAGTTCTCTTATCTCTCGGAGCCCATTCTAGGATTTTATGAAAACTCTCGTTGTACCTCATATCCGAGTCAAAGTAAGTTGTAATACTGTTCTCTGGACAATGTTTTAAAGAATAGTCTCTACCCTTACCCCTAGTTGATTTCAGCCTATATAGTATTAAATTATAATCCTTTTTCAACCCTTGTAACCTCTCCCATGTACCATCTGTGGAATAATTATCAGTAATCACTATGATGGAATCACTTCTCCAAACGCTCTTTACACTCTCCTCCAATGTTGAGACATTGTTGAAAACCGTTGCGTAAATGCAATAATTCACACTCTACATCTTTCTTGATGTTATAATAAGATTTTCCATTATCGAACCATGGAATAATCATTAAGTATTGTGTAAAGACAATTAAATAATTTCACAATCGAAAGTCTCACCATTAGGGACAAGGAGAGTAAGCTAATAGACATCTAGATTACCATGAGGTCGTTATATTTAAAGTAAGGTTGAATCAGAGAGATAGATGTAAAGACCAAAGGAGAATTGAAGTATTTCATGATAACGCTTAAAACTTCACTATTATAGTATTCTATATATGGAGGGTCTAATTAAGAAGGCTGAAGAGTACGATATTGACATTAACGACCTCATAATTGACGCCATTTCAAGGAAAGATCCTAAGGGGGCAATTAACTTAAGAATAGAATTGGCGAAGAAGTACATTGCGGAAGCGGAGGACTATTTGAAGAAAGGTGACGCTGTACAAGCTTCAGAGAAAGCTTATAAAACTGCTGAAGAGATCGTTAAGGCCTTAGCGGAGAAGTTCAATATTCCAGAATATCAGCAAGCATCGAAAGAAGGAAGGTGGTATACTTATTGGTTAGCTTCCGCAGTTAATAGATTAACTAAGGATTTAGGTTGGGTTTTAAATGGTTGGAATTCTGCTTATATTCTTCACGTATGGACTGAATCCTTTCTCACGTTAATAGAAATCTTTTTATATTTATTTATTATCAACCAATTTTGTGGAGAGACTACTGAGACCTAAGGAGGCTTGCCAACTACTCAGCATCTCATACTCAACACTCCTACGGTGGATTAGAGAAGGAAAAATAAGGGTAGTAACAACTGAAGGAGGGAAGTATAGGATACCTTACAGCGAGATAAAGAAGTACTTAGAAAGGAGGGAAGAGACGAGGGCTGTAATTTACGCTAGGGTCTCCTCTACCGATCAAAAAGAGGACTTGGAAAGACAAATAAACTACCTAACAAATTACGCAACGGCAAAAGGTTACAAGGTAGTTGAAGTACTGAAAGATATTGCAAGCGGGTTAAACACACAAAGAAAAGGATTGCTTAAATTATTCAAACTTGTTGAGGGAAGGAGTGTCGACATCGTATTAATAACACACAAAGACAGACTTACAAGGTTCGGCTTCGAGTACATTGAAGAGTTCTTCTCAACCATGGGAGTTAAGATTGAAGTAGTTTTCGGTGAGGAGCCCAAAGATGACGCACAAGAGCTAGTTGAGGACTTAATCTACATCATTACCTCATTCGCTGGGAAAATTTACGGAATGAAGAGTCACAAGAAAACACTCCTAGTTCAAGGTGTAAAAAAGTTAATAGGTGAGTTAAGTGGAGAGGACAGTGAAGTTAAGGGTTAAGGTTGACTATTCTACATACTCAGCACTTAAGGAGGTCGAGAAGGAGTACAGAGAGGTTCTAGAGGACGCAATAAATTATGGGCTGTCAAACAAAACTACCTCCTTCACCAGGATTAAAGCTGGAGTTTACAAGACTGAGAGGGAGAAACATAAGGACTTACCCTCCCATTATATTTACACAGCTTGTGAGGACGCAAGCGAGAGGTTGGATAGCTTTGAGAAGTTGAAGAAGAGAGGTAGGAGTTACACTGAGAAACCGTCAGTGAGGAGAGTTACTATTCACCTGGATGATCACTTATGGAAGTTCAGCCTCGACACGATTTCAATTTCCACAAAGAGGAGTAGGGTTTTCATTTCACCAACCTTCCCTAAGATCTTCTGGAGATATTATAATAAGGGTTGGTTGATTGCGAGTGAGGCCAGGTTTAGGCTGATGAAGGGAAATGTTGTAGAGTTCTACGTCATTTTTAAGAGAGATGTTAAACCTTATGAACCTAAGGGTTTCATCCCAGTTGATCTAAATGAGAATTCAGTCTCTGTATTAGTTGATGGAAAACCGATGCTTTTAGAGACTAACACTAGGAGGATTACTCTGGGCTATGAGTATAGGAGGAAGTTGACAATCACTGGTAAGTCAACTAAGGATAGGGAAGTGAGGAGGAAGTTAAAGAGGCTGAGGGAGAGGGATAAGAAAGTAGACATTAGGAGGAAATTAGCTAAGCTGATCGTTAAAGAGGCTTTTGAAAGTAGGAGTGTCATAGTTTTAGAGGACTTGCCAAGGAGAACTCCGGAGCATATGATAAAGGATATTAAGGATAAACAACTTAGGTTGAGGATTTATAGATCTGCATTTTCCTCAATGAAGAATGCTATTATTGAGAAGGCTAGGGAGTTTGGTGTCCCCGTGGTCTTAGTTAATCCATCTTATACTTCCACTGTTTGCCCAGTTCATGGGGCGAAGATCGTTTACCAACTCGATGGGGGCGATGCCCCAAGGGTTGGTGTTTGTGAGAAGGGGAAGGAAAAGTGGCATAGGGATGTAGTTGCACTGTACAACTTAGCGAAGAGGGCTGGAGATGTGAGCCCCGTGCCGTTGGGCTCAAATGAGTCCCATGACCCACCTATAAGGTGGTTGAGGGCTAAGTCCCTACACTCGATCATGAATGAACATAAAATGATTGAAATGAAAGTGTAGGGACAAACGGTTTTCATGAAGTAAAGCTTTCAACTTCAGATATTACTGAGTACTTAAGAAAAGTTAAGGAAATGTTAGATAATGTAATAAAGATATTGGAGAAATAGCATTCTATTAAAAATTCAAATTATCAAGCAATGTAATTAATTTAAAATATTAAGCATTATAAGAAAATTTAACTTATAAATAAGATTACTTTCTAGGAAGGATGTCTTGGTTAGGGGTGTTAGTGCTGCTAGGTTTCCTGTTGAGGGTAGTGGGATCAAGATTAGGGAAGGTAAGGATTCAGCAACGACTTTGAGGGGTGCTGTGATAGAGGTCTTCTTCCTTAACCTCTATCGTAATCTTGAGTACTCTTAACGAGGATTAGGACAAGGGTACTAGTTAATTAACAAGGCTTGCTTACTAGTTTTAGTTGTGAGTATAACAAATTTTATTGCAAAACTGTACAATTCTTTGTATTATATTTGTTAATACATATTATATAATCTTTTCTAGTTGAATATAATGAATAATTATATGGAAAGAAATATTATAGTCAAGATAATTTTTCAATTTTACTCAAGTTGGACAGCGTCATGTGAAATGTCATTAACGCTAATAGGCATCTTGTTAGCATTGGAAAGCTCTAAATTATTATCAGCTGTATATAATTATCTTCTCGACGTTTTAAGATTTTACCTTTAATCTCTAGCATCTCAGTCTTTTCCGGAAAAATAAAAAGTAATATCCATAAGTACTTTCATTTCAACAAATTAAGTTGGTCAATGATGAGCTTTATGATTGCAAACTCATTCATCATAATTATATACTAGAAGAAGGGTGGTTACTCATTTCGAAAGGACAGACTGTCACACCTTATCGAAACTTTTTCCTTCTGTAATCAAAAGATAATACTCTCTTTAAGATATTATCTTCCTAATATCTAGCTACAAAAGCTAAAACCTACACTTTCGGTGTTCTCTCTAAAGACTTAATTTACCAAGGGAGAGATATATCACATGGGAAGAACACAGCCATCATACACCATGGCAGTTAATAGAGAGTTAGAAAAGCTTGAAAGAATTATAGAGCGCTTACATTCTCCCACATTATCCCTTTTACTAGAAAGAGTTAAGGAAAAAGTAAGGTATACTCAAAGTGCATCCTATGACGAACTCATTGATCCCTATAACCTCGTTTACTTTACGCTAATTTGGGCTTTGGCGGAGGAATGCGAGAAATGGAGGAGTACGTACTTGACGCTTATCCGGTCAAAGGAGGAGTGAAGCTATTCCTAAGCAATTTCAAGGAGAAAATTATCAGAACAACGTTCCCAGTTTATGCCATAACAGATAACCCCGATGTAGTACTACAACACCCAGAAGTGAAATATTACGAAGAGGAAAAATGGAAAACGTTGAATGGAAAAGAGGCTAAAGTTTACCGCTTTGAGGTTGAATCCTTTGACGCTTATTATTACATGAGGAAAAGGCTAAACGTCGTGAACGAAACACCAACAGTACTATCACAAACGCTATACCGCCTAGGGATAAAGCCCTTTAGGAGACTAAACTCTTCCGATGACGAATTCCCAAAGGTAACCATTGCGAAAGTTGTACCTTTAGATTGGTATGGCGAATCGTTAAAAGGGAAAGTGTTTGAAGTTAAAATAAATAACGAGGTTAGGAGATTTTACGAAAAACCCGAAGTTGAGGCTGATATCACTGAATGTTTAGGAGAAGCGTGTAATTACGTGAAGTCAAACGTTAAGATTAGGATTGAGAAGAAGAGATCTCCAGTTTCAGCTAAGGGTTTAATAGAGTGGTCCCTAATCTCACTTACCCCACTTCACGAGATAGCCTACGCAACGATTGGTAAAGTTTTAACTACAAATGAGGCTTGGGTTGCGTTTAAGAGGAGAATAATCATACCTAAAATTGTTCCAAGAGTTGAGAAGTTGAGAAGGTTAGAGAATATAATGATGGCGGATAAGGGAGGATTAATACTCTTCCCACAGCCCGGATGTTACGATAACGTTTATCAAGTTGACTTCTCTTCAATGTACCCCTCCTTGATTGTAAAATACAACATTTCAGCTGAAACCGTTGACGCTTGTGATGATATAAAAACGGAACTGCATTCAATTTGCTTAAGGGAAAAGGGAATTATACCAGAAGCCTTAGAGTGGTTGATAAAGAGAAAATCAGAGCTGAAGAGAATTGACAAGGAGAGGGCTGAGGCAATAAAGTGGATTTTAGTTGCCTCTTTTGGCTATCTAGGTTATAGGAATTCCTTGTTTGGGAAGATTGAGGCTTACGAAATGGTCACATATTTAGCTAGGAAAACGTTAAGGAGGACAATGGAGATTGCCGAGGAGATGGGGTTGAAGGTTTTACACAGTATAATAGATTCACTAGTTGTTAAGGGGGATAACATTGATAAATTCATTGAGAGGGTCGAGAAAGAAACGGGGCTAAGACTGGATCACAAACGTTACAATTGGATTATCTTTACTACTACCAAAAATGACACACCATATCCTACAAGATATATTGCAAACATGAATGGTGAAATAATCGCTAAGGGTTTAATAAGGGAGAACATGCCAAACATTGTTAAGTCGTTTTTGAAAGACGTATTAAGGGGGCTTTCATTAACTAGGACTTGTTCTGATGTTAAAAAGGTTAGGATTAGGGATTTGTATGAGAAGTATAGAAAGAGGACCATAAACGGTGAGCCAATAGATTACGTTATATGGATTAAGGGCGTTCCTTACGTGAGGGGAATTAAAGGTTTCTATGACGCTAGACTAGGTTATATGGGAAGAGATGTGAATTACTACATCAATTACCTGAGGAGGGTTTATGACGACGTGGAAGAGGTGATCTCTAGATGTTAACTACTGGCTTTCCCTTTCTAGACGAGATAATAAAGAGGGACGATATTGTGGAGTTCTTCTCAACTGATTACGATTTGTTGAGAATTTTCTATCATAGGGTTATAGCCATTTCAGCCCCAGTTTACGTTGTAGTAGTTTCCGAAAGGGGTGGATTAGATCCTTACCTAATTGGGCGTTTTCAAAACGTTTTCGATAATCACGCTGAAGTATATATAAGGAGGGCTTTCAAGGCTGAAGATGTGCCAATTACTATAGATTCAATGGGAGATAACGACTTAATAGTTATTGATCCTTATCATCATAGAAAGAATTACACTAAGATCGTCTCGTCATTGAGGAAAGTTAGGAGTAGGAAGTTCTTGTTCAGTTTTATGGATAGGGAAAGAGAGGGTTCGATTTTCGGTTCACACACTTCTCACTCTATGATTAAGTTGGTGAAGAGTGCTAGGGGTTTTAAGTTCGTTATAGCAAAAAGCGTTACTAGTAGAGAGATTGAAATTCCTAGTTATTTGTTAGATTTATACAGTAAAGTAAGTGATGATGGAGGTTTGTTGAAATATATGGTTTAGTAGCTGATTTTTTCCTATCTAGTGTAAATGGACATATAGTGTTTACCCGTGGCGTAACTTTTCCTTACTTTTAATTACTTCTAATTCCGCCATGGGCACCTATATAGGTTTTATTAGTCGGGGAGAGTAATACTCTCCTCGGCTGGGGTATGGCCGACCCCTTAACTGAAGCTAAGTCTTCGGGCAAGAGCGTGACGCTCCCCTACCGTCGGACTGAACATTGTGATAAAATTCACGGATATAGGCATTACATGCCATGCCTCTAACAAGCCTATGTTTGCAACAGTAGGAGGTGTAACATAATCATAGCCGTTGATTTCATAAAAATACATAATAGAAATCATAAGATGTGTGAACAGTTCAGCAAGACCTCCTAATTTCTCATTCAATTGTAGAAAATTCTTAAACTTTTTATATCCTCTATTCATCTTTTATGATCGGTTTAGTAGACAACTTTATATTATACCAGCCCAGATTTTCAATTTCTTTCTTAATAAGGTCAAAATCTGCTCCTTCTTCTTCTACTGCGTCATGGAACTTCTTTAATGTCTTAATTAAATCTTTGGATTTATCTAGACCGCTAAGAAGGAATGGCAAATAACTAATCATTTCACTTAGGGACAACTTCGAAGTCCTTAAAACCAAATGTGAATATCTTAACGATTTTATTATATATATTGTATTTTCAAATATGGAAGGGTCCTTAATCACTAACTATGTCTTTAGTTTTAAAGTAAGTTTTACGTAATATTTTTCTAAAATTGAAAGTATAAAGTTCTGTCTGTTCTCATTTAGCTGTGTTATCCTAGTCTCGTAAGGGTCTCTATTAAAATTTAGCTCATCTTTAATCCCAGTCTGGGTTTTTTATTAGTTAAGAATACGTAAGGTTCGTAAATATCTAATTCATCTAAATTGGGTTTTATTGTGACGTATACCTTTAGTCCAAAGTATTCAGCCTCATATTCTTTATCAATATTGGCTTCAAACCTTTTCGTAGAGAATATTATAATTTGCAATGGAAACATGAATCGCCCAAACGTAAGGATAAACGGCTAACTTTATCAGTTTAATACACTAATATCTATATCGTGCCATTGGATGATTTAAATAAGCTAGTTAGGGAGAGACTTGGCATCGAAACTTACCCTTATCAAAAGTATATTAGTGAAGAAATAGAGAAAAATCTTGATAGAAAGCGGTTCATTATAATTTCAATGCCTACCGGTAGCGGGAAAACACTAATCGAACTATCCGTTGCCTATCATTTAATTAACAAGGTTAATAATATAATTGTATTAGAACCCACTCGGCTTCTTTGTGACCAAATGTATCATAGATTCTGGAGGAAGGTCTTCGGTGATAATGTTGGCGTAGAGTATGAGGGAAATTGTGAGTCCTTTGAAAAAGGCAAGAAAATCATAGTATCAACTCCATTTACAACAGCCAAATGTTTAGACAAGGCAGAAGCAATGATAATTGATGAGGTACATCATGCCTTTGGAGATGCTAGATACGAGGAGATATTAGTAAATTTAGAGCCTAGATTTTTAATAGGGTTTACTGCGTTACTACCCTCTTATAAAAAGTATCTTATAGACCCCCGTTTAATTAAGTTATTAGGTCAACCCGAGTATTTAGTCTATGACTTCAAGAGCCTTACTAAAATAGATCCGTCCTTTAAACTCCCTAAGGCAATAGCTGATATTTTCGACTCAGAGTTTAACAACTTAGAGGATTCAGTCTACGAGGCCTTCTTCAAGGGATTAATAAAAGGAAATAAGGAAACGATTAAGTTCTTAGAACTCACGTTCTATACTTATGGCAAAGAAGCTTTCTGTGAAAGCTATAGAAGATTAATTGGGAAAGTAGAGGAGAGTCCTTACATTGATTCAATTTGCGATTCAAAGGATTTAAGTCACAAAGCTAGAGCATTAAGAAGCGTCTTAAATATTTATAGAGTTGAGGAATTTAAACCAGTGCTAATATTTACCTCCAGGAAGTCAACAGCGTATGAATTCGAAAGGGCTATCTCTGATCTAGGGAAGGTAAAAGTAATAACCGGAGACTCATCTAGATATGAGAGGTTAAAAGTCGTACAAAATCTTAGAAAAGGAGAAATTGACGTTCTAATATCGACAATTGTAGGAGAAGAGGGAATTGATATACCGGAAGCTAAATTATTAATAATGACAGACGTGCCTCAGAGTGCATTAAGGTTCTATCAAAGATTGGGAAGATTAATAAGAGGAAAGGAAAAAGAGGAAGGAGAGTCAGCTATAAAATATTTAGTTGTAACGTTGACCCCAAAGACTTCAGAATATGATAATCTAGATGAGGCATTAAGAAATCTTTACTTAGAAGGAGTAGATGTGAGTTACCTTATTGATAAGAGGGAAGATAAGGGACCAGTTGCTAGGGTAGTAGAAATTATTAACAAAAGCGGTGGACAAGTCTTAATCAATCAGATAGACGATACAAAAAAGAAGAGTAACCTCTCATTACTCTCATTACTTGAATCAAATGAAAGTAAGTCACATGTTGACGAATATATTGATAGGACATTGAGAGATGGGAAAGCGCTGTACTATTACGATGAAGAGATGATGGGAAAGCTAGCTAGTCAAGTGTTATTAGGTAGTTATTGTAATATAGGTTTTGGAGAGACTTACATAAGGTTATGTAATAGTGAGTATAAGAAAATTGGAGAGATTTTATTGAGGAAAAAAGGAAATATTAAACTAGACAGAAAAAGTTCTCTTAGGCCTTTCATGAAGCTATTCCTCTCAAGTAATTTAAACGAGGTAATGAAAGAGTTAA
The DNA here is from genome assembly GCF_000022485.1 of Sulfolobus islandicus Y.N.15.51. NCBI lineage: Archaea > Thermoproteati > Thermoproteota > Thermoprotei > Sulfolobales > Sulfolobaceae > Saccharolobus > Saccharolobus islandicus. The sequence goes on along the minus strand of NC_012623.1, from coordinate 1,741,644 downwards.
GCGAAAAGAAAAGTAAGTATGAGAAAGAATTGGAGGGAAAAGATTATAATGTTGAGGTTCATATGAGCAAGATTGGAAATGGTCTTTTAGCTCAAATCTTAATCTCAGCTAGTGTTGATTCAGTTACTGTGAATCCTAAAATCCAAATAAATTATTATGACCTCAAAGATGAGAAGTTAGTCAAATTAAATTCTCTTCTTATAGCCTATAGCAGTCTAATCAATTTCTATAAACTAACTTCTACTGGTAATGGTAAGGTAAACTCCAGATAGGGTTATCACGGAGCCAATTATCTGGAATAACGTTGGGATTACGCCCAACACGGCGAAACTGGTAACGTAAGCCATTACTGGTACTAATAAAGACCCAGTACTTGCGTAAACGGTTCCCAATTCCCTAACTCCATTAAACCAGAAGTAAAATCCTAGAATTTGGGCTATGATAGCTAAAAGTAAAATTAAGGATAGTGTAACTAGGCTAAATTTGAAATAGTAGTCGATTGGAGTAAAAGCTAGGACTATGGGAACTGAGGTTAGGGCCATAAATGCGTTAAGTTTAGCGATGTTTTCATTAGCTAAATTTCTGGAGTAATAAATAGTACCTACAGCCCATAATATCCCAGCCAACAATCCGAAAACCAACCCAATATCAAATGATAAGGTTGCTGAAGATATTACTCCAATTACTCCTAAAACTACTCCGATAATCCCTTTAGGTGTGATCTTATAACCCAGTAACCTTTCAATTATCAGAACAAAAATTGGTTGTGTATATATCATTACCGCTACTAAACCTGGATTTGTAGATAACCCAATTCCAAGATTTATGAGAATTAAGAAGAACGCGAAGTTAAGCAAGCCATTTACAAATTGTTTCTTACCCACTGATAACCCCTTCCCTAGAGTGAGAAAGAAAATTGCAGCTATCCCAACTCTAAATGCACTAATGATCATGGGCGATGCTGAGTAGGCAATTATTTTAGTTAAAGGGAAGGCAAAACCCCAGAATAATGACAACGGAACTATCCACCTAAGGAATGAGATTGTAGTTCTCTGCATGCAGTTAAACAGAAAATAGTTAAAGATTAAAAATCTTAAGCTCGGTTTTATTTATAACTTTTAATGAGAGTTCATTATTTTCGTGAATTATCGATAAGGTTTTGAAAATTAGATAATATTCATCGAAATTAAGGCATTTCATGGCTAGGTATGTCTTCCCTACTTTTCTCCTATCGTAAATTAACCTCCAATCCTTCAAGTTTCTTATCTCGTTGCATTCTCTTCTTCTTATATCAAACATATATTCATGAATATAAAAATTAAAGTAAGTAATTCCCTTCTAGTTAGTCTAGATGATGAAGCTTAACCGATTTTCTGAGAGAGATAACATCCTTTATGTTAAGCAGTATTCTGTTCCCCAGTGAGAAGAAACAAGTCACGATACAAAAGTATGAATACCATTTATCGGAAAACCACTACATTTTATAATTTTCATGAATATTTCCGTTAATGTTTATTTTATATCTAAAGGTAAATAATAAGATTTTACTGATTTAAGACAGAAACCTTATAATCTAATTGTGTTTTTTGAAAGTGTCGTATTGGCTACAAATTCTCTTTTTGTCTTTAAGGCATGTGTAAATTTGCTTCACACTGCTACTCTAATGATGAGACCTCCTTTCTTTATCTCATATAATATCATTTTGTATAGTATATACTACTTTAAAAAAAGAAACATCTAACATTTATTGCTAACTAACTTTATAAACTTATAATGAGATATAGTTAATGATGATGGATTATGGCTCAAGTTGCAGTAGAGGAAACCCAAAAGTTCCTTCCCATACTTAGAATAACATTAGGATTTATGTTCTTCTCAGCCTTCGTTAGAAGAGCTATTAATGTACCAGCTAAACTAGACCCAAATAGTAGCGCATATGTAGGAGGAAAATTAATAACGTTCCTTCCTCACGCATGGGCTCCAATTAAGGGAATGTTAGAAAGCATTCTGTTAAACCCCAGCTTACTCTACGAGTTTATAATATTATTTACAGCATTGGAAGCTATTTTCGGGTTGTTCATGATATTAGGGTTCCTAACGAGACTGTCGGGACTCGTACTAGCTGGATTAGCTTGGGGAATAGGTTTGGCTGCTGGATGGTTAGGTTCAACATGCGTTGATGAGTGGCAAATAGCAGCAGTTGAGGGCGCTGCTGCGTTCATGTTTGTCTTCACTGGGAGTAGATGGTTTTCAATTGACTACCTCTTAGCTAAAAAGTCAAAGGGAATAAGGGTTGGTAAATATAACATACCCCTATGGTGATGAAGGATGAATGGCAAGGTTATAACAATAATTGCAATCATTATGATACTATTTAGTACGGGTGTGACACTAGGATTATACCAGATAAACTTTCAAGGGCTTGGAAATTTAACCAACTATTCTAAAACTCCAGCCTACTCTCTTGTGGGTACTAGATTATACGAAAATGGCACATTGTTCCTACAAGTAGCTAGGACTGCTGGTCCAGATACCTATGGTGGTTTCATAGTACTGGTCCAACTACTATATCCAAACGGTACAGTATTATATCAATGGACTGGTCAACAACTAGGTATTTTGCCAAGCAGTAGCATAAAGAATGAATTCCCTCTACATCCATCTAAGCCAATTAAGATAGGGAATTATGGTGTTGGTATAGAAGTCCCATTAGGGCAAAATTCTACGGTAATCTTGCAATTGCCTCACCCAATATCACCAGGGACTTATATTATAAAAGTGTGGGATGCTGATGGACAGTCAGCGGCATATGGAAATAAGTTCCAGATTATTGTAAAGGTAGATTCTTAGCAAACTAATTATTTTTCTCTCTTTCCCTCTTTTTCCTATTAATTTTAAATAATTAAGTCCATATTATTTGGTAATGAAAGTAGGAGATGCGTTATTTAAGCTAATGAATGAGATAGGACTATCCATCTCCGCAGCGAGACTTTACACCTTAATCATGTTTTGTAAGTGATGATAATGGCTTATTTGGAAAAAGGGGTGTAATGTCAAGCTCTGAATTGATAAAAAAGTTATAATTTCATCCAATACTTTATCAATTTTGACGCGGAGTTCTTAAGTTCATTCTCAAATTTCTTTACATCTTCAACCATACTTTCATTTCCTCCATATAGTTTTACCCATTTACTAATCATTTCCGAATCCACCTCAACGTGAAATTGTACACCTAAAGTTCTTTTTAGCCTAAACACTTGGAAATATTTGTTGCTATAGCCCAGCAATACACCATTTTCTGGCAACGAGAATGTATCACCGTGCCATTGGAATACTAATAACTCCTCGCTACCCATAAAATCCTTTAACTCTCCTAACAACCTAACTTTTTGAACACCAATTTCTTGTCCAAAACCACCCTTAATTACTTTACCGCCTAAGGCTTCGGCAATTAACTGGGAACCTAAGCAAATTCCCAATACTCTCTTGTTTTGCTTATACGCGTTTTTTACTAATTCCATCTCTACGTTTAAAAAGTGATATTTATCCCTTTCATAAACTCCCATCGGTCCTCCCATTATTATTAACGCATCAAATTGTTCGTCTCCCTTAAGTTCTTCAGCCATTATTTCCTTAACGCGAGGTAAGAATTTCTTTAACGTACCTAGTGTTTCCATTGAATGATTATAAATTGCTAGTATGCTCATATGTATAAAAATAAGGGAATGTAGAAATATAAGTATTAATGGCCAACAGCTCTAACGATTCCCTGCCTTACCAAATTCCCTAAAATTCCCGTCAAACTGTCTCCAAGTATGGACGTTGATAGGTCAAACTGTATTCTAGCGATAATACTATGCTAGAATACGTATATCGAATTTTATTTCATTGAATTTCATTATTCTCTACGTTTTTATGGATCATTGTAAAGATTCTCTGTATAGAGAGTATATAATATTTATTATGATAAAACTATATATCACTACCATAGATTAACCTGTAAATCATTTGTGCTCTCCTAGCTGGATAAGGATGAGTGGATAAAATGTCCTTAAATACACTAACCTTAGTTCTCAACCACTGTTCAACCAGCAAGTAAGGATCTTTATCTTCAACCTTTACTCGTGGTGCTGTCACTATAATTCCAGTAAACGGGTCAATCCTGATATTTTGCATATAAATTTCAATTTTAGCTAACGCGGTAGCTAAAGCCTTCGATCCCTCTCCTAATACTAGAAATGAGTTAAATCCGCATAGGATTCTCTAAGCCTATTAAACCATAAGACGAATATTTGTAAGATGAAAGTTACAATGAAGATAACAAATCCTATTGCCAACGCTGCTATAGCGAATAATAGTTCAATTTCATCAGCTGCAAGGAATATTGCCAAATATCCGAAATTCATCAGTAGCGTACTAATATATCCTAATACTGTAGGAATTAGACCTATTGTCATACCTATCTCAACATCTCTATGCTTTATGTGCCCTATTTCATGAGCTATAACTGCAGTTAATTCATCAATGTTAAGGATATTTAATAGGGGTAAAGTTATTCCAACTCTCATCCCGCTTAATCTATTGCCGTAAGCAAAGGCATTAGGATAAGGTGCGTCAATAACGAAAACCCTAGGGGGTTTAATTTTAGACTCTTCCGCTATTTTCCTAACTAAATTGTAAAGCCAGCCGTACTGTGGATCGTTTGGAAAAACCTCATAACCGCCTCTTCCCACTACATAAGGAGATATAATCCATTGGAATAACCAAAAAATTACGAGAGCTGGAAATATAAAAAATAAAGATATATGAAGTAGAGAGGCTATTCCCATTAATACTATACCCTCTGATATAATAGTTAGACCTAATGAGATAATCATACTCGATAATAACCTTTGTTTTACATCCATGATAAAACCTTGTATATCTCTTAATAAAAACCTTTTGCAATACCACTTAAGATTCCGCTAATAATTGCTATAATCCCCAAGATTATTACGAGTACAACTACCTTATTCGTCCTAGCAAATCTCAATAATGCGTTAATGAAGAAGATACTAACAAATGTAGCAACTACGATTGAAATTAACAAACCGGATAGGCTTACCGAGTGAACTGCTTGTGAAACCTCATGCTTGCTGAAAAGTAAAGTCACACCTATTGCACCTAGTGCGGCTGGTATTAATGAAATAAAGGATAGTTTAAACGCTTCCTCTGGCTTTACGCCTAACAATATTAACGCAGATGTGGTCATTCCAGAAAGGCACATAGTGTTAGTTTCAGGTGGACCGGGAACTGGTAAATCAATTTTAGGAAAACAATTCCTATATAACGGGTTAACAAAGTGTGAAGGAGGTGTATTTGTAGCCTTAGAGGAACATCCCGTCTCTGTACGTAGAAGCTTTGAACACTTTGGATGGGATGTGAGAAAATATGAAAGGGAAGGGAAATTCGCAATAATTGACGCATTTACAGGTGGAATTGGTAGTGCCGCACAAAGGGAGAGGTACGTTGTGAAAAACATAGATGATGTTAAGGAGTTATCAGAAAACATTAGAGCTGCAATAAAGGATACAAATGCTACTAGAATCGTTGTGGACTCAGTAAGTACGCTTTACTTAACGAAACCAGCGATGGCTAGGAGTATTGCAATGCAATTGAAGAGAGTTATTTCCGGTCTAGGATTTACTGCGATTTTCGTAAGTCAAGTTTCAGTTGGGGAAAGGGGATTTGGTGGGCCAGGTGTAAAACACGCAGTTGATGATATAATAAGGTTAGACCTTGATGAAGTTGAGGGTGTAATGTATAGGTCAATAATCGTGTGGAAGATGAGGGATACTAAGATATCGATGGTTAGGCATCCAATGGATATAACTGATAATGGAATTGTTGTAAAATGGGATAAGTATTTGAAAATGACTAATTGGTCAGTTTCAATACAACCATTACCGCAAAAGGATGTTGACGAAATGAAGAAAGCTGTTGAAGAAGCCGAAAAGGAAGTGGAAGTAAAGGTAGAAGAAGAGGAATAGAGATAGTTATTTAACAAACAGTATATTTTTTAACTTATGGATAGGGTTAGCATTTTTTCACTAATAATCTCAAGGGTTTTAAGAAGTTCATCGGCTGGTATAATATTTGTAATCCTACCTTACTTGGTTTTAGTTGAGTTGAAATATTCCTCATTATTCTTGGGTTTTGCATATACTGTTGGTACCTTTGCTACAGCCATATTTGGCTTAGCTGTAGGTTATCTCGCGGACTTATATGGAAGGAAAAATACTTTAATCCTAGCTTCGCTTCTGCTACCATTAAGCGCATTACTCTTATTCCTAAATCACTCCCTAATAGCACTTCTTGTCGCATCAGCATTAGGAGGGTATTCTGCAACTGGAGCAGTTGCTGGAGGTGGAATTGGGGGAATTGTTGCGCCAATACAAAACGCCTTAATTACTGAGATAATCGAGAACGAGAATAGAACGTTTTACTTCTCTCTTTTCACATTTCTATCTGGAATATCCGCTTCAGTTGGCTCACTTATAGCTGGATTATTTAGTTCAGAGCAAGAGTTTTTGATTGCCATAATAATGGGATTTCTATCAGTTTTTGCACTACTTCCCATAAGGACTAAAAACATAAGGGCTAAGTCTGCTTCCTTGAAAAGCAAAGTCGTCATAGGGAAATTCTCAATTACAGGATTATTAAATGGTATATCTGTAGGTCTAATAACTCCATTCCTAATTCCGTTCTTCATAATCATATACCACACACCAAAATCTGAGATGTCAATATACACTTTCCTTAGTAGCCTTATCGCTTCCACACTAATCCTCATAGCACCATTTTTAGATAAGAAGATGGGATTTGTGATGAGCATAGCTATTACAAGAGGTGTAGGAGCGCTTCTTTCAATTATAATGCCCCTTATAAGGATCTTTCCAATATCTTTAGGAATCTACCTTATACTTCCTGCCATCAGAATATTAGCACTACCTATACAACAAAGGGCTATGACGGAAATGGTAAGTCAAGACGAGTTAGGTAGAGCAATGGGGATCAATCAAGTTACTAGATTAGCAGCTTCCTCTGGTTCGACAAGCTTAACCGGTTACTTATTCTCAGAATCACAGATTGACTTACCATTCTTGGCCTCTGGTATCATAATGGCTTTAAATATTTACATGTACTATAAGTTCTTTGGAGGAAAAAATGAAGTTAATAGACCTTCACGAGGATCTAGCCTACTCAAACCAAGTAGGGACTGATGTAATTGAAGGTAATAGACAGTCCAGTATAAAAATGCTTAAAGAGTTCGACTCGTTAATTTTTGCCTCAATTTTCCCCCATGTTGATACTTTAGACGAGAGAAGTGAGGAATTAACTACCCTTTATGGAAATCCGACTAGGTCAACGAATTTTTCTCTTGAACTATTTTTAGATCAAGTTAAGTTTTACTATTATTTGGAGAGGAAGGGTATAGTGAAAATTGTGAGAAATGCTAATGATATTGAGCCAAAAGGCGTTAAACTACTATTGTCATTAGAAGGTGCTGACGTTTTAAGAGATTACAGTGATCTATATCTTTTAAAAGAACTTCACGTTCTAAATTTAGGTTTAACTTGGAATTACGATAATAAGTTCGCATCGTCATGCATGGCTAAGAAGGATTATGGATTGACTTCAGAGGGTGAGGAATTGGTCAAATTGGCTAATAAATTGGGAATAATAATAGATCTAGCCCATGCTGGTAAGAGAACTGTTTTAGAGGCTACGTCAATCTCTAAGAAACCAGTAATCGATTCCCATACTAACTTTACCAGATTAAAACAGCACAAGAGAAATTTAGACGATGAGGAGATAGAGGCTATCGTTAAGACTAAGGGTGTCATGGGCATTACTGCTATAGTATCAACTCTTAAAGAGCCAACAATTAATGGTATTGTTGAGAGTATAAAATATCTAGGGGAATCGTTTGGTTGGGAATACGTTGCCATAGGTACTGATTTTCTAGGAATAGGTGAAACACCAAAAGGGTTTGAAAATATCTTGAGAGTTAAGGAGTTGGCTAGGGCAATAGAGGGACATGAGGAAGAGGTTTTATGGAAAAACGCCTATAGGGTAATAAAAGAGAACTTATCTTCTGGCTAGCAGAATTTCGATTTACGTTGTTCAAGGGTAATGTGATGAGGAGATTTCAGATTTTTATTTATATTCTCATTTATTGATGGTATCTAAATATAAAGGATTATTAAGTCAGACTTAACCAAACACTTTTTAATATTATAGATTTATTTTTAGGAGAATAATTTTAATTCTATAGAACGGACTGAGAAAATGAACGAGGCAATGTTCCGTGACTTTAATGACACACATGGGCTGAGAATAGATACAAATTCATGAAAATTCAATGGAGCTCTAATTCCAGTAATAGAGCAGATTCGTAATGTTTGATAGTGTCGTCGTTAAGCTACAAATTCTGGGATTAACCTTCTCTCCCATAAGACTAGGGCTATGGAGTACATCATGGTGCGAATGCTCCTATTTACTGCCTTCGTTGCTCTCTTGAATCTAATTAGCCTATCCCTTAATGAGGAATGAAAGGACTCGTTCGGGTTAACTGGCGAGACAACCGTGTGGTCTTTCAACCAGAAGTACAAGTTATAATCATCGCTCACCCATCTACCCTCGTCAGGCAAATACTTTTTGACCTCAAGGAAAGTACTCTCATCCCTATCCCCCACAGAGTAAATGAGGTAAACTCCCAGCTTCGTGTACACGTAACAAGTGAAAACCCACTTGTAAAAAGCCCTAGCATTCTTGTACAAGTAAGTCCACATCTCATCAACAACCTTAGCAACAACCTTACCCTTGACCAGCTCCTTAGCCCTACCCCACAACTCAACCAACTTCTCATGCTTTTTCCTACCATAACGCTTAATCCAAGTGAAAACAGTACCAAGAGGTACGTTAAGCACCCTAGAAATAGCCCTCATACTCATACCATTAGCATACATTCTCAAAGCCTCCTCCCTCAACTTCCTAGAATGATGATGATAACTAGCATCACCCAAGAAGTACCTACCACAATCCCTACACAAAAACTTCTGCCTACCCAAAGGCCTACCACACTTAACAACATGATGACTACCACAAGAGGGACAAGAAACGTCTTGCCTAAATACAGGCTTCCTACCCATAAGTAATACTCGTTATACAAATATAAATAACTTAACGACGACACTACCGTAATGTTTTAACAGTTGATTCAAAAGCATAGAAAGAATTTTATCTTATGCCTAAACACTATTTAATCTTTTAAATACGATATTGATTCCCTCTTATCGCCAAGCTCATGCCCACGTAGCTAAAGTTTTTTATATTTGTATGTCTATATTATTACGGGGATTTAAAATATGGTGTTTAAAAATATAGTCGTAGCATATGATGGTTCGGAAAATGCCAAAAGGGCATTAGATGTAGCGATCGATTTGGCAAAAAGATATGAGGCCAGGCTTACAATAATCGAGGTAATAGATACTTCAGTGTTGGTCGGAATGGGTTTAGGTCCAATACCAAGTGAGGTAATAAATGAAATGTATAATAAGGCTAAAAAAGACGTAGAGGAGGCTAAGGAAAAAGCTATAAATAGTGGAGTTAAAAACGTCGAAGCAGTAAATATTGAGGGAGACCCTGCCACTGCAATAATGGACTATGCCGGAAAAGCGGGAGCTGATTTGATAGTTACTGGAAGTAGGGGATTATCAACTGTTAAGAGAATATTCCTAGGTAGCGTCTCATCTAGAATTGTTCATGAGGCTAAAATACCAGTACTAGTGGTTAAGTGACTTTTTCTTCCTCTATACCCATCCTTTCAGCCCATCTCTTTACTATATCATAACCGAATTTTCTTATGAACTCTTTTCTGCCCTCCTCAGTCATCATTAATGGTATCCATTCCGTATCTAAATCCAACTCTACCCTTATACTTTTAGCCGGTATGCTTTCCTTAATCACTTGCTCGACAGTATACTGCAAATCTTCAGTAACTGGGCAAGCTGGTGTTGTAGCTCCTATTCTAACGTACACGTCCCCATCATCACTTATATCTATTTGATAGATTAATCCCAAGTTAACTATATCTATTGGTATTTCAGGATCATAAACCTCATGTAGACCTTGAATTATCTTTTTCTTCCATTCGCCTTTTTCCTTCTCATTCATATATTTTTCTTCTATACATTTAGAAAATTTATATAGCACCCCTAAGTAATGAGGTTCTGGTTATTTATAGTCTTTTTCATAATAGCTGTAACGGGGGGGGGGGGGCTAAAATTAGTAAATCTAGTGTTAGTAATGGGAGCTGTTGGGCTGAGCGTGTTGAGGACCTTAAAAAGGAAGCTAATTAGCAAGAAGCCCAAGAACCTAAACGAGACAAAAGCTAGGGCAATACTTGGAAGGAATGAAAATTAGCGAAATAGCAAAAATACTACAAGTTCACAAAAGCACAGTATATAGATGGATCAACGAATTCCAGAGAGAGGGAGAAAAATGCCTATTCCACAAGGAAAGAAAAGGAAGAAAAAAGAAGGTAAACGAGAGGGAAATAAAGGTAGAAGAAATACAAGGAAAAACCATATGGGAAGCAAAAACATAGAGGAGAAGTTCAACGTAAAAATAAGCTACAGCTTGGAGAATAGCGAGAAAAAGACTGAAAATACCCTACATAAAACCCTACAAGATCGACAAGAAGAGACCAATAGATGCTGACTTAGGGAGAGGTTGAAGGGCGTTATTAAGAAGGGTGTAAAAGTGTTTTTCATGGACGAGTCTGGTATTCGTCATGATCCCTCTAGGGTTTGTATGTTGTTAGGGTTGATTATCCAAGTGTTAATATTCTAGCTTGTATTCCCTTGTTTGATGGTAAGCCTTGTTTTATGCTCACAATGTTGATTCTAGGGTTTTCGCTAATTTTCTTTACTTGCTTAGGGTTAGGAATTCTGGTAATGTCGTGTTGATAATGCTAAGTTTCACAAGTCTTCTTATGTTTTCGCTACTGCTTCTAGGCTTAACATTACTTTGCTTTTCTTGCCTCCCTATTCTCCGGATTTAAACCCAATTGAGTTGGTTTGGGAGGATTTGAAGCGTTGGGTTAATACTTATTATTACTCGTGTTATACTCTAGAATTGAGGATGAGTTCTATTATTTGGTTTCTAAGGGTAATTATACTAGGTATTGGATTAATAAGTTTCATGACATGCTTGAGGAAGGTATAAGTATGGGAAAATTTTTCTCATATTTGATTTATTATCTATTAACAAGTTTTATCTCACAATAATACAAGCTTTTCTCAATGTTTTTCTATATTTTGTATTGAGGGAAGTTAAAAGCCTGTTGCAGCTATTATGAAAAAGACTATAATAACTATAATAGATTTTAAAACGACATGTTTATTAGATTTTTGGGATTATAATATCATGTGATAAAAGAGCCTTACATTACGTTGCTTAATAACATGGTTAAAATAATGAAAGAGGAATTTAAAGATGATCTCACCTCAGTTGTACTTTACGGAAGTGTTGCTAGGGGAGATAATAGAAATGACAGCGATGTAGATTTATTAATAATTATAAAGAACCTGCCTAAGGATAGTATGCTTAAGAGAATTAGATTATTTGAGACTAAGGTTGAGGATAAGCTAAACTTAGATGAATACTGGAAAAATGGTTATTATATATCGCTTTCACCAATTCTTAAAACGCCAGAAGAGGCAGAGAAAATTTCTCCTCTCTATTTAGACATGGCATATGATGCGATAATACTTTATGACAAGAATCAATTCTTCACTAAAATACTACAAAAACTAAAGGAGAGACTTAAGGAATTAGGAGCTGAAAGGGTAAGAATGGGTAAGAAATGGTATTGGGTACTTAAAAAAGATTCGAAATTCGGCGATACAATTGAACTTTAACTCCTTAGCCTCCTCATATATCTCACAAGCTGAAGAGAGACTAAACTTAGCTAAAATAGAATATGAAAGAAAGAAATATAATATTGTAGTTAGACTTTGCCAAGAATCTGTAGAGCTTTCTCTTAAAGCATGCCTTAGACTTGTTAATATAGAACCACCAAAATTTCATGACGTAGGCCCTATATTAAAAAATAACGCCGATAAATTTCCACAATGGTTTAAGGAAAAAATAGATATTTTTGCGTCATACTCAAGATCTCTAAGAAAAGAAAGGGAATTGTCAATGTACGGTGATGAAGAGACGAATACCCCACCAGAATTACTCTACTCAGATTATGACGCTCAACAATCAATTAAAATGGCCGAAGAAGTGTTAGAATACGCAAGAAAATTATATGAAGAAAAAAGAACGAAGCAAAATGTTTAATCTCTTTAACGAGACTAAAATAAATCTTTGATTCTTAATGATTTAATTAAAAGAATTATAATCTTAAATCTTTGCTTAAATCTTATAATAAACTTATCTTTATCTTTATTATTTTTACTCCTCAATAGTTTCAAGAAATGAAGAGGGATCATTTGTGAACGCCTCTTCACAGTGAGGACAACCACATGTATAAACTTCTAGGCTTTGATATTCTATCTTTATTGCATTGCTCTTATCTCTTTCCACAAAACATACGGGACAGACGACAATATTTTTAGATTCATTTATATAATATTCTGGATTTTTAAGAAATTTCTCCCTACAATCCTCGCAACAGAAATAATACTTTAAGCCATTATAAATTGTTGATGGAACTTTCCTTGAGACTTCGGATATTTTTAGCAATTTTCCAGAACCTAATAATATAAGCCTCTGCAAAGAACATTTGCAAACAGGGCATATTAATGATCCTCTGGCAACTATTCTAGCCATTATAGTTCACTCTCCTTGAAATTTATAATTCGGTAATTATGCGGGGTTCCATTAGAAGCGTTGACCATCACTTGATTTAATTTACCTATATTTATTTTACTTTTTTTAGATAATATAGTGTAATGAGCCTTTTTAGATTCATGTTGTAAATTAACAGCTATATCTAAAATGTTAAACATTTTTGTTAATAAAGAATTTATCCTATTAACGCACTTTTCACAACTCACATCATCAATTATTAAATCATATTTGTAGATCTTACTCTGTAAATTCATGAATAAATGAATATATGATTAATTATTTAAATCTTTCTTATAAGGCATTAATGGTAAATATTAGGAAAAACTTTATTAATAAAACGATAATGTATAACATATGAATATATTTTCATATGTCAAAAATGCCTTCATTTTCACGTTCTTGAATGACAGAAAATATATCCTTATTGCAGCTTTCTTGATTATAGCTCTTATGTTAGGCTATTATTATCTATTCTATTACTTTGGGTTTGGTTATTTAATATTCAATACCGCGTTTATATACTACGTATTGTTTGTATCAGTTATACTCTCAATATTCATAGGTCTCTCCTTAACCTTTACCATATATTCAATTTCCAAGAGAATTAAGGTTACAAAGTCTGTAATAGGTTCAATAATTTCAAGTATTCTGCCTAGTACATTATGTTGCTCCTCTATCTTGCCTACCATAATATTTAGTATAGCAGGTTCCTATACAGCTATAACCTTAGGCGGAAAAATAGAAGCAATTTCTCGTTATATAATCTAGTATTTTCTGTAATATCAATATTTTTATCTATTATTAGTTTTATTCTCGCATCAAAAAATATAGCCACTTGTGATCTATGTAAATTTGAGGTAAAAAGAAAATGAACAATAAAAATAAAAGGAATGAGGGATTAAAACGCAGTCGCATAGCGATTTATTCAGTGATTTTTATAATAATATTGATAATAGGATTATATTTTATATTATCTAAATCAAATAATGTAGGCGTGGCAGTAGGTGATATAGCCCCCAATGCCACCTTTACCCTTATTAATGGAACTAAAATTAACCTATATAATTTTCACGGTAAATATGTACTTCTTTACTTTATAGTAACGTGGTGTGAAACTTGTGCAGAGGGATTACATATCTTATCTCAAATAATACCAACATTAGCTTCAAAAAATATTACAGTGATTGTAGTAGAATCATATAACGATTTAGGTTATCAGGGCATTCCATTAAATGAATTTATAAAATCTTATGCTAATTCTAACATAACTTTTTATTACGGTTACGCTACATTAGCTATGACGAAAGAATACAACCCTAACGGTTATTTAGATATATATTACCTATTATCTCCTTCTGGAAAGATAATATATATAGCAGTTGTTCTACTTTAACGCAGCTTAAAGATTTTCATCAAACCCAGAGCACCCCCTAAACGTATTTCGGGGCTACTGGGTATAGTTGTGTAAGAAAATATGTAAGCAGAAGGTTAAAAGTCTTCATCAAGACTCACCTGGAACCTTGAAGCGTGGAGTTGTTTGAGATGATATGAGTAATGCCTTATCACCGACATGGGCCTGAACTTCCAACGCGAATTACTTTCATGGATCGAAACGTAGAGATAGACCTCCAAGGAGCGAAGAGAGGGAAAGTAACCTCCGAGCTCCTCCTCAAACCTAGCCAGGGTCGAGTTGAAACTCTCCGACGTGTTATTAGTGTAGAGGTAGTGTCTAATCTCCCTGGGGAAGTTGAGAAAGGAACAATACTTGCCAGCAGCGTCAAGAAGCCTCTTGGCTCGGGCTGGAGAAAAGGGTTGGACAAGTTGGCTGAGAGACAATATAGCCTTCCTTCCCTCCTCCACCTTCCTGGAGGACTTTAGATCCCTAACTCTAATCATTAGTTCCTCCTTGTCTGGGAGGACCCTCATGAGGTTCCTAACCATGTGTGTTATACAGAGCTGGTGTTGAGAGGAGGGAAAGAGCGTGGACACGACGCGATCAAGTCCAGAGAAGTCATCGCTCACGATTACGTCAACCCTACTGACTCCCCTGCTTACGAGTCCGCTCAAGAAGGACTTCCAACCGTCCAAGTCCTCCCTATCCCTAACTTCGTAGTCCAAGACGAACTTATTCCCTTCTAAGTCAACTCCTATGGCAATGTAAATGGCTCTCTCCATGATCGACTCGCTGATTCTGACCTTTACGATCTTCACATCGATGTAAAGGGCTAGGAGATCGTGAGGTAGTTCGCGGTTCTTGTATTCCTTGAGTTTGTTGGATATTCTCTCGGCAACCCGATCCGTTACGATCTCACTATACGGTATTCCCTTGGCTGCTAACACGGCCTTGACTTGGAGTCATGCCTGATAGGCTGCTGGAGGAAGTCCTCGTAATCTGGGCTGGTCCTTTCTCCGGAAGGATCTTAGGTCTGAAGCCACCCTTTCTGGTTCTCGGTACTCTGAGTCTTAATACTCCGTCTCCGGTTCCCAGATATCTGAAGTAGGTCCCGTTCTTGTGGTCGTCCTCAAGAGAGCATCCCAAGTGTAAATAATTCAATAAATCTATGTATAAGTTTATAGATAATAACTCAAAAGAAAGCATAAACTCTTGAGAAATTTTGAATTTTCACTTGGAGTAAAATCTTGAGTAATACTTAAAGGGGACCGGGAAGACGTAGTACAAGGATTGGGAGATATGAAACCTTGGATAGAATACTACAATCTCCCGGTCCCCTATGATAAACTATCATCAAGGCATAAAACTCTTTTGAAAATGCACTACATACTAATCACCTCAAAAGCACTATCATCACTAGACCTATACATACTTAGAGTACTCATCGTCATGATGATATGGCAATGCTCCTACAGAGATGTAGAAGCATACTATTACACGGACATTGTAGTAAGATGGTTTCTAGGAGAACGCAAGTCAAAATCCGAAAACCACAGAAGGGCAAAGAAACTTAGGGGAGAAATAAAGAAAGCATTCAAGGAATACGCAAAAGAACTTGAGGAAAAGCTAAGCAAACTAGAAAACTACTTGCCAAGTAGTGCCTTATACGGCAAAGTTAACAAACTCTGGGCAATAGATTCCAACATAATCGAAGTACCCTTCGGAAAGAGAAACAAGGAGACATTAAAGAAAAAGCTAGAACTCAACTTGAGACAAGGAAAGTTTAGGGAAGCAGCAAACTTAATTTACTACTATATGAGGGCTAAGATTCATCGTAGATTTAAGGGTGAGTTTGCGAAGAAGAGGGGTAGGAGTTTCTTCGGCTTCAAGGTTTTATATGCTATTTCCCCAACCATGATTCTTCACGCAATTCAAGTTGAGTTTGCAAACTTTCCCGATAATAAGGTTGGTTTTGGTATGAGTGGTTATAAGGTTGTTGATAGGGGTTTCTTGGGAATGCCCTCAACTTGGATAATTGGTTTTTCTAGTTTTAGACGTTATGTTGAATTCTTTGGTATTTTCTTGAAGAGGTATTGGAGACCTTACGCTATTAACAAGGATATGGTTGAGGTTTTTGTTTACGTTATTGGAATAATTTACAATTCCTTGATTTACACTTCCGTGTTAGCAAAAGTTCCGCAAGAGGAATTTGTCAAACTCTCTAGTTAACCCTAGGCTAGGGTTAACTAGAATAATATGGGGTATGTTTGAAATTCATTTTTTCTCAACTATAAGTTATTTTATATTACAATAAAATATTAATCTTCCCTCATATTGAAAGATATAATTGACTTCTATTCTCAACTAGTTATAATATTGTTTTTCTATCACATTATATTTATTGAATTATTTGCATTCTGGACACTCTCTCAACTTCTAGGTAGGCTTCCCTCTCTTCCATCATGGCCTCTTGCAAGATTATCTCCTCTATTTCCCTTAGGCTAACTCCTTCTTTGATTGCCTTTCTTATCTTTTCTCTTATTTCTTCCATTACCTTCATGGTATTACTCTCCCTTATGGTATTACCCCTTCCGGGGTTATTTTTACTTTTTGTCATTATTTTTCACCTTTTGCTACCACAACTATAACTGGTAGCCCCTGCTTAACGCTTCGAGGTAGTCACTCCATGCGTCCTCTAAGTTCTCTAGTGCTTTTAACAAGTTCGCGTAGTTTAACCCGAATGTGATGGATGCGTTTCTAATGCTGGCCCTCCCTCCTATCAAGGCCATGAGTGCTAAACCTACTGCGACCTTTCTGCTCAATCCGTTCATCCTCAGTATTCCGACTAAGGAATTGAAGGACTTAATGAACTCACTCCTCGCAATGTTCAGCTCCCTCTCGAACTTCACAGTTTTCAATCAACTAAACGCAAATCTAAAAACTTTATCGATAGTACCGTGAACTTTGTATTACCGAGGAAAAGTAGAACAACTGCTATTCCTAGAATGGTGATGGTAAGTAGCGTCACCCAAGAAGTACTTACCGCAATCCCTACACAAATACCTCTGCCTACCCAAAGGCCTACCACACTTAACAACATGATGAGAACCACAAGAGGGGCAAGAAACGTCTTGCCTAACTACAGCCTTCCTACCATATGTAATACTCGTTATACAAATATAAATAGCTTAATGACGACACTATCGAGATATTGAACGTTATAGATATGAACACAGATAATATGCAAGATATTAAAATAATTATAGATTTCATGAAGAATTTCGTTGATAATTGCCACCACGTTAAGGAAGAGAAACTACTGTTTGACTTTTTAGAACATAAAGGGATGGTAGGAGGTCCAATTTATGTTATGGCATATGAGCATAACAAGTTAAGGGATATAATAAATAGGATAGAGGTTAAATACAATGAGCCCAAAGGCTTGCGAGAGGATTTGAATAACCTTATCGTGATGTTATCTAGCCATATCGATAAGGAAAATAACGTTCTATTTCCAACTGCTGAAAATTTGCTATCTGATGATGAAGACAAAATAATTTATTATAAATTTGAGAGGATAGAAGAAGGTTTTGGTAAAGAAAGACACAGGAAATATATAGAGCTAATTAACACGCTTTATAATAGATATACCAATAAAAATCAAATAAAAGATAAAAGAATAAATTACCCAACTAATTTTTCTACTTTTTAGATTAACTTTTTAATTTCTAGGTCATATTAATCACAAAATTTTTTACCTATGTACTAAGTAATACGTATGGAAAGCAAAAAGTTACTATTAATAGGCATAATAGTTGCAGTTGTGGTTGCGAGTGTAGTAGGATATGCTTACTATTATAATTACTATCTACCTGTCCAAAATTCTTTAACATACTATAACCAACAATTACAGTACATGGGATATTATTCACAAGGAAATTACGGAATGATGGGTGGAGGAATGATGGGAGGTGAAGGAATGTACCACATGATGGGATATTATGGAGGTTATGCTACCTTATATGAGAATACTATTCCAATAAGCGAGGCAATATCCATGATGAGAAATATACCATCTTACGTTAAAGTGTTTCCCAATAACAACACTTTACTTTTCACCTCTTCAAATATAGTATTAGTAGTTTTGGGAATGGGTCATGAGAGGGCAATAAACTTAACTGGACAACAACCGCCAGCCTATGCACAGCACGATGTCTTCGTAATTTATGGTTTGATTAACCCAACACTTATTATCCCGAGGGGAGCTACAGTTCAAGTTGTATTCATTAATCTAGATGATGATATGTTACATAATATTGCAATTATACCAGTCCCACCACCTTACCCCTATTACCCTATGATGTACATTAGAATGAATACAATAGGAATGACGCCAATGTTACCTTATGCGAACTATAATTCTGGACAAGCTTATGAGTTCAGCTTTACAACCACCTTGAGTCAGCCAAGTGTATATTATTACGTTTGCGAATATCCCGGTCATGCAGAAATGGGAATGTATGGAGAGATAGTGGTGGCGTAAAAGATGGAGAACTATCAAATTTTAGGATTGGTTGGCTCACTACTTTTAATTATTGGAATAGCCTTCCTTTCGCATTTTTCTACCCTAGATATGGAATGATGGGATATGGAGGAATGATGTTTTACGGCTTCATGGGATTTCTGGTTATACCTGCATTTGTTTTGGGTATAATCGGTTCGTTAATTTCAGATAAGACAATAGCAGGTGTGTTATTAGTTTTAGCTGCATTACTTTCAATACCTGCCATGGGATTTATCGGAATAATATCATTTATCCTATTACTGATTGCTGGAATTCTAGCTTTCACTAGTGGTAAGAAGACTTAATCAGATATAATATCCAATTCTCTTTTTTATTTTTACTTACTATAATGTCAATACCCTTCTTAAGTTTCAGTCTTGCAAGTATCCTAGCTGGATCAACTTTGGAAATTACCACTATTATTTCACCCTCTACTATCTCATTAATCCTTCTTTCAATTATCTTATGAGAGAAATACTCTAAAACTCTAGTATCAATTATATACCTTGTCATCTCATGGATTGTATGACCTCTTTAGATATAAAAGGAGGACCTAAAATATAAGGTGGTTAAATAGACTGAATCGGAAAGTCTAAGAAAATTGTGCCGAGATTTTTGTATATTTAACGTGTCTCTCATATGGTCGCTAAAGAGCTCTAGGCGTCCTCAACTCTCTACTTCTAACTGGCATTTTCAAAAAACGTAGTAACCCTAATGTTTTAGCGTACCATTTTTTATAATATAAGGTAAAACACTATCCCATGGAACTAGATCTAAGAAGTGTGGAACCAGAATATAGGCACAGACTAGTGTTAGAAAGCTTCGATAAGCTAAAAGAAGAAGAGGAGTTGACAGTAATAGCTGATCACTATCCATCTCACTTAATACAACTATTATCTGGTCATGTTGAGAAGTATAAGGTTGAGCAAACGGAAAATGGTGATTTCGTATTAAGGTTGACAAAAAAGAAGGGAGAAAGTAATAAGGCGATAATTTCACACATTTCCGAGTTTAGAAAAACTGGAGAAGTTTTCACTCCAATTCCAGTACTTAGAAAAGAAGAGTATGGGGTTATTTTGGTCTTTTTCAAGCCAAGCCAATACATTCCAATACATGCACCAAATTCAGATTTAATATTTTATGTACTGCAAGGACAGGGAAAAGTTACCATTGGCAATAAGGAATATGAAGTACGTGATGGATCAATCGTAATAGTACCTAAAGGAGTTAAGAGAGGAGTTAAGGCTGACACTTATATGGAGGCTTTACACATAGTTGTACCAAGCCCTTCACCAGAAGATCACGAGAAAGTAATGGGAGCAGCCAAAAAGGGTATTGCAGAGGTTAATCTAAAACACTAGACAAACAACCTTCTCTCTTTTATATACTTTAATTTCCTATTTTTTAATAAGATGATAACTCTCGTTGGAAAGATATTCGACGGAGAAAGAATTATTGAACAAGGCACAGTAATTGTAGAAAATAATAAGATTGAAAGAATCGTAGAAGGAATCGAGATTCCTCAAGGAAGTAAGGTTATTCATGGCAATTTCATAATGCCAGGGTTAGTCGATTCCCATTTGCATTTCTTCGGAGTTGAAGAGGATAACGTTCTCTCTTGGAATATAGTTAACGAAATTGACGCTGCAATAAGGAGTACTAGGGACATGGAAAGACTATTACGTTCAGGATTTACCCTAGTTAGGGATTTGGGAAGTAAGGTCGCAGTTAGGTTAGATTACCTTCAGAGAAGAGGGGAAATATTAGGACCAACTGTGATCGCCTCTGGATACTCTTTAGCGATTACTGGCGGTAACGATAATCCTAAAGATTTACCAATAGACATTGCACAAAGACTTTCATACTCATTCTACTGTGATTCCCCTTATGAGTGCAGAAAGGTTGTAAGAATGGCAGTAAGGCAAGGTGCTAGAGTAATAAAAGTTTACGCCTCTGGAGCATTTTCTCAAGGTGGAAAAATCTTACCGGGGTTAGCATTGGATGAGCTTAAGGCCATAGTTGACGAATCACATAGGTTTAGTTTGAAAGTGGCGTCTCACGCTTACGGAAAAGATGCAATCATGAACTCAATTTTAGCTGGTGTGGATACAATAGAACATGGCTTAGGATTGGATGATGAAACTGCGAGCATGATTAAGGAAAGGGGAATTTGTTACATTCCGACGTTAGCTACTTATGAAATTCCATTTGAGGTAAGAGATCCTGAAGCTAAGGTTTACAGAGAAGAGTTAGTTAAGAGACATTTCAGCGAGGATATGAGTATCGCCATTTCCCATAAATTGAAAATAGCTACTGGCACGGATTACGTGGGATCTAAGAGGAGACCTCATGGACGGAACTACAGAGAAGCTGTGTTGCTATCTAAATATATGAGCAATTTAGAGGTATTAAGGGCATCAACTTCAATAGCTTCCGAATGCCTTGACGTTAAAGCCGGTTATATAAGGGAAGGGTATAGGACTGACTTAATAGTATTAAAGGATGATCCCACTAAGGATATTGAGAACTTGAAGCCCACTAACGTTTCATACATTATTAAGGATGGCAGATTATATACTGGTTATGGATTGTATCAAGAATAACTAATCTTTTCTAACCGCTTCTATAACGGTTAATTTGGAGGCCTTCCATGCAGGATATATACCAGCTATAACGCTTGTCACTAAGGCTATCACAATTGAGATTCCAACGTCAGACATTGAGAAAAGTGGACGTATGACTATAAGTAAATTTGAACCATTGCTTGAACCTGCATTAAATGGTATACCATTTATGTCTAATAAATATGTACCCACAAAAGTTAATGTTAGTCCTACTATTCCTCCGATTACTCCTATAATAAGTGCCTCTAATAAGAAGGCTAATAAGATTTGTCTAGTTGTTAGCCCTTAGGGTTTTCATTATTCCAATTTCCCTAGTTCTCTGATAAACTCTAGCTAAGGTTATCCCCATTATTCCAACGGCACCAACGAATAGTGATATAGATCCTATTAATATTACTAGAAACGAGAAGCTCGTTATTATAACTTGAACAGATGATACTGCTTGCTGTATTGTAGTTACCGTTAAGGAGTTTCCGTAAATGTAGCTTAATAGAGTGGTGATCGTGTTAATTTCACTTATACTACCAGCTTGCAATACTACTAGAAAATAGCCCGGAGGATTTATCAGCGCCCTGGCCTCACTTAATGGAATGAAAATGGCATCTGAGGTATCACCTATGACAATGGATTGGGTTGATTGTAATACACCATATACTGTTAAGGGAACCGTATTTCCATTAGATAGTTTTAGAATTATCGTTGAACCAGGTTGAATGGTTATATTTGGAATGGGATGTGCTATATCATGGCCTATTACTGCGTATGGCACCGTCACTGGGGGATACACTGTGCCATTCTCAAGTTCCACCTTTCCTACCAATGACGATATGTTATCCACACCTATTACTAGAACATTAATAACCCTCCCCCTATTTCGGTAGACCCAAAATCACCTCCTTGAAAATAAATCTATATTATTAATAAGCGGTTCTATTGATTTAAATAGAAAATCTTTTAGATAGAATAAATCATCAGAAAACAAGAGTATTAGGAGTATCCTGAACTGCTCCCTCCTCACCTCCCCCTTGAACACGGTGTACAGGGAGTAGAAGGCCACGGCCAGCACGAAGATCAACGTGCGGAAAACAAACTTAGTAGAACTAGTAAATGGAAGAAAAGCCTTAATGTTCCTATAAGAGGTCTCTATGGGACCCCTTACCTTATTGTACAAATCCAACACCTCCCCCTTCGGTAGGTCTAGATTAGTAGCCCTAGCAAAATAAACAACACTCTTCTTCTTTCTCCTCACTTTTTCCTTGCTGTACACGAGAAGCCTGAACTTGACCTGCTCATCCCTCCTATGCCTCTTACTATTAGTTGCGTAATCCCCGTCAAACTCCTCATAAACCTTAACATCCCCAACAGGCACAGCAACTATATACTTAAACTGTGAAATGAAGTTGAGCACATCAACAGTATAGAAACCTGCGTCAAGAGTTATCAACCTTATCTTGAACCCCATCGCGACGACTTGCTCCACGAGGGCCTTCACGATCTCTTCCTTAGTCATCCCCTTGACTTGAGTGACGAAGGCCAGTAGGAGCACTTTCCCATTAAACTTTGTCGTCGCAGTTGCGTAGTTCCAAGAGTTTCCCTCCTCCGAACTCCCGAGCCCTCCCACCGGTCTCCCGTACCAGGTCTTGGTTGTCCAGTCTATTGAGACGTCTATCTCCTTGACTCCCTTCAGTACCTTCAAGGATATCTTCCTGGCGCTTTCCAAGAGTTTCTCAATAACTTCCATCCCTTGCTCCTCCACGTAATTCCTCACGGTCTGTGGGGACACGCCATACGCCCTCGACTTGCTTTCCACCGAATCGTTCCATAAACACGCTGAGATGAGGGTTCTCGCCACCTCTTCCCCTTTCTTTCCCTTGAAGTTCAGCATGGAAAGTAATTTATATCCTATTTGTTGAATGTTATTTTGGTGAGGGAGTACCGGTGTTACCATCTCACTTACTCACGTGGTAATACCACATCTCCCTCAGCTTAAACCTTTCTTCAACTGAATTCTTAATACTCATATAAATCCTGTTATCTATCATGAATCGATATTATTCTGTCAGAATTATTTTTCATAATACGATTTTGGGTCTACCGTATTTGAACTATGCCATGGGCTTCAATTACCGGATATACTGCATATATGCCAGGTGAGGAGCTCATAAAGGAGACGTCCGTTGGTGATACGTAACCTATCTCATTAAAAACGTAAATGTTGGTAGGATTAAGTTAAAAAAGCGTGGAAATTACTGAATGCTCCACTCCTTGACTAAAAGCTTCTATGAATGAAACGCTGGTTATTCCGATCATGATGGCTATAATTGATATTATGGCTAAAGTTCTCCTAGCCATTAAGCTCTTATAAGCAAGCCATAAGATATCTATAGCATTCATAATGCACTTTAACCAACTAGCATTAAAAAATCTATCAATTTGATATGCTAATAGTTCTTAACAACTTGTATTTCTGCGGATCTTTACAGAATTCCCTATCCGTTAATCCGTATTCTATTGCCTCCTTCTTACCCAACTTCCTAAAAATTTCAGCTCCTTTATAATACACCTTGAAGTAATATTTAGGTACTGAAAACCAATATTCGTCTCCTCTATAACCCATAATCTCCTCGTCAATCCACGTAGCAAAACCTTCGACAAATTGGTAATACCCTAACAGTTTTCCATTTCCTATTCCGAAAAGCAGAGGAATACCCTCTATTATCATGTGAAGATAAGGAAACTTGGGTTTGCAAATTTTATCTTGAATGAAATGCGCTAATTCATGTATTAATGTTCTCTCCAACTCATATTCATAATCGCCAAAGTAACCTATTGCCACTACGTTATCCTTATAAAAACCATAAAAGGGGATACTAATTTCAATTACGAGAGGTGATAGGAAGGAAAATCCTAAGAACTGCTCTAATTTCTTCTTCGCATTAGTAATTATTTCAGCATTCCCCATATGTTAATATTCGTATCGATAATTATTAAATTTTTCCACGAAATGTTGAGAGTTATTGTGGAAAAATCTTTAATAAAGTAAGTTAGTAGATAAGTTTAAACTATACTTCTGGAATTTAAACTTAGTAATTCGTATAAAGGGACAATTTAACGCTGGGCAATCTCATACATGGAGAGACGTCAGTTGGTGAAGTCAGAAGTATAGCTAAAGTATTGCTGTCTCAGTATGACTTAATTCTATCTAACGATATTTTTTAAAATAATAGAAATGGACAAGATGCCATATCTTAGATGGAAAAATCTAGGTATAAAAGAAAAGAATCAGCAACTTTCCCAGAATTTTGACATTAATGCCATAGCATATGACAAGGTTACTATGACGTGATTGAGATAATAATTTATCACACAATAAATTCAAGTTTAATATAAGTGAAAAAGCTTAATAGATTTTATTTTAGATAAAAAGACGTAATGGCCAATAAAGTCGTTAAGGCTACCAACGAAGAACTACAACAAGTTTACAACAATATACCAAAAGCCTATGATAGGGCTAATAGATTTATTTCCTTTAATCAAGATGTGAAGTGGAGAGCAGATCTGGTTAAGACCATACTTAAGTTCTGTGAAAGACCTAAATTAGTTTTAGATGTAGCAGGTGGAAAAGGTGAACTCTCATATACGTTTAAGAAAGTTTTCAAGGGAAATGCTAAATATGAGATCATATTGTCTGACTATGCCGAAAACATGCTTAAAATGGCGCTAATAGAAGACGACAAGGTACTTTGCTCATTTGACGCGTTACCATTTAGGGAAAAAATGTTTGATGTCGTAATGAGTAGTTTCGCCTTACATGCAGCTGACAATATAGAGGATGTGATAAGGGAAATTACTAGAGTTTCAAGAAAAATTGTGGGATTTATAGCCATGGGCAAACCAGACAGTTGGATAAAAAGAGTCTATTTGAGCATCTACCTAAGATATATTATGCCATATATCGCAGCCCTAGCTGGAGCCAAGTCGAGGGACTTCAAATACATTTATTACATTTATGAAAGAGTACCTACTAATTCTTTCCATAAGAAGATCTTTGAGAAATATATTGATATTAAAGTATACGAGGAGAGGGCACTAAATTTATTCTATTTCGTGGTAGGGTTTCCTAAAGGGTGATTTTGTACAAAACCAACTAATAAGATGTAGATGTATTTTGTATGACCATCAAAAATAAATGAATAAACGTAACGCTATGAACCAGTAGTAAATCTTTTTTAGTAATTATAACAAATGAATAATTGTGTCAAGTGACATTGTAGAGAGATTAAAGAACGATCCTGAATTCATAAAGAAAGTTGCAGAAGCAGTAGCCAATAATATAATCGTGAGTAAGCTAGAAGAGATTGACAAGAAGATTAACTACTTGATGGATCAGAACAAGTTAATTTGGGAGAAATTCCTAAACCAAGACCAAAAATTCAACAAAATATTAGAAGATATGAAGAAGGAAGATGAGAGACATAATGCAGAAATGGAAAGGTTAGATAAAAGAATTGACGAAACCATTAACATGTTTAAAAAGGAGGTTACGGATTTAAGAGAAGAAGTTACGGGAGTAAAAAAGGAAACTATGAGCCTAAGACAAGAGGTTACGAATCTGAGAAACGACGTTAAGGACATGAAAAAGGATATTAGACTGATAAAAAAAGACATTAGAGATATAAAGAGGACTATTGAGGGATTAAGCATATCTATAGAAGATGAGGCAATAGACTTCTTGACCTATAAGCTTAAAAAGGAATATAACATTACCGCAATAGTCCAGTCTTTAGAAATTCCCAAGGTGGTTGAGATTGATCTATATGCTGAGCATAACGATTACGTATTTGTAGGGGAAGTTAAGATGAGGGCTGGGGTTAAGGCTATTACCCAATTGGAAAATACTATTGAGAAACTATTAAAGGTGAAACCTGAATTAAGTAAAAAGAAGGTTATTCCAATAATTTATGCTAAGAGAGTTACATTTGAATTAATTGATGAATGTAAGAAAAGAGGAATATACTTGACCAATGGAATATCGGACATAACACCACTTGTTTTATAAACTATAAAGAGTTGTTGAAAATTATCTCCTTTTCGTAAAACTAATTACACCTAGCAATATGCCGCTAACTAGAGAAGCTAAACCTATCAGCGAGCTCGGGTAACTGTAGGGTACGACGTAACTATAGACACCATAACCCATCAAAATCACTGCTGCTATAGCTAATAATACATCCCAAGCCTGTAGTCTTGAAATCTTATTTATAAATGATGGAAAAACTCCAGATACTATTACATGTGAAGCGTAAAGAGTAACTAGGGAGATCTCGGTTGTAATGCTGTAAACGTTTAGATACTGCCCCGTGAGTGACGCTATTAAATTGACTAAGGTAAATGGTACTGCTACTACAAATATTGATTTTAGCATATCTTTTCTTATTAATGAATATGAAAGTCTGGAAAGTGCGACATAAGCTGCTAATACTGAGCCAATTAGACTGTTTGCTGTGAATATGAAAAATACTAAGGAAAACGTGTTACCCATAAACTTCTTGGCAATGTAAAACCCAGGGTAATTCGTAATGTTAAGTAAATTGGTTACACCCACATTTGAATAACCCGCAGCAGCTATTTCGAAATACGCTGCGAACAAAACCGCAATTGCCGCTATCCAGTATGCGATAAGATAACTTTTTCCCACAGTCTTCCCTTTCCCTATTGCCTCATAGCCTAAGAAGAACGACGCACCACCTCCGGCTAGGGTGAAACCGACTCCTAAAGCTCCTTGAAAGAAATCCGATATTGGTACTTTAAGTGCTAACGGCTCTATTGATAATCCAGTAACGCTTAGAACCTTTATACCTAATATTAGAATAAGAATTACCTCTATACTAGATGTTGCTAGAGCGTAAAATAGGGGTGGCTTAATTCCAGCTAGCAAAAACAGAGTTAGAATTATTGGTATTAAGACCTCAATGAGAGCTATTGTAATTGGAGTTAAGCTGAACTCAGAAGGTAAAACTACGCTAGCAAGATAAGTCGTAGCAGATGGTAAGTAGATCATGTAACTTATCCAGTAAAGCCAACCAGCAATTCTACCAGTTAACTCTCCACCTCCAGCTCTTGCAAACTCATATGTACCACCAGTAGAGGCTATTACTTTGGAATATCTGTAACCTATTACAACCCAAAGGAAATAGATTAATGAACCTAGTATTCCCGCTATGACCGTGGACGAAAGGGAATAGGATAAGGCGTAAGTTAAGTAGGCTGAGGCAGAACCCAAAGGTGCAATTGACGCCAATGATTGTGCGTAAACTAGAATTGGTGGGATAGTATTCTCCTTAGGTTCGAGCTTCTTGGATAGACCATCCATACATATTCCTCTTATGAGCATCCTATTAAGAGTTACTTGTGAAGCCATGTGTAAAAGATTTAATTTTTGTTTATATTTAAACATATTGGACTTATATATTTCAAAAGGAAAGTATATATTGGTGATAAGATGGTTTTCATAGATAATTTGGGTTTAATGTTATTTATATTGCCGTTAGTATCAGTGTTAATAGCTTATACTACAATTCAAGCTTTCATAGGATTTAGAAAAAGCAGTTATGAGGCAATAAAAAGAAGCCTTGACGATTCCATACTTCCCGCTGCGATTTTGGGTATAATAATCATAATACTCAGCCTATGGGGAGAATTCACTTGGACATTACCGGGTAGTTATAATATATTATTTTATGACGTATACCTATTACTTGGTATAACGATCCTCTCCTATTCAATTGCTGTATACATGGGAAAGAGATTACAAAGTACTGGAATATTCTCGTTTTTCGTAGGCTTAATAACTATTTACTACGGTGTTTCGGGTTATAATTTAGGGCTTACTAAGGAACCCTTGGCATTATTAGCACTATACGCTACTTACGGAATAGCTGGTATTTTAGGATATCCAGTAACCTTAGCGTTAGATAAGCTTAGAGATCAACAAGGAGTTAAGGATCCAAAGCTAGAAGGATGGATGTACGCTTTTTTCCTATTATTTTGGATATTTGTTGTGATTGCGGGAATTATAGGCGCGTTCATCGCTGTTGAGACTATCCCGGCCCATCTAGCACATCCTCCATAAAAGGTATTTTTCTTTAATCTTTTTTATCGGTACCGGAAAACTTCTAATTTGCGAGAGAAGATTAAGTCCAACATGTAGAAAGATATATTAGAAATCCTTGTAAAAGGATAATATGAGCGATCTGAACTACTTGTTTAAGCCTAGAAGCATTGCAGTTGTTGGTGCGTCAAGGTATAAGGAGAAAGTTGGGAATGTTATATTCAGAAATTTACTCTCCACATTTCATGGTAAACTATACCCAGTTAACGCTAAGGCTGAAGACGTTGAAGGAGTAAAAGCCTTTAAGAGCGTAAAGGAAATCCCAGACGATATTGACCTAGGCATAATTACTGTTCCAAGAGAGATTGTTCCTCAAGTAATGGAGGAATTAGTAGAAAAAGGAGTAAGAGCTTCCATAGTTATAACTGCAGGATTTAGAGAGGTTGGAGAGGAAAAATTGGAAAATGAGGTAATAGGCATTGCACGAAAAGGAGGGATTAGGGTTCTAGGACCAAACACCTTTGGGATTATTACACCAGAATTTAATGCAACATTTACTTATACCGACGTAAAGAGGGGAAACATTGGCCTAGTAGTTCAAAGTGGTGGGCTAGGAGTTTACATGCTAAACTGGGCTCAGAAGTATAGGATAGGGATAAGTTACATGGTTAGTTTAGGTAATCAGGCTGATGTAAAGGAATATGAAGTTATTAACTACTTATCTAGGGATGCTGAGACAAGGGCAATATTCGTTTATTTGGAAGGAGTTTCAGATGGAAACGCCTTTCTTGAGACTCTACCAGAGGCAACCAGAAGAAAACCGGTAGTATTTTTGAAAGGAGGGGTTACCAATAGTGGGGCATCAGCTGCTAAAACTCACACTGGTAGTTTAGCTGGATCATTTGAGGTGTTTAAGGCTGCAGTTAAGACGGTTGGTGGGATTTTAGTGGAGAATCTTCATGACATGTTGAACTTGGCTAAGATATTAATGTACTCTGAACCGATAAGTGAAGAAATCCTGGTTATAACTAATTCTGGTGGACATGGCGTATTAGTTTCGGATGAGATAGATAGAAACAAGCTAAGGCTTGTGGAAATTCCAGAATGGATGAAGAAGGAACTAACTAAAATACTCCCACCAACATCCCTTCCTAAAAATCCCCTAGACCTAACTGGAGATGCCGATAAGGAGAGATATTATAATGCGCTAAAAATAGTTAGCAATTTAGATTGTACTAAATTGATAATAGTACAATCGTTACCCATGGTGAGTTGTAGTGACGTTGCTAGAACTGTGTCGAATTTTAAAGGAAAAGGAGTAATTGGCGTAACCATGGGCCTAGATGAGGATATGGCGTTAAAAATATTGGAGACAACTGGTATTCCAGGCTATACTTTTCCGGAAGATGCGGTAAAGGCAATTAGATATTACACTTCTAGACCAACACCCAGAAGAAAGATAAGGACTATACAGCCAATTGAGGCTGCCTTAGAGTTGGTTAAGGGGAAGAAGACTCTTAAGGATTTTGAGGCCTTAAAACTTATGGAAATTTACGGGATTAGGACTCCAAAATGGGGACTAGCAACAAATGAGAATGAGGCACAAAACGTTGCAGATAACATAGGTTTTCCAGTTGTAATGAAGATATCTCCAGATACACCAGTTCATAAAACAGAAATGAAAGGTGTTGTAGTAAACGTTGAGAAAGAAGACGTTAAGAAGGTTTACAGCGAGTTGTCAAAGATAACTAGTAGAGTGTTAATTCAACAGCAGTTAAATGGATTGGAAATATTTGTGGGAGGTTTAAAGGATCCGGCGTTTGGCCACGTTGTGTTAGTAGGCAGCGGCGGAATCTACGTTGAAGTACTCAAGAACGTAGCCTATGCGCTTTCACCAGTTTATGAGGACGAGGCACAAGAGTTATTAGTAGAGAGTAAGATTCACGACATGCTGTATGCACGAAAGAGGGGATATGATGAGAACTCGTTAATAAGGACAATTACCAGAGTGTCAAGAATGATAGTTGATTTGAACGTAAAGGAAATGGATATCAATCCACTATTTGTCAACGAAAACGGGGCATTTGCGGTAGATGTGAGGATAGTTTTAGAGTAATTTTCATAAAAACTTTTTTAACAAGAGTTTATTTTCATGAAAACGAACAGATAATTATGGATGGAAAATCTTTGCTTCAAGGTAATATAATTAGTTTGATTGCCTCACTTATCATATTATATGGACTCATTCTCCTATTAGAGAACGGTATTTATTTTGCCTTATCTAAAGTTTTTCTAATCCTTATGACTTTCGTATGGATATTAGCAGTACCGTCTTATCTCAACTATCGGAGAAGTGGATTAAAAAAACAGTGGATCTTGAATTATTTTGCAATTCTTGCAATAATAATAACGTTTATAGGGATGATTATTGCATATACGGGAAATTTCTTGGGAGTAGAAATTATAGTATTAGGATATATATTTGAACCAATAGCTGGAATATCAATATATTTAACAACGTTAGGTTTTTCCAAAACATACTCCTCCTTATTCTTCTGGGGTGCAGTAGTGTTTACCATCGGATTGCCTTTATATCTGAGTAGTTTGGGGATAGTCGCGATAATAGGAGATATAGTAAAAATGATAGGAATAGTAGGGTTGATGATGATAGCCAGAAAGACTTATCTAGCAAAACCAAGTTAGGGCGAATAAAAAGAAGATTATATTATCGCTTTATACTATTTACCCGTTAGAGTTATGGCGGTTTCACATCTATTGCTGCTACTGGACAAACGTTAACACATACCATACAGAATATACAAGCCTGCTCATTAAACGGATCAGCCTTTTTTCAGATACTGGATTCCCTGGAGTATCAAACCATCGAAAAACGTTTACTAAAATTGGAGGTTAAGGGGGAGGAAAGCCTCCCTAGCGGGGATGGATAGCCCCTTATATTTAAATACTTCTTTTTCTAAATTTCCTTAATGGCTAGGAGGATTAAGGCGATCAGAGCTACTGTTTCTATGAAGATCGCCCTATCTCATTCCCTCCTAGCCCTTGTTAATAACTATGTAAAGGCAATACGCTTCACCCTATTCTGGTTGAAAGAAAATGTTCCAAATCCTAATGAAAAGAAAGTGTTAGGAAAAGTCCAAACCATAGAGTTAGCAAAGGCCATCAGTAAAACCGTAACTAAGATTGATGACATTCAGCTGGGATTGGATGAGAGGAAAAATGTTGAGAAGAGGAAATTCTATGTTTTAATTGGAGATAACATAGAGATTGGCTTCTATTATAACCTTTATTTACCCGATGGAAAGAGAAATGGTATAGTAGAGATGATACCTTACTACAAGCAGTATAAATAATAAGGCATAAACGTTGATGATAATAATATGATATCACTTATTTTAACATTAGATCATAGGAGACTTGAGGGTTTGGTAGAGGATTTTTTAGCAAATCCTAGTCTTTCTCTTTATACCATGATGTGGAAAGCGTATACTAATCATATTTATTGGGAAGAGGAAATTCTATTTAAAAAGATTACAGATACTTCTTTTCTTGCCATCATAAGAAGCTTGGAGATAGAGCATGGAAGCATGTGGATCTTATTAAAACAAACAGAGGAGTTATTGAAATCTAATGAGATTGAAGGAGCGAAAGATAAAATAAGGGAGTTTATGAGAGTACTTTTAGAACACGATGGTGCTGAAGAGGGAAGTGTGTATCAGTTTCTTGAATCATTATCCGATGAGGAACAAGCTAAGTTAGTCTTGGAAGATATAGAGTTAGCGGAACCACCTAGTGATTGGAAATGTCACGCAATCACCTAATAGCTTAGGTGTTTCGTATAAATCCTTAGTCTAAAAGCAAGAAACGTGTGAGATTACCACTTTTATTGATGATTACGGGAATATTACTGCTTTTACTTGGAGGAGTACCTGCAGTATTTGAGTTCATGAGCATGCAAGGGTTCTTCATAGACCCCACGGAGTCATTATTCCCGGCTCACTGAGTTTAAATGATACAACTTTAAGGAAATTTTAACCAAATTTCAAATGAACGAAATTGTTGTCCACACTCTGAACATGTGCCTGCTTTGTGGATTAGTTGAATTTTCTTAGATCTTAAGCTAGGAGAAGTAAAATAAATTCTAAATCTTATGTTGAGTTAAAATTTAGCTATACGTTCCTATTGAGAAAAACTGAAGAATTCCACAAAGCAACATTTGCCAAAATTGTTATAAGTTATTGTTTTTGCCATTTAAATTTACTAGTATTCATTATTTATAAAATCCCATATTCTGCTTTAAATCATCATTTAATTAATCTCATTTTGAACAACAATTTCATTCGTTTTATCGGAAATATAAATGAATATAAAATAAAATCTTTAATGAAGGTCTCCTAAAATGACTATTAGTTTCTCATAAATATCATCGCTAATAATTTTACGCTCTTTTACCGTGTATGCATAACTTACTATATACTATATATTTTCTAAATTTTCTATTGAAAGATATTTCTATCAGTTTTATCTTATATTTTACGAGCAGGCATTCACACACTATTTTCCTTCTATGCTTGTAGAAGGCGTATCTGAATAGCTGTTCGAATAAATTACGTCTCTTATGACTACTATTGAGATAATAAAGGAATAGGGAAAGAAACAGAAAAGTTTTAAATGAGTTTTATTTCTGTATTATTGTGGTTTGTAAAGAATGGAAAATAAGGTTTAAGATGAGGAAAGCTGTAACTTTCGAAGAATTTGTAGACTATCTATCTAACGAATTTTCTAACATAAAAATTTTGAATAACATAAGGGAGAAGCTTAAATTGCTCAGAAATGACCCTTTCAAATACTCTAGGGAGAAGTTAGGTAAGGATAAATACGGTAATCCAATGTTCTCTATAAAAGTTACGGGAGATATAAGGATACTTTATAGCGTTGATCCAAAAAATTGTGTAGTTTTCATTTGGGAGGTTGGGTCTCATAAGAAGGTTTACGGGCTTTAGCTTTCTCCTTAACTTTCTTTATTACTTCATCAAATAATTTATCTATATCCTCATCATTCTCTAACTCAAGGAATCTTTCTCCATCTTCATCTTCAACAATTCTCATATATATAAACTACTCACAGGTGTTATTAAAGGAATGTGTTAATGAAATTACTCTTTGGGGCGAATAGTGTAGAAATAGTATCTTTATTGTGTTATAAATTATTAAATAGAGTAAGAGTGCCGCTATTAAGATGAAAATGAGTAAGTGAGTTTATAAGGGTATAAGTAACGTTATACTCTATAACGGATTACATTATGACAAAATTTATAACTTAATATTGGCACTATCAATAGAGGAATTCTCTACATGGAGTAAGTCAAGCCTAGATTGTCAGAGGTGTCTTTTACGTTAAAGTACAAATTTATACCTAAATGACTACATTATATTCACACTATGTTAAAGTTAGTTTATGCTTTTGAACGTTTAAGCAAATAATTTTTAAAATATATTATAATTATTATTTTGCTAGCTAATCTTTAAATGGTATATTGAGCTATTATATATCATGGTTTGGAAAGTTCTTTTACTTGGAGTTCCCCTTTATACTAATTTAGGTTTTTTAGGATTTTGCAACATCTCTCTCATACAAAGTGATGGTAAGACCTTAATCTATGATCCGGGCCATTTTGGCAATAAGGAGGCTTTATTGAACTCATTAAAAAGTATTGGTCTTTCAGTTTCGGACATTGATGGAGTTATTGTCTCTCATTTGCATTATGATCATTCACTAAACTCCTTGATATTTCCTAAAGCAAAAGTATATGTGTCTCAAAGAGAAGTTGAATACGCTTTAAGTGGGACTTCTGATCCATATATAGTAAATTATTTACCTACCCTTCTTAAGGATAAATTAGTTAAAGTAAAGAATGGAGACGAAATATATGGTTTGAAGTTTATTTTATTGCCTGGGCATACTGCAGGTACTATGGGAACTTTATACGACGATGTACTATTCGTAGGCGATGCAATAAAATATATAAGCGATGCTAAGAGGAGGAAGACCTCCTTTGCATATTATAATATTAAAGTATAAATAGGGCTTTATCTATAGGTAAGGTGATTGTACCAGGACATGACATACCTTTTAAGATAGATGGAAGTACAATTACTCCACTAGTAGAATATAAGAACGAGTTGATAGTATATTTAAAAAATAATATTAATATAATCACAAAAATGGAATATTAGTCATTAATGATTTTTCTCTCATAGTTAGAAAAGTTTATTAAGACGTTTAGGAGACGATTAATTATGGTTTCGATGAAAAATAAGGTAATAATTGCATCTAGCTTTGGAATGGCCCTAGAATGGTATGACTTCTTTACTTATAGTTATGTAGCAACTATAATAGCACCTCTATCCTTAGACCCCAAATTCATTTTACAAAAATAATTGCATTGCATAATTTTTTCTAACCCAGAAAATTTTGTAATTAGAGAAAAAGTTAAGGGAGATGTAGTCTGGTATTACTTTAGGGGAGAAACACTTGACAACACCAGACTACATCTCCCCTAAAATACGTGTGCAAATCGAGGAAAAATTATTTTCCATCATAAACTTCAAGGGAAGAAGGGCAGAAGAAGTCAAGAAAACACTCCTACGGGGCAATCCACGCAAAACAAGAGAACGAATAAAACCAAGTATTACAAGAGAAAAGGAAATAAACAAGTAAGGAGAAAAACAACATAAGCTCATAGAAAACATGGGGATAAAACCCCATCTACAAGGCTAGCTGTGAAGCCCCTAGAACGATCTAACAAGAGGGGATAAAAACCCCCGAGTAGGAGGTTGTAACAAAATACTCTAGGGGCTGAAACACTTAACACTATGCAAAGAAAACAAGGTATTATGAGAACAAAAAATATCTCGAGAAACGCGTAATACACAAGCATGGAATTAAAAGTTACAAACAAGGCCTTCGCAATTGATATTTCACAAAGCAAACTAACAGCAGCAAAGGGAGAACTAGTAGTAGAACAAGAAAAATCAGCAGTATACGTCAAGGAGGTAAAGGAATTCAACCACGACAACGAGGGAATAGAGGAACTAATTAAATTCCTAGGAGAATATAAGGAAGGAATAATAGAGGCAACTGGAATATATTACTTCTACCTACACGAAAAACTAACGGAAAAAGGATACAAGGTAACAGTAATAAACCCACTACACCTAACAGAAATACTAGGGAAAAAGACAGACAAACTCGACGCACAAAGGTTACTAGTAGCACACATGACCGGAGTAATCAAGGGATCATACATACCAACAGGAGAAATAATGGAGCTAAGAGAACTAACGAGATATAGGGAAAGCTTAGTAGAGAAGACAACACAAGTAAAGAACGAGATAAGGAAAATATTAGAATTCGCGGGATATAAAATACAACCATTCGACAAGAAGGGAAGAAAACTACTTGAAAAGCTAGTAAAGGGGGAGGGACTAAGCAAGGAAGAGAAGGAGGAACTAAAAGAAAAACTAGGGAGAAACTTAAACGACGCGGAAAAACTAGCGTTAAAACAATTAGTTGAACTGTTAAAAAACTTGGAGAAAATGATTAAGGAGGTTGAGGATATGATAATTTCCAAGATTCCAAAACCAGTAATTGAGTTGAGTAAGATCCCCGGAATTGGTTTGATTAGTGCTGCAACTATTTACGCTGAGTTCGGTGATGTTTCCCGTTTTTCCAGTTCTAAGGCTGCTAGGGCTTATGCAAGCTTTGCACCCAAAACTAAGCAGAGTGGTGATAGCGAGTCTCACTCCGGTATGATTAGGGGTAATAAGTATTTGCGTAGAGCTCTCTACTTGGTTGCCAAGGTTGCTAGGGGTCTTGAGCCTTTTAAAGGGTATTATGAGAGGCTTATTGCTAGGGGGAAGAGTGTTACTCAAGCTACTTGTGCTCTTGCCGGAAAGCTTGCAAGCATTTGTTATCATGTTATAAAGGACGGTGTTTACAAGGGAGTTGTCAAGAAGAGTTTTAGGATTCCTAGGGGTAAGGAAGTTAATGTCAAGGACTTCGACGTGGGAGACGCGCTAGACTCGTTATCCCCATAGGTTTGTTAGAGGCGTCAGCATGTAGTGCCTTGTAACAGCAGCACTAACAAAAGATTCAGTAGAAAACAAGACAAAAGAGCTTGGCATATCACCACAAACAGTTAGAAACTACGTGGAAGAACAACCACAAGTAATAGACCAAATGCTAAACGTGATCAAAACGATTTCCGTTAAGGAACTAGGTGGAAGAAAACGTGTAAAAATATCAATAGACTGGACATCAATAGAATACAAGGGAAAACCTATATAGGCGTTCAGTAATAAATCTTTCGCTCAAACTTCAAGCATAGTATTAGCTAACATTGCCACGTGGGTCCTTTCAACCCACGTGGCGATTCGAGGGAGGGCTTACTTATTTAGGCTCATAAGGCTTATTATTATACCAAACACTCCAAACAACCCTTGCCAACTTCCTAGCCAAAGCAACATACAACTTCCTACCTTTCAACCTATCCTTGTGTGTCTCATAAAACTTCAATAAGGTTGGATTCCTAGAATAATTCCTCACTGCCAAAAAGTAGAACAAGCTACGCAAGTACTTATTACCCCTCTTGGAAATCCCCCTACTTACCACAGCCTTCCCGCTCCTCTCAACGGTAGACCCAAAATCATATTAGAAAAAATATTTCTGATAGGATAATATCGAATTTATAAAAGATAAAGAAATTTATAAGAGTATAAAGAATTCAATTGAAGAAAGGGTTTAAGGTGAGGGAGATTGAGTATTACCACGTGAGTTAGTGAGATGGTAACACCCGGTCTACCTCACCAAACATTCAACAAATAGGATATAAATTACTTTCCATGTTGAACTTCCAAGGGAAAGAAAGGGGAAGAGGTGGCGAGAACCCTCATCTCAGCGTGTTTATGGAACGATTCGGTGGAAAGCAAGTCGAGGGCGTATGGCGTGTCCCCACAGACCGTGAGGAATTACGTGGAGGAGCAAGGGGTGGAAGTTATTGAGAAACTCTTGGAAAGCGCCAGGAAGATATCCTTGAAGGTACTGAAGGGAGTCAACGAGATAGATCTTTCAATAGACTGGACAACCAAGACGTGGTACGGGAGACCGGTGGGAGGGCTCGGGAGTTCGGAGGAGGGAAACTCTTGGAACTACGCAACTGCAACGACAAAGTTTAATGGGAAAGTGCTCCTACTGGCCTTCGTCACTCAAGTCAAGGGGATGACTAAGGAAGAGATCGTGAAGGCCCTCGTGGAGCAAGTCGTCGCGATGGGGTTCAAGATAAGGTTGATAACTCTTGACGCTGGTTTCTACACGATTGACGTGCTCAACTTCGTTTCGCAGTTCAAGTATATAGTTGCTGTGCCTGTTGGGGATGTTAAGGTGTATGAGGAGTTTGACGGGGATTACACAACTAATAGTAAGAGGCATAGGAGGGATGAGCAGGTCAAGTTCAGGCTTCTCGTGTACAGCAAGGAAAAAGTGAGGAGAAAGAGTCTTGTTTATTTTGCTGGGGCTACTAATCTAGACCTATCCAAGAGGGAAGTGTTGGATTTGTATAATAAGGTAAGAGGTCCCATAGAGACCTCTTATAGGAACATTAAGGCTTTTCTTCCATTTACTGGTTCTACTAAGTTTGTTTTTCGCACGTTGATCTTCGTGCTGGCCCTTGTACTCTACTCCTTATATATCATATTCAAGGGGGAGGTGGGGAGAGAGGAGTTTAGATTATTATTAATTCTTTTATTTCCTGATTTATTCAATCCAGAGAATTTTACATTTAATATAATTGAAACACTTATTTACACTATAGATTTATTTTCAAGGAGGTGATTTTGGGTCTACCGCTCAACTACGGGATCTAAACCACAATAAGCCACAAAGGACTCTGGTTTAGGAAAACGCCTAATATCACCAACAATACCAGCTGCAAGCTTCCCAACAGCTGGTATAGTCAATAGGACATGATCTTGAGGAACTTGCCCCTCAATCATCCTCCTAACCTCCTTCAACCTCTCTTGAATCTCAAGGAGGTTTTTAGCCAAGATTTTGATCTCCTCAAGCACTATTGGCGTGTATTCAAGTTGGTAGAACTCTTCTCGTTTAAAATCTCCTTTCGCAAGTCTTTCCAACCTATCCTTGTTTACCTTATCGTTATCACTTACTAAGAATAATGCCCTCTTTAACCTATTCTTGTATTTCGTCTCTATGTCCTTTAGGAAGAGTGTTGTCATTTCCTTTAAGGGGTTGTAATCGTACTCCTTAGCCTTGTTAACCATGTTTTCTAATTTTTCTGCATCGTAAAAATCTGTTTTCTTTCCCCTAAACTCTTTTCTCTTGATAACACGTTTGGGCTGACTTGTGGTACTTTTATCCCTCTCTCCTTGAAGTATTGTGAAGGCTTTATTGCATATACTCCGGTAGGCTCTAGGACT
Source organism: Sulfolobus islandicus Y.N.15.51 (assembly GCF_000022485.1). Lineage (NCBI taxonomy): Archaea > Thermoproteati > Thermoproteota > Thermoprotei > Sulfolobales > Sulfolobaceae > Saccharolobus > Saccharolobus islandicus. Next base: position 1,702,534 of record NC_012623.1, on the reverse strand, counting down.
ATTGTGCAAGGTTTCATCTTGAGGATTTCCTCATAACCCTTCTTACTGTTCTCGTATCTTCTCACCCTCCCCCTGCTAGTTATTAAATGTTCTTTTGATATATCTATTCCTATTACCCCTACCTCTTTGTCACACCTATATTCGTGAATTTTATCACAATGTTCAGTCCGACGGTAGGGGTGAGTCACGCCTATATAGGAAATACTAGTGATGTAAGTTCCCCGAAAAACCTTAATACTAATATCGTGAGTATGAAGTGTGAAGTGTAAGGTTGCAATCGATATTGGAGGAACTTTTACTGATTTCATAATACTCTCCGAGGTAGGTGAAGTTAGTACGATAAAATTTTTAACTAATCCCAGAAATCCTGGTGAGGTAATACAAAATGTAATAAAAGGCTTAAACTGCGAGGTAGAGGAGGTAGTGCATGCCACGACATTAGCTACAAACGCTTTATTAGGGCAGGAGAATCTTAACATTCCCAGAACTGCTCTTCTTACTACTAAAGGTTTTAGAGATGTAATAGAAATAGGGAGACAAAATAGGCCTAGATTGTATGATCTGTATTTCGAAAAACCTAACCAAATAGTCCCCAGAGAGTTAAGAATAGAGGTAGATGAGAGAGTTAATGCAGATGGTGAAATTTTAAAAGAGGTAGATGAGATAGAGGTAGTGGAAAAGGTAAGCAAGATAAAAGCCGAAGCCGTAGCAGTGAGTTATTTACACTCTTATATTAATCCACATAATGAATTAAAGACTAAGGAGGTCTTAAAGAAATATTTTAAGTATATCTCAATATCCTCAGAAGTAGCTCCAGAACCACGAGAGTACGAAAGAACTTCTACCACGGTAATTAATGCAGCTTTAATGCCAATAGTCTCCTCTTATCTTGAAAATATCCAGTCTTCTTTACCGACTGATAATTTTTATATAATGTCAAGCTCTGGAGGGCTAGTAGATATTAATGAGGCTTTAAATAAGTCCGTCCAATTAATAGAATCTGGTCCTGCAGCTGGAGTGATAGCGTCAGCCAGTTTCCTTCCCGAGGAGAACTTAATAAGTTTTGATATGGGAGGGACTACAGCAAAAGCGGGAGTCGTAATAAACGGCAAATTCGAGATAACTTCTGAGTATGAAGTAGGAGGAGAGGTTCATCACGGTAGAGTGGTTAAGGGTAGCGGGTACCCGATAAGGTTTCCCTTTGTGGACTTAGCAGAAGTTTCAGCTGGAGGAGGTACGATTATATGGAGAGATGAGGCTAACGCTTTAAGGGTGGGACCGATAAGTGCTGGTGCAGATCCCGGACCGATATGTTATAACAAAGGGGGAAATAAACCAACGATAACTGATGCTAATTTAGTCTTAGGTAGACTTGGAGAGGAATTATTAGGAGGAAACATGAAACTTTATAAAGAGAAGGCCTTAGAGGGCTTATCTAGACTAGGTGATCCATATGAGGTAAGTAAAGTCGCGTTAGATTTAGTCAATTTAGAAATGGCTAGGGCTATAAGGTTAGTTACTGTTGAGAGGGGCTTAGATCCGTCAAATTTCTCTCTTATAGCTTTTGGAGGGGCTGGTCCTCAACATGCGTTATATTTAGCCGATGAGATAGGTATAAAAAGGGTAATAATTCCACCTTATCCTGGACTGTTTAGTGCATTAGGACTTTTACTTGCTGACTGGCGTTTTGAGGCTAGGAAATCTTACCCTAGAGACTTAGAGAGGGACTTCAAGGAGTTAGAAAATAAATTAATTGAAAGGCTCAAAAAGGTTGATTACTTCATTAGATATGCCGATGTTAGATATAAGGGGCAGGGATGGGAACTGACAATTCAGGTTCCAGAAAACGTTAATGAAATTAGAAAGGTGTTCGAGGATAAACATTTAGCTACATATGGTTTCGTTATGAGTGATAGGGAAATAGAGATAGTTACTATAAGGGTGTTCGCAATTAGAAGGAGAGTTACGCCAAAAATATCACCTACATTTGGGAACGAAAACAAACCTAAGGAAATTAGAAAGGTTCTAATAGAAGATGATTGGGTTAATACAGAGGTCTACGTTAGGGAGAAGTTACCTAAGGGATTTGAAATAAGGGGTCCGGCAATTATTGAGGAGTATAGCTCTACTATCGTGGTCAAGCCAGGTTGGAAGGCTTTAGTAGATGATTCAATTATAATGGTGAGAGAATGACGAGTTGGGAAATAATTCATAAGGCTTTTGAATTTATTGCAGAAGAAATGGGAGTTATGTTAAAGAGATCGGCGATGTCACCTAATATTAGAGAGAGAATGGACCACAGTTGTGCCATTTTAGACGCTGAGGGAAATATCATAGCTCAGGCTGAGCATATACCCGTTCATCTAGGTTCATTCAGTGTAGGAGTTAAGAATACTCTGAAAATCGTTAATTTAGAAGAGGGCGATATGGTTATATTAAATGACCCTTACATTTCTGGTACTCACTTAAATGACGTAATGCTGTTAGCCCCTATTTATTATAACGGTAAACTCATAGGATACGTTGTTAATAAAGCTCATCATGTAGACGTAGGAGGACCTTCTCCAGGGAGTTTAAACCCTTATGCCACTACAATATATGAGGAGGGACTTGTAATACCTCCAGTAAAGATAATTAAGAAGGGTAAGCTAAACGAGGAGATAGTTGAGATTGTTAGAGAGAACTTTAAGGTTCCAGAAGTATCCTTAGGTGATTTAAATGCTCAGATCTCAGCTAACTTAAACGGTGTATTGAGAGTAAAGCAGCTAATAGATAAATACGGCTTAGATAGAGTTTTATCTTCCTGGGCAAAATCAATTGAATACGGAAGATCCTTAGCTCTTTCTGAAATTTCTAAATGGAATGAGGGTTCATTTGAGGATGAGGATTACTTAGAATTGGATACTTTAAAGAGAATAAGGGTTAAAATAACTATTAGTGATAAGGGAATAATTGCAGACTTTAATGGAACTGATAATCAAGTTGAAGCTCCATTTAACGCAGTATACGGTGTTACTTTTTCTGCAGTGAGTTTTGTGGTTAGGTCTTTAATAGGGAAGGACATTCCTACTAATGAGGGGTTTTATAGCGTAATTAAGGTAATAGCACCAGAGGGTACTATAGTTAATCCATTAAAGCCTGCAGCAGTCGGAGGAGGAAACGTTGAAGCTTCACAGAGGATTGCAGATGTCACATTTAAAGCGTTTTCACACTCAATTCCAGTACCAGCTGCAAGCTCTGGTACCATGATGAACGTAATGATGGGGGGCACTTATAAGGGAAAATATTGGGCTTACTATGAGACTATAGGGGGAGGTACGGGGGGAAGACCAAATAAGGATGGAGTGTCTGGGGTTCATGTAAATATGACGAATACGTTAAATACTCCCATAGAAATAGCTGAAAGGCATTATCCAATACTTTTCACTACATATAGAATAAGAGAAGGAAGCGGAGGAAAGGGTATGTATAGGGGAGGAGATGGAATAATAAGAGCATTTAAGGTTTTAGAGAAAACTAAGCTCTCAATAATGGCTGAAAGATTTAAGGTTCCACCTTGGGGATTAAAGGGAGGAGAGAACGGAAAGCCAGGGAGGGTTACAATTATCAGAAAGGGTAATGTTGTAGAGGAAATGCCCAGTAAGTTCTCCACTATTTTAAATCGGGGAGATGAGGTAATAATTGAAACCCCAGGGGGAGGAGGATATGGAAGCGAGAAATAGTGATCTATTACTCTTTTTTCATTCAATTTTAGCTAAACATTTTAAATTATAAGAGGCATGTAAGTAACAGTTTATGGCTATAAAATTAGAAAAGTTAATTTTCTTTCATAATTTTACTATGCTTCGTAAACTGCCCACCCAGATACTCACCATCGTACCTAGCAAACTACTTCAAGGGGAAATCAGCCAGACAAGTCTTGAAGAAATTCCCAGAGTTAAGAAAATACACAAACCCCGTCCGGGTGAGGCTTGTCATTCTTTGTCAGAAAAAGTTAAAAGTGTGTTTTATAATGTTTATTGTAATGAGTATAAGTACTAGTGCAGAAATATATTACGAGGAAGCGGAGGAGTTTTTATCTAAGGGTGATCTTGTTCAAGCTTGTGAGAAGTATTATAAGGCTGCTGAGGAGGCTATAAAGCTTCTTGTTATAGAAAATAACCTAAAAGAAATAATAAATGAGGCAGAAGAGCACGGGTGGGATTCTAAGACATTAAATGATGCGGTAACTGAACTGTCTTATAAGCTTGGAGATAATATAATAGACATGTGGGCATCAGCGGTAACACTTTTTACTGCAAGGAAATTTATGGATAAAGATTTAATAGAGAATTATAAGAAAGACATTAAGACGCTAATTGAGGAGGCCAAGCAAAGATTTAGCATTAAAGTTCTTAAATGAGGCTGAGGAGTTTTTATCTAAGGGTGATCTTGTTCAAGCTTGTGAGAAGTATTATAAGGCTGCTGAGGAGGCTATAAAGCTTCTTGTTATAGAAAATAACCTAAAAGAAATAATAAATGATGTTGAGAGCAAGGGAAGATGGGAAAGCGAAAACTTGTTTAAAGCTTCCAAATTATTACGAAGTAATAATCCTGAAATACTAATTCTATGGAAAAGCGCATGGACTCTTCATGTGGAAGGATTCCATGAGCTTAGTTTAAACGAGAAGGAAGTTAAAAAACTTAAGGAAGATGTTAAGAAACTAGTTATATTTGCCATTAATAGTTAAGGATTTTACTCCTAATTATAGCTTTTTTCCTTAACCTTTCTTCTATACTTGATAATACTAAACATAAAATATTACTAGTAAGAATAAACTGCTTTTGAATTGTTCTTTAAGTGTTTACTCATAATTTATCTATATATTATATGAAATAATTATTTTTAGATATTTTATTAAAAATTTATCTCTTCCAAAGGGAGTGTGGATAACAATTTTGTTAATTCAGTATAAATTATATAAAGTGTAAATTTATTTTCAATTCGCCACAAGGGAGTGTTCTTATGCAGTCATCTTATTCGAGAACTTATAGTAAAATTATATCAGAGTTTCTCTAATATTCTGTACTCCCCTCAAGTAAGCCTCGTTCAAGGGAGTCTTCTCCCTTGAATAAATTACTGGATACATGACATTAAGTAAGGCAAGACTATAATCAACCATTCTCTCACTCCTATTGACAGCCCTAGTGTCCCTAGCCAACCTAGCCAAATGAGCCCTACAGTAAGAGTTATAACTCTCAACCGTATAAGTGTACTTCTTACTTGCAACGTGATTGTCAAGGACTTGATAAACAGAGTAATCATCAGTGTAATTAACCTCACTCTTAGGCAGAGAATTCAAGAGAAAACTAAAAGTCTTATAATCCCTATCACCCGTAGTAAAGAAGGGTAAACCATCAGCTAAGGCATTCCAAATCCACAAGTTCTCCCTCTTGGAACCATGCCTAACCCTAAGGTAAGTCCAACTCTCGTCAAATACCGTGACTTTTGCGGTAAAGCTTTTTAGTTGCTCTTATAGGACTAATAAATTAACGTATGCCACTATTCCTTTTCTCTTTATCAGACTGTAAACTGTAGTTAAAGGTTTTCCCTCAACTTTAGCTATTCCCCTCATGCTCATCCTATTCAAGTACTCCTTCAAGATCCTCTCCTTTTGCTCCCTACTCATCCCATGACTATTAGCATCGTAGAAAGTCCTTCTGCAGACATTACACTTGTACTTTGTCTTACCTCTTGATGAACCATTCTTGATCACCTTGTCCGACTTACAAGATGGACAGTTTGGCCTAATCTCCCTCCTCTTCCTTACACCCAATTTCCTAGTGTAGTAATAAATTGTTGATGGCGGTATTCCAAGCTTAGTTATTGGCACTCCCAACAAGTATGCAGCTATTGCCATTGAGATCCTTTCTAGATCGTGTTTTCTAGGCTTAACCTTTAAATTCTCTAAAATCAATACTATTAATTGTGTGAGGGTGACGAGGTCCATTCTCGTCTCCCCTATACAATCTCGTCACCCTCACACAAGAAGTTTTCTCACGAAGACTTATAATCTTAACATATATTTAATATTTTTACTATTCAATATCGAATAAGATGACTGCATGAGAACACCCCCCGCCACAAGATTTATCAATTAATAAAGTATAGTATTGTAATTTTAACCTTATTCAAAATTTTTATTGTGAATCAGAGGTTTATAATGATATATGGCTTTTTTGGTGCTTTAATAGGAAACGAAGTATTGGTAGCATTAAGTGTCGAATGGAGTGGAAAAACTGCTGATAATAGGCTAATAGCAGTTTATTTATCGTCTGCCATCTTAGGTTCAATTTCATTCCTTTTCCTTAGTCAACAATTGGGACTTATTTCTATCCTACTTAGTATGGGAATCCTCCTTTATCATTCAAAGGAATACTTAGGTGTATCAAAAATAGGCTTGTCACCTACAACCTACAATTGGTTACTATTTTACTCTATCATGATATCATCTGCTATAGTAGCGTTCCAACTTGGATTGGGATGTGCAATACCTTACATAAACCTAATATTCCCTGCTAGCATGATTTTGGCAGTGATGGATAGAGATATCGCCCTTGTAACTGGAGTAAAAATTGCTAGACATTGGGAAAACGTATTGGCTTTCATACTATTAGCTATTGGGATGGGAATTTACCCTAATTGTAGTATTTTAATGATTTTAGCGTGGATTTTATCGTTTCACGCTTCTGGGTTATACAGATTTAAGGGAAGGAGGTATCCGATTCTCCACTTGGGCATTGCTTGGATATATCTTTTGATTGCGTCAATATTAGTTTTCAGTTATGATATATACATTCACGCAATAGCAGTGGGTTTTCTCTTCAACACAGTATTTGGAGTTGATGTAGTAATGATGGATTTGTTTGTCAATGCCTTCAATAGAAGGATACACGTAAAACCTTCATATATTCCATTTATCTTGTTAAATGTTGGTTTAACAATGAGGTTCTTGTACAATTTCGGATTATCAATACCAATTCTTTTATTGGCCTCTCCATTACAAGGAATTGGAATACTTTCATTTTTTGTATTAACACTTAAACAAGTGGTGAGGCTAAATGAATAGAGGTAAAGTTAGAAATCATGCGTTATATTTCCTAGGAGTACTCACTTATGTAGTTGCTCTACTACCGTTCCTCAGTGTTAATTTAGTAAAGGCATTGGTACTTATTCCAATAATAGCTTACACTTTACCTATAATGTAATATTTACAACCTAAAATTATGTCCTTAAAGATAGGATATAAGGACATTCTGGTAATGAAACCTCCGATTATCCCTTATGTATTTCTCCCTTATACGGTAGACCCAAAATCGTATTATGAAAAATAATTCTGACAGAATAATATCGATTCATGATAGATAACAGGATTTATATGAGTATTAAGAATTCAATTGAAGAAAGGGTTTAAGGTGAGGGAGATGTGGTATTACCACGTGAGTAAGTGAGATGGTAACATCCGGTCTCCCTCACCAAAATAACATTCAACAAATAGGATATAAATTACTTTCCATGCTGAACTTCAAGGGAAAGAAAGGGGAAGAGGTGGCGAGAACCCTCATCTCAGCGTGTCTATGGAACGATTCGGTGGAAAGCAAGTCGAGGGCGTATGGCGTGTCCCCACAGACCGTGAGGAATTACGTGGAGGAGCAAGGGGTGGAAGTTATTGAGAAACTCTTGGAAAGCGCCAGGAAGATATCCTTGAAGGTACTGAAGGGAGTAAGGGAGATAGACGTCTCAATAGACTGGACAACCAAGACCTGGTACGGGAGACCGGTGGGAGGGCTCGGGAGTTCGGAGGAGGGAAACTCTTGGAACTACGCAACTGCGACGACAAAGTTTAATGGGAAAGTGCTCCTACTGGCCTTCGTCACTCAAGTCAAGGGGATGACTAAGGAAGAGATCGTGAAGGCCCTCGTGGAGCAAGTCGTCGCGATGGGGTTCAAGATAAGGTTGATAACTCTTGACGCTGGTTTCTATACTGTTGATGTGCTCAATTTCATTTCACAGTTTAAGTATATAGTTGCTGTGCCTGTTGGGGACGTTAAGGTTTATGAGGAGTTTGACGGGGATTACACAACTAATAGTAAGAGGCATAGGAGGGATGAGCAGGTCAAGTTCAGGCTTCTCGTGTACAGCAAGGAAAAAGTGAGGAGAAAGAAGAAGAGTCTTGTTTATTTTGCTAGGGCTACTAACCTAGACCTATCCAAGAGGGAAGTGTTGGATTTGTATAATAAGGTAAGGGGTCCCATAGAGACCTCTTATAGGAACATTAAGGCTTTTCTTCCATTCACCAGTTCCACCAAGTTTGTTTTCCGCACGTTGATCTTCGTGCTGGCCCTTGTACTCTACTCCTTATATACCATATTCAAGGGGGAGGTGGGGAGAGAGGAGTTTAGATTATTATTAATTCTTTTATTTCCTGATTTATTCAATCCAGAGAATTTTACATTTAATGTAATTGAAACACTTATTTACACTATAGATTTATTTTCAAGGAGGTGATTTTGGGTCTACCGTATAACGAGATAAGGATAGTCTACGTTTCGATACCGTTAGTGCTAATGTTACTCACATTGACATTATATCTTACAAAATACACCATGTGGGGGAACGTAATAGGTACTGCATTTGAAGCATCTATATCGATTGTATGGGGATTATTCATTAATAACCCTTTCTTCCTTATACCATCAATATACTGGCTTCTCTACATTTTTACTGGCGCATTATACGTGGAATATAAGATACCGTATAGGAAACTAGATAGGAGGGTTGTACAGATAAGTTGGGTTATCTCATTAGTTCTACTAATAGTGCTGAGTTTAAAGAACCCAATCACTCTAATAACGTTAATTGAGCCGTCAACTAGATACCTAATACCGGGAGAAAAGCTGAAATCTCCTAAGGAAATAAGGGAATTAGGCAGGAGAGGATCAAAGAAGGATATACTCTTTGTAGTGTTGTTAATGATAACTTATACTTTATCAAGAATATTTCTCACCATCTAGTTTCTATAAGGGAAGTATTTGATCTGAGCAAAACTTTCGCTGTTGTTACCTTTTTCCCCCAACTTTTCCCTAAGTTAAATGACTAAGCATTCTACCTTCTGGGTCTCTAACCTGAGCCTAAGTTAAAGCCAATTATAAATATCAGAGTACTAGTCTATTAGAAAAATTGCATGACTTATAAATACAATCGACACTAAATATATTCAGAGAAAGTAAGAAATAACTCGATTAATGGGATAAGAGGTACTAAATTAAAAAAATTTGCATATATAAGAAGTTTTATAAACCATAAGGAGAATCTTATATTATGTCTCAAGAGGTTAGGATTGCAAAGACGTTAGATGCTAGGGGGATGTATTGCCCCGGCCCAGTTTTAGAAACTGCAAAGGCAATTAAGCAAATAAATGTTGGTGAGGTTTTGGAAATACTTGCAACTGATCCTGCTGCGAAACCTGACATTGAAGCGTGGGCTAGGAGAACCGGAAACCAAGTAGTTGACATACAACAACAAGGAGGAGTAACAAGGATATTAATTAAAAGAATGAAATAATTAGGAGTAAGTAATTATTGATTTCCTTTTTTTATACCATTTTCTTTAAATTTTGGTATTAAATTGATAGGATAGGATTGCCTTATATTCCATTTGTCAGTCTTAAATGGTTCTCCATCTATTGTAATTACTCTTTCAGCTATGATATCACAATATTTACATTCCTTGCAACTTCTCGTATCGCAATCGTTGGTAAGGAAGAACTTTATCCATCCCTCAGGGAACTTTGTATTGTCTATCTTCACTTTAGTTAGTACAGAATAGGATGATGGCCCATTAACCATCTGAATAGCCTTTGTTGCCGCTCTCCCTTGAGGGTAGCTAACAAGATCTAAGAGATCTCCTTCATACATTCTCTCGGTAAAAGCCTTAACCACGTTCAATATCCATTCTGTCTTTTTATTTCTCCCAGCGATCTTAAACCTATTTATCCCTATCTCCTCGTAGTATTTTATATCCTCTGGCCTAATCCACCTACTCCTTATCAAATTTACTGGATCGTTTAAGACATCAGTTGCACATAATAATATAGGATACTCAAACCAAACGTCATTTACTCCGTTTACCATAGAAGTAATTGATGAAATTCCGTCATGTGTAAGCCTAAACGGGCAACCGTAAAGACAAGAATTGTTGAGTATTAACTCCACGTCGAATTTATTAGTTTTAGATAATGAAGCAATCTCCTTTAATAATTTGAAATCCCTATTTGCATCCTCATGCATAATAATAGTGTTTACACCTAAATTCGCATACTCCTCAACTTCCCTCACATTGTGAATTCTAGAAAACGATGAGGCTGATACTTCTAAGTCAGGGTATTCACTTCTTATTAGCCTAATAAGAAAGGGTACTGCTATTATGAAACCATCAACTCCTAGACTTACTAACTTGTCGATCTCTTTCATTACTTTACCAATAAATTCTGCGTCATATTCCTTGCCTAATAATGTGTTAGTATTCATTGTGTAAAGAAATTTTATGCCATAAGAATGTGCTATACTAATGTGATTCTTGAACTGTTCTTCCTTAATATCGGGTATGATAAAACCAGCCCTACCGTGTCCAGTTATTGTCCTCTTAAAACTTCCAAAAATGTATTTAACCTCTGGATACTTTTTTAATTCTTCCAATAGGGAATCATCGAAATTTGTAGCAACTACCAGCTTCATATGATATCAGACTTTTTCCATTTAAATAAGATTGGCTAAGGAAAAACATGTGGGAAATAGTTTAACGGGGTTTATTAGGAAAAAGTTATTTAGGAACTTCACATCCAGCGGTCGTTATTTCCCTTTAAATACTGGTCTCCTTTTTTCAAAGAACGCCCTAGCTCCCTCCTTAGCGTCTTCTGACGCTAACGCTTGGTTTTGCATTTCCCTTTCTAGGGCAAACGCATTATACCAAGGTAAATCCATTCCTTCGTTTACCGCTAATTTCGTAAATCCTACAGCTAATGATGGACCTTTAGCCACTTGTCTTGCAAATTCAAAGGACTCTTCAAATAGTTTTTCGGGTTCTATTAATCTGTCCAATATTCCGAGTTCATAGGCCTCTTTAGGAGAGAGCGTCTTTCCGGTTACTATTAAGTATATTGCCTTAGATCTACCCACTAACCTAGCTAAAAACTGTGTTCCACCCTCCCCTGGTATTAGGGCCAAATTGGCTACTTCTGGCATACCAAATTTTATATTTTCATCGTTAGCTCCAAATCTTAAATCACTCGCCAACGCAAGTTCTAACCCACCTCCCATACAATGCCCGTTTATGCTAGCAATTATTAGTTTCTTAGTGGACATCATCCTAAGCATAACCTCCTTACTAAACTGACTCGATAATCCAATATACTCGGGGGACTTATCCTTTATTTCATTTATATCAAATCCTGCAGAGAAGAACCTAGGAATATTACTAGTTATGAGTATGGCTTTAACGTTTTGGTCGAATCTCGATTCAACTATTATATTATCTAATTCCCTCAACATCTCAAGATTATGTGCGTTTGCTGGAGATCTATTTAATTTAATAATTCCTACTCCGTCTTCGACTTCTATTTTGAAGTACTTTGGATTTAACTCACTTAAGCCCATCAGTCTCACCTAATATACCCTTCTATTCCTATTTATATCTGGTAACTCTAAACCTAGAGGAGTAATTAGTTCTTTAATATCCTTAATGTATAACTGTCTCATTTCATCATTCCTCATTTTCTTTATCCCATACTTGTATGCTAAATCTATTGTAATCGACTTAGAGTGGCCAAACATGTCCAAGCCTCTAGGGAACCACTTATTTATTAATGCCTGCGCTAAATCCCTCTTGCCTTCCTCAACTAGCTTCTTAATACCAGTGTATCCAAAGTTGATATGAAATTCCTCCTCCATCATCATGGTGGGTATTATCCTAGATAAGGGACCAAAACTAGAATCCTCAAAGGCTAATAGCTGGAACATTCCTACTCTATCTATTAAAAAGGTGAAGCCTAAGGTATCTTCCCACATATTGAATGGAATATTAAATGCGTCGAGCTTATGTCTACCCATTCGCCTAGATAGTAGATCTTCAGCTATTTTTTTTCCCTCCTCACCGAATTCCTTTAATATCTGAATTACTTGCCATCCGTGCCTCATCTCATCTACCATAATTCTCGAGATAGTTACCCTATCAGATAGTTTTGGTGCATGAATTAACCAAGGCATATGCTGCTCTATTGACGCAAATTCTGTATCCCCTTGAACTGACAATAGCTTAAATAAGACTTTAACTGCTTCTGGTGGAAGATCATAAATTGACTCAAACTTTCTTAATCCCTTATACTCTCCCCATCCAACGACTCTTTTAGGCTTTTTGTATTCCACAACTACCATCATTATACCAATTGTACTTAAAAGTATATAACGTTTTCTGTACGTAGAAAGAAAAAAGCGAAAAGCATAAAAGTTTCTAAAAAATAGATACTTAATGAGTTACTATGCAAAAATTTAACAGTGTAAGGGAACTGTCACAAGATCTAAAAAACACCTTAATAGAGATAATAGTGTTAAGGGCAGACTTCGAATTAGGCATGGTAGAACAAATTTCACCCTGGCTAGTTAACGCGCCAACAGTAGATGATAGATTATTTACGGCTAAGCTAGTTTCAGATGAGCTGAATCATGGTTGGCAACTAGTGAGATTACTGGAAGAGTTTAACGTTAAGGATAGAGTAGTTAAAATTGAAGAAGCTAGATTGGGAATCCATATGTTGGATATATCTAATATGCCTCTATTTAACTGGGAAGATGTCATAGCGTTTGTATTTCTAGTAGATAGAGCTGGGTTATATCAGTTGAGAGTAATTAAGGATTGTTCATTTGAACCATTAGCCAATTTGGCCTCTAGCATGATTAAGGAGGAAGAGAGCCATTTATTTTTCTCTAAAAACGTATTGAAGGCCTATCAGAATAAGAATAGGTTACAAGCTGCGCTCAACTTCTGGTTCCCTAGAGCCTTAGAGATGCTATATAAAGTGAAATCCCTAAATGAGGTTCATCTTAGAGACCTTAACGTTTCCGAATTGATAAGTGATAAACTCATTGAAGACTACGTAAGATCGACTAATGATGAGATGAGGAATTTTGGATTTGTTGAAGTAAACTACGATAAAAATCTCCACTATAATATTGTACTAAAATAAATTGCGAGATTTTAACGTACTAGATTAACAGCGTAAACTATATAAATTGGTTTAAAAAATTAAATAATAATGACTGCTAAGTATGGTAGAATTTTAAATGTAACTGATGCGTTGTTTTCAAAATGGGAAAATAGTGAGGCAGATAAAAGAATAGCAATTTATTATAAAGATGAAGTTTGGTCATATCGCAAGGTAATAGAGGAAATAAATAGGGTAGGTAATGCCCTAAGGGAATTAGGAGTGGAGAAAGAAAATAGAATATTGATAATAGCGTATGATACACCGTTCTTTATATCGATTTTCTATAGTGCCATGAAAATTGGTGCGATCCCGGTACCAGTTAACACTTATTTAAAACCAGAGGAGTATCTTTTCCTTTTAGAGGATACTGGAGCTAAGGTATTGGCAATTGAACCAGACATTTGGCCCAAGTTATCTCCATACCTTAAAGGTAGAGCTGATAAACTTAAACATGTTATAATTTTGCCCAGTATATCAGAAACGCAGAAGATCACTTTCGAGGATCATAATCACAAGGCAGAGTTGAGTTTTTATCATGGACTTGTTTCTACAGCCTCCACTCACTTAGAAGCTGAAAAGACTTCTCCAAACGATATGGCGTTTTGGCTCTATACGTCAGGGACTACGGGACATCCTAAAGCAGCAGTTCACTTACATAAAGACATATTAGTTGTTCTCGATACCTATGTGAAAAACGTTCTCAAAATCAGTGAAAAAGATAGACTATTCAGCGCCTCTAAACTATTTTTCGCTTATGGATTAGGAAATGGATCCTACTTCGCCTTTGGTAACGGTGCCTCGACAGTTCTGATGCCAGATAGAGTAGAACCCAGAAGGGTATTGGAGACCATACATAAATACAAGCCTACTATCTTCTTTGGAGTGCCTACTTTATATAACGCAATGCTACATGTAGAGGATTGGAAGAATTACAACTTAACTAGTTTAAGATTTTGCGTTTCTGCTGGAGAACCCTTACCCCCGTTAATATATATTAAATGGAAAGAGAGATACGGCGTAGAAATTCTAGATGGTATTGGTTCCACTGAGGCACTTCACATATATATCTCTAACATTCCAAGTAATTCTAAGCCTGGATGTACTGGGAAACCAGTCCCTGGATATGAGGTTAAAATAGTAGATGAAGATGGCAATGAGGTTCCTCCTAAAACTATAGGGGATCTCTACGTAAAAGGAGATAGTGTAGCCATGTTTTATTGGAATGATTACGAAAGTACTAGAAAGAACATGATGGGATCTTGGTTTAGAACTGGAGATAAGTTTTACAGAGATGACGAGGGATATTATTACTACGTTGGAAGGTCTGACGATATGGTTAAGACTTCGGGATTATGGGTTTCTCCAATAGAAGTGGAATCTGCGCTATTATCACATCCTGCAGTTCTTGAGGCTGCAGTTGTAGGTATTCCAGATGAAGTAGGATTAGTAAGGGTAGTTGGGTTTGTTACGCTAAAACAAGGGTATTCGCCAAGTAGTGAATTAGCTGAGGAGATAAGGAATTACCTTAGGGAAAAATTAGACCATTATAAGGTTCCTAAAGAAATAAGGTTTATTACGGAAATTCCTAAGACTGCAACCGGTAAGATACAACGATATAAGTTTAGGCTAGGGGAGATCAAATAATTTATAAGGACAGTTAAAAAAGAAACTAATCCTTTGTAAACATGTCGATGAGCTTTATAACACTTGCTACAACTAAGAAAATTTTTTAGTATTAATTTAAAGGTTATTATTAATGAAGATACAGTCATTGTTCTTTACACTCTATGGAGATTATGTGAAGGATTCTGGAGGAACGATAAGTTCTAAAAGTCTAATCGTAATCTTTAAGGAATTTGGATTTTCCGAAGGAGCAATAAGGGCAGGATTACATAGAATGAAGAAAGCAGGACTTATAGTAGGAATAAAAGGAGAAAATAGGAAAGTTAGCTACAAATTATCAGAAAAAGGTATGCTAAGATTATTGGAAGGAACTAGGAGGGTTTATGAAAAAGTTAGGAGAAGATGGGATAATAAGTGGAGGATAGTAGTATATAATATCCCAGAGAACAATAGAGAACTAAGAGATAAGTTAAGGAGAGAGCTGAAGTGGCTTGGATTTGGTATGTTAGCCCAATCGACGTGGATCTCACCAAACCCAATTGAAGATACCTTAAAGAATTTCATTAACGATCACTATGGTTCATCTAATGGTATACAAGTAGACATTTTCGTTGCAAATTATCTAGGAGAACCTAAGGGACTAGTAGAAAAATGTTGGAATTTATCTGAAGTTGAACAAGCTTATAGAGCGTTCTTAGAAAAATGGACTGGAGTACTAGAAAAGGTAAGTAGTCTAAAAAGTAATGAGGCGTTCGTAACTAGGATACTACTTGTCCACGAATATAGAAAATTTTTAAACATTGATCCAGATTTACCTGAGGATTTATTACCTCCAAATTGGATAGGGTATACAGCATATGATCTATTTATGAAATTAAGGGAGGAACTTACTCCTAAGGCTAACGAGTTCTTTTATAAGGTTTATGAACCATGAAACATTTTTATCCCCTCACATCATCTATTAAAATAACATGTGTAGAATGTTAGCATACCATGGAGATGATAAGGAGTACTTAAAGAGACTTACGAATTGCCTAGCTAAGGCATCACTAAATGACCCATTAACCAATGAAACCCATGGGGATGGCTGGGGAATTGTGGCAATTGCTAGTAATAATTTAATACATTACAGAAGCCATCTCCCAATATTTAAGGACGAAAATCTAGAGAAAATCCTAAACTTGCTAGATGGTGAAATGAAAGTAATAATTCACGCTAGGCAAGCCAGTGATAAGAGATTAATCTCCCCCTATTATTCCCATCCTTATTTAGAAAGTACTCCAAAATCAATACTATTCTTAGCCCATAATGGTAGTGTCGATAAATACAAATTGGGTAATGTACTAGGAATAGACCCCATGCTAATGGTAGACTCAGAACTTGTTGCCAAATATTTTGCAACATACAGCATTAAAGAGATTGACAAGTTGCAGGACGTTACACAATCCGCATTAAATCTGCTAATCATGGAGATAAATAGGATTGATAGATCCTCTACTATCTACTTCTATAACTATTATAGAAAGGATAGGATAAAAAGAAAGGAAGAGTACTATAAGTTATATTTTAATAAAGGTGCTATCTACTCTTCATCTTTAGCCTATACTGGTTGTGAAAAAGGTGAGGAGGTTAAGTTCGGTAATCTGGGAGAGCTATAATGAGTAACATTTTACTGAGGATACTCTGGAGTTAGGTTTTAACTAGAGTATCTTTGGAAGAGGCTAGAAATATTAACGCTAAATTTAGTATTTACGCTAAAAATAGGGAAGGTGTCGCAACAGTAGATCTAGATAGAATAATAGAGGCAAGAGATATGATGAGAGGACCAGTAATTATAGTTAATGGCGGTTTAGGAAGTAAGGAGCTCATAAAGGATAAGAGTTTTGGCGTTAAGGATTGGGAGGAAGCCTTGGATAGTATAAATGAGATTTTTGAGGAGGAAAATGAGTTTGAACTCATATATGGGAGATTGCTAAGAGTTTAAGATGGAAAACCACGCCGAAAGGTTAAAGGAATTGATGGAAGAGGCTAGTTTGCGTTGAGAATAGAGGAGTTAAAAACCAAACCTCCCTCATTAAGAGAATATCTTAACGTTAAACCTTCAAATTTCCCGTCTATATTATTCCTATTTTAAAACATACATTAACTTGAGGTATTTGGTAGTGTCGTCGTTAAGTTATTTATATTTGTATAACGAGTATTACTTATGGGTAGGAAGCCTGTATTTAGGCAAGACGTTTCTTGTCCCTCTTGTGGTAGTCATCATGTTGTTAAGTGTGGTAGGCCTTTGGGTAGGCAGAAGTTTTTGTGTAGGGATTGTGGTAAGTACTTCTTGGGTGATGCTAGTTATCATCATCATTCTAGGAAGTTGAGGGAGGAGGCTTTGAGAATGTATGCTAATGGTATGAGTATGAGGGCTATTTCTAGGGTGCTTAACGTACCTCTTGGTACTGTTTTCACTTGGATTAAGCGTTATGGTAGGAAAAAGCATGAGAAGTTGGTTGAGTTGTGGGGTAGGGCTAAGGAGCTGGTCAAGGGTAAGGTTGTTGCTAAGGTTGTTGATGAGATGTGGACTTACTTGTACAAGAATGCTAGGGCTTTTTACAAGTGGGTTTTCACTTGTTACGTGTACACGAAGCTGGGAGTTTACCTCATTTACTCTGTGGGGGATAGGGATGAGAGTACTTTCCTTGAGGTCAAAAAGTATTTGCCTGACGAGGGTAGATGGGTGAGCGATGATTATAACTTGTACTTCTGGTTGAAAGACCACACGGTTGTCTCGCCAGTTAACCCGAACGAGTCCTTTCATTCCTCATTAAGGGATAGGCTAATTAGATTCAAGAGAGCAACGAAGGCAGTAAATAGGAGCATTCGCACCATGATGTACTCCATAGCCCTAGTCTTATGGGAGAGAAGGTTAATCCCAGAATTTGTAGCTTAACGACGACACTATCAGGTATTTTAACAGATTTCCTAAAATAAATGAATGATATACCAAACTACTAAAGGTGGAATATGATGACATGACTTCAGCCTATGAGAGTAAGGGTAACAAGATTGTGGTTGACGCAGTTACTTTAGACTCTCTTGGCCTAAAAAAGGTAAATTTATTAAAGATTGATGTCGAGCGTGGTGAATTGGAAGTATTGAAAGGAACCACGAATACCTTAGATATAACTGATAAAATTTTGATAGAAGTTAGGAAGGAGTTAGAAAAAGATATAAACTCGTTATTACGTGCAAAGGGATTTAAACTAGTTAAAGTCTACATGACTTATGATAATATTGGAAATTTCTTATATAAGAGAGCTTTATAGCAATTATTGAATAGTTAAAAAACTTTTTATATATTACATTCATCTAAGATTTAGTATTTCTATGAAAATACAGAGCCTTACAGTTAACTTTTTAACTATCACATTCTAATATCCCTCATGGATCTATCGAAGCTACTGGAACCAATAAGAATTGGAGATATTGTTTTAAAGAATAGAATAGCCATGTCACCAATGATCAGTAATCTAGGTACGCCGGAGGGTTATCCTAGTGATGCTCATATAGCTTACTTAGCTGAGAGAGCTAAGGGAGGAGTTGGGTTAATAATAACAGAATACACATACGTTAATCACGTAGACGCTAGGGGATCAGTTAACGAACTGGGAATGGATTCAGATGAGTTAACGCCAAAGTTCATGAGGTTAACTGAGTTAATTCACGCTTTGGGAAGTAAGATTTTTGTGCAACTAGTTCACGTTGGTAGGAAGACTAGAAAGGATATAATTTGGGGTAACAAACCAATAGCCCCTTCTCCCATTCCTATAATGGACGAAGTAAGGGAAATGACTAAGGAGGATATAGAGAGGGTTAAAAACGATTTCATAGACGCATCAATAAGAGCTAAGAGGGCTGGATTTGACGGAATAGAACTTCATGGAGCTCATGGGTATCTATTAGCCCAATTCTTATCTCCCGCGACAAATAAGAGGAATGATGAGTACAAAGATGGTGTAAGGTTTATAGAGGAAATCCTTAAGGGCATAAAGGAAAAAGCTAAAATCACTGTAGGTATAAGAATCAGTGTAACCGAATTCGACAATGATGGCTTAACTCCAGAAATTGTTGCTGAAATAGGTAAAAAGTTGGAGAAGGCTGGGATAGATTATATTCACTTATCAGCTGGAAGAGATGGTCCTTTGGGTTCCAGCATGCCATACTACTATAAGAGATTGGCATTTCTTGAAGAGGCAAAGGTAGTAAGGGATGCAGTTAATATTCCAATATTTCTTGTTGGATCTGTGATAACTCCAGTAGATGCGATTAAGGCGAGAGAAATTGCTGACGTCGTTGTATTAGGAAGACAATTATTAGCCGATCCCTATTGGCTAGAGAAAGCTAAAAGGGATCTACCAATAAGACCATGTATTAGGTGTAATCAGACATGTAGAGGGGTTGTATATAAAGAGGTAAGATGTGATGTCAACCCCGAATTAGGATGGGAGTTGTTACCACCATTAGAGAAGGGCAAGGGAGAGGTTATTGTAGTGGGAGGAGGCGTAATGGGTTTAGAAGCTGCTAGAGTCTTAGCTTTGAGGGGCTTCACGGTAACTTTATATGAGCAAAACAATAAGTTAGGAGGACAGTTCCTACTTTACAAGGATCCTTGGAAAGTTAAGGAGTTCCAAGAGTTAATTAATTACTATGAGAGGGAGTTAAAGAGACTTAATGTTGAGGTTAAGCTTAACTCTAAGATTGAGTGCTCTGACTGTATAATGGCTATACCTGACTATGAAATACCTAAAATGCCCGACGTCAAGGGAGAAAAATTGCTGATAGATTCTAACCTTTACGTTTATCATGACTATGCGTTTGAGCTAGCTAAATATAATGAGATTTACATTACTGAGAGATCGTTTAAGGGATTGGATAGAACTAGGGAGTACCTCCTAAGAAAGGAGTTAAGTGAAGTTGGTGTGAAGTTCTTAGAGGAAAAAAATAGTATGAAGTTTGACGTGGAAATACATAATATTGCTGATGACCAGCCGAGTATTGGTAAGGCTATACAAAGAGGTTATTGGTTAGGTAGAACTTTCAAGTCATATTAAAAACATTTCATCACGTTTTTTCAGTCCTGGCCACTTTAATCATTCAAATGACATATTGTGTTAACTCTTTTTAAAACTTATGAAGAATATGGTCGGAAACGACTATTTTATTTTGCTAATTATCAGACCAAACACAATATTTGCTCAACAAAACAACGATATAAATAAGAAAAACAAAAAGAATTTAGCTTTTAATACTCATTCATTAGCTTACTTCTTTTGTTTCTCTAACATTTGTAATAGCTCTTTTGGAGCATCTTTCTCGCTTACTGCTCCTCTACCAGTCTTTCCTCCACCCTCATCATAGGTAAAGCTTATCATCTTTCCGACTCTCCATACCTTCTTTATCTTACTTATGTCTACTTGTTTTTCTTCTCCCTTATACTTGAACTTTACTGTTGCCATATTTCTTCAAGATATCCTTATGTTATTCTCTTAAATATACTTTACGGTTTTAACTAAAGTATAACTTAAGGTAATATCATAAGACTAAAAAGAGTTAATCCTTTAAGAGAAGAATATAACTTATTTTCAGAAATATAGGTTCTAAATAACAAACATTCAAAAAGCTTAATTTAGAAGAAGATAGAAATTTAAAAAGGTTTTAGTTAAGGTTAGGAATACCAGATCCAACCATAATAAGATTTCTTTTCTTTTTGCAATGAACGCCACTCTTCTGGAAACTCATTTCTCAAGTATTCCTCTGGTAATCTAGCCATGTCGTAAGTAATGGGAGTGTTAACTCTAGAATTGTCATTCTTTTTATCTTCTTTCTTATGACTAATTTTGAGACCTATCATATATTTCACCCTAACTATATATAAGTCTTCTAATTTATAAACTTATCTAACATAAGTTAAAAGGGTTAAAACGTATAAAACCTTAGGAATACTTTCCCATCTTCAATGAATAATACTTTCAGTGTACTGGATCTAATTCTTTTTTGAAGAAACGATAATGAGATGTACCCATACTTGATTGGAATAACTAGGAACACTTATTACATAGCGATGGAATCTGAGAGGAACCCATTAGAGTCATACCTAGTAAGGATAGTGTACAAGGATAAAAGCGTAATCAATTATTCGTGTAGTTGCAAGGGATTTGCAATGAGAGGAAAATGCAAACACATAGCAATTGCTAAAAATAAGGTGAGATTTATAAGCGAGGAGAGGGTATGAATCTTGTGAGGCTCAGAACCCATTACATCTTCTCAACCGGTTTATTGACGCTTCTGGACTCTGTACTCTTTCATGAATATTTTTACTACGCTTTAATCTTGAGCGGAATAGTTTCGGTAATAGGTAATTCCTTGATTGATAGGATTGGCCATAAGGAGATTGCCACTGGGTATGGGTATATCCCGGTAAGGACACCTTTAACCCATACAATTCCTAGAAGTGTAGTTTGGGGTATTGTCTCCGTAGTCCCGGTCTTTATTCTCTTATTGATTTATTATAATGGGTTTAGCTATCACGAGTACTATTTCTCCCTTAGCAATAAGGTGGTGTTGTTAATATTGTTAAATGGTGTAGTTGTTGGGCCCTCTCATTTGTTCCTGGACGTATTTACGGAAAGGGGAATTTACGTTAAAAAATACGGTAGATGGAAAAGATTTGCCTTGGCACATTTCAGATATGATAACCCCTTAGCAAACGGTTTAGCAATAATAGCTGGTGCCGTAATGATATATCTGGCTTATCTCTGAGAGCTTCGCCTTTAAGAAAAAGCTATTTCTGATATCTTCCACGCCTTAAAAGGCAAGAGTTACGCTTATCCATTCGGGTCTACATCTTTAATATTAACTAATTTGTTGCACTACAGCCCATCTCTCCATTAAATTCTTTCCTTCTCTTATTATCTTAAATTGACCAAGTATTTTCTTCCATTCGTCTCCACTAACATCCATTTTATCCTTTATGAGAAAGCTTCTTGTAACGCTTATGTAAGCTAAACCATTATCCTTTAGAATCCTCTTAATTTCCTTTATAGCGCCATTGTGGTCTGAAGTACAACACAGCATTAGGTTAGAGAAAACAAAGTCAATACTTTTATCTTTAATAAATTCCAGTTTTTGAGCTGGAGCTACATACGGTATAACGTTATTCAAAGACAACTTTTGGACTTTTTCCTTTAATCTTCTTATTGCCCTCTCGTCAGGATCTACTGCGTAAACGGTTTTCACAATTCTAGCGAGGATTGTAGTGAAGAACCCAGGACCACATCCCAAATCCACTACCGTGTAGTCTTCTTTTAGATATTTCACGAATCTTGATAGTATCCTATTAGGAGGTGAAACCAAAGACCTTAAAGGATTATCAAGAACTAGTGGATTAATGTATCTATCGTTTTTGCTCATTAATGTGTACATTTCTCTCTATCTAATTAAATTTTTCCCAATATTTAAAGGGGAACAAAAGTATATAACCTTAAAAATTAGTGAAAACATGTGTATAGAGCGATTTTCGTAGACTTTGGAAACACGCTAGTTGGTTTTAAACCAGCATTTTATGAGAAATTACAAACTATTCTGAGAGAACACGGTTATGATGTTGACATTAGAAGGGTCTTCAGAGCTTATGTGAAAGCCATGGCTGTTAATAACTATTCCCAACCAACTGATATTAAGGAATTCCTATATAATTTGAATATTCCTCCAAGTGATAGATTGATCAGCCATATAAGGGGTTCTGATATAAGGGACGGGGAAGCGTTCATATATGATGATGTGATGGAATTTTTAGAAACTATTAGAAGTACCAACACTAAATTAATTTTATTAAGCAACTCATCACCTAGGACCAAAAAGTTGTTGGAAGAATTGGGATTAGTAAAGTACTTTGATGACTTAGTCTTATCTCACGAGATTGGTATTGTTAAGCCTAATCCTAAAATCTTCGCCATTGCAATTTTAAAGGGAGGATATCCAGCTTTGCATATAGGGGATATATATGAAATTGATTACGTGGGAGCTAGGAGAAGCTATGTAGATGCGATATTGTTGGACAGATACGACTTTTATCCAGAGATCAAGGAAAAGGTAAGGAATTTAAGAGAGATAATTCCAATGGTCACGAAAAATCTCTAAATTTCAGGTAGATATTACCAAAAGTAAACTATATAGTTTATAGTATCAATATAGGAAATCCTTTTAAATATTTGTGCCAGAAATTAAATATGGAATTCAATGGGATAAAATTCGATACTTCTGTTCCAGGTATGGTGCCTTGGGAGATAGCTACTATCTACTTTATAGTAGGGCTTGCAATAGTATTTTACTTCGCTAGGAGATTCGGCTTAAAGAGTTTTACAACAATTGATTTAGTTTACATTGCAGTGGGAGCAGCTTTTAGCGTGGTTTGGGAATTCTATATAGGTAGTTTCATTGGTAGATTTTTACCCAGTACACCTTTCATAGGAGTAGGATTTTGGGGGAGAATGTTTATTCTCCTTATTGTAGCTGCCTTAGTTAGAAAACCAGGTACTGGGATACTGAGTTTACTGATCTTTAATATACTGTCAGATTTATTCTTCTATGGTTTTGGCGGAGAACCCATGTATACAATTTATGAAGCCCTAACTTATGGATTATTTCTTGACCTTGTAATTGTAGCTAGTAGGGGAAAATTATTCGGTATTGGATATAAAAGTAGCAATGGGTCATCTGTGGCAACTAAAACTGTTGTAGGATTGGCAATATTAGAAGGTATAATAATTGGTATATTGTTTGCAATTCCAGACCCAATCTTTTATCTTGGCTTCTTTAGGCCCTTAATAAGTGGGGCTATAGTGAACTGGGCTACTATACAATTTGACTTTCTAGCCTTTATACCTGGAGATGTGGTCATAGGAATTTTAGGAGCTTTAGCCGGGCAGAGGATAGCTAAAGCGGTGGGACAATGAAGTTTGTGGAGATTAGGGATCTCCAAGTAACCTATATGGGAAAAGATAAGCCCAGCATAGTGGTAGATAAGCTTGATATAGAAGAAGGAGAATCCGTTTTAATAACTGGTAGGTCGGGAAGTGGTAAGTCGACGCTAGTAAGTGTAATTAATGGCGTAATTCCACACTTAATTAACGCTGAAATAAAAGGAGAAGTTAGAGTTTTTGGATTTGACGTTAAGAGTACGCCAATACATGAAATATCTAAATATGTGGGTACACTATTACAAGATCCGGATACTCAAGCTTTTAATTATACTATAATAGATGAGGTGGCTTTCGGCGTCGAGAACTATATGATAAGTAGGGATGAGATGATAGAGAGGGTTGAAGAGTCAATGAAGATATGTGGCATTTCACACTTAAGGGATAGGGAGATTAATACTTTATCTGGAGGGGAACTTCAAAAAACTATCTTAGCGTCAGTTTTAGCCATGAGACCTAAGGCGTTAATTTTAGATGAGCCAACTTCCAATATAGACCCTCAAGGTACTAGGGAAATTTTAGAACTAGTAAAGACCTTTAGATCTGAGGGAATTAGCCTAGTTTTAGTTGAGCATAAAATAGAGAGAGTATTACCCTTTGTTGATAGAATAATTGTAGTAGAAGAAGGAAAAATTGCTGTAGATGTCAGAAAAGATGAGATTGTGGACAAGGCCGATTTTCTCTACTCTTTGGGTCTTGAAATACCAGATTATATGCTATTTTTAAAGAAAAACGGTTTTAGGAAAATAGATTACGAGTATTTAAGGAAAACTTATACTTATAGACCACCTTCTAGAATTGGGGGAAAAGGAGAAGCGCTATACGCGAGCGTAAAGGTTAAGACGAAAAATGGAATTTATCTGATTAATACTAAAATATCATTAAAACAAGGTACTATAACAGCGTTAATGGGTAAGAATGGCTCTGGAAAAACTACTTTATTGAAGGTAATTGTTGGTTTAATAGACAAGAAGAGGCTGATCGTAGAGGAGGAGAAGGTCATAGTCAACGGTGTAGATTTAAGTAAGACTAAGCTGGTGGAAAGGGGAAAATTCATAGCGTATTTACCTCAGTTCTTTGACGTTATGTTTATAAAGAGAACTGTTGAGGATGAGATTAAGTTCTCAATGAAGAATAGAGGTACATACGACGAGAAGAGGTTAGGAGAGGTTTTGAAGATGTTCTCTCTAGATGCCTATAGGAAGGAAGATCCTTTAGTTCTCTCCATGGGGCAAAGGAGAAGAGTTGCAATGGCCTCAGTACTAGCAGGTGGGGCTAAGGTTATACTGATGGATGAGCCGACAAGTGGACAAGATTGGTATCATAAGCAAATCTTGGGAAAAGAACTCTTAGAATTGAGAGATAAGGGATATACTATACTGGTTGTGACTCATGATTCCAGATTTGTTGATAGATTTGCTGATTATCTGTTAGTAATGAATGAGGGAAAAATCGTATTGGAAGGGAAGCCAGAAGAGGTTTTCATTAAATCACTAAGACATGGTATAGAACCTCCATTAGAATATGAGTTGGGAGGATTGATAAAAAATGAACACTTTAGTTGATCAAATAATAAGTTGGATAATTGTTCTCTACGGATCCGCAGTGCCAGCTTTATTCGTAATTTTCTTGATAGGAATAACAGGTTTAAGGGAAATAACGCGTTATGAGACTGGAAATACGTTTCTATATAAGCTAAACCCCGTTACGAAGGTAGTACTCACAATAGTAGTTATGACTGTAGCTGCTACTACGATATGGTGGATAGGCGCCATATTAACCCTAGTTCTCTTATTATCATATCTTACGCTAAACGATGGAGTAAGGAAATTCGGATATGCGTTTTTCTTAGCGCTTTCAACAATATTGGGTGGAACGTGGAGCATTGCTCCTTACACTCCACCTAGTACACTACAGTTAGCCTTCCCTAGTGTGAAACAGTTTACGGTAATTTGGACATTCCCATCTTATTTCCAAGTAATGGGGTATGAGCAACAATTAACGTTAGAAGCTCTAATTTACGGCCTTCAGACTACCTTTAGAGTAGCTCCAGTATTATTGTCAGCCTTACTGTTCATTACTACAACAACTGGATCCGATATCTTCAGGATGTTCACTAAAATAAAGATACCTATAGCAATTACGTTTTCAGTGTTAGTTGGCATAAGGATGATACCTAGGATATTTGAGCTGTTAGACACTTCAGTGAAGATGCAGTATATAAGAGGTTTAGGGTATAGTAGACCGAAAATAGTTTCTTCACTGTTAATAGTTTACGCGATTTTTGAAGCAATAATACCAACTATGGTGTATTTGTTTAGGGGAGCTAAGAACTTGGCAATTTCAGCTGATACTAGGGGATTTAGAGCTTATCCAAGTAGGACTAGTCTAGTAGAACTTAAGTTTACAAGAGTTGACTACTACGGTACTGCAATAATTGCGGCATTAATAATTATAGCAATTGTAGCTAATTTACTTGGATTTGGGAGAACGATACCATACGTTGGACTTTAATTTTTTATAATTTTATAATAATTTATCACTTTTAGATTAAGATATTAATTTTAAAGCTTCTTTTATCTGGTAATTAAATAACAAAAGGAATCTGGTTAAGGCGAGAATACCAAGGAGGTATCAAGGAAAGTTGAAATATATTGAAGAGGAAACAAAAGAATTATTAAAGAGAATACTGACATTGTAGTTATTGAGATAGTAACTATGGCTATTGCTATAACCACTGGAATTGGAGTTTCCTTTTTATATCATGAAGATGTTTGACAATATTTAAGAGTCTTTTCGAAAGATGCTGGTCGTAATTTAAGCTAACCTCCCTTTGTTCTTAGGCTTTCTACGTTATTCCTTACAAACTCCTATCTTTCTAAATCCTAAACATGCTTCACTTCCTCTACATTCCTAGCTTAATTTGATCATCGTCAATGGATGGCATTTGTTAATAGTTGTAATTTCCATTAATAATCATGTGTTAATACGGGAGTATAGATGAGTTAATGAGATTTAAATGTTCAAGTAGCTTAATATCTCCTTTACCTGAGCAAATGAAGCTTGATACCCTTCTAAGGTTATTTCTACTAAAGTTGAGCCCTTATAAGCAACTATAATTGTTTTAGGATACGTAAAAGAAGTAGCTGAATAAGTAATGTAATATCCGTTATATTTATAATAATTGGTATTATTACCGAAGATTTCACTCCAACTACCATTTGAAGAGAATTTTACGATAACTATAGTCATTTCCACTTTAGTATTATTTACGTCTCCCACAAGTACTTCTTCTTCAATTGATTCGACTTCTAGTGAATGTTGTGTAGTAAGATTTGTACTATTAGCATAATATATTGTTATCGTACCAATAGACTTTAAATTAGTATTGTTTTGCAGAACCTCCCAATTTCCCCCAAAGATAGCTTCAGCCTCTTGAGGAGAGAACAAAAGGTCTTTTGAGGGACATACCATTATTAAAGCAAAAGATATTATAACTATTAATACTATAAAAATCAAGATTTTCTTATCCATGTGGATATGCACAGCCTTACAGTTATTTAAATTTTCATCTCTTAACTACGTTGTGGATCGCTTCAGAATTATACAAAAATTTTTAAGTAATTATGCAGAGTATTACCCATGAAAAAGAAGAACACTAGGGATTGGAGTACGATGAGAACGTGGTAACTAGATACAAGCTAATGTTCCCCTTCTACGTCTTCGAACACTGGTGGGAATTACTCCAGGAAGAGAACAAGTATGCTAAGACCAAGTACAAGGCACCAAAGGAGTTCAACGACTTCCTAGCATTCCTACACTTATTCTTACCTTACAGAGCAATAGAAGGAGTACTAAGCACACTAGCAGAAATGAAGATAATACCGACAAGCCTAGATTAACAATATGGGAAAGGGTAAGAAACATGAATATTAATTTCCTTGAAGCGAGTGACGAACTTGAAGTAATAGCTGATGGTACTGGAATAAGCACAACAAGAGGAGGACAGTAGTAGCAAAGTGGGGCAAAAGGAGGGATTCAAAATTCCTTAAGATTGAAGTAGTTATGGAGAAAGACGAGTTCAAGATAGTAAGCGCTGAGGTGACGAGTAATGAGGCCGAATCTGCTTCAAATACTGTAAAGGACTTGAAGGAAAAGGGTAAGGAAGTTAAGAGGTTCTATGGCGATAAGGCTTATGATGGCAAGATTTATAATCTTGGCGTTGATGTTGTTGTTCCTCCTAGGAAAGACGCTTTAGGCGTGGTCATCCTGCTAGGCGTAAGGCTGTGCGCGAGTTCAAGAAGTTGGGTTATGAACGTTGGCGGGATGAGAAGGGTTATGGTAATAGGTGGTTGGTTGAATCCTTGTTCTCAGCGGTTAAGCGTACTTTTGGTGAGTCTGTTAGGGCTACGAGTTTTGCTGGTCAAGTTGTTGAGGCTAAGCTCAAGTTTTGGGCTTATGCTTGGATGATGTAAATGGCCAACCTTGTTGTTGGTCGAGCTAAGGGCTTTGAGGTCAAGAAGTAGTATAGTAAATTATTTAGGAGAGATATTATTTTCTATAGAAAACATATTTTTACTGTATCATCCTATTGAAATATATTGAACGAACCCACAAAGCATCTCTTAACCATAATATTATCATTCCAAAACATCTTGAAGAAAGCTACTGCAGTAATGGCAACTGGTATTATTAGGGCTGAAATGGAGAGTGATAATCCAACTATCTCTGATACAAATCCAATTGTAGCTGGTACTACTAAGAACAATAAATTGTTATAAGCTAAGAAATAGGAATTTACTGCATTCCTCTCAGCTATACTTGTAGCCCTACTTATCATTATGGTAGCCATAGGAAATATTGAACCGTGAGGTATTCCCAGTAGTGCTATAACTGCTAAGAAAATAGAGTAATTTGGGGCGTATAGGATTCCAAATAACCCCAAAATTGTTATAATGATAGAAATTAACATTGGCATTCTGAGGTTTTCGAAAGGTCTTATGGTCATCGTAAGTCTAGTTAAGAAAGACATTATATAGAATGGCAAAAAGACAAAGTAGGCATCGAAATTAGGTAAGTTGAATCTATCCTTTGCCAATATTGCCAAGAATGTGGTAAATGCTGCGAATAGCACATTATACGTGGTAATTGATAGTGCAGCAGCTGTTAGACCCTTATTTTTAATCACTGAAATCCCACTGCTTTCTCTCTTAACATCTGGGAATCTAATACTCGATGAAATTATAATGCCTATAACTGCTATTGGAATAAACCATAAGAATACATCCCTATAGTCGTATTTAGTTAGTAAATAGACTTCAATTGCAGGACCTAGAATCAAACTGGTACTAAGGCTAGTTGAGTACAGGGATAGTAGCCTCTCAACTGATTTCTTATCATTTGCCAAACTCGCTGCTGTTATTAGGTTAGGCATTACTAAACCGAACGCGATTCCGGCGAAGATTGAGATTATCCATATTGATATTTCGTTAGACAGATAATAGAGTGGTAACGAAAATAAAATTATAACATTGGAAATTACAAATACTCTCCTTCTTACCCTCGAATTAAGTTCAGGATTAATAAATGTTGTGGTGATAAAATTGAAGGTAAATAGTAATGCCGATAAAAGTTCAACCAGAGAGTTAGATAGTTGAAGACTATACTTTGCTAATAATGGAACCGTTGTAGTAACCATGTTATCTGTAGCTCTGGCTGAGATTGTCATTAGTACAAGAATTATGGCCGAGTAAATCAATGAATGTTTTGAGCTGTGCATTGCAGATACATAGTTGACAAGTTAAATTTAAACTTACTTACAAAAGTAGTAAACGTGTTAATTTTTTATGATTCGAATAAGCATAGCTTTATTAGACCATCAAGAGCAGTTACCCAATATGTTTGAAAATTTAAGTGAAGATCTAAGAAAGGCTTTGAATGAAGCCGGTTACATTAAACCTACCAGAGTCCAAGAAGTTGTTATTCCAGAATTGATGAACAGTAAAAGTGTAATAGTTCAAGCTAAGACCGGATCTGGTAAGACTGCAGCGTATGTTATTCCAATTTTAGAAAGAAATAGTACCGCTTTAATTTTATCGCCTAGTAGAGAATTAGCAACGCAAATTCTAGATGAGATAAAGAAACTAGGAAAATATAAACAAATTGACGTTAGCTTGATAATAGGTGGGATGAGTTACGACGATCAAAGACAATCCAAAATAGTCGTTGGTACCCCAGGAAGACTTTTGGATCTGTGGAGTAAGGGCAAGATTGACTTCTCTGGTTACGATTTCGTTATAGTTGACGAAGCGGATAGAATGCTGGATATGGGTTTTATAGATGACATTAGAATGATATTGAATCATTGTAATGCTAAAATTGCAGGGTTCTTCTCAGCTACAATACCAGATGAAATTATGACCCTTGCCAAAGAGTTCTCCAAGGATCTTAGAGAGATCGTATTGGATGAATATAAACCGGTAGAGGAGGTTAAACAGAAATTCGTGAAGGTTAGGAATGATTGGAATGATAAAGTATCGAAATTACTGGAGGAAATAAACGGTGAGAAAATTCTGGTATTCGCTAGGACTAGGGATAGGGCTAGGAAACTATACTATCTGTTAAAAGGGAAGGGAGTAAATGTGGGACTTTTAAGTGGAGATATGCCTCAGAGCGTTAGATTAAAGAACTTTTACGGGTTCAAAAAGGGAAAGTACAATGTTCTAGTTGCAACTGATTTGGCTTCTAGAGGAATTGATATAATAGATGTTAACAAGGTAATAAATTTCGATATTCCTAGAGACGTGGAGACTTACATACATAGAGTAGGAAGGACTGGTAGAATGGGAAGAGTGGGTCAAGCAATAACGTTCTATACGTTCAGAGAAGCTGACATGATTAAAAGAATCAATAACTTACTTGCAATTTAGGAAAACGTTTTTATTTTTGAACATTCATTTCCCTTACGTGCTAAGGAATACATTACTAATCCTCCTTTTGCTCTTACCAACACCATTACTGGCCATTTCATTACCAACTGGAGTAGTAGCTTATGACGGTCCTATATTCACAAATCAAGTATTAGGTTACGTGAATATAACATCACTTCAGGCTTATAATGCATCTGGTTCAAAATTTGGAATTCCACCTTATGGTGCTTCGCTGCAATTAAACGTCATGCTACAAGTGAATACTAGCAATGAGGAGTACTATTTTTGGCTACAAAATGTAGCAGATTTCATTACAAATGAGAGCAAGATGTTCTTTAGTGAAAATATTTGGAACTCAACTACTCCATTAGCTGGAATAAATAACGTAATTGGCAAGGGTGAAATATACTCCACCTCAGACCTTTTCTCTCATTCTTCATACTACGCTTACGGCACTTATTATATTAAATACGATTTCCCATTTTCGTTTTACCTTATAGTAAATGAAAGCCATAATAATCAAGGAGTATATGTTAGTTTCGGTTACGTTATTCTTCAGAACGGAAATATAACTCCACCCAATCCAACGTTTTACGATACAGTTTTCATCCCAGTTAATAATTTGACCTCTGCCTCAATTATAATAGCTAATCAGACTACTCCTAATTTAAACTTAGGTATTATAACATATTTGGGAAGCTACTTAGATGCTGAATTGGTATGGGGAGGATTTGGAAATGGTGCATCTACAACGTTCTTAAACATGTCCTCTTATCTAGCATTACTGTACATGAAAAACGGTAAATGGGTCCCATTTTCACAAGTATATAATTACGGGAGTGACACAGCAGAGTCCACTAATAATTTACGTGTTACCATAGCAAAAAATGGAGATGCATACGTTACAATAGGAAAGCAGAATCCAGGATTGTTAACTACTAACTTTAACCCTTCAATCCCTGGTTTCTTATACTTGAATATTAGTAGTAAAATACCGTTTCTAGTTAATAACATCATTTCACGTACTTTCTCTGGTTACGTTTCAGCCCCAATTAAATTAGGCTTCTTTATGAATTATTCCATTAACTCATCCTCCTTTGCAGTCCTCAATGGAAACTATCCTAGCTTAATAGAACCTAACGTCAGTTGGTTCAAGATTTTGAACATTATCCCTAACTACACATATTACTACTTGGTGAGAGTAAACTCATCTATTCCAGTTATTGGCACGATAAATGGTAAACAAATTACCTTAAATGATACAAATTGGTTTGCCCAAGGTACTCAAATCAAAATAGTTAATTACACGTATTATAATGGTAGCGATGAGAGGTATGTTATTTCATCAATTTTACCATCGCTATCGTTTAACATTAGCTCGCCTTTAAACGTTACCATAAACACTATAAAACAATATCGAGTTATAATAAACTCCGATTTGCCAACATACTTAAATGATAAAAGGGTAAATGGAAGCATATGGATTAACACTGGTACAATTGTTAAATTAAGTGCAAGTATCCCCTTTTATGAAGTGGGAAGGTTTATCGGGACTTATAACTTAACACTAGGAGGGACCATAGTAGTGAATAAACCGATAGTTGAAAAATTGCAATTATCTATTAATAATTTACTATTAGAAATAACGGCTATAATAATAGTAATAGTTATTATCATGTTAATACTGAGAAAGAGAAGATAAAATTATAGCGTGACTTTTTTAAACCTAAGTCTTACGTGAATATAAGCCAAAAATAACCCAACAAGCATTGAGACTATTATAAGAACTAATGTATTGAAATTGATTATGGGCTTCATGGGCGAATACAGATTTATACCTTGAAATAGAATGAATGATAGGCCTAAAGCCATTACGCCAAGTATTACATATTTCAATTTACTATTTAAATTTTGAAACTGCAATCTTCTTCTCCATAATTCTCCTGTGAAGTAAAATAGCACTATTCCGATACAATAGAAGGTAAATTTTACAAACACAGTATATAGAAATATTTTCCACCATTCAGCAAGATGATTTAACTCATATAATTGGATGAACACGAAAGAAGAATAGAATATCATCCAATCAACTAGTCTACTGTTTTTAAAGGGACCATAAATTCTGATCCAAGGCATCTTAACTACTTCTTTCAACCCAGGATCTGCCGTCTTATTTATTATTCTCATTGGATCTTCAAGATACCACATTATCCCCCTGCTTTTCCTTATATTACCGTCGTAGTCCAGTTCATAATTTTTAACCAATCTACCTAAAGGGAAAAACAATTCTACACCCCTATCCGTAGGTGATGTAAGTAGATCCAAAGCCATATGAAGAAATATTCCCAATCCTAAGTGCTTTGTGGGTTACTTCAGAATTATACAAAAATTTATAAATAATTATACCGAGTATTACTCATGGGAAAGAGTAAGTACAAGAGGGATTGGAGCAAGTACGACGAGAACGTTATAACTAGATACGAGCTAATGTTCCCCTTCTACGTCTTCCAACACTGGTGGGAATTACTAGCAGAAGAGAATAGGAATGCCAAGAAAACCTACAAGGCGCCAAAGGAGTTCAACGACTTCCTAGCGTTCCTGCACTTGTTCCTACCTTATAGGGCCATAGAAGGAGTATTGAGAGCATTAGAAAGACTGAAAATCATCCCAACAAGCCTAGACTACTCAACAATATGGGAAAGAGTAAGAAACATGAACATAAAATTCCCAGAGGCAAATGACCAACTTGAAGTAATAGCAGACGCAACGGGAATAAGCACAAACAAGGGAGGACAATACATTATAGCAAAATGGGGAAAAACCAAGGACTCAAAATTCCTCAAGATCGAAATAGTAATGGATAAGGACCAATTCAACGTAATAAACGCTGAAGTAACCAGCAACGAGGTTCAGACTGCAGTTAAGACGGTTAAGGATTTACAAGATAAGGGAAAGAAGGTCAAGAAGTTTTATGGAGATAAAGCTTATGATGCTAATGAGGTTTACAAGACTGGGGTTGAGGTTGTTGTTCCACCTAGGGAGAACGCCTCCACTAGACGCGGTCATCCTGCTAGGAGAAAGGCTGTAAGGGAGTTCAAGAGGTTGGGTTATAATCGTTGGAGGGAGGAGAGGGGTTACGGTGTTAGGTGGAGGATTGAGTCCTTATTCTCTGCTGTGAAGCGTACTTTTGGGGAATCTGTTAGGGCTACAAGTTTTTTAGGACAAGTGGTTGAGGCTAAGCTCAAGTTCTGGGCTTATGCATGGATGGTCCACTTGGCTAATTCTTTAGTTGGTAGAGCTCCGGGTATTAGGGTGTGAGCTTGCGAATAACGTTGAAATAAATATTAATTACTGAAAAATTCTCAGTGCATCATATCATGCTTATGAAATAAATTGAAGAGATCAACAAAGCAAATCCTAAGTAAAAGTTTAAATAGACCACTGCAAGAGCGAAAAAGATGTTATGGAAGAGAGCTCTGTGTAGTTGATATTTTGCAAATATTTTCCTCTTAGTTAATACATATTCCCTATCCAGGTCAGGTATTGCCGCTCCAATCCCTACTAACACAGCTAAGGTTATGTCATTGTGGAAGAAAATTAGCCCAAATGCCAAGGCTAATATTATGTGAGTGTGTAAATTCATATAAAATTATTACCTTTTCTCATTCTAATAAATTTTATGACAGCATGAAATTAATAAAAAGCTTGGTTCTAACCTTCAGATAATTAAGTTAAAATATTCACTTAGTTAATAATAAATGTTAAGATTGTTTAAGATGAGGAAAAATACCTAAAATAGTAAACTATTTATAAAATTTAGTAGAAAATCATCTCTTCTATAAAATAACGAGATTTTTAGATCCTATAATTTATCTATAATTTACTTAAAAATTTTTCAGTTATATTGTAAAAGTCTCTTCATTATGATAGAATACTGTTTAACTTTTAATGAGTAAAAAATTTAAGGAAGAAACAAACGATTGTAAAATATGAAGGAAGAAACAAAAGTTTCAATCGCAGCAATGATAGGTATAGCATTCGAATTCTATGATTTTTTGATATTCGGATTCGTAGCTGGCATCTTGGCTAACTTATTCTTCCCATCTGGAAATAAAATAGTGTCGCTTCTTGACACGTTTGCAGTATTTGCTACAGGCTTTGCTGGTAGACCGCTGGGAGCAATAGTGTTTGGTCATCTAGGTGATAAGATAGGAAGGAAATATACATTAATAATTACTATGACATTAATGGGGCTATCGTCATTATTTACGGGTTTATTACCAGGTTACGCTATATTAGGGGTTTTAGCACCCACGTTGCTGACGATTTTGAGATTACTTCAAGGATTTTCACTAGGAGGCGAATTTGGAGGAGGAATTACTCTCTCAGCGGAATTTGCAGAACCTGGGAAAAGAGCTTTTTATACCGGAATTGCTCAAATGGCCCAAGGTATAGGCCCGCTAATGGCTACTGGATTAATATTCGTCTTTAGTAGTATTATGTTACCTAGTGCTTTCGCATCTATTGGTTGGAGAATACTTTTCATAATTGGCGCATTTATCGCAGTAATAGGAGTCATGATAAGACTAAAAATTTCTGAATCACCAGTATTCAAAAAAGTTAAGGAGAAGAATGAGATTTCTCATTTTCCACTAGTTGATGCTTTCAGAATTTATTGGAAAAGGATACTATTGGGTTTAGGATTCATAATAGGTGGTACTACAATGACATATGCTACTAGTGTTTTCGCATCATCATATTTAGAAAATGTGATAGGAGTACCTGCACGACTCGTTTCATTAGCCTTGACTATAGGATACATCGTTGAGGCAATATCTATACTCTTGTTCGCAATGTTGGCTGATAAAGTAGGGAGAAAGCCATTAATGGTTGCAACTGCAGTAGGTTTATTAATCCTCGTATACCCGTATTTCTTATTAATCTCTACTGGCCAATTCTCGCTAATATTGTTAGCTCAAATAATATACTCCGTTATAGGTTCAATGTCAGCTGGTGCATATGCAACTGCCTTAACTGAGTTATTCCCAACCAAAGTAAGATATACAGCCTTATCCTTCGACTACCATGTGGGAGTTGCGGTATTTGGAGGAACCACGCCATTCATTGCAAGCTATCTGATTTACGCTACTGGTTATAAATTAGCACCTGTTTATTGGGGAATAGCTGGAATGATCGTAACATTAATAGCTTATTTATTGTATAAAGAAACTAAAGGAACAGTATTTGAGGGACAAGAAGTATTGAAAAGATAAGGGATAATCATGGAGCTAGCGATAAGAAACGGGATCGTTTTTAACGGAAAAGAAATAATAGGAAAAACTAACATCTATGTGAGAGAAGGAAAAATTGTAGAAGTCTCTAGAGAAGATCACAGTGCG
Source organism: Sulfolobus islandicus Y.N.15.51 (assembly GCF_000022485.1). Taxonomy (NCBI): domain Archaea; kingdom Thermoproteati; phylum Thermoproteota; class Thermoprotei; order Sulfolobales; family Sulfolobaceae; genus Saccharolobus; species Saccharolobus islandicus. The sequence continues at coordinate 1,666,253 of NC_012623.1, read as the reverse complement.
AAAATGGAAATTGATGCCAAAGACATGTTTGTAATGCCCGGATTAATTGACGCTCATATTCATCTTTCTGGAATCAAAGGTGGTAGTCTATTAAAGATAATGTTTGAGAAACCAGAATATAGGGTACTTCGCGCTGCTAAATGGCTAGAAAAGCTACTGTTAGCTGGATTTACAACTGTCAGGGACTGTGGAGAAACAGTGTCTTTAGCCTTAAAGAGGGCTTTAAATGACGGAATTATAGGTGGGCCTAAGGTAATTGCTGCCGGCAAACCTATTACACAGACTTTTGGACATGGGGAATTAAGTCATGATGTACCGTTAGAGTTCTCAAAAACCATGAGCTTTTCTGAATTTTGTGACGGAATGGAATCATGTATTCACGCTGCCAGGAAAGTTCTAAGGGATGGCGCTGATTTCATCAAAATATTCGCAACTGGCGGAGTGCTATCACAGAGGGATAGACCAGAACATCCCCAGCTAAGTTACGAGGAGATTAGGGCAATAGTTAACGAAGCTGAAAAAGTCAATACTTACGTAGCAGCTCATGCTCATGGAGATAGAGGAGCAAGGATTGCAATAGAGGCTGGAGTAAAAACGTTAGAACACGGTACCTTACTTAAGGATGAGACGCTAAAGTTAATGAAGGAGAAAAACGTAACGTTAACTCCAACATTGACGATTCAAGAGTTAATATTCAAATATGGTAAACAGATTGGAGTCGATGAGTGGGGACTCCAAAAGATCACTTCCGTAAGGGAGAATATTGCAAATGTTGTTAGAAAAGCTAAGGAGTATGGAGTTACGATAATAAGTGGTACTGATTTGGGTTTTGAAACGGGATTAGAGGAGATTGATATGGGAAAGAATTGGATGGAGACTGTTTTACTTGTTGAAAGAGGAGGGCTGTCTCCAATAGAGGCTTTAAGAGCCTCAACTTATAATGCTGCGATGGCTATTGGAATTAACGCTGGTGTAATAGAGATTGGAAAAGATGCTGATATCATAATCATTAATGGTGATCCTACGCTAAATGTGAGGGAAATATCTAAGATTACACATGTAGTCAAGAATGGAAAATTAACTGTGGAGAATAAGTCAATTAAGGGTTAGTTTTTCTTTTTATAAACCTTTTAAGTTTTAAATGTATAATTAACTTATGGCTAGTTATGAAGAAGTTAGGAGAAGTTTTTCGTGGAGTGAGGTAATTAGATATTTAGACGAGAACCCATTAGACGTTTTGACTTCTCATGACGGTATAGCAGTTAAGAGATTCACTAAGAACGCTATGGAGGAGATAAGCTTCTCAGATCTTAAAAGAAAGGCATTAAGACTTGCCTTATATCTCAAGGAGTTTCATAACATTAAAAAGGGTGATGTAATAGCAATATTAGCTTCAAAGAAGATTCAACAAATCATAGTACTTTTAGCAACTCTCTCCCTAGGAGCAATTTATCAACCATTATTTACTGCATTTGGGCCAGAGGCAATTAAGATGAGGACTAGAGATGTAAAACCAAAAATTATCTTTTGTCAAGATGACCAAAAGGATAAGATAAATGATGCAATACTCTTCTCCAAGTTTGATGAATTATTAAGTTACGGTGAATTGAAAGAGATTGAAAAGATAAATTGGGATGATGCAATAATTTTACTTTACACTTCTGGTACTACGGGAACACCTAAAGGGGCCCTAATCGCTAAGAGGCTATTTCTTAACATTTATGTCTACATGAAATATGGTATAGGTGTTAGGGAAAATGACGTGTTTTGGAACCCCGCAGATCCTGGATGGGCTTATGGGCTATATTATGGTATAATAGGACCGCTAATGTTTGGGAAAACTATAATCTTTCTTGACGAACCATTTAACCCAGAAAGGACAATGGAGTTCATGGAGGAAAATAAGGTTACTAATTTTGCTTTCGCACCTACGGCATATAGAATGATAGCTGGAACGGTTAAGAAGAAGTATGATTTAGTATTGGAAAGAGCGAGTTCTGCAGGTGAACCACTTAACCCAGAAGTTATAAGATGGTTTATGGATAAGTACAATGTTACTATCAAGGATCATTATGGACAAACTGAAGTTGGAATGGTAGTTTATAATGGCTGGGGATATGACGCAAAAGTAAAAATAGGGAGTATGGGACTACCTGCACCTGGTTATGAGGTCGATATAATAGAGGATATTATAGCTGTCAAGAGAGATTCTCCAGGTTTCCACTTCTTGGGATATCTAAACAATCCAGAGAAGACCAAGGAATCATTTCGAGGCGATTGGTACTTGACTGGTGATAATGCGTATAAAGATGAGGAAGGATATTTATGGTTTGTTGGAAGGAAGGACGATGTGGTTAAGGTATCTGGTTACAGGATAGGTCCATTTGAAGTTGAGAGCGTACTTCTAGAATTTCCCGCAGTACTAGAATCTGCTGTTGTTGCCGATGAAGATCCAATACGAGGACATGTATTACATGCTTATATTGTACTCAAAAGTGGATATACTCCAAGTGAGGAACTAAAGAAGGAGATTATTGATTTTGTAAATACTAAATATTCTAGGCACGTACATCTAGAAAGGGTTGACTTTGTTGATAAATTGCCAAAGACTGAGAGTGGTAAAATACAAAGATATCTACTTAGAAAGAAATAAAAAATTAAGGTTCCATTTTTACTTCTCTTTTTCTCTCCAATCCCAAATATATTGCTATACTCAAAAATAATCCAAGATACCAACCATAGTCATATAGCAAGGATAGTTTAGGAATTAGAAATCCTATTACTGGTACAGAGAACCCTATGATCATTGCAACTAACGCATTAACGTTATAGCCTGACACATACCAATATCTTCCATTTGGCTTAAATAGATCTGCAAGTTTAATTTCAGTTTTTCCTAATATCCAGTAGTGGGCTATCATGACTCCGGCGACAGAACCTAGACCGGCACCAATCAAATTTATCACATTTTCTATACTTGAAGCGTTATTGTACCATAACCATGGGGCGTAAAGTAAACCCAGAATTGCAGATACAATAGCTGATTTAGACCACGTGTTAAGCTTCTTTGGGAATAAACTTATCAAGTCGTAAACGGGTGATACAATATTTGCTGCAACGTTAACTGAGATTGTTGCAATAACTAGACTGATTCCTAAGATTAACGTTATGTAAGGATTGTCAGTAAAGAGATACATTATATTTACTGGGTTTACATAATTAATTGCGTCATTACTTGGAATATTGTAAATATAAATTACTGCCGATGCTAACCCAACTGCTATGAAGCTGAAAAGCAACGTAAGTATAGGTAGACCAATAGTTTGTCCTATTAGTTGGTCCTTTTGGCTTCTAGAAAATCTCGTAAAGTCCGGAATGTTTAGGACTAGGGTTGCCCAAAAACCTGCCATTGTGGATATTGCTAAGGCTATGTTAGGTAATGAAACGTTATTCCCCCTTATTTGAAACAATGATGATAGACCATTTGCAAGAGTAATTGCGTGAATCATCAAACCTCCTAAGATTATTATTACCAAGGGACCAGCAATTAGTTCAAATTTCTTTATATCATCCATTCCCTTAAATAAGACTAATACGTTAAGGAACCAAAAGAGGAAGAACGAAATTGTCAGATGGAGTGGCATTCCTAAGAGGTCTGCTGAGATTGTTGACCATGAGGGATAAAAGATTGAGATTAGCGCATCTAATATTAGACCGCCAGCATAGGTCTCAACGGAGAACCAAAACAATGCTGAAATTGCCCTTATTATTACTGGTACTCTAGCACCCCTTATTCCGAACATTGGTCTAATTGATGAGGGGAATGGAATTCCCCATTTTGTACCTATATGCCCATTTAAGTATAGTGCTATTAGCAAGGTAAAGTAGGCTATTGCGATGATCATTAATGCTATTAGTGGGCCGAACTCAAATGTTAATAGCCCCGCAAGCATAAATGCGGGGACGTTATGTATCATTCCAGCCCATATGGTAGCATAATTTATCCATGTCCATGTTTTTGCGTTTTTAGGAAGCGGTGCTATGTTTGGATTATAGTAACTGTCTGGTACTACAGTCGTTCCTTGATTATATTCCGTTAAGTCTAAATTAACGTGGTTTATTTCTTGTTCTGACATCTTTCAGTATTGCTAAAAAGGGGTATATAAATTAAACTGATTAAAAGAGAGAGTAATTTTTAATCTAATCGTGAATTAGGAAATACCAAAAATCTCCAATATTCTCTAATTATATTTTTCTAATTTACTAGAGTCAATGTAACTAGATAAGAGGAAAAGTGACTTATACGATATTATATATACATTATTTATGAGGTGTGTTTTTTGACATATAATAATTCTGAGAAAAAATTGAGAATTCATCCTAGTTCATCTCTCCTGAGGTCACCAATTCAGTAAGAGTTCGATCCCGCATTTACGAACTACGAAATCATTACCTCTCAAACTGTACGATTAGCGTACGTTTCTTTAGATATTACTTTAAAAAGACCTATCTTATTTCGTAAATAATTTGTATGACAAGCGTCAGTAACTCCGATAAGTTGTTAAGGAAAGAGTTGGGCCTCTTGGATCTAACCTTTTTATCTTTAAGTGCAATGATAGGTTCTGGTTGGTTACTAGCTTCCTTAAGCGTGGCATCCATAGCGGGCCATCTGGAATTTTATCTTGGATAATGGCTGGGATAATGGTAATGTTTATAGGGTTAGCTTATGCCGAACTTGGAAGTTCAATACCTAAAACTGGTGGTATAGTTAGATATCCAGTTTATTCCCACGGAAGTTACACTGGATTTGTCATAGCATTTCTATATCTTCTCTCGGCAATCTCTACACCTTCTATAGAAGCTTTAGCAACAATCGAATACTTAACTAATGTAAACCCTACTTTGAGTAAATTGCTTACTAACTCAACAGTTGTTAACGGCACACCAGTTACTATATTGAAGCTTCCCGGATTACTGTTTTCCATTCTTTTACTATTTATCTATTTCTTAGTAAATTATTACGGTATAAAGATCTTAGGGAAAACGAATTCAGCCATAACAGTTTGGAAATTGATCATACCAGTTGTTACATTTATGTTATTATTTTTCGCATTTAAATCAAGTAATTTTACAAATTATGGAGGATTATTTCCGAAAAGTGTTGCATCAAATTATGGTGGTCCAGTTGGTATGCTGTATGCAATACCCTCGGCTGGGATAATCTACTCGTATTTAGGATTTAGACAACCCATAGAGTATTCTGGAGAGGCCAAAAACCCTGAAAGGAACGTATGGAGAGCCATAATTCTCTCAATAGTAATTGCCATACTAATTTACACTTTCCTACAAATAGCTTTTATAGGTGCAATAAATTGGGTATCTGCTGGAGTAACACCAGGCAATTGGTCAGCATTGCTAAATAGTAAGTGGGCTAACAGTCCATTCTACAGTGAGCTGGAAGCTGAAGGTCTAGCAATAGCTGGAGCTTGGGGATATGTACTTTTAATAGATGCGGTTCTATCTCCCAGTGGAACTGGACTAGTTTATACTGGGACATCAGCTAGGACGCTTTACGGGTTATCAGCAGAAGAATATTTCCCACTAATATTTAAAAAATTAAATAGCTATAGAATCCCTATATGGTCCTTAATCGTATCCTTAATAGCCAGTATCATATTCCTACTTCCGTTTCCAAGTTGGTATTTATTAGTTGGATTCAACTCCTCAGCTACTGTACTTACGTATATTATGGGCGGTATAGGTTTACAAACCTTGAGAAAAACAGCCCCCGATTTAAAGAGAGGAATTAAGATACCGTTTGCTAGCATAATAGCGCCAGTTGCTACAATAGTTTCCTTGCTAATAGTGTATTGGTCAGGGTTTACAACATTGTTTTATATCATCTCTGCTTTATTTATTGGAATTCCAATCTTCTGGATAAATTATGCTGTGAAGATTCTAGGGCTAAAGAAATGGATTGGTATTAGCTTAGGAATATCACAACTAGTTGTAAATATCATATTAACTATAATCGGATATTATAGCCTAGTTTTGAATAACGATAATCCTATACTATACTTTGCACTATTTATATTAATGGCGTTAACACCCCTAGTAGTTGCTTATCTAACTGTAAACACTAATGAGAAAGTACACCTGAAGAGTGGATTTTGGCTTATGGGCTTAATTATTACAATTTACATTATCAGTTATCCTAGTGAGTTTGGACCATCAAGCAACTCTGCTCCTATAAGATTCCCTTATGATATTGCAATAATTTCGATAATAGGTATAATATTCCATTATTTAGCCGTTTTAAGTGGTTTTAGAACAAGGGAAATAGAAGAAATTATTGAAGATCAGAAGGAGAGAAGAGATTAATTGAAAAAATGTTATTTCGAATCTTAATGGAAATTTTTTAATCAAGAAATTATGCCTTATTTTAGGTCGAAAAATCATGCTAAAATAATGAAAAGTAGAAACTGTTTATTATAATAGTTGTGAGTTTCCAAACAATTTCTAAAAAGCAAATAACAACTAAAAACCATTTATTACATTTTGGTAGCATATCAATTAATAAATTCCCTTTTTATATCGTTTTGACTTTTTCACCTAAAGAAAATTGTGAATTAAGAAAATTTTAAAGCTGTGCTGGAATAAATTTTTATTCCGGGAAAACGAATTTATATTGATGGAAGAAGTTCTTAGTTCGAGTCTGTATACTCAACAAGTCAAAAAGTTATATAAAGTCGGAGAATTATTGGGTCTTGATAACGAAACTTTAGAAACGCTTTCTCAGCCCGAAAGAATAATTCAAGTTAAGATACAAATTAGAGGGTCTGATGGTAAATTAAAAACATTTATGGGTTGGAGAAGTCAGCACAACTCGGCTTTAGGCCCATACAAGGGCGGAATTAGGTATCATCCTAATGTTACACAAGATGAGGTAGAAGCGTTATCTATGATAATGACATGGAAGAACTCATTACTATTATTACCATATGGAGGAGGAAAAGGTGGAATTAGAGTAGATCCTAAAAAGTTGACTAAAGAAGAATTAGAACAATTATCGAGAAAGTTTATCCAAGCTATTTATAAATATTTAGGTAGCGAATTAGATATCCCAGCCCCAGATGTGAACACAGATTCACAAACCATGGCATGGTACCTAGATGAGTACATAAAGATAACTGGAAATGTTGATTTCGCAGTATTTACTGGGAAGCCAGTGGAACTAGGTGGAATAGGTGTTAGATTATACAGTACTGGACTTGGAGTTGCTACCATAGCTAAGGAAGCTGCGAATAAGTTTATAGGAGGTATTGAGGAAGCTAGGGTAATAATTCAAGGCTTCGGAAATGTTGGGTATTATGCAGCTAAATTCCTAAGCGATATGGGAGCTAAAATAGTAGGAATTAGTGACTCTAAAGGTGGAGTAATTAATGAGAATGGAATAGATGTTGGAAAGGCTATGGAAATAAAGGAGAAAACTGGAAGTGTGACAAATTATCCTGAGGGAAGAAAGGTCACAAATGAGGAACTACTAATATCGGACTGTAATATATTAGTACCTGCAGCGCTTGAAAACGTCATAAATAAGTTTAATGCTCCCAAGATTAAGGCTAAGCTTATTGTTGAGGGTGCAAATGGTCCATTGACTGCTGATGCAGATGAAATAATGAGACAAAGGGGCATAGTAGTTGTGCCAGATATACTTGCTAATGCTGGTGGAGTTGTTGGAAGTTATGTAGAGTGGGCTAATAATAAAATGGGTCAAATAATAAGCGATGAAGGGGCTAAGAAGCTTATAGTCGACAGAATGAACAATGCTTTCAATACCCTATACGATTATCATCAAAAGAAATTAGAAGATCACGATCTGAGAACTGCTGCCATGGCATTAGCTGTGGATAGAGTAGTAAGAGCTATGAAAGCTAGAGGTCTATTATAATATTTTTTCCTTGGGCTTAATCCTAGACCCCTTAAAGAGAAAGATAAGACAAGGTAGGATAATAATGAAATAAAGAATAGAGCTTGATTAGAGTTCAACTTTCATAATTTATTACTTAGCCCCTTAAATGTATAAGTTTTACTAATTTTTGATCACTTAATATCATTAGCATAAATCGATAAAATGTCATTAAAATAATGTTGGTAAAAGCGTTATTGTTAACGTTAGTTACATAAAGTATTACGATAACAATATTTAAATATAACATGGTATCCACTTTTACACATGAGATTGCTTAAAATACTACTTTTGGCAATGTTAATTATTCCATTATTTTCCTTTTTTACTTTATCCCTACCTTTATATGGCCAGATACAATTACCTCCTCACTACCTTTTCTATATTAGTGAAAATGTTACACAGGAAAGCGGTATTGACGTAATTTTTTACACATCGTCACCAATAACGTTCATGATTATGACTCCTTCACAATTTTATCAATTTAATCAAACGGGTTCATCTCAGTCAATATATTCAATTACTACTAATTCCCTTAGTAGATTCTTTCCTCTAAGTGGGCAATATTATATTGTTTTCAATAATAACATTAGTAATAATCCTGTTACGTTAAATTACTATATTCTAACAAGACCCTTGCCTACTGGTATAGCCGATTATGGTCTTAAGATTAACAACGGTGTTATTAGTCCTTATATAGAGAAAATTAAAAGTGTAATAGGTGCTGTTGAAATTAACAAATTACTAGCTTATAATTCAACACCACCAGCTGGTATAAGTCATTACTCTGCATCTATTCAGTTAAATGTAGTTCTTCAAGTTAATACTATAGGTGGTTCTCAACAACTTTGGTTACAGAATGTTATACAAATTTATACCAATAATGATTCCTACAGATTTGTAGATAATATATGGAATTTCACTGGTAAAATCTCAATTCTATCTAATAGTAGTGTAAAAGGTAATGGAATAGTTTACGTTACTAATAATGGAAATGATTATTACGCATATGGTACCAATTTCTCAACACTCTTGATACCCTCTTTAAAATACTTACTCATAAACACATCATATACTTCTCAAGGTCCCATGATATCTTTTGGTTATATGAACCAGAGTGGTTCAGCCATATGGTACGATAATGTCACCATATTAATACCTAATACTTTATCAGCATATATCCTAGTAGATGGTTATAACTTCACTGCAGGAGGGCTTGCTTACGATGCAGAGCTAATATTAGGTGGTGGAGGTAATGGCGAGTTTACGTTCTTTAATGAATCAAATGTAGAATTAGCTATGATCTATCAATATTTAAACGGAACTTTAGCACCCCCTAAATTCCTCTTCCCCTTTGGTCTTGATACTGAGGAATCTGCAGATAACTTATATTCTATTTCATATAATGGCGTTTATTTAGTGAGTAGTGGTTATCAAGTTATAAACAACTTAAACGAAAACGTATCACAGTTGAGATTTAACGTTGTTAATTACACTAAAGCTACAGACCAGAATTTCCCATATATATTTACTATAAACGTCTCTGGCGGAGTTTTACCGTATAAGTTAAACGTTACAATTAGCAATAGCAGTGGAAACGAGTTATCTGGATATACTTACGTTCTATTCCCCTCTGTATCAACGTATTATTTATTCTTAAGTCCGCTTTCTCCAGGTAATTATACTGTTAAAATAAAACTTACTGATTTTAATGGAAATTCAAAATCTTACGAATTCTCACTTACAATAAACCCACCCTTAAAAGTACAAATACTCAACGTAACCAATTATATAGATCTTGCATTGCCATACTTTAACTTTACCTCAATAATAAGCGGAGGTACTAAGCCATATAACATCACTATTACAATATCTAATGATAGCGGGATATTATCAGAAACATATAAAATTATAAATTACACTTCAATTGCATATTACGCAGTAAACATGAAGGGCTATAGTATAGGAAAATACACCATTCAAATAGAAGTTGAGGATTACGCAGGTAGTATAAATATTTCAAAATATAATTTCACTATCAATCCCAATCCCTATATTTCTACATTAAGTTATACCTCTGAGACAGATAAGGGATTAAGGGAAGTAATAAAGGCTATAGGTAAAGGAGGATCTGGAAGCCTTATATATTACTGGTACGTTAATAACTCTTTAGTAAGTAGTGGAATTGGGGATGAACTGTATAATTTCACGCCTTCTAATATTGGCGAATATAACATTACTGTTATGGTAAAAGACGTTCTAGGGGTATCGTCAGCGAAGAGCGTTATTATAAAGGTTAACCCTGATCCCGTAGTTGAGTTATCAGTACCTAAAACTACTATAGATTCTGGAGCTGAGTTTCCAGTTAACGCTACAGTATCTCTAGGAACATCACCCTACTATATTTCTTGGTATATTAACGGAAGTTATGTGGGTAATGAATCCATTAAGGAACTAGATTTAAGCAGCATAGGAGTTTATATAATAACGGTAACGGTGAGAGATTCTGCAGGTTATATAATAAATATGAGTAAACCAGTGTTAATAGTCCCACCTCCTTCGTTAAGTGTTAAAGAACAAACTCAAGGAAACTTCATTCAGTATAATACATCAATTGCATTATCGGCTTCAGTTAATGGCGGAACTGATCCGTATTATCTTATCTTCTTAAACGGTAAACTTGTAGGTAACTACTCATCAACAACCCAGTTACAGTTTAAGTTGCAAAACGGTGAAAATAATATTACGCTAATAGCTAAAGATTTATGGGGTAAGACTGCTGTGAAAACGTTAATAGTTAACTCTGGATATAATTACGTAGGCATAGGAATTATTGCGGGTATAATCTTAATAATGGTTATAATTGTTATACTAGTAATCAGTAAAAGAAAATAATTTTTAATTCTTTCTGCTATTCTCTACAGCTTAGACAGCAGTTTCATTAATTTAGTATCATATAGATTAGAAACTCATTTTCAATTCAACATAAAATTCTATAGTAAAAATTGAATATTATAGTTTTTCCTTCTAATTTCTACTAAATATTTACATGTCAATGAAAGCCGATTTAAGGGAATTTAAACTACGCTTCATGAGTGAAATTGTTGCCTACACTGAAGGGAGCATTAAACTTATTTATGACGTTTTCAAGCGCTACAAGTACTAATATATTACAGTCCGATATTAGTAATTCCTTATTTGCGACCTTTCTTCCTTCAAGCTATCTATTATAACACTTTTCCCTTCTTTTGTTTCAATCAATCGTAACCTATTATTAAAATTTTATCCATAAGCTTATAAGAATAAAGGATTGTAAAATTAAAACTATTTCTTGACATAGATATAAGCTCATCTTTTACTTTTTCATTTTTTACGTTGTCTGGCACTATCACTACATAATACTTAGCAGTAGGTACAAAAGTCTTGAAAAATTTCTGAGCATCAACTATCAAACTGGGACTAACGTACCTAACAAACTTCACACTTCCACTTTTACTTATCATTTTAATTAGGCTATCCTCAACATGTTCTGATAACTCCTCAATTGGTATAACTACCATTATATTTATGTATATTTTCCATGTTAATAAGTATACATGTATAATATTCCATAAGAAGTATATAGGATTTATACAATTTATACTGCAATACTTAAATAGAAAAGATAAGTAGAAAGCTCACGCATGTTGCCCCGTCTTAATTACGTAATTCCTAGTGAATAAAGCAACGATAAGGTTTAGGACCATTATACTGACTGCAGCAGTATACATGTAATGAAAGGCTAAATAAGATGGTACTTGAGCTAACGGTACAATTTGATCGTTAAAATCATATATTATCCATGTAGTGTAGGTATCCATAAACAGTGTTGAGATTACTGGGCCAATTGAACTTCCGATAGTTCTTATTAAAGTGTTCATTCCTATTCCTATTCCTCTTTGTTCCTCTGGTAAAGATACTGCGACCATATTAACTAATGGAATCATAATATTAACTAACCCTACAGCAGTTATCATGACATCAAGTACAACTTCATATACGCTATACCTAAAAGTATCTAGAAGCAAATAACCAAAAATGCTAATTACAGAACCTATGATAAGTAATGGCTTAGGTCCAGTAGCGTTAATCAATCTACCTACTATCGGTCCGACAATCATCATTACTAAAGCTACAGGTGCCATTAACAGCCCAGATTCTATTATGGATAAGCCTAGTCCATAGGGTTGAGGTAGTTGAAGATAATAGACTAATCCTGTAAACATTAAAAACATTCCAGCTCCAGATATTAGCCCAGCTATATTTGCTACCATTATATTTCTTACTCCAAATAACTCAAGTCTCATCAAGGGTTCATTGGCTCTTCTCTCTACCAATAAAAATATGGGAAATGCTATTACTGAAATCGCAATCAATAACAATTGACTAAGTGAAGTCCAACCAACATTAGGACCATTAGATAAATATACTAATAACGGAACTACTGTTAGCATAAGAAATGTTGCCCCTAAATAATCTATCTTCTCCCTAGTCTTCTCGGGGATCTCAACTATGTACTTTGCGGAAATTATTACTAGAATTATTGATAGTAAAAATGCGGTATGAAACGCATAAGGCCATCCAAGATCTTGAACTATATAGGAACCTACTAATAATCCTAAGGCTGGACCGGCTGCGAGTGTCGCACTTAAAATACCTTGAGCCCATGCAACTCGCTCTTTGGGAAATAGGTCAGTTATAATGGCTATTGCAAGAGGAAACGTTGCATAGCCTAATCCTTGAATCGCCCTAGCGAAAATTAAAAAGTAGATGTTAGTTGAGAACCCAGCTAATAATACAGCTAACGAGTAAAACCCAATAGATAAGAGGTAAACTTTCTTCTTCCCATATCTATCACCAAGTTTTCCAAAAAGTGGTGATGCAATTGCACCAACTATGAGATAGGCTGATGTTATCCATGCAACCGTTGTGGCTGTAGTAGAGAATTGTGTTTCGATTTTCGGCAGTGCAGGTATAACCATTGTCTCAACGTAATTTACTAAAGTTAACATTAGAGTGAGGGTAATTAAAGTACGCATTGCTTCTTTAGAGTCCATAAAGAAAAGAGCGATATAAAGACAAATAAATTTTCCGATATATCTTTTTCAATGAACATAAAAGAATGATATAGTGTTAACTCTTTACCATAAATAGTAATGCTTTTAGTTACAACTTAGTTATGATAAGCAACTATACTTAATCACACTTTAAAGGGCAATGCATTTTCATTCAATATTGACGTCTAAGGTTGACCAAACCTTTTTACTGATATTTCTTATATAGGTGGAGGGGTATGAGTGGGGCAATGCCCCGTGACTCTGGTGAGGCCCAAGGGCTGAGAATTAGATACAAATTCATGAAAATTCAATAAAGCCCAAACCCCACTCTCTATCATCATTTTGAGTGCCTTCCTAATGCGTCCCTTTCAGCCTCCTTTTCAGTAATTTCTTTCAGCTCCTTAACACTAAGCTCAGTTCTAATTATGCCGTAAGTTTCAGCCAAGGGGTCCTTAGGAATAGGTATACCGACGAAGAAAGTCCCTGCCTCAATTATTATTACCGAGTCAGCATTAGCTAGATTTTTAGGAAGCTTTATCCTACCTCTATCATCCACTTTTACAACATATGCCATGATTTATATTATAAATCCCCGAGATTATTAACCTTTCCCCACTTATGCAGATTTGTCCCACATAGCCTCAAGCTTGTTATGCTTTATTACGATCTTGTTTTTTATCTTGCTACCCCAAGAGTGTTTGGAGTAGTTAAGGTCTAATAATTTGATTGAGTCTTTGCTTGAGTAGTAGGTGTTTTGGTACGTTTCATTCTCCTTGGAGGATTTTGTAGATCACCTTGACCATTGCTTTTGAGTATAGATTATCAAATTATTGTTCATAATAATATTATTACTATGCTTCTTATTTTTCTCGATACACTGTTATTTAATCAAGTATTCCCTTATAGACTTACGCTAATCTAGAGATAATATTATAATTACTAACGAATCCTAATCGCTTCTCTCCCTAACATACTTAAGGTTTTTGCATAAATTTAGAGAGATCCTTGCCCTTTAAACTACAAGTATATTTACACATATAAACCTTGTCCTTGAAATCTGATGAAGTGTAAAGAAGTTAAATTAATATATAACTTAGGATACTTTATATATGATGGAACACTTAAGTGTTAAAGAACTTGAAAGTTATCTTGATGATGATTTATTAAAGCTTTTAAAGAAAGAAGATATAAGACATATATTCCTTATAAATACAAAAATCATCTCAAACTTTGAAAAATTCTTTAGCACGTTCCTTCCATACAGTGTCAAATATTTCGTAGTAATATCTTCTGATTTACCAGTTAAGATAATTAAGGAAAGTTTAATTAGAGCTAAAGATACACTAGAAGTATCGTGCTATATCACATCTAAACTACCACAGAAATCAATGATAATAATTGGACTACAATCCGTAAGTGAGAGAGAAGAATCAAAGGAGCTTTCAGCATTCCGAACTTAATCTTTCCTCTTATTTTCTCTTCTTCTTGGTCTGTAAAATTGTATATAAGACTATTGAAAATGTTGCAACTAGTACCATTACAATAACCCCATTACTGTAAAAAGTGTTTAAGGCTAAAGGAGATGAAGAGGTAGAAATGAATGAAACATTCGTAAGATTTCCACCAAAATTATTACTGTCGTTTACTTGCACAGAGCTTATTGTAATGTTTGCATAATAACTCCCATTATAAACTATTGAGAATGTTTTGTTAATCAGATAATAAGGTACAATTATTTCCGAGAAATTGGTGCTATTCTTTATTGCTAATAACTTATCAATAGTTTGAGGTTCTACTGTAAAGTTCTTTACACTTACTACAAATTTTATACCAATAGTGGAGTTCTCAACGCTTTGAACTAATGGAAAATTCTCATTTACGTTAACATGTATTATATAATTGCCTAGCATAAACGTTTTCGAAATTACGGTTATTATCAGTAATAGGAGAAATGAGAATTTCATTACTATCTCTACACTTTTCACTCTTCAATAAAAGGTTTTTTAGTAATCCCAACATTAATGAAAATATGGACTTAATAGAACTACTTAAATTTGAACATGGTATATTTAGAATAAGGTTCTATTTTCTGGAAAAAGTTGATAATTCTTTGCAGGAATTGGAAACATTACATGACTTCATAGTTAATGTTCACGCGAAGATGGAGGACTTGTATGTCTTTAAAGATATACCAGAAGCCAAGCCTTATTCAAACGACCATAAACTAATTGAGAAGTACGGTGATACGATAATAAAGGAGAAGAGAAAAGATTGGGTACCTAGGTATATGAAAATAGTGTTAGATCATAATCTGAATGAAGAGAAATACGTATTTCCGAAGGTAAAAGAAAGAAAAGGTTTGGTCTTAGACATTATAGAACAATATGGCTTTGAAAACTATCAAAAAATTACTGGTATAGATATAAGAAATTTCTAAATAGTGTAAACAAAGCTACACGTCATGCACCTATACAATCTTTTCTTCTTATTAAGTAATATAGCTCTCGCCGAACCGCATCTAGGACAAAAACGCACGTCTAAAAATGAGTCTTTTACTCATAAAAGCTTGCGGCTAGCATACTAACTCCGGGCCAAGGTGTATCATATCCTAGTATCTCAGCCTTCTTTGGTTTAATATACCCTAAGAGCATGTGTAGAGTATTTAGATTTCCCTCTGGCATTGCAGTCTGATACTCCTTAGGATAAAGTTCACTAATTTTTAATATTTTCTCAAATTCACCAGATTTTATTAGATCCATTAATATCGCATCGAATTTTGTAGGTTTAGGAGTTATCTTAAAGTAAAACAAGTCTAACCTATGAGTTGGTGAACCAGTGGCTAAAAACACTGCTTTCCTTCCAAGTTTCTCTACTGCTTTCCTAATCTTTTCACCTATTTCATAGTGTGATTCTGGCGAATTGTCAGTAATTGATATTGTTACAACTTTTGGTTTATACTCGGGAAACATGTAGAAGAGGGGAATCCACGCACCGTGATCTAATCCCCATTTATCATCTTTCACTACTTTTCCCTCAGCGTTTTTCACTATTTCTTCAACTAGTTCAGTGTCATTTAACGCGTTATAACAGTATTTATAAGTCTCATCTGGGAAATCGTAATAATCTTGAATACACTCTAGCTTCTCACTGCTTTCAATATAGAAGGTTTCCGTCCATGAGACGAAATGGGGACTTGAGACTATTATTGTTTCTGGTTTATACTTCTCCTCAATTTCCTTTCCTACTCTTCTCAATAAGTCCTTCCACTTATTCTCATCAATCAGTATTGTAGGAGAACCATGAGATATAAATAAGCCAATTGTCATTAACAAGAACTCCAAAAATATAAATAAAAAATTAAGTTAACTTTTGTTCACTTAAGCTTTAGGATTAGGCATCTGATCGATTATATCCTTAACCAATTTGACGAATTCGTGCTTTCTATCCTTGAATACCTCAGTATAAGTTTGAGCCCATCTTATTGTGGGATCACCCCTACTGAACCTATCATATTGTTCATATCTCATCCCTGCTTCAGATCCTATAACGTCCCACAGTAGGTTAAACATCTTAACTCTTTCTAGGGCATCAAGACCTTTCATTGCCATGTACTTATCCAATAATTTTCTTTCCTCGGGATTTTCAAAATCTTTAATACCAGCAGGTATAGGTATTGATGATCCTGCACTAATTGACCTTAATATCTCATTTGCTCTGGGAACTGTCTTCATGTTGAAGTGACTGGCTGAAATGGAAATATAGGGATCTGGTCTAGTAATATTGGGCAATTCTTGGGCTCTTTCAACTGATGCATAGAGGGCTGCCTCATTTAGAGCTACATATATCAGTATCTCACCTATCTTTTCTTGAACGTTAATGAAATTACTGGTGCCAGAAGCTTCAGCAATGGCGATAGCTAAACCAGCAAGGAATTTTAACCTGCTATAATGTTGAATTACGAAGTGCCAGTTAAACCATCCCCTTAACTGAACGGTATGCCACATTAGGTCTTCGATTAACTCAGGCTTCTTGAAGAATATTATCCTTTCCCAAGGAATTAGGACGTTATCTAACACTAAAACTGCATCGGATTCCTCAAATCTAGAAGATATTGGGTATTCAAATTCTCCTCCTTCCCTAGGCTGGAACCCCCTTCTAGACAAGAACTTAACTCCTTTAGTGTTTGTTGGGATAGAGAAGTATATTGCATATCTAGGATCACTATCTCTTCTGACATTTGGTAAATACCATAACATCTCCGCATAAGGACCGGCGGTACATATCATTGCGGCTCCTCTTACTACTACACCTTCTGGTTTTTCCTCAACTATTCCCACTTGAATGTATGGATCTTCCCATTGAGAAGGTGGTCTAGATCTATCGTACATTGGGGCCACAATTGCGTGGGTATAGAACAAATCTCTCTTTGTAGCTTCTTTGTAAATTTCAATCGCATTTTCCATGAACTTTGAACCGAACTGTTTTCCAAAGTAGTCCTCAGCGTGTGCATAGAATACCATTGTCCATAAGTTTAGGTAGTCTGGACTTCTACCGAAGAATCCCCTATAGTAATCATATATCTTTACTAGGCCATCCCTTAATTTGCCTAAATCTTTCTTGTTTTTAGGTCTTAGAAAACTTATGCTAGTTTCCTCTCCCACATCAAGGTTATAAACCCTTAGGTACTCCTTATATTTCTCATCCCAATGTAGATCATAATATTTCGCAACAGTAGATATCGGTATTTTAAATGCTGAATGTTCTGTAACATCCTTTACTACTTCTCCTTCATAGTAAACTACTGGTGGGTTTTCCTTTATACTTTTTATGTAATCTGTTCCCCTTCTTATCATCCAGACCACCCCTTTAATTGACCCGTGGAAATATCCTCCACGGCAACCCATTCAGTTAACCAAGATTGAGGAATCGGCCTTCCCCAAAAATCACTTCTATACCTTAATTGATCATAGGTCCAAACTATTGGTTTCCACTTATCCGGATCCAGAACCACGTAATCGTTGGTGAAGAACTCAATTCTATTTTTATCAAAATCTCTCAAATAAATATAATAACCCTCAGTTACACCATGTCTACCGGGACCCCTTTCTATACTATCCCACAATCCCACTGAGGCTAGAATATCTGGGGCTTTAATGACATCTTTTACATCATGAACGTAATACGTCTCATGGTGAAATCCCGGAACGTTTTTACTTGACTTCGCTATTGCTATTTCGTGTGAATCCCCTCTTCTAGTTAACCACACTACTGCCAAATTCCCATCCTTATCCAAGAACCTCTCAGTCTCATAGTAACCCATGAATCTCTTAAAGAACTCCAATTCTCTCTCCAAGTCCTTAACCATATAATTTACGTGGGCTAACCTGACTGGACTCACTCCCCTATGCCTATGAAATGCTAATCTTAAATCGCCTACATACTCCATGTCATAGTATAGAAGTATTGGGATTCCTTCGGGGGATTCAAATAATAGAGCTTCATTAATACCCTTTTCCCTAAATTTCCTAACCTTATGACCTAGGTTTTCCAATTCTTCTCTGGCCTTATCTAATTCCTCTCCTTTACTTACCCTAAAGCCTATATACGATAAACCAGCCGAGTTGGCCTTTTTTAGTATTAAGCTATGATGCTGACCTTCCTCAATCCCTCTCAAATAAATATAATCGCCATCCTTTTCTGTCTCCACAAATCCTAAGAGTTCTGAGTAGAAGTATCTCGCCTTATCCAAATCGCTAACTCTTATACACACATGAGATGTACGTAAAGTGTTGATCATCAAACACTATCAAGTGCAAAAAGATAAATTAATTCACTATTAAACTGATTTAAGGTTATCTACATAACTTCCAATAATTTCTATTGTAATAGACTAAGGGTGAGAAATTATCTCTAACAACCTTTCCATTAATTACCTCACCAACTACAATGGTGTGATCACCAATATCAATAGTCTTATACTTCTTAACTTCCATGTAAGCGTAACTGTCAGCCAATACGGGTATTCCATCTAAACCTTCGAAGAACTTTGCCTCCTTGAATCTCTCCTTTATGGGCTTAAAGGCAAATGTATTGAAGATTTTTTCGTCATCGACAAAATTTACTATAAAACCATTACTCTCGATAAAAGGTACATCATTACCCTTAGTTTTATCTGCGGTAAACATAACTAATGGTGGATTTAAAGAAAGCGAATTAAATGTGTTGACCGTCATTCCTACTAAATTATCACTCCATTTAGTTGTAACTACTACTATTCCTAGTGGAAATAATCTCATTATATTCCTTATCGTCTCGCTCATGAGAGTATATACTTAAAAAAATTATTTAAGTTTATCATTAAACTGAGTTGATGTCTTAGGGTGAAACCTCATCCAATCTCTTATTAGCAGACCTATGTCCTATTGCTATTGCAATTATTGTTGAAATTGCTTGGAATAAGGCTATTAGCAAAAATACCTCTATTGCCAAAGCTGTAGTGACCCCAGAAGCTATCAGAGAACCTATGAAAGAGGAAATTGCAATAATCCCTATCCCACCCCCTATATGACCTACACCGTCACATAAGGCGAAACCAGTACTCCTAGCCCTAGTCGGAAAACTCTCAGCAGTCCAAGCGTATGATGTTGGAACCCATAAATTAAAACCATAAAAGAGAATTATAGATCCTAGGAAAGATAATGCTATGTTAGTACCAGCTATAGCTATTAATAATCCCCCAATTATTGTGAAGACTACTGAAATGACTGTCCACGTCTTTCTTTCAAGTCTATCTCCAACAAAGAAGGTTGTTATAGGAACTAATATGAAACCTATAACACCTATTGCCGCAATCATTCCAGCTTCTGGTGGAGCAAATCCCAGTGAGGCTAATACAGATGTTAAACCAGCTGCCAAGGTATAGACGGTCATATAACCAAATAACCACATTGAGACAAGTATTCCAAACCTCTTTATATAAAGTGAGGAACTAAATATGGTCTTTAATGCATCTAAATAGGAATACCTCTCTGCAATATAAGGCTGAATTATATTGGGTAATGGTGGGAGATTACCTAACTTGCCAGTAGCTTTCTTCTCCATCACCTCAACTATCCTTTCAGCTTCAGTTAATTTACCCTTAGATATTAACCATCTTGGAGATTCAGGTAAGCTAAACCTTAAGAGCAATCCTATTAAAGCCAATAACGCACCTATCCCGTACATTACTCTCCATCCATTAACCGCAAAGAACCCACTTCCACCAAGTGCAAACGGTAATCCAAGAGGAAATGGAGCAGAGGGCGTTGTTAAGAACAATCCTAACCATATGCCTAGTGTTGCGCCTAGTGTTGAAAATAAGAATACTAGACTAGTGTATCTAGCCCTTCCGTTAATGGGAGCTACTTCTCCAATATAAGTATTAACTATTGCTAAATCAGCACCAACACCAATACCAGTTATGGTCCTTGCTACTAAAAAATTAACATAATTATTCGCCAATGCGTTATATAAACTGCCAAGGCCTGTAATGATCATAGTTATCATTAGCATCCTCCTCCGGCCTATTACGTCAGATATTGGAGAAAGTATAAGGGCTCCTATTATATACCCTACTAGGTTTAATAGGACTATGGGGCCTAGTAATGCTGGAATCTGAGGAGAAGTTGGATTGCTAACGTGAAATAGCGTTAATGCCGTTTGTATAAATGATACATTTATATCGAAAATGTCATAAAATGTGAAGAGAAACCCTATACCTAATATTCCTATAAAAATATATGAAAGTCCCCATATTGGGATTCTATCCATTCTAGCAATCGCTTCCCCTGCTTTTACTGCAGCCTTTTCTGCCATATTTGGCTTTTCAAATCAATAATTTAATATTCTATATTAAACTAGTTTAATAAACATACGACTAACAGTATACTATATTATAGTTTCTTATAATACATAACATTTATATTTTTAAAGAGTTTAAATAGTACATGATTAACTTGATTAAACATGTAGATATAGTTGTAAGCCATGAAGATTGTTGGACTTCACACATGCCATTTACCGCATATACTATTAATTTAGAAGTTTATCCACATAAGAACTATTTAAGGAGTAGGATTCTTATCGATTCAATGGAAAATAAGGTTATATCAAACTTAATGAAAACACACAGAAGCGTTATAAAGGTTATGAAGGTAGATAGGTTTAAGGGAGGAACTTATGTGGATTTTTTAAATAAATACAAGGGATCAATAGCTGGGGTCCTCTACGATAAGGAAGTGTTGATTCTGGGTAATCTCATAGAAGGTAAAGACGAAAAATGGTCATTTGTAACTTCCAGCAAAAATCTTCGAGAGATTCTTACTGAGATCGAAAGTTTAGGAAAGGTGAAAAGAGTGGAGACAACTGACTTTAACCCAATTCTCTACCCTAATCTGACTGAATGGGAAAAGAAAGTGCTTACGGTATCCTATTCCTATGGTTATTTAGACTATCCCAGAAGAGCAACTGCCGATGAATTAGCTAAGCTATTAGGAATAAGTAAAGTAACGTTCCTCTATCATTTGAGAAATGCCCAAAGGAAGTTAATTGCGTTTTCCATAAAAAACATTTTAGCTTAGGCTCTTCAACGCTTCCTTAAGTTCCTCCATTATCCTTATATCGTCCAATGTTGATACATCACCTGGATTCTCGTTAGCTAGGATAGCCTTTAGTAGCCTTCTCATTATCTTCCCGCTTTTGGTTTTAGGCAGTCTCTTCACAAACACTACTTTATCAACTATGTAACCAGCGTTCCTACAATAGTTCTTAATGTCATTTCTGAGTGCGTCACCAACCTCAACCCCTTGTCTTGGGACTACAAACGCTATTATGTTACCGCCTTGACCTATTACGGCAGCTTCGGCCACGTTGGGATAAGTTACTATTACACTTTCAACTTCAAGTGTTCCTATCCTCTCCCCTTCAGCTCTTATTACATCATCAGCTCTTCCCAGCACGAACAGATATCCATCCTCATCAACATAACCGTAATCTCCAGTGTAGAAGTATCCTGGGAACCTAGACCAATACTTCTCCTTTATCTTCTCGTAATTGGGATCATTCCACATTTTAGCTAAGGCTGGGTTAAGCGGTTTTAACACTATATACCCCTTTTGCTTAGGAGGTAATGGTTTTCCCTCATCGTCAACAATTAAGAAATATGTTCCTCCTGGGAATTGTATACCAGCGGAACCTGCCTTAAAGGGAATTTCGCCGATTCCGTAAGGAGTTGCACCAACTGGCGATAAATGCTCTGTCATCCAGTACGCATCTGCTATCTTAACTTGAGGAAGATTCTGATTTAACCACATCCACGCTCCAACGTTTAAAGGTTCTCCTGTATTAAGAATCATTCTTAAGCTTGATGTATCTCCGCTCTTAACTGACTCCTCTCCTAAACTCTTGAGAGTGTAAAGAGTTGTGGTAGAACTCCAAACTAGGCTTACATTATATCTCTCAATTACTCTCGAGAATAGATCCCTTTTATAACCAACATATCCCTCAAAAAGCACACCAGGTATTCCCATTACTGGTATCGTGTATAAATTTGCCATTGGCCATACTGGCCAACCTAATTCTGAAACAGTCCACCAAACGTCATTCTCTGTTGGGTTAAATATTGCCTTAAAAGCCCAATTGAGTGCTATCACATACCCTCCATTACTATGGTATAATCCCTTAGGTCTTCCCGTAGTTCCAGACGTGTAATAAACTGTCGCTGGCTCGTTAGCCTCAACTTCCACTGGTTTAACGTAAACTTTCCCTTTAGGTTTCACATCATCATACACAACATCCCTTTTCCCATTAACATTAAAATCTGAATATCCCCTCGGCACTGCCAAGACTTTCTGTATGGGTGTAGTATGAGATTCCAAAACTTTATCCACAAAATCCTTAATTCTTATCTCATTTCCATTCCTAAACGTCTTTGAAGCAACAATCAATACTTTTGAACCGCAATCATTAAACCTATATGCCACTGTTTCCTCGCTCAAACCTACATAATGTATTATTAGAATTGCCCCCAGTCTGTGTGTTGCTAAGGAGAAGTATACAGCTTCTGGTATATTAGGCATTAGCATGGATACCGTATCGCCTTTTTTCACGCCCAATTCACTTAAGACATAGGCTGCCTTGTTTACTTCTTGATAAAGATCTTGAAAGGATATTGACCTAAAACTATCTAATCTTTCATTGGTCCAATAAAATGCCACCTTATCTTTCTTATCTGGTAAATGTCTATCTATAGCGTTATAGGATATATTTGTGGTTCCTCCAACGAACCACTTCTCGTACGGTGGTTCTCCCTCAAGTATTTTCTCTGGTTGCCTAAACCAAGTTATGTAATTAGCCTTATCTCGCCAGAAGGCTTCTGGATTTTCCATAGAGAATTTCGCCAATGCTTTAATCTGATCTAGAGAATATATTTTCCAACTCATGTTATCATATACATTTGTAAATTAAAAATTATATATACCTTTCGTTCAATAATGATAGATTGATATAAGATTTAAAAGTTATTAAATGTAGGATAAATATATGAGCGAAAAAGAGCTTTTTATAGAATCACTGAGGGAATTCCTCAAAAGAGATGTTGAAAAAATAGCAACTAAAATAGACAAAGAAGATTACTACCCTAGAGATTTAGTTAGGAAACTCGGAGAGTTAGGCTTTCTAATCCCTTTAACTAATGGACTTTCACACTACGATATGATGATAATTTTAGAAGAAATTGCCAAGGTTAGCGGGTCCTTAGCGTTAATTGCTGACGCTCAAGGAGAATTGGCTGGCGAAATGATTAGATTATATGCAGACGAAAGACAAAGGAAGGAGTTTCTAGAACCGATGAGTAAGGGAGAGATGATAGGTAGTTTTGCCCTAACTGAACCTTCTGGTGGAAGTGATATAGGCTCCATGAAGACTTTCGCTGAGAAAAGAAATGGATTATGGAGAATAAAAGGACATAAGATGTGGATAACTCAAGGACTTTACGCTGATATTTTCGTCACAGTTACGAGAACTGGCTCATCTAGGCATGATTTATCCGTTTTCATAGTGCCTAGGGGTAATTGCGTTGAGACTAGAAAAATAGAAGTCATGGGTAATAGGGGAACTGGAACTGCTGAGGTAATCTTTCATGATTGTGAAGTGTCAAAAGATTACGTAGTTGGAGAAGTAAATAATGGGTGGAATATGGTAAATTCAGTACTAGAGATAGGGAGACTTGCTATATCTGGGATTGCAATAGGTTTGGCTGAGGCTGCGTTGGAAGAAGCTCTTAAGTGGGCTAGATCTAGAACAGCATTTGGCAATTCAATTTATGATTTTCAAGGGATAAGATGGTACTTCGCCGATTCCGTAGCTAAACTCAACGCGGTAAAATCAATGGCTAAGGATGTTAGCAATAAGTTTGATGAGAATTCAAAGGATAAGGGAGTTTACGTAGCAATGTTAAAGCTATTATCGGCGATTATCGCTAACGAAATAGTCGATATCTCCTTGCAAGTATTTGGTGGTATGGGTTACGCTAAGGGAACCACTATTGAACGAATATATCGTGATGCCAGATTACTTAGGATAGGTGAGGGAACTGATGAAGTACAAAGACACATTATTGCTAAATATATTGAGCGGTATGGAATACCGTATATTTAGTTACTTTCGATCCTTTCATAGGTAAGGCTAAAAAGCTTTAATAAGTACGTCAAGAGAATATATTTGGGGACTTTTTTGAATCGAATTGCCATAATAGGCATAGGTTGGTTCGGCTTTAGGTCTACAACTCCAGAAGTCTCATTTAGAGAGATGGTTTTCGAGGCTGCGTCTAGGGCATATAAGGATGCGGGAAATATAAATCCTAGAAATGATGTGGACTCTTTTATATCCTGCCAAGAGGACTTCTGGGAGGGAATATCGATAGCTGACGAATTCGCGCCAGACCAAATGGGAGGAGCAATGAGACCAACCATGACTGTAGCTGGAGACGCGCTTCAAGGATTAGCTCACGCTGTAATGCATATTAATTCCGGTGTAGCTAACGTAGTGTCAATTGAAGCCCATTCTAAGGTAAGCGACATACTAACGTTTAGTGACTTAGTGAAATTCGCAATGGATCCCATATACGTTAGATCCATTAATCCACCAAATTTCCATTTTATTGCAGGGTTAGATGCGGTAAAGTTCATGCAAAGAAAAGGGATAACAAGGGAAGACTTAGCATTAGTAGTGGAAAAGAATAAGAAAGCTGGTCTATCATCTCCTAGAGCGTCTTATGCTAGTAATATATCAGCTGAAGACGTGTTAAAGAAAGATTACGTAGTTTACCCTCTTAGTGAGTTGGATATGGCGCCTTTTGTTGATGGAGCAATAGTTATAGTAGTTGCTGATGAGGAAGTTGGTAAAAAGCTGAAAAAAGATGATTATCTAGTAATCAAGGGACTGGGATTTGTAACTGATTCCTCAAACCTAGAAACTGCAGAGCTAGGAAAGGCAAACTACATGAGGATAGCCTCAGATATGGCATATAGAATGGCTGGAATTGAGTCGCCTAGAAGGTATTTTGATGCTGTTTTTGTTGATGATAGATACAGTTACAAAGAATTACAGCACTTGGAGGGATTGAGAGTTTCTGAGGAACCATCAAAGGACTTAAGGGAGGGAAATCTCTCTCCTCAAGGAGAAATTCCGGTAAATCCATTAGGTGGGCATATAGCTAAGGGAGTTCCTTTAGAAGCTTCAGGTTTTTCATTACTGTTAGACGCAATAGATTATATTAAGCAAGGGAAAGGTGAAAGGGCACTTGTCGCGTCTTGGCGTGGAATTCCCACTCTTACTGGATCAGTTGTGGTGGTGGAAAAGCCATGAAGGTAAACATTCATTTAAATAAAAGAGTCGCAGTAATAGGTGCTGGCTTAACTCTATTTAGGAGAAGACTACTAGAAACTCCACAAGAGATTGCATGGGAGGCTGCAAGTAAGGCATTAGATGAGGCTGGACTAGAGTTAAAGGATATCGACTGTGTTGTTATTGGAAGTGCACCAGATGCTTTTGATGGAGTTAACCTAAAGGGCGAATACTTATCACATGGTTCTGGGGGCATTAGAAAACCAGTAAGTAGGGTTTATGTGGGTGGTGCTACTGGAGTTATGACTGCCATAGCAGGATGGTATCATGTTGCCAGTGGTTTATGCCAAAAAGTACTTGCTGTAGCTGAGGAAAAGATGAGCCCAGATAGACCTCATCCTCAAGCAATATTCAGATACATATGGGATCCAATCCTTGAAAAACCCTTGAACCCTAATCTAATCTGGATATTTGCAATGGAAATGCATAGATATATGGCAACCTATGGAATTAAAAAGGAGGAGATCGCGTTAGTTTCCGTTAAGAACAAGAGGAATGCAGTAAATAATCCATATGCGCAATTAGGTTCAAAAATAACAGTAGAGGACGTGTTAAAGAGCGAAGTATTAGTTTGGCCAGTTCAACTCTTAGACGTTAGTCCAGTTAGTGATGGTGGGGCGGCAATCGTATTAGCTTCTGAAGACTTAGCGAGGAGGTATACTGATACGCCAGTTTGGGTTGAAGGAGTTGGATGGACGTTAGACAATACGGAGTGGCCTGCTAGGGACTTATCTTACGCTAGATATGTGGAATTCGCTGCTAGAATGGCTTATAAAATGGCTGGGATTGAGAGACCAACTAAGGAAATAGACGTTGCTGAACCATATGATCCGTTTGATTACAAAGAACTACATCATTTAGAGGCACTACAATTGGCTAAGAGAGGAGAGGCTCCAAAATTATTGAAGGAGGGAGTATTCGACATCGATGGTGATATACCCAGTAGTCCCAGTGGAGGTTTACTGGGAGTGGGCAATCCTATTGCTGCTGCGGGTTTAATGAAAGTCATAAGTATATATTGGCAGTTAAAGGGGACCGCTGGGAAAATGCAAGTTAAGAGACCAGTACATACTGGTGTAGCCCAGGCTTGGGGAGATTTAATGCAAGCCGGTACGGTTATAGTTTTACGCAATTGAGGTGATATGAGATGGTAACTCCTCTAAAAGAAGAAGACTTAAGCAAACATTATATACTCTCATATAAACCAAACGCTAAATACGCATACACTGCGGGACAGGCTCAGAGCAAATATCTACTTGGACTTAAGGAAGGAAAAATTTATGGAAGGAAGTGCAATAAGTGCAGTAGAATTCACGTACCGCCAAAAATGTATTGTGAGGAATGCTTTAGACCCACTGACGAGTGGGTTGAAGTTAAAGATGAAGGAATAGTAATGACTGCAGTTGCTAGCTTCATAAGTTGGACTAGAGCTAAGTTGGAAGAGCCAGAGATAGTCGGGATTATAAGGCTATTACCTTCTAACGATAGGGATTTCGTATACCCTGGAATATTCCACAGAATATGTGCAAGTTATGAACAAGTGAAGAGTATGGAAATCATAGGGAAGAGGGTTAAGGCGGTGTGGAAGCCAAAGGAGGAAAGGAAAGGAAGTATTGAAGATATCCAATGCTTTAAGGTGATCTAAATGTCTTGGGAGAAGAGTGGAAAAGAAGGAAGGCTATTAAGATGGTATGACGTAATGGAAGCTGAAAAATACGAGTATACAGTAGGCCCAGCGGGAGAACAGTTCTTTAACGGGCTGAAACAAGGTAAGATTGTAGGAAGTAAGTGTAGGAAGTGTGGAAGAGTCTTCGTCCCTGCTAGATCCTATTGTGAACACTGCTTCGTC
The DNA here is from genome assembly GCF_000022485.1 of Sulfolobus islandicus Y.N.15.51. NCBI lineage: Archaea > Thermoproteati > Thermoproteota > Thermoprotei > Sulfolobales > Sulfolobaceae > Saccharolobus > Saccharolobus islandicus. Next base: position 1,638,397 of record NC_012623.1, on the reverse strand, counting down.
AAGATAGAGAATTACGTGGAAGTAAATAAGGATGAGGCTTACGTGGATTCGTATACAATAATCTACAATGATGATGAAGGTAACAAATTAGCACAACCAGTGTTTATTGCCCTAATTAGATTTCCAAATGTTGAAGGAGGATTGCTGTGTTACGCTGAAGGAAATGTTAAAGTGGAGGCAAAGGCTAAAATTACGAGTTTTGAATGGCCTCTACGAGTCAAGGTTGACTGATTTTTTCGAAAACATTTTAACCCTTAATATATGTATTCTGTATTCAAATCCAACTCAACATTGCAAGGAATCATTCCGTATAACGTACTACCGGATAAAAATATGCAGACATCTTCAACTCTACGCATAAGTTTAACTGCGATATTTGAGTTTTCTCTTAAATTCAATATTTCCTTAGCACTGGCGAAGCTTATCATAACATTTACAACTTTTCCGTCCTTATCCTTTATCTTGCTTATAGAAAAACTTCTCCAAGAAGTCTCTTATTTTTTACTTTATTCTCCTCGTCTAACAACAATTTCAACGCAGTATAAAGTCTAAAACTCTCGGAGAATTTCCTCTCATTTTCGCTTAGTTCACTAATTTTTAACTCGTATATATTACTGCCAAGAATTAAATTAAAAGCTTCATTCCTTATTATTAAAAATGCTTCGTCACTGTCTCCTTGTATAGAAACCAAGTAATTAATTAGAGCCTTTTTCATATCACTGATTTTTTCAAGAGTCCTCCGTTTGTCCCTACACTTTCATTTCAATCATTTTATGTTCATTCATGATCGAGTGTAGGTACTTAGCCCTCAACCACCTTATAGGTGGGTCATGGGACTCCTTCGAGCCCAACGGCACGGGGCTCACATCTCCGTAATCCCCCTCACCCTTTTGGGCATAGCCCACATCGGCGTGAGAGATCATCATTTATCAATAATTTTTTGTTATAAACAGATATAAAAAGATCTCTATTAACGTGAAAAAGAATTCAGCCCAATTCTACTTCCCTAGTCTTACCCTTATTAAGCTCCAATAAATAATGTTCAAATTCTTCCAATTACTTCCATGCCAAATCGACGTTATTTTCCATCACTATTCTGCTAAGTTTATCCATGAAAAGATAATATAACTCTGGAGTGGTAGATGTTAATTCTAACCATAAATATACGTTGCTTAGACCTTCTTTTATCTTCTTAGTTTTATCATTACCAAATTTTCTCCTTCTGAATTTCTCCCCGCCCTGGAACGATAGACCCAAAATCGTATTAGAAAAAATATTTCTGGTAGGATAATATCGAATTTATAAAAGATAAAGAAATTTACAAGAGTATAAAGAATTCAATTGAAGAAAGGGTTTAAGGTGAGGGAGATGGAGTATTACCACGTGAGATAGGAAGATGGTAACACCCGGTCTCCCTCACCGAACATTCAACAAATAGGATATAAATTACTTTCCATGTTGAACTTCCAAGGGGAAAAGGTAGAGAAGGTAGCGAAAACTCTCATCTCCGCGTGTTTGTGGAACAACTCTGTAGAGAACAAGTCCAGAGCGTATGACGTATCCCCACAGACCTTGAGGAATTACGTAGTGAAACAAGGGATGGAAGTGATTGAAAAGCTATTGGAAAGAGCTAGGAAAATATCCTTGGAGATATTAAAGGGGGTAAAGGAGATAGATCTTTCAATAGACTGGACAACCAAGACGTGGTATGGGAAACCAGTGAAAGGGAGCTCTGAAAAAGGAAACTCGTGGAACTACGCAACAACCAAGTATAAGGGGAAAGTACTTTTACTTGCCTTTATTCCGCAAGTGAACGGTATGACTAAGGACGAGATAGTGAAGGTTCTTGTGGAGCAAGTAATGGCAATGGGATTCAAGATAAGGTTGATAACTCTTGACGCTGGTTTCTACACAGTTGATGTGCTCAACTTCGTTTCACAGTTTAAGTATATAGTTGCTGTGCCTGTTGGGGATGTTAAGGTGTTTGAGGAGTTTGACGGGGATTACACAACTAATAGTAAGAGGCATAGGAGGGATGAGCAGATCAAGTTCAGGCTTCTCGTGTACAGCAAGGAAAAAGTGAGGAGAAAGAGTCTTGTTTATTTTGCTAGGGCTACTAACCTAGACCTATCCAAGAGGGAAGTGTTGGATTTGTATAATAAGGTAAGAGGTCCCATAGAGACCTCTTATAGGAACATTAAGGCTTTTCTTCCATTTACTAGTTCTACTAAGTTTGTTTTTCGCACGTTGATCTTCGTGCTGGCCCTTGTACTCTACTCCTTATATATCATATTCAAGGGGGAGGTGGGGAGAGAGGAGTTTAGATTATTATTAATTCTTTTATTTCCTGATTTATTCAATCCAGAGAATTTTACATTTAATCTAGTAGATACACTTATTTACACTATAGATTTATTTTTAAGGAGGTGATTTTGGGTCTACCGCAGAGAGGCGAGGCTTTCCGCCCCCTTAACCCCATTTATTTGTAACGTTATAGTTTAACTATTTTTTACTAAACAAAATATATAAAAATCTCATTTCGCCCTTTACTTATCTCTTAATAATAACACCACATGGGCCTCATGAATTTTCATTAATTTAATTAATCATGTAGAATGTGCTTTATAGGAAAATCGTTCCGTAGACCTTATTTATATATTTCACAAAAGATGGTAAAAAATTACTATAGTGATGAGAAACTCAAAAATATTAAAGAAGCGTTATTGCTATTAACTTATTTTCAGTCATTTCAAGCATTGTCTCTCTAACTCCTTCTCTCCCTATACCGCTTTTCTTAAATCCGCCGAATGCTAGTGAGTCCCACCTCAATCTCGTACTATCATTTATGATAACAGCACCAAACTTCAACTCTCTACTTAACTTTAAAGCCCTATTTACATCATTAGTAAAGATTGCAGACTGTAAGCCATACTCGGTTGAATTAGCTATTCGTATTGCCTCCTCATCACTCTTAACACTCACAATTGGTACTATAGGCCCGAAGACTTCACTCTTTAGGACTAGCATATCCAGTGAGGGATTGGTTACCATAGTTAGTGGGAAGAAACTTCCACTCTCTGGACCCTTATTGAGGATTTCAACCTTTCCACCCTTAGCTTTAGCGTCTGCTAATACACTGTTTAAGTTCTCAACGCTCTCTTTGTTGATTACTGGTCCAACGTCGGTAGTTTCATCCAAGGGGTCACCTACCTTTAACGCTCTAGCCTTATCGTTAAACGCCTTTACGAACTTATCGTATATCTCCTCCCTAACTATAATTCTCTTGCCAGCATTACAGTTCTGACCAGCGTACTCAAACCTAGCTCTAACAGCTATTGAAGAGGCTCTCTCTATATTGGCATCTTCTAAGATGATTATGGGATCAGAACCTCCCAACTCCATTATTATTCTCTTCCCTAAGGAAACAGCTTTAGAGGCTATTTTAAGACCTGTTTGTGTGGAACCGGTTAACGTAATTAAGCCGACTAATGGGTGAGTAATTATCTCATCCCCGATTTCACTACTATAACCAGTGACTACTCTAACTGCACTATCGGGTAATCCAGCCTCAACCAATATTTTCTTCATTTCTATGGCGGCTAGGGGTGTATTTATACTTGGCTTAACCACTACTGAATTTCCTACTGCTAAAGCTGGAGCAACCTTATGGGCAAAGGAGTTTATGGGGAAGTTGAAGGGTAAAATTGCAGTTACAACACCTATCGGTTCCCTAGTACTTACAACTATTCTATTCTCATTTCCAGGAGGGTACTCATAAGCGTCCACTCTATAATTTTTACCTTCTAAAACCATTCCGACTTCTTCAGCAGCATGTCTAAACAATCTGGAAGCCCTTAATACTTCAACCCTAGAATCCCTAATCGGCTTACCGGCTTCCATCGCAAGTAGTTTAGCTAGTCTCTCTTGTTCTCTTTCCAAAATTTCCGATACTTTTCTCAATATAGCTGTCCTTTTATAGAGGGGCATCTTTGATATTATTTCAAATCCCTTATATGCCTCCTCTATTTCTCCTCTAACCTCATCTTTATGCATTCTTTTCACAGTTCCAATTACATTAAGATTGGAGGGCGAACGAACTTCAATAACCTCTTGACTCATCAAGTATGTATTTGTATTAGAAGTTTTTAAGTAATTATGAAATACTTAATCCAATTTTTAAACCTATAATACTTATAACATTTTTATAAGCACATTCATCTTTAGTTTAAAATAATTTAAAATAAAAGCGTATTAGTATGGACACATTGGGTCTTCTGCAAATGGGTTATTATATACTGCAAAAGCCCTAGCCCTACTCCCCCCACAAATATTATTGTATTTGCATATGCCACATTTCCCTTCGAACCTACTATCCTTTATTTTTTTCAAAACCTCGGACTTTCTATAAATATCGACTAAACTCTCCTTCTTAACATTACCTAAATACAATGGTAAGAAGCCACTAGGATAGACATCACCATTATAACCTATGAAGATAACGCCAGCCCCGTCCCTAGTAGGCAAAATGCTCTTATCAGCTTCCTTTACTGGTTCACCTAATAATTCGCGTAATGTAGAAACCAGCTCATTATCGTTAGTAGTAGCTGGAGTATACTCAAGTTTAGCTCTCCTAAAGAAAGGTGCCTCAACAGTTCTCACAATTAAATCATATCTAGTGGCTTCAACTAGAAAATCTATAACATCTTTATATTTATCTCTAGGAATATCCAATTCAGTAGTTCCTCTACCCACTGGAATTAGAAAGAACACTTCCCAAATCTTTACCCCCATCTCTTTTAGCAATTTGACTACGAAAGGTAATTCACTATAACTCTTCTTCCAAACTAGGGTATTGACTTGAACTTGTATCCCGTATTTTAATCCAAGCTCTATTCCTCTTAAAGCGTATTTATAACTACCAAGTCCCCTTAACCAGTCATGAGTTTGCGAAGTAGCTCCGTCTAGGCTAATTGACATGTATCTAGCATAATTGCTTATTATCTTCATGGTCTCATCGTCTAAACGGTGAGAAGGAGAGGGTGCTATTGAAACTACTAATCCTAGCGACTTAGCGTATTCCATTAGTTCGAAAATATCACTTCTACTTAACGGATCACCACCGGTGAAAACTATAACAACCTTTCCAAATCTCGCTATATCTTCTAATAATTTTCTACTCTCTTCAGTATTAAGCTCACCTGGCAACGGCTTATCTATAGCGTTAGCTCTACAGTGTTTACAAGTTAATGGGCAGGCTTTAGTTACTTCCCAGAAGACTAAATGTGGAGCGTTTTCAAAGGGCATAATGGGTCATCTCCATAAACATCTCCATTCCAATAATACGCTCTAGCTCTATCTCCTCCTTTACACGCCGATTTATATTTACATTTATCACAATATTCCCCCCTCAAATACTTGTCCGTATTTATGAATAGGTCGGGAATATTCTTAATTATCTCCTTAAGCGGTTTTTCCCTAACGTTACCTAATTTGTAAAAGTCAATGAATTGACAAGGATAAACGTCACCATTTGGATATATTGATATCATCTTCCTTCCACATCCTCCACTATTTTCAACAAATTTCATGTACTTTTCAAGTTCTTCCTCATCTCTAGCCAACTTTTTAGCTATGTAAACTCCATCGAATTGTCCCAAGGTAGTCTCGATCTCTATCTTTCCACTTAGCTTAATTGCATAGTCAATCATTTTGTTTATGAAACCAACATATTCTTCTGGAGTATACATCCACTCCCTTAATTCCTTACCCCTCCCACTAGCTGATAAATGATAAAACGTTATTCTCTTAACTCCCAGTTCCAGGGCCAATTTCACGTATTCGTCTATCTGATGAATGTTTCTAGCCGTAATAGTAAATCTAAGTCCAACGTTTAGTCCAACGTTTATTGCATTTTTAATTCCCTTTACTGTCATGTTAAAGGCTCCATTTAGACCTCTAAATTTATCGTGAAATTCTGGATCGTAACTATCTAAACTTATACCTACGTAAGAGAAATCCAGTTCTTTTAATTTCTTCGCAACACTCTCGGTAATCAATGTGCCATTTGTAGATAAGGCTAATTTTATTCCCTTTATCCTAGCATATGATGCCAATTCAAAGAAATCCCTTCTCATTAATGGCTCTCCGCCGCTCATTATAATTAATGGAATTCTCATTTCAGCCATTTCGTCTATTAGCCTTAACGCCTCTTCTGTAGTTGACCCATCCTCACCTTCTGGTGACGCGTTAATATAACAATGAAGACATTTCAAGTTGCATTTCCGCGTGAGATTCCACGTTACCACTGGTCTAAATACGTCGCTGAATTTACTAGGTCTATCCTTATTATACTCACCCTTAATGTGAAATGAAACTGTACCAGCATTAGTTACTAGAACGCTTATTGGAATCATAATAATAAAAAGATATCTTAGTCATAAAAAAGTGATCCCTAATCTTTTAGCAATTATTTTCTTAAACGGGGTTGTTTTGCACAATTATCTTTTTAACTCTCCTACACTTCTGCAATAGTTTTAACTTATTAATATTTGGTGGTATTATAAGCTCATCAACATCACTTATTTCTTGGATGTATTTCTCCACATCATCATCCGAAATATTAACTAGGCTTAATTTCTTAATACCTTTAAATGCAATAGGCTTACTCGTTTGCATCATCTCTTCCTTGTTTACTGATAACTCGTCTATATCGGAAATTATTATTAAATTGCCTATTCCTTCCTTAAATCCTTCAATGAACGTTTTACCACTTTCAACTACTCCACTTGCAGTTCTTTTGGCAGCATCTGATAAATCTAAGAATGTTCTAAACGCTTGGTTCGTAACTTCCCCAATAGTCTTACCAGAAGATCTAGCAATTTCTGTTAGCTTTCTATATATTTTCTCATCAACTCCTCTTATTGTAATTGTTTTCTTTTTGTTTTCATTGTTTTCTTGACTCATGTGTTAAACATGTATTACAGACTTATAAATTCTTCCCAATTTGTTTGCTTTGTTGAATTCTTCGATTGAGTACTTACCTTGATATTTGCTCTTACTTTAATATAAATAATGGGATTTAACAGCCTTAATATAAAAATATTATGATCTTGAATATAATTCTTTTAAAAACTATCTAACCCTAGGATTTTAAATAAAATGCTTATTGTACTTAATAAAAATATAATTTCTAATCTAAATCTAGGATTTCAGTATGGTATGAGAAAGGATTAAATTCATTGAAGGCAAAGATAGATTGAAAGCTGAAAACTTTTATGAGAATGCGAAGAATTATTTCCTACAAATAACAGAATTTTAAAAAATGAATTTCTAAGTCTCTTTATTAGAGGACTACTCATAAACGTGTGTAGAGATAATATAAACGTTTTCATTTATTCTTCTCCGAAAGATAGGCGGAACTTTTAGGTGTGAGAGGTGTGTGGGTTCGCTCTTGACAGGCAATTAAACGCATCCCTTAATATTTTCCTCAAGATGTGTGAGTTTCCCCACATTCGTGGAATATCAAGGATGTGAGTTATCCCGTTAAAGGTACAGGAGTAATGAATGAGGCGATGCTTGGGACTCTGGTGAAGCCAAAGGGCTGAGGATTGATATTAAATATCATGAAATCCTATGAAGCCTAAACCCCTCCATATTATTATATGATACTTGAGAGATTAAAAAGAACGACATCTTAGTTGTAAGAGATAGAATGGGCTATGCGATAAAATTCGCATCTGATTAACACTACCCACATATCAGAAGCTTATTATACTTCTGCTTACTCAATACCTAATCTTGGGTAATTCAACAAAGAGATTACGCAGAACAAGGATTCACAACAACAAAACACAGAATATCATCAATGGACAAGCACTTCCCTGGAATTCAAATAAATTCACGATTACCCGTTGGCTCTCGACGTTCTTCTTGATATATAACCTATTTACACTCCAGTATATTTACTAGACAAAGAAGTGATAATAGATGTAAATATTCCAATTGAATGAAATTATTGTTCACACTCTTGTTGGTGATATTAAGCGCTTTTCAAGGCCGAGTCCTTTGTAGCTTATTGTGGATTAGACCCTGTTGTGGAAAGAAGCGGTAGGGCTGTGATAAGTAAGGGAATTCCCAAGAGGGGTAATAGATACTTGCGTAGCTTGTTTTATTTTCTTGCAGAGATGAATTACCATAGGCCCCAACCTTGCTGAAGTTCTACAAGTCCCACAAGGTTAAGCTTCACAGTAGGAAATTGCACACTGCTTTGGCTAGAAAGTTGGCTAGGATTATATGGAGTGTATGGTATAATAATAAGCCTTATGAGCCCAAATAATTAAAGAAACCCTTCCCCTTAATCACCACGTGGGTTGAAAGGACTCACGTGGCAACCTTAGTTGACACTATGCTTGAAGTTCAACCGAAATATTTATTACTGAATACCACAAGGCAATTACCATAATAAAACTTTAATAAGAATAAGGGAATAGGTAATTGTGTGATAGATCCAAAACTAATAATAAAGTTATTAGAAGATAGACAGAGACCTAGAGGTAGTAAGATAAAGGATGAAGACTTAAAGAGACTGGCCAAATTTGGAGAGGAGAATATGAAATTGCTGGAAGTGTTAGGCTGTTGGAAAATGGAAGGTGATATAATATATTACAAGACTGGTTGCTTAGGGAATTACTTTCAAGAATAAGTGAGCTGAAAGGTAGTGAAACAGATCGCTTTCTAAAATTTCTAGCAATTTTAAATACTCTTCTAGAAGATAAGGGTCTTGGTAGGATTATTATCGTTGGTGGTTTTGCTGTAGAATTATATTCTGGTAGAAGCTATAGAACAGGCGATGTGGATGTGATAGTAGAAGGTATAGCGGAAAACTTAGTACGGCAAGTATTAAAGGAGATATCGGATTTTGGGCTAAGAATATACTTACCTAAGATAAGGGAAATATCGGAAAAGGGAATTGACATAGTCGATAACGTTTATAATAAACGTAAATCTCCGCTTAAAGTACAAGTTGACTCTTATTACATCTATATTACTCCGCCGGAAGAGGTAGTATTAACTTACCTAGAAGCATGGAAATTCTGGAACAGTATTGAGGATAGAAATAAGGCTGTTCTTGTTTATTGCGCCCAACGGAACAGAATTGACGTTAATTACATAAATCTCGAAAGTGAGAGAAGAGGAGTAAAAGATTTCCTTGAGAGAGTGAAAGACTATTGTTAAATGAGTTATTAAGAATTGCTCCCTAATCTGCTTTGCTGAATACTTCAATTTTCTAAGATGTCAGACTCATCAATTTTTCTTAAATTCAAAATCGAACGTTGATTTAAAAGTAAGTTACACGTTAACTCAGATAAAAATTGAACTAATCCACAAAGCACCACTTATAAAAATGTTTAAATACTCCTTTTATGAGCGTGGAGATGGTGTCGCTATTAAGCTATTTATATTTGTATAACGAGTATTAGTTATGGGTAGGAAGGCTTTAGTTAGACAAGACGTTTCTTGTCCATCTTGTGGTTCTCATCATGTAGTTAAGTGTAGTTAGGTAGGCAGAGGTATTTGTGTAGGGATTGCGGTAGGTACTTCTTGGGTGATGCTATTTACCATTCTAGGGAGTTGAGGGAGGAAGCTTTAAAAATGTATTCTAATGGTGTGAGTCCTAGTCTTATGGGAGAGAAGGTTAATTTCATAATTTATAACATAATGACTACGCTATCACACATTCAGATATTTTTTTTGTAAAATGAATTTAAGGTCTATCGTAAAGTACTACATGATTTCTTAGAGAATTATGGGATTGAATAGAGTGAAAACATAGTTTCGTCTCAAGGAAATTAGGATATGTATAATAATAGGTTTATCAAATTAATTTTTAAGATTAACATGATTTATTAGATATATTCTTACGAAAAAATATATAATCATTCTCCTCACCCTTTTCACATATGAAAGCAACACTCTTAATACCACTCTTGCTAATTAGTTTCTTTGCTTCTCCTCAACTCTTTCCTTCAAATGTTAGTTATGTTTTTGTTACTAATAATCTAATAGGAGTAGTGTATCATATTCAAAACACAACACAACTTTTCTTAATGAATTTAAGTGGTTATACGATTAAGTTACCTTTAGAGGGGATAGCACATCTTTACTCTTACTCTAACTACTTGCTGGTTTTTGTAGAACCTTATTTTAATGTAGTCTCAAATTTCATGACGTCTTTTCTTTTAAATGGTACAACAGTTTATGTGATAAATACATTAACCATGAAATACTATAAGCTAAATCTTAAGGAGTTAAGTGTAAATGTAAATAACTTTTATGGTGACAATGATGGAATTTATGCTTTTAATGTAGCAAGCAAAATCTTATCAACTACAAATGAAGAAGTTTACGGTTACACAGTAGTTATACCTAAAGTTGAAATAATCATAAATGCATATAACTTAATAACCAATTCTACTAGAACAATATCATTTGTTACAACTGGTCTACCGTTGTCCTTTGAGAAGGATGGCTAAAATTTCACAGGCAAACCCTATGCTGTTCTCAACCCTAATAATAACTTCCTCTATATCATAACGGCAAATAATAACCTCCAATACATTATTAACGTCATAAATCTAACTTCTGGTGGAGTAAGCGAGTTTAATGTTAGTTTTAATGGGGAGATAGCAGATTTAACTCAAGACTACCTAACGTTCTATAATACCTCTGAAGTAATGCTCTATAATCCTATAAAGAATATTACTATTTCATATCCATTCTTATCTCCAGGATTAATAAGTATTTCTTGTGTTCCATCTACACCAAATCTTTATCCGCTAATAACTTACACCAATAAAAGCAATAATACCCTTGTCTCAACAATATTATCTTTTACCAATGGTGGAAAAAACATTTCCATAGATAATATTCCCCTTATATTATCCTGTCCAGCAATTACAGTAAGCGAATTAATTGATACGAACAGTCTTAAAATACCTTTTTCCACTACCCCCAATGAAATTAAATTAAATTCAGTTCCAGTAAGTATTAACGGAAATGTTGTGCCATCAGTATCTGAGATTTACATCTTCGAATCTTCAGTACTTCTAAAAACCTCAAATGGCTATTTAGTTTATAATGATGGAAAATTAATTAATGGTCAAGTAGTATCCGGCGTGGTTATTACCAACAGTAGCAACGTGAATTATGCCTACGAAAATGTTTTAGGGGTAAACCAGCCAATTATTTTAATGAGTACGATCATAATTGGAGGCAAACCTTATTATATACCTGGGGGCAAATACATTGTCGGAAACATAGGCAATAATGTAGTTCTTTATGGAAATGGAGAGATAAGCGTTATGCAAGTTAATGAATCAGAAAGTGGAATTCATGTTAATACACCAGAACTATGGCTTAATATTGGAATAACTGCATTCATAACACTCGTATTATTAATAGTGATAATTCCGCTTATTAAATTATTAAGAAAAAAAGGTGGTAAGTAAGGAAATGAGAAACTTCTATAACATATAATCTTTTTTCCTGATAAACATGAAGGAGATTAGAAGAAAGATCCGAAACAATTTTAGTGGAGATATGTCAGGAATAACAAGAAAAATTTTTATCAATTTTAGTTTATTATTTGTTATTGAATTCTATAAAAATTAATCTGTTAGCTAAAGACTATATCATTTATTCAGCCTAACTATATAATAAAATAGTAGAGCACTTATTAATGATATTGTACCGTAAATTAGTGGGTAAAGAAGTACAACTAGAAATGGGTTAATTCCAATTAGTTGTCCAATTATTTCTGCTATTTTACTAACAGCGTTTATAGGGTAAATTAGATATAGGGAAAGTGAGGATAAGAATCCTATGAGAAAACCTCCTATCGCTGAATACTTTCTGCTTAATAATCCTAAGGGTATTCCTATAGCTACTGCTGTAAATGGATACAATACAAAAATTTGCATTATATATGCTAATAGTATTGACGAAATGATAATGTAAATCGTATTTGTACCTTTCATTACTATTACGCCTCCAATGTTATTTTTGCTATTATGGTATAATTATATCCTGAATAGGAAATATATTTGAAGGATAACCATAGGGGTAATTGATTCTCTCTAAACGCGCTAACTAGACTCTCTGAAGGACCACCTGGGAATATTCCATAGAATTGTGAAGAGTAAGGTGAAGCTATAAACCTAAGCGATGAACCTACTGTTACATAAGGTAAAGGAACTGTGGGAATATAAGGAGTTGAACCAACTGCAAGCGTATGAGGATCACCAAATATTGGAATAGGGCCAACGGAAAGCGCCTTTAATCCCAATGGGTTGTAAATTTCTAAGAAATGTACTCTTCCCCAATACCATTGGCTTATATTATCTCCTAAATTCTGTTCTAATAACGAGATCGCTTTAACAAACGATTGCCTAACTAAGTTAGTGAAGTTTCCATTAACCCAAATTGATGTAGGATCGTATTGTGCAATATATATGAAGTCAGGTACAATATAAGGTATACTAGCTATATCTAATATGTCTAAACCCATTTTATTAAGTATTTTCGCAATGCTATTATTCACCATTTCGGCAACAATATAAGTATATATTGTAGGCGCTACCTCGTTTTGGTAAAATGTGAAGTTCCAATTACGTAGATAGTTAAATGCAGTTCCTTGAATACTGCCATTCGTGTTATTGACCATAGCCTTTATTATAAGGGGAGTAAGTAATGATGCCCAATAATCGGTAACGTTGGATTGCAATTTCATCATATCACTAATGTTAACACTTCGTTGATACTCTAAATAATGATAAATATCTTCAGCTCTACCACCGGAGCTCCAGAATCCACCAATAAATGGAAATGGATAATTTATCCAAACAGTGGGTTGATTAGGTGCAAAGGCGAACCCCCTTACAGGGTCAAATGTCTGCGGCAAGTATTTGAAGGGTATATAACCAATTGGTTCGTACTTCGTAACAGTACCGTTTAATGGCGTTCTTGCACCCACTACCAATACGCTTTTACCATTAGGTAAAGTCTCATTTATAAGTGGATACAGCCCAGCTACAATTATTCCTGCATGATGCTTACTTACAATTGCCAAGTTCTGTGGGGGAATTACCCAATACTTTGCTGCATTTATTAAATCATTAAAGGACGTTGAATTATCTAAAAGAAGTATGGAAATTACTGTAAGAATCGGCTCTTTCCACGCAGACCAATACAGACTTATTCCGTAGTTCTTATACCTAGCTACTAGTGGTCCATTATTAGTATAGTAAACGGTATACGTTCTGCCCATTAATGTGTAATTATACTCATTCATTTGATACCATTTACCATTATAATAATACTGACTTCCATTCACTATTTCCAGATAAGCGTCTGAAGAACTCCCTTCTGGTGTCGTTAATCCCCATGCAGTGTAGGCGGTATGTCCTATTAGAACCCCTGGTATACCAACCAATGACCAACCGGTTACGTTAAACGCAGGGGCTATAAGTTGTAATGGAATCCAGACTGATGGATCAAATAAAGGTAAATGCGGGTCGTTAGCCAGTATCGGACCTTGAGTGGAAAAATCAGAAGTTATAACCCATGAGTTGCTTGCAAATTTCGGAAACAAGATAAAAGGATCTGAAATGTTCAGTATGGCATACTTCATTAGTGGTACTAGATCTTTAAACTCATCTTTATTTATGCCAGTAGCCCATGATTGATACCAGTTTAGCGACCATAAATACTGAGGTGAAATCCCTTGATCGGTTAAATTATAACCGTTAACTGTACCATCCCCAGGGATGACAGTAAGATTTCCATCTATGAAATGAGGATAATATGGATTAATTTCGTTGATTTCTGAATAGTTGAAGTATGTGTAAAGTAGTGCCGATTTAAGTTCATCATTAAATCCTGAAGTTAAACTCCAACCCATATATTCCCCAAAAGCTAACGAATAATCTGGTGACCAATAATAAGGTCTAACATTTAATAACTTGAACTCTAAGGGTAAATCCCTATAGTTTAAAGTATTTATATAATCATTAACACCTTGAGAGAAGGCTTCCAGATATGAGTAAATTGTTGGATAGTTGTGCTTTAAGTATTGAGCACTCATTATTGCATTCTGCGGTATTCCTATTAAATGCATCGCGATATCCGAGGATAACGCTTTCGCACCAACCCAAGAGCTTAAATTTCCCATAGCTAAAAGGCCAAATAATTCTATTTCAAATAATCTTTGACTAGCTTCGTAATAACCTTCAGCGAGAAAGAGATCATGAAGATTGTTTGCGTAAATATGAGCTATTCCATTACTATCTATGTATATATTTACGTTACCACTTAAGCCAGGGATGGAAACGATTTCGTTTAGCATATTTACGTTACCAGAGGAGTACCAAATCCCAAGAAAGGGATTTAAAATAGATAAAGATGTCGTAAAAATAGAAAGAATTACTAATAAAGTCACTAATGCACCTATCATGAGGTAATTATATCCCTTCAACTACTACACCTCCTTCTTATCATACTTAAATTATGTAAATTCCATAAAAAAGTTTCCACAATAGAGGTGTGTGTTTTTGCATTAACCTTGCATTTTGCAAGTTTTCAAATCTCTTTAAGAGGCTTCACAGCCAGCCTCTCAAATGGGTTTTTATCCCATTAGTGTCCCTGGGCTTATCTTGTTTTACTCCTTACTTGTTTATTTCATTTTCTCTTGTAATACTTAATTTTGTTTATAATCTAGTTTTGCGTGAATTCCCTATATAGGTTTATTAGTCGGGGAGAGTAATACTCTCCTCGACTGGGGAAACATGGTCGACGTGAGTTCTGAAGCAAAGTCTTCGGCTACGGGCGTGACTAACCCCTACCGTCGGACTGAACATTGTGATAAAATTCACGAATATAGGTGTGACAAAGAGGTAGGGGTAATAGGAATAGATATATCAAAAGAACATTTAATAACTAGCAGGGGGAGGGTGAGAAAATACGAGAACAACTTGAAGGGTTATGAGGAAATCCTCAAGATGAAACCTTGCGTAATAGTCCTAGAGCCTACCGGAGTATACGCAATAAGGCCTTCACAATACTTCAAGGAGAGAGGGGTAAGAGTACTACAAGTCAGCCCAAACGTGTTATCAAGGGAAAAGGAGTTTAGGGGAAAGAAAACAGATTTTTACGACGCAGAAAAATTAGAAAACATGGTTAACAAGGCTAAGGAGTACGATTACAACCCCTTAAAGGAAATGACAACACTCTACCTCTTCCTAAACGGTAGACCCAAAATCATATTACAAATATAAATTCAACATTAAACCTCATATTTTTTCTTAATAAATAAAAGAATATATTTTATTATACTCATAATCAAGAGCATTAAGAATAATGTATTAAATAATCAATGTAAATAAAACAGATTCTATCATATACATCTTTATCATTTTCTAATATTATAATAATATTCCTCAGTTAATTGTGTGGAAATATAAAAAATCTAATATGGTACTTGGAAATTTATAAAAATTATCATATAATTATCTAACTAATTACATTAAATCGTTACGAACTACTAATAATGAATAAAAATTATTTTTACTAATTAGATTTTGGGTCTACCGTAAAGGACATAGAGACGAAATACAAGAATAGGTTAAAGAGGGCACTATTCCTAGTAAGTGATAACGATAAGGTAAACAAGGATAGGTTGGAAAGACTTGCAAAAGGAGATTTTACACGAGAAGAGCTCTACCAACTTGAATATACGCCAATAGTGCTTGAGGAGATCAAAATCTTGGCTAAAAACCTTCTTGAGATTCAAGAGAGGTTGAAGGAGGTTAGGAGGATGATTGAAGGGCAAGTTCCTCAAGATCATGTCCTATTAACGATACCGGGTGTTGGGGGGCTTGCAGCTGGTATTATTATTGGTATTGTTGGTGATATTAGGCGTTTTCCTAAACCAGAGTCCTTTGTGGCTTATTGTGGTTTAGATCCCGTAGTGGAGAGGAGCGGGAAGGCTGTGGTAAGTAGGGGGATTTCCAAGAGGGGTAATAAGTACTTGCGTAGCTTGTTCTACTTTTTAGCAATGAGGAGTTATTCTAGGAACCCAACCTTATTGAAGTTTTATGAAACACACAAGGATAGGTTGAAGGGTAAGAAGTTGTATGTCGCTTTGGCTAGGAAGTTGGCAAGGGTTGTTTGGAGTGTTTGGTATAATAATAAGCCTTATGAGCCTAAATAGGTGAATCCCTCCCCCGAATCGCCACGTGGGTTGAAAGGACCCACGTGGCAATGTTAGCTAATACTATGCTTGAAGTTTGAGCGAAAGATTTATTACTGAACGCCACTACCCTCCCATCCACTTTTATCACTCCCACCCTCGTGAGCAGTCATCAGTTAGGGAGATCATTAATAAAAAATACATTGTAATACTATATAAACATTACTTAATCAAAACGATATTTAGAAGTAATTAAAAATAACGAGTGGTTACGTAAAAGAGTTACAGTCTTGAAATACTAGTTTGTTAAAAAAGTATTCAGCCACTATCATACCCTCTTATTAACATAACCCAATGTCCTATAAAAATTTTATATAAAAAATATTACTAATTACAAAATTATTTAACTAATTCCTTTAAAGATTTAATTATTTTTATTTTATCTTTGATATCTATTTCCTCTAAATTATAACCGTATCTATTAACGTAAATTGCTTGTAATCCAGCATTACGTGCTCCAGCTATGTCCCAAGGGTTAGAGGAAATGAAAATTGCTCCCTCTACTAATTTATAGACATCTTTAGCTGGTTTATACTTTTTAACTTTCTCAGCAGTGATAATCTCATCAAAATATCCTAATAAATTTGAATTTCTCAATAATTCTCTGATCATCCACTCGTCACCATTAGTTAACGTTACTTTTCTTGCATTTATTTTAGACAGAGCCTCTACTACATCTTCGTAAGGTGTAAGATTGAGCCATGTTTTCATTGCTTTATCCACATCTATGGAGACGTTAAACTTCTTCATGGCATATATTAATGCCTTTCTTGTAATTTCCCAGAAACTCTCATATCTACCCATAATCGTTAAAAGCCATGTATATTCTAGTTGTTTTCTTCTCCATTCCTTTACCAGTTCTATATCTTTAATTTCATCAACTATGCTATTAACGTCAAATAACGTACCATATACGTCAAATGCGTATAGCATTATTCCTTCACACTATAATTGGATAATAACCTTCATTAACTAATTCTGCTATGCCAAGATGATTATCTTCATTTCCTATTAATCTTATTCCAATTTTCTCAATTTTTTCTTTACCTCCTATATGTGAAGGAGACGCACAATAGCCACATGCCCCGTAGATGAGTCCTTCTTTAACAACAAGGTCTATATATTTTCTTAAATTCTCGTTCTCAACTGCCTTAATTCCACCACCATCGAAATATATTAAAACTTCGTGTCCATTTTTCTTTAATTCAATAGCATATAGTATTGCATGAGCTACTTTTGCCATGTTGCTCCTACTTTCTGTAGGATCGGTTAATACGGAGATTAGATATTTCATAGTTAAGAATGATCTCACGGCATTTATGAGATTAAGTCAAAAATCCTTTTATAACTTAACGTTAAGTTTATTGTTAAATGTTAAAAACATTTTTGACAAATGCTTATATTATAAATAGTATAGCAAAATCACATGGGAACATTTTCATTTAAATGCAAAGATGTAGGTCAAAGCTGTGAATTTGAGGTAAGTGGTGTTAAGTCTGAAGAGGAATTAATGTCGATTTTAAAGATACATGCTGAAAAAGAGCATGGTATTAAAGAAATCACACCAGAAATGATGCAAATGATACGAAATGCTATTAAGATGAAATGAATAAGATTTTAATTTTTTATTCGATTTCATATATATAATAGTCATATTTAATTGATAATGCAAATTTTTTGTTTTCCTCTAATGCATTCCTTACGCGTTTAATTATTGATGTATAATTTTCAGTAACACCAATAAGAAGAGTCTTATTAACGTCTGAGAATTTCAATATTTTTAAATCATCAAACTCGTTCATTTTATCGTCTGAGAATACTGAAAACATTAAAATATTACTTTTCTGTAAATCTATAGCGGGAATTTTCTTTATTAAACCGCTACTGTATAACTTTTTTATCTTACTAGAAATTTTTCTTATACTAAGATTTAACTTAGTTGCCAGTTCATTTAATGTAACCGTTGGATCATCTCTAATGTACGATATAATTCTCCTATCAATAGGATTATCACGGATTGAATCGTTTATACGTATTTCCATATATTTTTCACCTCTTGTAATAGAGAGTATTTTCCTTTCATTTTCCTCTAATTCTACCACATTTTTTCCAATAACTTCATATATAGTGTAACCTTCTATACATGAAAACTTAGACGCTATAAAAGGAAACTCATAACCATTGTCGTATCCTTTGATAACTATAAAAGAGTGTAGATATCCTAAAAGATTAGGATTCACATATATCTTAAAACCCTTAATTATTCCTTGCTTTTCAAGATTTTTTAATCTGTAATGTACAGCTTGAGGCGAAATATTAAGTATTTTTGATAGATATTGTAAAGAATCATTACCCTTAAATAATTCAACAATAATGCGCTTATCTATTCTGTCCATATCATTGTTTTCTCCATATTAGCTTAAATAGTTCACTCGGTATTGGAAATTAAATTGAATAATAACTTTAACATAAACGACCTTAATTACATCGAAAATCGTAATTATTATAACTACTAGCTAAATGTACGACTATACATTGCAAATTTAGCTAAAGTTTTTTGATAAAAGTATTTATATGTAATTATTAAGTTAGAATATGTGAAGACAAATGGATGATAATAATAAAGAAAATATCAGACCAGGAAATATTATAATTTCTTCGATAATAGGTGGAATCTTGGGTGGTATAGTAATGGTTATAGTGCTAATGATAGGAGCAATGACCTTAAGTCTTCCTCCAACGGCATTTCCTATGGTAATGGGTATGGCTCTAGGTGCATCAATAAATAACGCTATAATAGTTGGTGTAATTGCACACTTTGTGGTCAGCATAGTATAGGTGTAATATTTGGTGCGATTGTATCATATATAAGACCATTAAATCTTAAATCCAGTAAAAAAGCGTTAGGACTTGGTTTAGCCGCGGGTTTAATTGTTTATCTAGTAGCTTTCATTCCAGTTGCCATGTTTATGTTTGCACCAGTAATGATACATATGATGGGATCAAGTGCCGCAACAATATTGCCTGACGTTCTTGGAATAGCAGTTATTGGCCATATATTATATGGCCTTATTTTGGGAATATCTGCATTCAAAATAGGGGTCAGACTTTCATAGGGTTTCATAATATTTCATTATTAGCTATATTTAATTCATTTATAATTTAATAAAAATGTAGATTATACTATTCGCAACCTATAAGATTAAAGCATTTACTACTTTTATAGAACTCTTTAATTTTCTTAGATATTAAGACAGCAACTCTTTTACGTAACTACTCGTTATTTTTAATTACTTCTAAATACCGTTTTTGGTCAAGTAATGTTTATATAGTATTACCGAAGTACTTTATATTGATGATCTCCCAACTGATGACGGGCACTGCTCACGAGGGTGGGAGTTAAAAACCGGATGGGAGGGTATTGGTGTTTCCCTCGACTAACCCCAATGATTTAAGGGTGACTGTGTATGATCCCTTAGGTGCCCGTGGCGGAATTGGATAAGTTACGCCACGGGTAAACACTTTTATGCAACACCACTTGAAAAATATTCATGAGAAGTTTTGTATACCAATATAATAATTGGTAAAACCTCCAGTTGCGTACATCCCGTTAAGTATATTTTTGCCCTTAACTAGGTAATTTATGATGGAAGAGTTAATAAAAAAAGCTGAAGAGATGGGAATTGATGTTGAGGATTTAATAATTACAGCAATGTCGAGGAAAGACCCTCAAGAGGGAATAAAGCTTAGACTTACCCTAGCTAGGAAATATATGGCCGAGGCCGAGGAGTACTTAAAGAAAGGCGATTCGGTACAGGCTTCTGAAAAAGTGTATAAGGTTGCTGAGGAAGTAGTTAAAGCTTTAGCGGAGAAGTTTAATTTGCCAGAGTATCAACAAGCTGTTAAGGAAGGGAGATGGTATGCTTACACTTTAGGTAGTGCATCGGCCTCTCTGTCAAAAATGTTGGGTGAATGGGTAGTTAATGGGTGGAGTAGTGCATATTTCCTTCACGTTTGGGGTTTTCACGAGTCTAAACTCAGTGTAACTGATATAATCCCTTACCTAGAAGGGGTTAAAAAATTGCTAGAGAACGCTGAGAAGGTATTTGGGAGCTGAAATTGTAATTATCTACATTCTATTTCTCCCACATCTTTTCTAAACAGCTTACTGACTTCCTTATAAAACATTTTAGTCAGATCTGACTGGGGCGTAGGCCGTTTTGGGCCTAAAGCTCGATGAGGAGCTTAACCTCCTCTGAACCGGAAGTGATAGAGTAGATTTCCCGCTCCTCCTGACGCCTAGTACTGCTAAAACGTTTTTGGGATTGATAAGTTTGCTAACAACTCCTCCTTAGGCACATCTCTGGGTATTGCCCTACTCATTAAGTTTTCTGCATCCTCTCTTTGTTCCTTCAGAACGCTTTTTATTTCCTCAACGTTCACGCATAATATGAGTTTTTTGCATTTTTAAACTTTTGGAGTATACTCCAAAAGTTAATCGGAAGAGTTATGGAGTATACTCCAAAACTAAATCTGGAGAGTAGTTCTATTTAATTAATACTCTTTATTAAGTTATAATGAAAAAACGAACGACAAGCCTCGCCCCTTCTAGGAAGGACATCTTGGTTGAGGGTGTTAGTTCTGCTAGGCTTCCGGTTGAGGGGTTAAGATTAGGGAAGGTAAGGCTTCAGCAACGACTTTGAGGGGTGCTGTGATAGAGGTCTTCTTCCTTAACCTCTATCGTGATCTTGAAGTACTCTTAACGAGGATTAGGACAAGGGTGCTAGTTAATTAACAAGGCTTACTTACTAGTTTTAGTTGTGAATATAACAAATTTTATTGTAAAACTGTACAATTATTTGTATAATATTTATTAATACATATTATATAATCTTTTATAGTTGAATATAATGAATAATTTTATTGTAAGAAATATTATAGTTAAGATAATTTTTCAATTTTGCTCAAGTTGGATAGCGTCTCGTGTACAACTCCTTGTGAACCCTTCCTAATACTCCCTTCTCTTCCGGATTTGGAACGTTTTCCTTAACCAAAAGAGGACGAAGCGGAGTGCCTTTACGTAGTTATTAACGAGGGCTAGGAGAGTTCAAAGAGGGCAACCTTCATTGAAACAGTAGCTCTGATCGCTTTAACCCTCCTAGCCATTAAAAGAAATTAGAAAAAGAAGTATAAGGGGGCTATCCATCCCTTGAAGAGGCTTTCCGCCCCTAATCCTCCTTTTTCCTGTAATTAGCTTATATTACATTTTACTGAAGTAAGTTTTATATTACTTTGTTAGTAAGATAAAAGTATGAAGATAGTAACAATAAAAGTAAAAGATGAGTACTATGAAATAGCCGAGCAGATGGTTGAAATGGGTTTGGCTAAATCTAAAAACGAGGCATTTAACTTAATTATACTATACGGCATAAATAGGGCTGTAGAAGAAATAGAAAGGAAAAAGAAAGTTAAAGAGTTGACCGAAAAATGGTTAAAAGAAGGTTTACCTTTCGAGTTACCTACATCTAACGACGTCATAAGTGATAGAGAATGAAATATTATATAGATACTAGCCTTGCAATAGCTTTAGCCAATGAAAAAGATCCGAATCATGAAATGGCTATAAAGATGTACCCTAAGGATGGTAAGAAGGTGGTTAGTAAACTAGTCTTGGCAGAGTTATATTCAGTTTACTCTAGAAGAATGAAGATTTCCGATGAGGAGCTAGAGGCTTTGGTTAATTATACCCTTAGTAAGTGCAAGTGCGAAATTGAAGAAGTAGATTTTGATAGAGTAATCGACTTTGCAATAAAGATTTCTAATAAAATAAAGCTTAAGACGTTGGATCTTTTACATTTATCAATAAGCACAATCTTACAAAGTGAAATACTAAGTCTTGATGAGGAAATAATGAAAGCTAAAAATAAGTTAAAATGAGTGTTCTTATAGTTAACATTCTTTAGCTTAAAGAACTTTTATTTATCTTTTTCTGTTCATTCAATTCTTGCACTATCTCTGAATTTAATTATAAAAGGATTCAAGTATTCATAATCTGATACCTTTCTGCTTCTTCTTTAGCTTTACAAAAATTGAGGGTTAAAGGGCGGAAAGCTAAGGGATGGATAGCCCCTTTATAGAAAGTTTAAATATCTCTTTTTCCCCAAGATCTTTCAGTAACGCTAATGACGCTCCTTATATAAAACATATTAGTCAGATCTGAGTAATACAGATCTGACTGGGGTGTAGGCCGTGACGCTCCTTGGGCTTAAAGCCCGATGGGGAGCTTGGCCGCCTCCAATTCGAACCGGAAGTTGGGCAAAAAGCCCGAATAAAACATAAGGGTGAGTACAATTGGAGGCACCCAGTTGCAGGAATAGATGTATCAAAAGATAAATTAATTATGTATTTTCAAGGTAAACTCTACGAGTTTACTAATGATAGGCAAGGGTTTGAGGAGATAAGGAAGATCTTGCCTAAGGGTTGCAAAGTGGGTATTGAGAGTACTGGAGTTTACCACGTTAACCTAGCAAAGTACTTGATGGGTGAGTATAATGTTAGGATTATTAATCCCTTTATACTCAAGAAGTTCAAGGGTTTTAGGGGTAAGAAGAGTGATAAGAATGATGCTAAAAAGCTAGCAGAAATAGTTGTAAGTATGGGTAGTGGGTTTGTAACAAGTGATGCTAGGGAGTTGACTAGCCAGTGGGATTTTGTTACTAGGAGTATTGCTAGGGTTAAGAATAGGTTGAGGAGGGATTTGGTACTTTTAGGCTATAGGGATAGTTTGTCAAAGAGGAATTTGGAGGAGGTTTTGAGGGGTGGTGGGGATAGTGTTGTCTTGGCTGAGGTTTCTTTTGGAGGAGCTTGAGAGGCTTGAGGGTAGGAAGAGGGAGATTGAGAAGGAGCTTGAGGATTTTGTTCCCAAGGATAGTTTGATTTTCACCATTCCCGGTATTGGTAAAACCTTGGGTTGTATTATTTTGGCTAGGGTTGGTGATGTTAGGCGCTTTAGTGATAAGAAGAGGTTTGTTGCTTATTGTGGTCTTGTTGTTGAGTCTAGTGGTAAGAGTGTTGTCTCAAGGGGTATATCCAAGAGGGGTGATGCTGTTTTGAGGAGGGCTTTTTATTTGGCAGCTTTGACTGCTATTAAGGTTAATCCTGTTATCAAGCGTTTTTATGAGGAGCACAAGGGTAGGTTAAAGGGTAAGAAGTTGATTGTTGCATGTGCAAGGAAGTTGGCTGTTATTACTTGGGCTGTGCTGTATTATAATAAGCCCTTTGATGCTAGTGAGTAAAGCAGGTTTCATTGCGTAAGTAGTGTGAATTATGCTCGATTTTCAAGGAAAGTTTTTATACCGGAAGCTCCGCTTTAGACTGAATACCAGTGAGGAGATGTTGAGAATCAGGTAGTTTGCTGACTATAATAGTTTCTCCCTTCTTTAATGAAGTTTTCTAGACTTATTAATTTGCTTCCATATTTATCGTCTTTCACGGGGATCATAACCTTCATCTCAATACCTTGTTTTGCAGCTTCGTTTATTCTACCTATTATCCTATCTAAGTCAAGTAGTACAGCTATTGGTTTCATTACGGCCCAAATTCTATTACTTAGTTTTGAATACTTTTTAAGATCAGACAATTCATCGTTGGGTTCAATACCAATACTAGTTTTAGCATCAACTACTAGATTAGGGGTCAGTATATCTGGCTTTAAATCATCAATATATTCTTCGACATGAATTTCATCCACTTTAATTTTCTCTATCTCTATTAAGTGTTTGATAGCGACAGCCTTAAGATTCCTATGTAAATCAGACTCCTTTTCTCCTTCAACATCTTTACATATATAATTATTATCTAGCCACGATCTAGCTTCAATTAATAAGTTTTCATAAGGCTCCCTTACATTAGCTAAGGCATCATAAGTTTTTAGATTAATTTGAAATCCAGAGGACAAATATGCTAAAGTAGAAATTACTTCTCTAGATAGATCTTCTTGAATTACTTTTGCTTTTCCTCCTATTATTAACTTAAATTCGTCGTATAAACATTTTGGCATTATAATTATTGAGTATTTGTAACCCATAATACCATTTAGAGAATTTTGTAGCGCTTTTTTTACATTATCATTAGCTTCACATAGATCCTTTTTAGAACGAAAATTCCAGCAGCAATGCCAACATTTGGCACGCGCCAATCCCTACTTAAATCATCTTTATTAGAAATTGTAATAGGGTTTGTTTCATACCCATTAACTGACGCAATTTCCGTAGCTAAGTAAGCTAACGAATCTTCAATACCAGGTTTATTTTCATCATAAACAATAATCGTCGTTCCACGATCGGATGCATATACTAGAGACGCCATTTTTTTAAATCCTCCAAGAAAGTTAGTGTCTAGTTGAATGTATTTAGGAACTCCATTCCGATTTATAGATATGGTATTTATATTTGCAGGTTGATTTAAAACTCCCTTAGACCTATTTACAACCGATGTTTTCCTCTCTCTCATTTTTTGTTGAAGCTCTGCCAAACTTATGGGTTTTCCGTATTTATCTATTATGGTATAATTATAATGCCTTGTTTTTATATCAATTTTAAATTTTTCCCTAAATTTTTCCATTAACCTGTTGATAATCGGGTGAAACTCTAGCTCATCGTCATTAGTGAACAATTGTACATATTCCTCATTGGAAGATCCCTCAGATTTTAATCCAAAAATTTTAGGCGGTAAAGTTATAATTGCGACTGACTTTGGATCTAAATAAGTAATAGTATTATCCAGAAGTAGTTCGTTCAAAACGTGTGCAGTTACGGGAAAGTTTAAAGTATCTAATGTTATTATAAGATTAGGTTTGTTGTAATCCAAATAAATATAATTCAATACCGGCATAAGCTTGACATTTAACTGTTGCGAGTTTAACAAACCTAAAGAACTTAGTATTTGCTGTATATCACCATATATTTTATCTAAAATATTTTTACATTCAGTGTAATTATTACATACAGATAATGAATTAAGTAAAAAGAAAGTTTTAAGATCAGAAAAATCAAATTTGTGTTTAATACCGTTACATATTTCTGAACTGAATAAACTGGATAAAGCTTGTGGCGGTATGTTATATAAATTAGAAAGAATGTTTATTATTTTGCCAACTTTAACAAAACGTCTAAGTTCACAAAGTATTTTAAACCATTCTTCGTCCTTTAACTCATCTTTTAATCCGTTAATTATTTGTAGATAATAGTTATTATACAGTTTTTTAAAATCTTGCATCCTATCAACTTCATAAATATCTACTAGGGATCGTATTGTTAAGACTTCTTTTCTATCTTTATCATCCATCAAAAAATTTGTGAATTCCCAGAAGTCATTTTTATTCATAAAAATAAATAGACCCATTCTATCTGTCTTGCGTAAATAATTTAAAATAAAATTGTAGATACATTCCCTTATACTCTCGAAATCTTGTTTTACTTTTTGAATATTATTTGTTACTTTAGGATAGACCTCCTTAATTCCTCGTGGAGTATCCGCTTCAAGATGAATAAAATAGTGATCAGAGAAGTAAGGATCTAATTGACGTAACTTATCAATAACATTTTCTATGTTAGCTAAAAGAGCTGATAGGCACTCATCTCCCCACGCGAGATAAGATCTTTCTTTAATTATGCCATCTAATATTTCTCTCTTATAATCACTATATTTTTCTTCTTTACCTAACATTTCAATATAATAAAGATAAGGATAGTCATCCAAATCGAATTTTATATTTCCAGTTTTTGAACTGCCATGCATAACATTATTAGCTATATTTTGCCTAGAAGGAAGTATGGAACTATTAATAGGTTGTCGAGGAGGTAAATTACCTTTAACTTTGCTGATTATATCTCTTTAATTGATATTTTGTTCTTTGGAGGTTCATCACTATCTTCACTTGCGCGTCCGATATAATCCTCGTCTTCATAAAATTTCTTCTTCTTACTTTCTTCACCTTCTCGCATAATTATCTAATAAAAACTTTTATAAGATCTAATATTTAAAGTTTCAAGGGAAGTGTGCCTTGTAGTTCTCTTCAAAATTATACAAAAATTTAGATAATTACATATCTTGTAGATTAGTTGAAATTTCTCATAGTCATAACTCAAAATCTAATCTTTCGTTGAGTTAAAGTTGGCTATCATTTTTTAAGAAAAAGAAAGGAAACAAAATCTTAATAGTTAATGTTAGAAGGGTAAGATATGCATGTCGCCGAATACCCTTTATCAACATACTTACCTAGAGATATAGTTTACTTTGACGGTAAGTCGGCTACGTTACCCTAAGTCCATTATAGTAGGCTTACTAAGCCCCCATCCTAAGATCAGAAACACTAACGAGACGTTCTCTAATTTAAAACTTGGTAGTAAAGAGGTTGAGACATTTAAGAATTACATCCGTAACATCTTTGTTAAATCTGCCTAGGTTTACGCTAATTTTCATTGAAATTCTCAGTCTAAAATATTATACGACTAGTTAAGCTAATTTTTGTCCACTCATAAATTTTAATCAATACAAAAAGTTCATTAAGTTAAAAATTTTTGTAATTCTTTTTTCACATCATTTATTGTAGGTCTATCTTTCGGATTTGGGGAAGTCATTTTTAACAAGAACTTCTCAAATGGCGAGCTAGCCCTATTTAAGAGTTCTTGATAATATTTTTCATAATCCTTTCTAATATCTACACTAGTTTGCACATTAGTCGGATTAAAGCCCTTTATACCCCTATATATCGCATATAATGATGCGCCAAGAGAGAACACGTCCATACTAGGATCTGCCTTACTTATTACATCAAATTGCTCTGGCGGTGCGTATGCGGGTGTTAATTGTAGTATGTTCTCTCCAATCTTTCTAGCGGAACCTAAATCCCCTAACTTTACGACTAATTGGCCAGTGTTAAGTAAATTCAAAAGTTCTTCTGCAGTATTTACATTAACCTTCTTAGAAAGAAGGAAGTTGCTAGGCTTTACGTCCAAGTGGACGTATCCCTCGTCATGAATCACCTCTAAGGCGTTTGATATCTCAAGGCCTATTTTAGCGACAACCTTCTCCCAACGAGTTGAGTAAATTAACTTATCCTTAACTATTTGCCATATATTACCTCCTTCCATGTATTCCATTACTATTGCTGGCGGGTAGTCAAGATATATTGTTAAATCGCCATTATATATCATTTTTATTCTATTCAAGTCCACGTAAATTGCAAAGATCTTTACTAGATTTTTAGACTTATTAGAAAGTGCTATTAGATTTGATGACTCGTCGTATATATCTTTATATAGTCTGATCGCTTGCACACTAGTATTTTGAGTTGGAGAAGGTGGTAAAATCTTATAAATTTTCATTGCGTAAAGTGAGTTCTTATATTCAACCTTATACACCGTAGAGTTCCCACCCTCACCTATCTTCTCAAGTAATTTATAACCATATATTGTTCTACCTACCCAAACATTACCTTGAGTGGTTGAAGGGCTTGTTTGGCTGATAAATAACGTTTGAATTATATTTGAAAATTCAGTATCTCTAAAAAGTTCATAAGAACTTTTTGTCATAAGATAATTCAATAATTTAATAGCAGTTTGTAAATCTATTGGATTAATAAAATTAGAATATTTCAATATATAATAGATGTTATTGAAATTGTATATTAATGTGTTGTTATTGAAATATACCAATGACTGCCTTATATCTGACAAATCCAAATTCAACAATAGACTCCATATCTTTATTATTACAATAAATGTAGTTTGAGATAAAAGTCTTGAAGTAATTTTAGGATCAAGATTATTCATGAAAACCTTTACTGAATCTGTTTCTCGAATTGTCAAACAAGTAGCGTAAGTTATTTCTACATTTAATTTTTCATCTATTAGCATTAATTCGCATTCTAAAGGCTCATTATTAACATTAAAATGATCTGTTGTTATCTGGACATAAGGAGTTAAAAATGGAGGATTTGAAAATTGTACTTTACCTATAATATAAGCATAAATCAGCATAAATATTTATTAGGAAAAAAGTTCTTAAAAATTTTTATGGTTAGATATTTACATTTTATAGGTGAGGGAGAAATAAGGGATCAATGGTATGCAGCACTAGTAGAATACTTTAGAGCGAAGAACATAGATAATGTAAACATTCCAGAAATGCTAGTAGGGAATCAAAATCAAAGATCTGACTTAGTTACTTATATATGTAATAATGGGTATTGCAGTCCTCTCTTTTTATTCGAATTTAAAAATGAGCTAAAACGGGGAGGGATTTCTCATTATGGAATATGTAAACAAGCATTTAAATATTCTAGCATTATAAATCCTTATTATACCATATGTGTTGATTTGACTAAGTATATTTATCTTATAATATACCACGGTAATAATGAAGTATTTAGCAACGACTTTCAATCTTATGCTGACCTATTTAATTACTTCTTCTCAAGTTTTCTTCCACGAGCTCTCAGTAACTCTTAATTTTACTATTCCTAGAAGCACTGTTATAAATAAGATATTTGCCTCACCAACTTATGAGAGGTTTTTAAGAGCAGAATTCGTAAGAATTTTAAATAAAAACGGTTTTTGTGCAATTTCAGAATGTGGTTCGATAGATCTTCAGGGGTTAGGTATAGTCAAACCAGATCTCGCGATATACACTACGAGTTGCGAAAATGAACAATTACTAGATTGCGAATATCCTTTTTTAGTTCTTGAATTTAAATCATACTATGATAAGACAGCTATTTTTCAAGTTCAGAAATATAGAGATAGCTTACTCCCCTATTATTACGGAGTAGTATATGGTACGAGAATTCTGCAGAAATTGAGATATATGATAGAAAAAATAGTAAAATTTTAAGTCAAAGCATCCCAATAGGTAATCCTTATTTAAGTGATAGCATTGTTTTAAATTTAATTAACAAATTACCAAAGGTATCTACGCCTAAAACTCCGTTAAATGGAAGGTATCATATAAGTCAATTAGTAGAGATGGGCGTAAAGGTTTCTAGATTTACGCCTAATCTAAGAATGCGGTATGTAATACTAGGTTTTAGCATACTTTTGGATCATGGGGGAGTAAAGTACTCAGGTCACGATTATTCAATAATTATAGACTGTCCGGCTAAGTTAACTAGATTAGTATTTTTCGATCCTAATAATAATTTACAATGGTGCGAATTCCAAAACGGAAGGCTAGTAAGATGTAACATTGACGTTATTGCTGTTATGATATCTTCACCCTGCAGTAGGCTGATCGATAAGATATATCCTTAATATGTTCCTTTATAGGGCTATCTAAGATAATGACAAAACATCCTTAACTCTTATCTCATATTTCTCTCCCCCTACTTGAGTGTGTCGATAATGCCGTCATTAAGCTACAAATTCTGGGTAGCACTTTAGGGAAAATTCTAGAGTTAAATAATTTTCAAAATTATGTGGAGATAAATTTTGAAGTTTCATTATATACACATTAGTTTTTATAATATATCATAAAATTAAATATAAATATTAATGGAGCCCTTTATAAGAATATTATAATGCAAGGATTTTCCAATAAATGCTATCTGGGATTAACCTTCTCTCCCATAAGACTAGGGCTATAGAGTACATCATGGTGCGAATGCTCCTATTTACTGCCTTAGTTGCCTATATAGGTTCTATTAGCCGAGGAGAATAATACTCTCCTCGGCTGGGGAAACATGGTCGACTTAGAAATTGAAGTAAAGTCTTCGGAAGAGGGCGTGACAAACCCCTACCATCGGACTGAACATTGTGACAAAATTCACGCATATAGGTGTGATAAAGAGGTAGGGGTAATAGGAATA
This sequence comes from Sulfolobus islandicus Y.N.15.51, assembly GCF_000022485.1. NCBI lineage: Archaea > Thermoproteati > Thermoproteota > Thermoprotei > Sulfolobales > Sulfolobaceae > Saccharolobus > Saccharolobus islandicus. The sequence goes on along the minus strand of NC_012623.1, from coordinate 1,608,230 downwards.
GATGTATCAAAAGATCATTAGGGGGAGGGTGAGAAAATACGAGAACAAAAAGGAGGGTTATGAAGAGATACTTAAAATGAAACCTTGCACAATAGTCCTAGAGCCTACTGGAGTATACGCAATAAGGCCTTCACAATACTTCAAGGAGAAAGGGATAAAAGTTAGTCCAAACGCAAGGGAAAAGGAGTTTAGGGAAAAGAAAACAGATTTTTACGATGCAGAAAAATTAGAAAACATGGTTGATAAGGCTAAGGAGTACGATTACAACCCCTTAAAGGAAATGACAACACTCTACCTCTTCCTAAAGGACATAGAGGTAAAGTACAAGAATAGGCTTAAGAGGGCACTATTCCTAGTAAGTGATAACGATAAGGTAAACAAGGATAGGTTGGAAAGACTTGCAAAAGGAGATTTTACACGAGAAGAGCTCTACCAACTTGAATATACGCCAATAGTGCTTGAGGAGATCAAAATCTTGGCTAAAAACCTTCTTGAGATTCAAGAGAAATTGAAAGAAGTTAGGAGGATGATCGAGGAACAAGTACCGGATAATCACGTTTTATTAACAATCCCGGGAATTGGGAGGCTTGCAGCTGGTATTATTATTGGTATTGTTGGTGATGTTAAGCGTTTTCCTAAACCAGAGTCCTTTGTGGCTTATTGTGGTTTAGATCCCGTAGTTGAGAGGAGTGGAAGAGCTGTAATAAGTAGGGGGATTTCCAAGAGGGGTAATAAGTACTTGCGTAGCTTGTTCTACTTTTTGGCAGTGAGGAATTATTCTAGGAATCCAACCTTGCTGAAGTTTTACGAGTCTCATAAGGATAGGTTGAAAGGTAGGAAGTTGTATGTTGCTTTGGCTAGGAAGTTGGCAAGGGTTGTTTGGAGTGTTTGGTATAATAATAGGCCTTATGAGCCTAAATAAGTAAGCCCTCCCCCGAATCTCCACGTGGGTTGAAAGGACCCACGTGGCAATGTTAGTTGACACTATGCTTGAAGTTTGACCGAAAGGTTTATTACTGAACGCCTCCAATTTTTGTAAGGACATTTCATTTAAATCGTTATACACAAAAAGGTCGCAATTTTCACATGAGATTCCATCTCCCTTTACACTCCTTTTTAGGATAGTTATGATTAAAAGGCCTAGATGCTAATCTAAACTGATGAGAGAAGAAGCAGAAAAATGGTTGAGACAAGCCTTAGAAGATTTAGCAACTGCTAAAGATACTATTACAACTGGTCATTATTATGCTTCAGCCTTTTGGGCCGAACAAGCTGCTGAGAAAGCTCTAAAAGCACTCTTAATAGCGGGAGGAAAGATCGAGAGGACTCATGACTTAAATGAGTTGTTAGAGATAATAAAGGAAGAGATAGGATTATCCGTAGAGGAGATAAGAAGTGAAATAATCAAACTTACTTTACATTATACTATCTCTAGATATCCTGATGCTGCAAATACTATACCATATTCGTTATATAGTAAGGAAGATGCTGAGGAGTTAGTAAAAAAAGCGGAAAAGGTGATAGAATGGGTAAAGCGAAATCTGCATTAAAAAGTCAAGTTGAATTGGTAAAAGTTGCAATAGAATTTATTAATGATATAACTAATGAAATTAAAATTGAAGATATATACGTAGTGGGTTCTAGGGCCAGAGGAGATTACTTAGAGACAAGTGACATAGATTTAGTCATAATATCGCGAGACTTTAAAGGCTTAAGGTATATTGATAGACTTGAAAAACTCGGAAAGTACCTGAAAGCACGCGTAGAATTCTTTGCTTTTACTCCCGAGGAATGGAATGACTCTGCATCTCTTTTCGTTAAACAAATGAAAAAAGAAGCTAAGAGGCTAAAGGACTTAGCAAAAGAGATCGGACTATCTTTTTAACTTAACGGGGGCGTTCAGTAATAAACCTTTCGGTCAAACTTCAAGCATAGTATTAGCTAACATTGCCTCGTGGGTCCTTTCAACCCACGTGGCGATTCGGGGAGGGCTTACTTATTTAGGCTCATAAGGCTTATTATTATACCAAACACTCCAAACAACCCTTGCCAACTTTCTAGCCAAAGCAGTGTGCAATTTCCTACTGTGAAGCTTAACCTTGTGTGCTTCATAAAACTTCAGCAAAGTAGGTTAAGGGGATGAAAGTCCCTTCCGTGAGGGTTGGTTGAGTTCACCGAGCTTTCCCAATAAACTCTTATAAGGCTCTTTCACGGGTTGAGTATTTGTTAATAATAATAAAAACCTTATCTTATTTGGTGAGGAAAACTTGAAGTTATCACTGTTGGACTCACATGTGGTAATACGGCTTTCTCACTTTAATTTTTCTAATTTGTTGAATTCTTATTATTTCCTACAAATTTAATATTAGATAGTTAGAAGTATTTTTATAAAAATATTTTGGGGCTTACCGTCATAAAAAGGAGCTTTCGCCCTCTTACCCATTAAAACTCTATGTTTTCGAAAAGGCAGATATATTTTTCCTCTAGGTTTTCAGGAAAAACGATAACAAAGCAGCTATGAGCTCGATTATAACCACTATTATTACTCCCTCAGCAATAGTCGAATTATCGTTAAATAAGACTCCAACTGTCACTGGAATTATTGAGACTCCAACATTTGTTATCACACTATACATGGAAGTAGCGAAACCAGCCTTTGCTGGGTCATTAACGTATAGAGTTGTCGAAGCCATAGCCATTGACCAATAGGCATTCCCAAAGAAACCAAATAGGAAGTAACCTAACGCTATTAATGGAAAATTAACAGTAAAGGAAATGGATATTACAGCTATAATTGCTGAGAAAAACGTTAATAACCCGGTCAATATTAAACCTAACCTTAACCTACTTTCTAACAAAGATGGCAATATTATAGCACCGAGCCCAGAACCTAGAAAACTAAGACCAGTTAAGAAACCTCCCATAATGACTGCTAGCAAAGTAACTATACCGTGAATTTGCAAAACTACTGAGGCAATACTACCAAACATTACTGAAATAGACGCAATAGCTAATCCAACATACCAGTTCTTAATCATTCCCGGATTGAAACTGCCTTTAAGAGATCTTTCATAATGACTAGGATATCTCCTCAAAAATGGGATAATTAAAACCATTGCGATTAAAGCTAAAATTACCGTAAGCATTAAAGTTCCCCTTAAGCCTATAAAGGAAAGTATTGATGGACTGGAAAACGAGCCTAGTGCCATTCCAATAAACAGAGTACCTACACTTATCCCGACAACAGTGTTAGCCCTTCCCTTGAACATTGACTTGGCAATACTTCCAACTGGTGCAATTGCTAAGGGATAAGCTAGTGATGCTATTATGGCAAAGAGGAAGAAGGTAGAAAAGTCATTAGATAACGCCCTACCTAAAAGTCCTATAAACGATAGGATAGATGAAATCAATAAAACGCTTCTGGTAGTGAATTTAGCTGATAAGAAACCCGCCAATAAACCCAGAATTGACATGCTGTATCCATAAGCAGATATGATAAAAAGGATTGAACTTAAGGGAACACCAAAGTAGTTTTCCAAGACCGGTACTAGGGGTGCTAATGAAAACCATCCAAAGCCTATGGTGAAGATGAGAAACCAATACGGTAAAATCCTCGTTTCCATCAACCCAAATAATAGAACTAAGTAAAAAAGTCTTACTCTATGTTTCTATATAGTTTACATAATTTTACTCTTTAAAAAGTCAGTTATCGAGATAAAGAGACGGAAGAGTGATGTAACTATATAGACTACATAGAAAACTCATCAATTTATAAATTCTATACGACATTCTTAATACCCTTCATGACAACTTTCACACATGGACATAAGGCATGTATTTAAACCGTTAGATGAGGCAAAGTTCAGTTGGTTCCACGCAAAGTCAATGATAACGACGGGCATGGGAGTCTTCACCGATGGATATGACTTGTCATCAATTGGTATAGTATTAGGCGCAGTACTAGCGTCCTTTGGAATAACTAAAAGTAGTCCAGATTTCGCAATAGTTTCATCTCTATTAACTGGTGCAGCGCTGATTGGTTCTGCAATAGGTGCAATAATTTTTGGCTTCCTAGCAAACTTGGGTAGGAAGACATTTTACGGGGTTGACGTAGCGCTAATGACAATTGGTGCCTTATTACAAGCATTCGTACAAAATCCTATGCAATTAGTATTAGTGAGATTAATTTTAGGGTTAGGAATTGGTGCAGATTACGTTCTCTCCCCATTAATAATGGCTGAACATAGTAATGCTAAAGATAGAGGTAAGAAGTTAGCCTTAGGTTTTGGGCTGTTCTGGGGTTTAGGTGCATCCACGGCTGCTGGATTATATCTTATTCTACAAGCAATTGGAATACCTTTAGATCTTATATGGAGAATTATACTAACTACTGGAGCTATCCCGGCTGCAGCAGTAATATACTTGAGGAGAAAGATACCAGAAACTACTAGGTATTTAGGAAGGATAAAGGGTGATATAGATGGTGTTAAGAAGGTGATTAAAGAAGTAACTAAAACTGAAGTTAGCATTATGACAAACGTTAAGGATAACGTTAAAGCGTTAGATTACTTCAAAACAAATTGGAGGCCAATATTAATTGCTGCTATACTATGGTTCTTATACGATATTCCAGCATACGCTGGAATCTTATTTGGTCCAAGCTTAATAGCGAGTAAGTTGGGTTTAGATCCCGCTACTTATCAACTAGTAAACGAGGCATTTTTCATCATTCCCGGTGGGCTAGTAGCACTTTTACTTATAGATAGGGTTGGTAGAAAACCATTACAAATAATTGGCTTCATAGGAATGACTTTAGCCTTAACTTCCTTCGCATTTTATATACAATCACCAAACTATATCCCCTTAATTGCCATCATCTTTTATGGACTTGAACTATTTTCGTCACAATCTGGGCCAGGTTCAGTATCTGCATCTGGAGTACTAGGAGTTGAGTTAGCTCCTACTAAGATAAGAAGTATAGCGCAAGGAATTACAGTAGTTGGAGGTAGATTAGGAGCAACCTTTGCTTCCTTCGTATTCCCCTCACTTTACGTTCAGTATGGACTATCCTTTGCAGTAATATTCGTTGCGATCGCTTCTGGAATAGCTGCATTATTAACATTCCTATTCATCCCAGAGACTAAAAGCAAATCTCTAGAAGAAGCTTCAAGAGAGATAGAGTTCGTAAAAGCTTAAGTTAAACTTTTTTACCCTAATGGTTTTTTGGTCCTTACGTTACGATTAGACTTTTATAATTAAAATTAGGTATAATAAATATGCACCACCATCATGGATATTATTACCCTCCTGAAGACTTTAGACGAACCTTCGAGAGACCAGAAGAATATTTACCAGAGGTATTTGAGGGAAAGAAAGGTGTTATAGTAGATTACGGCTGTGGAAATGGGTTCTACGCTAGATACTTACTTGAATACGCTACAAAACTATACTGCATAGACATAAACGTTATTGCGCTTGAGGAGGTTAAAAAGAAGTTCAATAGTGCGATAACCCTTACGAGCCCTAAGGAGATTCCAGATAGTACAGTTGACTTCGTTTTCTTCGCCAATTCATTCCACGATATGGACGATAAGCAATACGTTGTAAGTGAGGTTAAGAGAATCCTAAAGAGTGATGGTAGGGTTATCATTATAGACTGGAGGAAAGAGAACACTGGTTTCGGTCCACCATTAAGTGTTAGAATGGATGAGAAAGATTACATGAAATGGTTTAGCGATTTTACAGTGGAGAAGAGATTCACACCAACACCCTATCACTTTGGATTAGTACTTAAGAGAAAGACTAGTTGATATACTAGTACACTTACTAGTATACTAGGTTTGTAGAAATAAAAATACTAGGGCTTCTTAGGGACTTTGGGCTATACCATATTAAGAGAGTCTCTCGAGTATTATCAATTGACGTATTACTTAACAATAATTAAAAACCACTCCTTTTTATTTATATTCCCTTAAATAGCTTATGAATAATGATAATGCTTCACTTAAAAACTCTGTGTTTGTGCTTCCCAAACCTATTCTGACATAACCGGGCATCTCGAAGCACTCTCCAGGATTCACCAACACGCTATACTTCTCAAATAACTTCTCACTGAAATCGTAAGTGTTCTTAACGTTCAATTTGAGATATGCTAGTACTGTGGCATTAGGCTTAACCCACTTTACGTCAAGGTCACCAATTAACCTTTCCATTAATCTCATATTATTTAACGCAATTCTCCTTGCCCTATCCATGAATTTCTCCCTCTCTAAGAGTACGTTATAGGTAATCTCTTGTCCTATAACTGAAGGGGAAATTGACGTGTAATCTCTGATGCTCCACATCCTATCAACTAATTCCTTACTTGCCACAACCCATCCTATTCTTATTCCCGGTAGTCCGTAAACTTTCGACATGCTGTTAGTACTTATGGCATTATCGTATAGGTCGACAAAGCTAGGTCTCATTTTGCCGTCATGCTCTAGACCCCTATAAACTTCATCAGCTATTACGGTAACGTGATTATCCTCAGCTATCTCAATTATTCCCTTAATTTCACTTTCTGAAAGTGCCATACCAGTAGGGTTATTAGGGTTTGTTATGACTATTGCCTTACTGTTTTTACTGACTATTTCGTTGAGCTCGTTTAGGTCTAACTTAAAATCATCCTTAAGCCAAATGTACTTTACCTTTGCGTTTATTCCCCTTAATAATCCGGGGATTTGCATGTAGTTTGGCATTTCCACAATTACTTCGTCACCAGATTTTATGGTAGAAAGGATAGTTAGGTGGTTGGCTTCCGCACCTCCAGCTGTTATTATAACGTCATCCTCTTTCTTCCCGGGATAGAGAGATGATACTAGCTGTCTTAGTTTTATTAATCCCTTGGTATGACCATATTCTAGCTTAACATTAGGTATTTTAATCTCACTTAGATCTAATGATTCTACTCCGCTCTCTGAAAGGACGTATTTAGCTCTCCAATCCCTTAAGGATTGCCATCTCTCTAGGCAAAATTCGGGGTACATTGTGATATTGTGTTGTTTTGCGTATTAAAAGGTTCCATGCTTTTTAACTCTATGAACTTTATGTAAATCTGATGAATAGGGATATTGGTAAGAACGCTGAGAGGGAATTGGTGTCAATTTTGAGAGGGGAGGGATTTAACGCTGTTAGGATTCCCACTTCCAATTCTTCTCCAAATCCATTGCCGGACATTTTCGCAACTAAAGAGAATACTTTGTTATCAATTGAGTGTAAGAGTACTTGGGAAAATAAGGTAAAGGTTAAGGAAAATCAAGTTAGGAAGTTGTTCGAGTTCTTGTCAATGTTTACCATGAGTGGTATACCAATAATAGCTGTGAAGTTTAAACAAATTCATGAGTGGAGGGTTCTTATTCCGAAAAAGGCTGAGGATATAGTAGTGACTATTGACAATACGATTTCTATAGAAGACCTTTTCAAAATATTGGAAAAGAGTGTTGAGGAAAAAATATTAACGCCTTAAGAGGATTACAACTACTGCTATTACTATTATTATAACAGCTGCTATTACTCCTAGAATTAGGTAGTTTGGTGATACTACTAACGTTTCAGTTATTGGTTGGTTCACTGTAATTGCACTACTTGGAGACACGTTATATGTACCTTTAAACAATGCAGTTTCATAGAATGGCACACTTGCATTGAGGATTATCTTTGATCCCGAATTGTAGAATTTAGATACACCGTTAATTGTTACTAGGTATTGCGTAGTTGTAAGGAGCTTTAGGTTAACGGGAGATTTCACTGTAAATGATTGTGAGGGTGATATACCAACTATTATAATCCTTTCTTGTGGACTAACGTTGTAAGTATAGTTTAGCACTTGTATTGTTGTGCCAGAATTTATCCATGAGGAATTGAGTGTTGCCTTGGAACCGTTAATTAGCACTTGTACTGGTATTGGGGAGGAAACGTTAACGAAGTATTGGGTTATTGTTGTTGCGGTTATTGTATAAGAGGCATTTACAGTTAGTTGAGGAGCTGGAAGAACTTTACCTATGATTAGCCTTTCACCACTTCCCGTATAGTATGTAAGGTTCTCTATCTTGATTGTAGTGCCTTGATTGTACCAACCAGATGTGAGGCTTTCATTTTCACCATTTATAAACGCTCCTAGTTGGACTGGAGAGTTGACGTTAATGAGGTATTGGATAATGGTATTTACTGTTATTGTAGTTGGTTGATTTACTGTTATCAATGCTGAGGGCGAGAAATTAGCTATCATGTATCTCTCTGTACTGCTTACATAGTGAGTTATGTTTTCTAATTTGATTGTAGTGCCTTGAGTGAACCAGTTAGTGGAATTTAAGGTCTCGTTTACACCATTTACTATTGCATAAACTGAGACTTGTGACTGTAGGGTAACTAAATATTGGTTAATATAATATGCATTAATTTCGCCAGGAGCTTTAACGATCCCAGTGTAGTTCGTTGTTATCCACCTTTCTCCTTGAACACTGGATTGTAGTTGTGGTGAATAAGTATAGGCCGAATTGACATCCACCCAAACTGTTGCTGGTGCTTCTGCGGTCTCGTTTGTTCCAAGGCTGTGATAGTAAACTGTAGGTGGAGTGTAGCCATTACCGCCTTGGACTGTGTAGTTAAAGGTAACTAGGTACTGTTGATAATAGGTAGGCGTTATGGATGTTGTCGTGGGAGTTATGGTTCCAGTGCTTACGTAATTAGTTGCCCATCTAATATTGCCTTCAGTAATTGCTGACTCAACTTGATATAATGTACCCGAAGGAACATTAATTGTACCTTGGAGAGGAACTGTAGTTGTTGAGCCATTGGGGAAAGTTAAGGTTATATTTGGTGTTTGTGGTATTGGTTGACCAATAACACTGTAACCTAAGTGTACTGTAACTAATGGAGTTCTTTGAATAACGTTAACGTTAATTGAACCTACTGCTACACCTCCAGCTACTTCTATTGCAATTTGCCAAGTTCCTTGAACATTAGGGAAAGTATAGGCATTGCGCACGTAAATTCCGCCACTTCCATTAATTTGAACGGGTATTGTTACTGCCAATGAGGAATTGGGGAAGAAGAAGTTTATGGTTGCGCCATCTGTTGCGAACTGTTGAGGGACTATGGCATCAATTGTTATTGATTGCCCAACATAATATGTCTCACCGTTGTAGCTTGGACTGTAAAAAGTTATGCCACCCGAGGAATAGACTGCGCCTGTTATTAAAGCAACTAATGGGATTAATCCTATTAGGGAAAGTATGTGCTTTGCCTTCATTTCCATATCACTTAGTATTATCCACAGAGGAGTCCTTAAAAAAGCTTTTAGCAATATCTACGTTAATCAACTTAAAGTGTTTCAGATAACATAAAATGGGCATTTTAAGTTACTTTCAATTAAGCTTATAAGGTAATTACTCTATTAGTTAATGAAAATGTTATTATTTTGGTTGGAATTCTTTGTAATTTTTATAGCTATCTTCGTATCTGCAGAGCTTTTAGCTAAGGGCGCTGATGAATTAGAGGATTTCTTAGGTCAAGGTATAACTGGTGGTATAATACTCGGATTCCTCACAGCATTACCAGAGACCATTTTCGTTATCGTAGCGTCTTTAGAAGGGAGTTTTGATGTGGCATTGGGTTCGGCCATTGGGGGTAATGTATTGTTATTTACGCTAGGTATTGGATTGGTTGGACTGCTTTATGCATTAAAATGGAGGAGTACTCTTCAAATTTCTAGTGAATATAGTGTTGAAAATGTATTTCTAATAATAAGTAGTGTTGCAATGCTGCTGGTTTTGATTTACGGTAAATTAGATATCATTTCTGGGCTTCTACTTATCTTAATCTACATAATTTACGTTGTGTACAGAGTAATTAAATTCAGGGGAGAGAGAGGGAGTAGAAAAGAGGGTAATTTGGTAAAGCCCATTATATTTATAATCGCTGGAGGGATTCTACTAGTGGTTTTCTCTCATTACTTTGTAGATTACATAAATGAGATCGCAACGATGTTTAACGTTCCTGCAATATGGCTTTCGCTATTAATAGCGCCAATAGCGGGAGAGCTCGAAGAAAAGATTTCAGCATTTAGGTTAATTCAAATGTCCAAAGATGGAGGATCCCTTTCAATTCTAAGTTTTGTGGGAAGTAAGATTGAGAACGCTACTGTATTGTTAGGAATTATAGGTCTGTTTACGGATTACAAATTACAGGTAGCCTTGCCAGAATATATTTCAGCTTTAGTTGCGAACATAATAGCAATATACGTACTGTTCGATAAGAGGCTTAGGACGATTGAGTCTACAATTTTGATTGGAGTTTATATAGTAATGGTAATATTATCCTTCTATCTGTAGAGCGAATTTTTAAAGGTTTAGCATTAAACTCAGTGTGTGAGTAGGAAAAAACTTTCAGTTTTTGAAGCGTTTTCACTATCATTTGGAGGCCAAGCACCCTTTACGTCCATGATTACATTTGGCACAATAGGTTTACAACTTGGTGGATCATTCTTAACTATTGCCACAATTATCGGGACAATCCTAGTGTTATTAAATGGTATAGTAATATATAGACTGTCGTTAAGGTATTCCCAGCATGGAGGATACTTTACTTATGCCTTCTATTCGCTTACCGAAAGGCTCGGATTAGTAACTGGATGGTTATTTTTACTTTACGCGTTTACTTACGGTGGTACATTATTAGCTGGTTCAATTTACATTATAACAAGTTATTTAAAGATAAATGCTGACTTAATCGCATTTTTAGTCCTATTATTTTCAGCATTTCTAGTTATAAGGGGTTTAGACGTTTCCGTTAAATACGCCGAGTTCATAAGTATTGCTGAAATCGTCGCAATAATTATCAGCTCAGTTGTGCTCTTGTTAGAGACAAAACCAAGTTTTAACCTAACAATTCCGGCTAATCCCTTTCTAGTTATACTTTACGCCATAGGAATGCCCATAGGTTATGGGAATTTGAATCCGATGAGTGAAGATATAAAGAATGCGAAGAAAATTGTGGGAATAATTACTGTTATCGTGATACTTTTAGGTGGATTACTATCAGCTTTACTTTTTTACGCTAGTGCGCTATATGGGACGGATTTGATAGAAATTCTTTTAGATAAGACTGGATTTATATTTCCCTATTTGATCTTCTCAGCTTTAAATGGTGGGATCTTAGGTGGAATAGCTTATATTATAGCAATGTCTAGGATCGTTTATGCAATGTCATTAAAGAACTTTATGCCATCAATTATTTCATCGCTTAAGTATAATAGACCATATAACGCTGAGGTCGTATCGCTCATTATCTACACTGTTATTTTGTTTCTCTTAACTCACTTCGCTGGGTTATATACAACCTTTCTAGTACTAGGAGGACTTACGGTATTAAGCTATTTAATAATATCACTTTCAGCCAATCTTTCGCTGTTTAGGATAGCGTTAAAGAAACTAAGGAAGAGGAAAATGGAAATAACCCTTGCAATCTTCTCCACGATATTATCCTTAATAATATTAGTGTATTCGATACAAGAAAACACTCCCATAATTAACTACATATTCTTCGCTTGGATAATAGCTGGGTTTATCTATGCAGAAGTACTTGAAATAGCCGGAAATAATGGAAAAAATGATGAGGATTAACTTTAAACTAAATGTGACCTCTCTTCATTACTATAACTATTATTGCTGACAATACTAGTATACCAATTAACGTCAACAAGTAAGTTCCCATGGAGCTTGTAGATTTGTTTAGATTAACTTGATATTGAGCTACTAGAAATCCATAACTATTAATGGGTATCAATGTTAAGCCAACTTGTGAGGGAGTGATTGGAGAATACAGCGCTATTTGAAGCTGACTAGATATGTTATATATTTTTATCTTAAAGTTGTTTTGTCCTTGACTTAATATTATAGGTAATTGTATTTGTTGTTTACCGTTAGTAATTACAAGTAATAAATGCACTGTAGTATTGATTCCATTATATATGCTGAGCTTTAAGTTGCTTCCATCTAGCTTTACACTTTGCAGTCTTATTAGATCAAATTGGTGTTTAACCTCTGAAATTATCGTAGAAGTGTAAAGTAGTGCTTGTTCTTTAAACCATAATGGACCATATGCTGGAGGACCCGTCTGCCATGTCCAATCACTACCTTCTGCAACATATAGGTAGTTCCATAATGTGTATACTAAATTAGTTGAGTTCGGTGTCTCGTTCAAAGGTAGATAGACTAATGGTGAAATGTTGGCTCCAACAGCTACCGTATAAGCTACTAGATATTCCCTAGCTAGCGAAACATTTTGCCATATTTCTGTCTTACCAAGATATCCATTATTCCAATAGTTTAGATTAAGATCCCACGAATTCACAGGTAGATTGGTTATTACACTATAAGGCTTGTGAGTAGCTATTGCCTCACTAGCAGTTTGAGTTATTAGCCATTGCCCTTGATATTCAGATAAAGCTTGATAGATTGCATATAGATCAGCTGGACCAGTGTTTGGATTAAAGATGAGAGGATTCTCTCCATCTAAAGCAACTGTGACAACTCCACCCGGATTGTTCATATATATTTCAGCCAATTGCTGTATGAGTTCTTGTGCAGTAAGCTGAGGAGATTGGCTAAAGAACTTAAAACCAAATTCGTTAGATAGAGTGGTGTTTCTAAATAGTACAATAATAGTTTGACCTAGGTTATTCTCCACGATGAAGGGTTGATCTGGGTTTAATGAACCAGTAACCAATGTGGTATAAGGTAAGAAACCTTGTTGGTCTAGTATCGTATAGGATATGTTACTCTCATTATAAATTCCTACTAAATCCATATCAAATGCCATTTCTGGAGTCCACGTACCATTAGCCCATACTCCAAATACTTCATGAGTGAAATTCTCACCCATTCTGATTTGCGTTAAGACGTCACTCCAATAACCATCTTGAAGTAACAATGGCTGTAAAGGGTGATAAAATGGCACTGTGAGGACATCTACCTTACCGTCATTAATTAGTTGCCTATAGATATTAATGGTATAATTTACGGCAACTATATCGTGATTTGGATTAATTCCAAAATTAGACGTAAAGCTATAATTCTTCTCGTGCAATATTGTCTCCCATTGATATAATAGAACAGGCGTGAAGTCTATCGTTACACTAACGTTAAACTGTTTTATCAATAACGCTTGCAATTCGTAAGCTCCAACTAAACTTCCATCCCAATAAAAGTCTTGTCCAGTGTGTAGCCATACCCAAGGTTGTTCCCAACTACCATTTGGAGCTACATAAAGGGGCTGATGCATATTCCAGACTATTACCAAACTTAAGGGCTTCTTCCCAGTAATGTTTAGGATATATAATGGTGGTAGAGTTGCCTGCCTCTGAAGACTATTATTCACGTAAATGTTTAATTGTGGATAATATATCCCTTGTGGTATTTGGGAGGTATCTAATGTAAGGGATAATAGATTATATCCAGGTTTTAATGTTGAAGAGATATTATATGCTTTTCCCGCTACCTGAATCGAAATTAAGGAATTAATCGCTTGTGAGATAGTGTTCTGTAGGTATATTGAAACATTTGCTGGCTGACCCTCAATGTAAACATATCTATTATATGAAGCATTGATGTATTGAATGAATGAATAAACGTCTTGTATTGCGAAGTTTTGACCAGATACGTTGTGATACCATTGATTTAGAGTCAGATCGTGATAGACCCATTGTACCCATTGGCCTGGCTTAAACGGACCTATGATTATCGTGTAATTACCCCATAATGGATTGTAAGTCATTAATTCATCAGTTATATTGCTCCATGGTAATCCAGTCTGAGGTCCAGAAGTTAGCCCATAATGTATATCGAACTCATCTGGTGCTCTCCCTATAGCCGTTATTAATATTGAACCGTTTTGAAGCACTGTAGCGTAAGTTTGCCCTACATTTGGAGGATTAACCTCTAAATTCCAATTCCAGAATGGGTGATTATCGTAATTTATCCATTGTCCAGTAGTATTGTCGTAAAACACCCAACCTATCCAAGTTCCATTAGCGAATGGCCCTATAGTCGCACTGAAATTTTGCCCATCCCATTTCATTACTACGTTAGAGATGCTAGTCCATGCTTGTTGTGGTCCGCTTTCGATTCCATAATGTAAAATGACAGTATTATTTTGTGGTATGCCTCCAATGTAAATAGTCACCATACCATTGCTCGAAACAGTGAAGTTTACGCTTATCGACTGTGACGTTGAAATGAAGAGGGGCGCTGAGACTAAACTTGTGAGAAAAAATAGAAGTAAAAGTGTCCTTGACTTTTTAGGGAGATTAACCATTGATAAACATGAGGCTTTTATCATTATAAACTTTTCTATTGAACATTTAGTTTAATTCCAAAGTTACTCAACTACGTAAAATATTATAGATATTTCTCCTATATCAATAACTAAAAAAATCTCATATTAATAGCTTGTATCCTATAATTGGGATTAATTATCATCATGAATTATTTAGGGCAAAATTCACCAAGCTAAACTTTTATACCTTGTTAAGAAATAAATGAATAAGTAAGGTGAATCGGCTTGGGTAGCAAAGTAAAAAAGATAGATTATAAGGCAATTTCAAAGACACTAGTAGCAGTAATAATAGTTGTAGTAATTGTGATAGCCATAGGGGGTATTTATGCATATTTAAGTAGTCAACATTCATCAACCCCAATGCCGACTACCTCCTCTACATCTACGTCAGTGACATCAACCACAACAACCTCAAGTGTTTTAAATACTAGTAATCCTCAAGCTTTAATGCAGTTAGTTGGTCTCTCAACTGCGCCTTCTACACCAGTTACAATAACAGTATGGAACAGTTATAGTACGTCCGAAAATCAAGCGTTTAATGAGACGCTAGCACAATTCGAGCAAGCATTTCCATGGATTCACGTCCAAGTAACGTATGGAGTTGGAGTTGGTACTTCCCAATTTGAGACTGCTGCGAAGGCTGGACAAGCTCCAATAGTATATAGAGACACTAGTGATTCTGGAGGCGCATTATTCGCCGCTGGACTAGTGCTAAACTTATCACAGTATTTGCCTCAGAGCGTTACGTCATTATATGTACCTACTGCAATAAAAGATTGGGAATTAAACAGCTCCTTGTACGGACTACCAGATAATGTGAATTATATTGTTATGTTCTACAACAAGAAGTTCGTCCCGTATCCTCCAAACACTACTGAACAACTAGTACAAATAGCCGAAAGCGTTAACAAAACTTATCATGTTTGGGGAATAGCATATGGGGCTGGTGATGAATACGGATATAGATTTGCGGCATGGTTTGCTGGATTTGAAGGGCAAATATTTGCTACTAATAATGGTAAGGTCGTTCCCAGTTTAAACAGTACTGCTATGGTTAACGCATTGAACTTCTGGTATAATTTAACCTATAATCTTAAGGTCAATTACTTAGCTCCTTCTACTGGTGCTGGAGGTGCTGAAGGTCAGTTATTTGTTGCTAATCAAACTGCTATAATATTTGATGGTCCTTGGGATCTAAATGCATATCTCCAAGTATTAGGACCTAATTTAGGAGCCGCACCATTACCATTAGTTAGTCAGACTGGATTAAGAGCTGCACCATTTATTGGTTCTACTGGCTTTCTAATAGCTTCACCTCAAGCAAGTGGCGCTACACAATTGCAAATAAAGGCAGCGCTAATATTCGTTCTCTATTTCACTAACTATCAGGCTGATTTGAGATTATGGGAAGTTGCACATGACATACCAGCTAATTTACAAGCCTATAATGAGGCTCTATCCCAATTAAAGGAAGGAATGTTAAAACCAACATACCTTAATCAAATAATGGAGGGCATTTTAGAACAAGCCCAATATGGTCAACAATTCCCCAACATACCTCAAATGGCGTACTATTGGAACTCGTTCCATCAATACGCTAGTGAGTTTTTCGCTAATAAGATAAATTCGACTCAAGCAGTACAAGGAATGGAGCAAGCTTTTATCCAGGCTCTTGTACAAAACGGTCTAATGTCTGCACTAATACCTTTACCCATACTTCCTCCATTCCAATATGTGCTAGCGTTAATCTCAGTGATATTAACACCAATGGTTGTGGTAATTAGTCCTAAAAAAAGATGGTGAACTAAGAAATGAAAAAAGAGAAGTTATTTTCTCTTTTTTATATTTTGCCCATAGTTATTATGATACTTTTCCTCTTCGTGTTTCCATTACTCTATTCAGTTTATATTTCATTTACTAATCTAAGCTTGTTACACTTCTTAACCTACAGCTATGTGGGATTGAGGAACTATCTCATAATATTTCAATATGGGTATTTCTTAGAGTTGTTAAAAAATACGTTAATCTGGACTATAGGTAGTTTATTAACCATGATGACGTTAGGTTTTGTATTAGCCTTAATTCTAAATCAAACAGACCTTAAGGGAAGGTCAATTTTTTACGCTATATTAATATTACCTTGGGCTTTTCCAGGTTTCATATCAATTCTAATATGGCAAGGATTGTGGGTCGACCCTTACGGAATGATGAATAGACTAGTCTTGCCATTACTCCATCTACCTAGAGTGAACTCTTTGACTTCAACCACTGATGCTTGGATAGAGTTAATAGCGACTAATGACTGGCTTTCCTTCCCATATTTTATGACAGTATTCTACTCAGCCTTACAGAGTATACCTAGAGAATTATACGATATAGCAGATTTGGATGGAGCTAACGCCTTCACTAAATTCTTTACCATAACGTTACCCTCTCTTAAGAGGACTATTGCCTTCGTATTCATAACCAGCTTCGTATTTACTTGGAATAATTTCTATCCGATTTACGTCTTAACTGGTGGAGGTCCAGGGATTTCGACTGAGACATTTATAGTTTATGCCTATCAAGAGGCATTTAGTTACAATAATTTCGCTTTAGCAGCTGCTTGGTCAATAATATCAACTATTTTTGTAATAGTTTTAGGAATAATAGTTATCAAATACACGAGAATTTTAGATTCGTTTACATGAGGTGATCCACATGATGCAGATAAAAAAATATAGGTTATTTAAAATCCTAAGATTAGTCATCTCGTATGCAGTATTAATAATAATGGCTGCTTTTTCCATATTCCCGCTATATTATGTCTTCGTTACCTCATTTAGTAATGCTCCAAACTTGATTTCATTGGCTGTATCAGACTTATTACCTAAACACATTTACTTCACAGCCTACGAATACTTATTTACTACAAACTTATATGGAGGTTCCTTCCCGTTATGGATTAGAAATAGTTTAATATTAGCCGGTTCTACAGCCATCATATCAGTTCTATTAGCCTTAATAACTGGATATGCTCTATCCAGGCTTAATGTGCCCGCTAAGAAAATTTTGGCAACGTTTATCTATATTGTTACGTTTTTCCCATATACAGCTTCTGCAGTACCTTTATATCTATTATTTGCTAAGTTCCATTTGCTTAACTACATAGGTCTAATTCTAGCTTATACTCCGGGAACATCAATTTTTGCAGCTTTCATTGCAAAGTTAAGCATCGATTCGATACCAGCATCTTATGAAGAGATAGCGATGATTGATGGCCTATCTAGATTTGGGGCATTTTTAAGAATAGTGATGAGATTAGCATTACCAGTAGTGGCTTTAACGGCACTATTAGGCTTTAGTGGAACATACTTGGATTTCGCATTAGCGTATTCGTTTCTCCTTCCCAATGTAAAAGAGTGGACTGCAACAATAGGGCTATATTATATGGCTGGTTTGCTAAATCAAGCAAGCGCTCCAGCATATAATATATTTGCAGCTGGAGCAGTTATAATGGGGATACCGTTAATGGCATTATTCATTGTTTCGCAAAGAATGATGACTCGTGCATATAGTAATCTAGCAGGGGTGAAGCAATGATGGATTATGTTAAATTGGAGGATATTTGGAAGGAGTATGAGGAGAAGAAAAGGAAAGTACAAGTTCTTAGGGGACTGAATTTAGAGATAGAAAAGGGCGAATTTGTAGTAATCTTAGGGCCAACTGGAGAAGGAAAAACTACAATTTTGAAGATTATAGCTGGATTATTAAGACAAGACAAGGGACACGTCTATTTGAGAGGAGAACTTGTTGATGATTTACCTCCTAAAGATAGAAGAGTAGCGATGGTGCCTCAAAACTACGCAATATACCCCTTTATGTCAGTTTACGATAATATCGCGTTCCCGTTAAGAGTAATGCACTCGTCAAAAGAGGAGATAAGGAAAAGGGTATTGGAAGTAGCTAAAATGTTAAGAATAGACAATTTGCTAGAGAGAAAACCTAGCCAATTAAGCGGAGGCCAAATGCAAAGGGTTGCTATTGCAAGGGCATTAGTAAAGGAAGCTGATATAATACTAATGGATGAACCTTTATCTAATTTAGATGCACAAGTTAGGGTAGTGGCTAGAGAAGAGCTCAAACAACTACAACGTGATCTTAATCCTACTATAATTTACGTTACACACGATCAAGTTGAG
The DNA here is from genome assembly GCF_000022485.1 of Sulfolobus islandicus Y.N.15.51. Classification (NCBI taxonomy): domain Archaea; kingdom Thermoproteati; phylum Thermoproteota; class Thermoprotei; order Sulfolobales; family Sulfolobaceae; genus Saccharolobus; species Saccharolobus islandicus. The sequence goes on along the minus strand of NC_012623.1, from coordinate 1,589,673 downwards.
GCTTTAAGCCTGGCGACAAAAGTGGCAATACTTCACAATGGTGTAGTACAAGCTTATGGTGATCCGATGGAAATTTACAAGAGACCAAATAGTGCCTGGGTAGGGAGCTTCCTAGGAAATCCCCCCATGAATATTATAAGGGGTGAAATAGAGGGTGACTCGATAATAATAGACAACTATAGAGTAGCATTACCGGAAGAATACAAAAATCTAGTGAAAAGTGGTCAAAAAGTTCTTGTAGGAGTAAGACCAGAAGATATAGAGATACGTGATGACGGAGAAATAGAGGGAATGGTTGAAATGGTAGAGGATCTAGGACCATATAGTATAATTCACTTAAAGATTAATGAGGAAACTACCATTAGAGTCATAGAGAAATCACTATCTAGACGAGAAAGGGGAGAAAAAGTAAGAATATCCATTGATACTAGTAAGGTAGTACTCTTTGATGCTTCAAGCGAAAGAAACCTACTTGAGCAATACAAGAAAGTGAAGAAGAAGTGAGAAAGGAATTTTTTACCATTTTTATTATGTTTTTATTCCTTACAAGTCCACTTTTAACAATCTCTGCTACGCCTTCATCTCAATACAGCTCACCATCGTATTTGCTATTAAACAATTGGGTAAATCAGTCAATTTGGGTTGTAACTGGTATACCAATACCAAACCCTCAACTTAACGGATTCCCTCTTTATAATACATCAATAAGAAACCTTTACGTAGGAAAATACGGTATAGTTAACCTCACTGTGAACTTTGATGTCCTAACGACTTCCGCTTATTTAAACCTTAACAATACTATTAATCTGATAAGCACTAATGGAAATATTTCTATACTTACACCCCCAAATACACCATATATCCTTATCTTGTTCAACACTAACTCATCAACTTCAATTTACGTTAAAACTAATACTACAATATTGCATGTGAATAGTTCTTTAGTAAGAATATACACTATTCCAGTAATTTACATTTCAACTAACGCTAGTTACATTATTCAGAACAATACAGAAAAGATAATCGTTTATAAGGGAAAGTGGTTTGTGGAGCTAAGTGTTGGTGCTCAGCCTAATTTTAACATATCGGGGTTGGCTAAATTAAACGATATGAAGATAGGAAAGTGGCTTAATTCATCTAAGTTACCAACAGGGTTACCAACCAATTTATTGAAAGAGTACTATCTCTCACTACTACTAATTAAAGATGACCAAAACCCATATTTAGGGACGTTTGCTGCTTCGCCTTCTCCAATTTATCTTTATTCTTGGGTAAGGGATTCTGCTTTTAGTGCAATGGCATTACAATTAGCTGGGCACTATAACTCCGCTTTGAAGTTTTGGCTATGGTTGAGTAATGCTGGTCAATTAAAGCCGGGGGTCTGGTATACTAGATATAATTTCTATGATGGTCAACTTGACACCACGTTTGGAATACCGGAACTTGATGGAATAGGATTATATGAAATGGGCGTCTATCAATATTATAACCTTACCGGTAATGTAACTTTTCTCAAGCAAATCTTAACTACGATATATAAATCTGTGAAATATCAAATTGAAATGATTAACGAGTCGAAATATCATTTACTGCCCCAAGACTTAAGCGTGTGGGAAGACAGAGAGGTCTATCACTTTTGGACTGAAGCTATTAATGATCTTGGATTAAAGAGTGTAGCCGAGATATATAGGGCATTGAACTTTAGTAATTATACCACAATTCTATATTACGAGAAGGAATTAAATCAAAGCATCATAGGGAATTTCTGGAATGATAACTATTTCGCCTCAGCTTTAGGAGTTTCAGTTGTATTTGAAGGAGGGAAAAGCGAGACAATACTGTCTCCGGAACCTCCATCAGTAGATTCCGCCACTTTGTTACCTATTAATTTAGGCTATCTTCCGCCTACATCCAACTATTCCGTTTCAAACTTCGAGATTGTAAACAAAACGCTTCTTACGACTGGTGGACTAGCTAGATTTCCTAATGATATGTATCATTACTCTCAATCGCTCTACGATGCCACTTCGCCAGGACCTCCATGGATAATAACCACACTATTTGAGGCTTTATACTTAGAAGAGTTAGGTAAATACAATGAAGCTCTTAATTTAATGAATTGGGCGTACGATCACTCGCAACATGGCCTTTTACCAGAAGCTATAGATCCTAAATATGCATATCCCTTACCTACAACTTCACCGTTAACATGGTCATCAGCAATGTTCGACATAGTAGCCTTAAACTATAAACCCGTGAACAATAGTCAGAGTACAACACTAACTGGATATTATGTGTTAGGAATCATGATAGCAACAGTAGCCATAATATCTGTAATTACAATATTAAGAAGAAGATGAAGGAGAATATTTCTTCTTGATTATATTCGATAATCTATGAATATAATGTTGCTCACATTAGTAGAAGACCTTATATAAGGAATCTCTTTTAGTATAATATATTATCGACGTTGGAAATTAATAAATTAACTACCTTTCGCAACTTGTGCCCTAACCTCTTTTCCTCTAATTGCAGATAGCACTAACGCTAATGCTAATATCACTAAGGAAACGTAAAATGCCGCCTTCAACCCGGTAAGAAATGCTGAAGCAACACCACCTATTAAATTTGAAGTCCCAAGGAAAACCTCAAAGGCCACATATCTAGGAACAACAATAGATGATATGCTAATAGCTATTGTATAACTGATTATACTCCCTAAGTTGGCTAATGTTCTTGCTAGTCCAGAGGCACCACCATAAAATCCCTTAGGTGCATTAGCCATAATTGCACTATTATTAGCCGGGAAAAACAACGAAGATCCTAAGCCTCCGATTGTAGAAGTCAATATCACAATATAAAGAGGCGTATTCAAGGAGAGAGTGAGGTAAATTAAGACAGCAATTAGCATTAAACCAACTCCTATAGTAGCAGGGATTCTAGCACCAATCTTATCAGATACTCTGCCAGTAAATGGAGCTACTAGACTGGCTAAGACATAACCGGGAACGAGAAGAAGGGATGCATTAAGAGGAGATAATCCCCTTATGCCTTGTAAATACATTATTATAATAAACGCTGTAGCTAAATAACCAGTACTTTGTAAGAAAGACGCGAGCAACGAAAACGTAAAGACCCTATTTCCCTTAAAAGCCCTTAAGTCAATTATTGGGAACTCATGCTTTCTCTCTAACCAGAAGAATGTTAGCAAAATTACTAGACCTAGAGATATCAAGACAATATTCAAAGTTCTAATTCCATATCCAGCGATATCTACTGCACCATAAACCATGGATGACAATGCAACTAGTAGAGTGATCATTCCAACAATGTCCAATTTAACTTTCCTAGTTTCTAAGGTTTTAATGTACCTTAAACCTAAGATAAGTGCAATAATTCCTATCGGTACGTTAATGTAAAATATGTAACGCCATCCAATAAAGGTAGTAATAAATCCGCCTAGCACTATACCCAATGTTGCCCCAGCATTCCAACCAATTGCAGTATATCCATAAGCCCTCCCTCTTCTATTTGGAGGGAAAATATCTGCTATTATTGCCCCAGCGTTGGCTTGCATCATTGCCGCACCAATACCTTGAATTCCCCTAAATGCAACCAATGAAATCGCATTGGGAGATGCTCCACATAACGCTGAACCTAACGTGAAGATTGCGAAACCCAAATTGTAAAATTTCGCTCTTCCATATATGTCGCCCAACCTCCCCAACTGTGTAGTGAATACTGCTATAACTAGTAAATACAAAATTATTACCCAGATCATAATGAATAGATCTGCGTGAAGTTCTTCAGTTATCGACGGGATCGCTAAAACTACTATCGTGGTATCAATTGCTGACATCAAAGTTCCGAAGACGAGAACTAGAAGTGCTAGATTGCTTGAGTTCATAATTAATAGTTAAGACTCTAACTATTTATGTTTTTCATATTTACGTAAAACAAATAAAAATTATGATGAGATAATTTTATTCTTTAACGTGAGTCTAGACTCTACCTCCCTTAAGTTTTAGGGTAAAATTTGGGAAATAGAGAGTATAATAGAATATTTCTTGACAAATACTCCGTTTTAAGTATATAGAGAAATAATTTTTTGAAATTCACGTTTTTACTCTCATATGTTACTATTTTTACTAGATACATAGGAAATAGTCAGAACGGGGTATTGAGCGTAGTTTCACGTTATATCGTTAATTTTAGGCACTCAAACACTTCTGGAAAAGAATTAGGTGAATTTGACGAGTTAACCTCCAGTTAACCGAACAAGTTAATACTAATACCTAAACTCCAGTGGAAATAGTGGCACCTTCGATCATACAATAAATTGAAAGTAATACCTTCCTTGCGTAATACACGTAAGGAAAACACGATAGACATAGCTCCTTTTCAGAAAGTCATTTTAGAGATAAAAAAGGATATAACAGAAAAATTTAAAATATCATCTCTACTAAATTTCTATAAATCATTAAAAAGGAGATTAGCCCTAAGATCTGATATTGTCGATACGAAGGATTTCTCAAAAGATTTATTCTATCACTTTAGAAGTTACTTGTGATTCCCCCTAAGTTTAGAGAATATGCTAAAGCCTTCTTAAATATAGCAAAAAAAGATAATATTAGGGCTAAAAGGGCCTTACAACTTAAAGACTACCTTGAATGTTTCTTTTACTCTCAACAATCTGTCGAAAAAAGCGTGAAAGCTATGTTAGAAGTAAAATTAATATATAAGAAAGAACACGACATCATAGCGGATGCTTCGAATAATTTACAAGATCTTGGAAACGAATTAGATGTAGTTTTGAATGCATTAGATTACCTTTCTGGTGCATGGAACATGTCTAGATATCCATTTTTTAACGGAAATAATATAACTACTCCAGAGGAATTTGTGACTGAGGAAATGTGTAGGCAAGGAATAAACTATTCTGATGAGGTGATCAGCATTGCAGAGAATTATCTTAGAAAACATGGAGTTATTTAGAAAAGCCACCTTTTTGTTAAGAAGAAACGGAGTACTTGCGATAGTATTCTTTGGAAGTAGAGTTATAGGTAAATATAAGAAGGACTCGGATTTGGATGTATTAATTATTGTAAAGGATGAAGCAAAGGAATTGAATTTTAGTGATGCTAGATTGAGATTCGTTAAAGATACAAATATTTATCTGGATACCGTTATAATGACAAAGAAGGAATTCAAAAATAATCTAACTCTAGGAACTGTTTTAATGGGAGTATCTATAGCATTTTGTGTTACATACGATGAAATTAACGTTTACGAGGAATTAGAAAAGTGGAGCAATGAGATAAGGAAATACGGTGCAGTGCTTGAGCTACCCTATGGAAAGTTTATTGTCGGTAGAACTATTAGAAAGTGTAAAATAAGTTTCTAATTAGCCGATTTTGGAGTTGCTTTCAAAGAGTCATCATATTGTTTGATATTTAGTTATAAAATAATATTCAGATTATCTCTAATATTCTCTATTTAAATAGATCTCGTTTAAAGAAATTTTATCCTTCGAATAGACTATGGAATACATAACATTCAAAACAAATTATAAGAAGTCCTCCAGAGCACGTAAATCCCATTTTATTAAATCTAACACTAACGAGATTCCCGAAAGTTAGTACGACTTAATGGTGTAATAACGTACGGAATCTTTACAATTGCTTATATACATAAGAGCATTAAAAAATATATGGGAAAAGAAAAGAAAATTTTGGCATTTGACTTGTACGGTACAATTTTGGATCTATCAGGAATTTCACAAGAAATGAGAAGGAAACAGCTAGAGTATACTTGGCTATTAACCATAATGGGAAGATATGTGGATTTCGATGAGATAACCAAAATGGCAATAAGCTACATCCTAGGAGAGGATAAAATAGAGGAAGAATTGAATAAGTGGAGAAATCTAAGAGCACATCAAGATGCAATCTATTTAAAGGACATCTCCACAATATCTGATATTTACATTTTATCAAATGGTACGACTAAGGCTATAGAGGAACTTTTAAAACTTAATGGTTTGTCTAGCTATTTTAAAGGAATATTTAGCGCAGAAAGGGTAAAGGAATATAAACCCTCACCTAAGGTCTACAAATACTTCCTTGAGGCAGTTAATGGAGAGGCTTATCTGGTCTCATCAAATCCATTTGATGTTATTGGTGCTAAGAATGGTGGAATGAAGAGCATATACGTTAATAGGAGAAATATGCCAGTTGACCCATTAGGTTATGAACCGGATATTGTGGTAAGGGATTTTAAGGAGTTATATGAATGGTTACAAAGATAAAAGCTGAAGTTCTTAAATATTTCGAGATCCCCCTAACAAAACACTAATCGTTTTCTCTAAACCATCCTTCTCTGGTCTTTTTATATCCCTTGATTCTCTCTAACACTTTCCCTCTTATTTTTTGATACGTCGAAAGATTATCGCACAGAAGCTTACCCTCGTAAAAGGCGTCAATAAAAATCGTATTGAACTCCATAATCTTCTCCTCAATTTCATCAACGTTAACATAATGTAAATCCACTGATGAAGGTGGTAATGGGGGTTTCTCTTTCCCTATAACTAAGATATCCCAATCACTGTAAACCTTGTTGTCACCCCTAGCCCTAGAGCCAAAGAGGATAACAGTGTATTCTTTTCTACAAATCGACGATATGTATTCCTTAGCCTCCGTTTCCTCTTCCTTGTAAATCTCCATTAGGTCAGAATAGAGAGAGTAATTTTTCCATGCATTTGACACACTTCTCACCCTCTTCTTTGCCCAAGTCAATAAGGCTTTCCTCTGGATATCTAGAGCCTGTATATAGCATCGTAAGATAATTTGCACAATCTAATATCTCATTGCTCACTTTTATGTCTTTAATTTTTTCAAGCTCTTGTAAAAGGCGCTTCAACGAGTGAGTATAAAGTACAGCACCAGTTTGTTGAACTAAAAGTCCCTTAAATTTAAGTTCAACAGCCATATGACTGTGAAAACATGCCTCAGGATAGTAGCCTTTATTGAAAAGAAGAAGTGCTACCACCCTTTCTCTCTCACTCTTCTCAAACCACTTTGCCATCATTTAAATGGACGTAAGAGAAAAATTAAATTAGTAGGGTTCGAAATACTTTCCTTGCTGAAAAATCTGACGCTATTTATATTAGCTATTAACTAACTAATTATCTATTATGAAAGTTTTTGAGATTCCTCTAAGTTTCGTTAAGGTATTTTTAATCCATCAATGGTTCACGTTTCACACGGTGTTAGTTCTCCTAACTTTTTAGTATAGTAATTTAAACCTTTATTCTTAATCATAAATTGTGGTGAAGGTTAATTGATTTTAGATGTTGAGACGAATGAGGACTTAGAACTGGTTAAAAACTCATTTGGTGAGTTCTTAATCAGAGAATGGAGTAAGTATGGAGCTAAGAAACATGAGGTTAGTAGAGATAAAATTATGGAAACGTTCAGCAAGGTTAAGGATTTAGGTATCTTCCAATTTATTAAAGAAACCAGCCTAACAAATGCCTTGTTGATAAACGAGATTATAGGTGAGAACTTATTGCCGGGAATAATTGCTTTTAGCTCAATGTTAGGGGTTGATTATCCCGTAAGTGTTGGTGTTAATTATGTTGCTGAAGTTGATAAGGCTGAAGTCATTGTTACACCAAAGGGGATTTCAAATAAAAATGATGTAAGTGTTGAAGAAATAGAGTCACCAGATCCTTCAGTGAGAGCTTATAAGATAAATGAAGGCAAGTGGAGACAATCAGATGTTGATTTTAATAAAGTGATTTTACTTGCCTCGGCTCAAATTATAGGTCATGCAACAGCCGTGCTTAAGGAGACTGTTGAGTATTCTAAAAATAGGATTGCATTTGGTAAGCCAATTGGATCTTACCAAGCAATAAAACATAGGATTGTCGACGATGCTTTAGGAATAGAATTGGTTAGGTCTAGGTATTTGGCTAATCCAACAGATCCGATAAGAATATTTAAACACGCGTATAAGAAAGCTTTCAAAACGATTCTTAACTCAATTCAATCTCACGGAGGAATAGGATTTACTGCAGACCTAGACTTACATCTTCATCTGAAGAGGGTTGTGTTGTTAGAGAAGTTATTCCATCAATAGCCATTTCCAAGCTTTAACTACTTTCACCACGTTATCGTTAAGTTCTATCTCTCCCTCTTTATCAAAAGTTATAATGTAAGCCTTTGTCTTTCTAATCTTTAGAAACTCCTCAATACCTTTTATTTCCCTCTCTATATCACTTAGCTCATAAGTTACCTGATATATTTCCCTTATTTCATCCTTTACTTTCACGACGAAGTCTACTTCGCCTCTTCTCCCCTTATAATAAAAGATATTGTTAATTCCATATCTCCTCAAGAGCTCTAGGAATATTAGATTTTCAAACAAGCTACCAACGTTCTGATTTAGCCTATATCCTAAAACATTAGAAATACCATTATCGATACTATACACCTTTCTATCGTATCTTACCATTTCGCTCAGCTTTGGGCTTAAGGCTTTCATGAAGAAAATCAAATAAGCGTTTTGCATACACTCAGTGAATCTCAGAACATTAGTCAAGGGAATATTTAAAGAGTAAGAGATTTTTCTATAACGTACCTTATTTCCTGCATTTGAGATGTAAAATAAGGCTAAAAACTTAGCCTCTTCCTCATTCCTTATATTGCATTCACTAATTACGTCTTTGAGCATTATGTCTTCATACAATTGTAACAGTATTTTCTCCTTGTCTCTCTCATTATCGTTAGATACTACTAGCGGAAATCCTCCATACTTTAAGTAATCTGAAAATAGTGTTTTTATCTCATTTTCTTTGGCTATTATATCCAGTTCCGTTGAAAACTTGATGTTTTTGAACCTCAGGAATTCCTTGAAGGAGAAAGGAAAAACTTCTAATACTAAATGCCCTTACCTAGATCTCCAGCGTCATCTATGACTATCATGAATAAAATAACTGATAATAATAAAAATAATAAAACTTGGGGATCATTGTCGCCTGGCATCCACCAGACAACTCCCCCCACATCTTCAATAAAATATTATCACGAGAAGTATTAAAGTTATAACGTCACTTCGTTTGCAACTACTTAAGCTTTAGCTATTGCTTCCCAATCTTCCTTACTTAATTTCCACCCCATTGCTCCGGCGTTCTCTTCTAAATGCTTTATATTACTTGCCTTAACTATGGGAATCATAACGTCAATGGATATATACCAATTTAAAGCAATTTGAGTTGGTGTTTTATTGTATTTTCTAGCAATTTCGTTTAGTATCTTAATTTCTGATATTCTTCCTTTTTCCAACGGTGTATAGGAAAAATAAGCAATCTCGTTCTTTTTCGCATACTCCAGAGTATCTTCATCGCTCCTATCCAATAAGCTGTAATGGTTTTCAATTGCAGTTACCTCGTACTTCTTAAGGCATTCGTTGGCCTTTTGTATACCTTCTGGTTTAAAATTGCTTAAACCAATGAACTTTACGATTCCGTCTTCCACAAGTTTTTCAAATGCACTCATCGTTTCACATATTGGTACCGAGGAAGAAGGCCAGTGAAGTAAGTAAAGGTCTATGAAAGTTCCTAGCCTTGAACTACTTGCCTTTGCTGACTTTATTACGTCCTCGTACTTTGCGTGGTTTGGCCAAACTTTAGTTATAATAAAAATGTCGTCCCTTTTGAAGTCCTTTATCGCTTTGCCAACTAATTCTTCTGCATGACCTCCGCCGTACATTTCTGCAGTGTCAATAGTCGTAATTCCCAGCTCTATAGCCTTCTTTATTGCGTTCACATCTCTTTCGTCGTTTTCGTAACTTGGAGTCCAGAAACCTCCACCCATTTTCCAAGTTCCTAAGGCTAGATCAGAGATTGTAAAGTACTTAAACTTCTTCATGGTATTATATTGCATTACGCCGTATTAAAAATGCTAACTTTTTCCCATTCCTCTACATCACCTTTAATGACGAAGAATATAGGGTTTACCTCTATTATTTTAACTTGGAGTAACTCTGCGTACATTTTAGGGTTTCTGATTTTCAACTTTTCTAACAAGTGGTGGAATTCGTAATTGATTTGACCTTCAGTCACAGGCATCCTCAAGGTTAGGTCGTATTTAACTATTTTCTCCTTATTAAAGGAGTACCCTCTCCTCACTCCTTCTAGGTAAACGTAATAAAGATAAGTTCCAATATAAAGGACAGGATCGGGATCGCTCGTTCTCTTAAACCTTATTAGCTGAGGATGGTTTTTATATCCCCTTGTTTCTCCTAGGAGAACTTTTTGAGCAAGTAATCCTTCTCTCCATAAGCCTAAAAGTCCTTGAGTGTCAAGATACTTTGGATGAATTGACCAAAGTCTCATGAGCTTTTCTTATACCAGATAATTAAAAATTAATGTTAAAATTTATTGAAAAATAGGGCGTAATAGATTTCATCTCATTAATGAGATTCCAATAGTTGCAACTATTGCAGTTATTATTAAATCTAGACTTAAGCTGACGTTTAATTGCAGAGGAATTAAAGAAACTATAAAAGTTCCGAAACCTCCTCCTATTAACCTACCTATCAATAAGGTAAAATTTGCCCCAGTTGCCCTAACATGCATTGGATAAAGTTCGCTAATCCAAACTCCGAAGAATGCAAAGAAGGCTGAAAATGCATATACTAAGAACACCGGAAAAATTTCTCTCACGAAGAATAGGAAAAGGACGGAAGAAATTATCGCACCTATTGAGAAATACAACGCCGTTATTCTTCTTCCTTTTACGTCAGATAAATAACCGGAAATTCCGTAAACTATTGTAGAAATTAGGTCTGCAAAGGCTATGATTAGATCGTAAGACGAAATATTTAATTGCTGAAGCGCTGTAGGCATTAAACTGAAGGCCGGAATTAAATAAAGGAACGAAGCAAGAGAAATTATTGAACCCAGCACAGTTATTCTTATTACTGATGAGGAGAATATTTCTGAAACTCTCATCTTAATTTTCCTAGTAAACTTTTCTTCCGGTATCCATATCCAAAAGAGGAAAGAAAGTAATGAAAATCCTCCTGCAAATAGGAATATATCCCTCCAGCAGGAAATAATGAAAGCCGAAGTAACTGCTCCCAATAATGAGCCTATTGCATATAAGCCTTGCATTAACCCTCCAGCAAAACCTCTCAAGTTTGTGAACCTCAATTCAGCTACTATTGCGTAACTTATTCCGTTCTCTCCGTTAACTCCCATGCCTACGAGGAACCAAAGTACGTAAAGCTCGTAAATATTAGTTGTAAAGTACTCCTATTGTTGGAAAGGAGTAGAGGAATATTGACAAGAGCAAGGCCTTCTTTCTTCCTACCTTGTCGGCAATTATTCCGAAAATGAAACCTCCTATTGCTCCACCTATCCAGGATAAAGTTATTGCGAAAACTACTGTCGAAATACTTACTTGAAACACCTTTGAAATTCCTTCAACCACGAAGGTAATTGAATACATCGCGTATGCTGAAAGTAGGAAAGTTGCTAGGACTGAGAATAGGCTTAACCTCATAAGTTAGTTTGGTACCAAACTGTTATAAAGTTGAGACTAGCCGTCGCCAACAGTTTTCGATAAACCGTGAAGTTTATATACTTTGTATGTAAGTTTAACTATAATGCTTAAACCTAAGGAAGTGTGCCAACGCTTAGGAATATCATACCGCACACTACAGAGCTATGTTAAGAAGGGTTACATAAAACCCGTGATACTACAGAGTGGAAAATGGAGGTTTAAAGAAGAGGATGTCGAAAGACTCATGGGGATTGTTAGGAAGAGGAAAGTAGTATTATACGCTAGGGTATCATCAAACACACAGAAAGACGACTTAATAAACCAAGTAAAATACCTGGAGGAGAACGTTAAGGACTACGACCAAGTAATAACAGACATTGGTTCTGGGTTGAACATGAAGAGAAAAGGATTCCTCAAGCTATTGAGAATGATACTAAACAACGAAGTATCGAAAGTTGTCATAGCCTACCCAGACAGACTAGTTAGGTTCGGCTTTGAAATAATAGAGGAGGCATGCAAAGCACACAACTGCGAGCTCGTGGTATTAAATAAGGAGGACAAAACACCAGAGCAGGAACTAATCGAAGATTTGATCTCTATACTGGTATCATTTAGCGGAAAGTTGTATGGTATGAGGAGCCATAAATATGAGAAGGTGAAGAAATGTGTCGAAGAGCTTAAGGCTTAAATCATTCCAACCGGAGGAGGAATACGTTTACCTAACGTACTCTCTGAAGAACGATAAGAAGGAGGAGAGCAGAGTATTATTAGAAAACTACAGAGTCCTATTACAGAAAGCTTTAGACTGGTTATGGGAGAGGGTAAAAGTTGAGAGAAAAGAAGTGAAAGGTAAGAAAGCCACTAAGATCAAAATAACCCTGCCTAAGAAAAAGGAAGTGTACAAGGCGTTGAGAAACGAGCTTGAAAAGATTAACAAGTTAGCTTCCCACTACGTGGACAAAGCAATAAATGACGCTTACTCAATCTTGGGGAGTTGGAGGAGGAGGGCTGAAAAAGGACAAGCGTCATTAAGGAAACCTAGATTGAAGAAGGTTTACGTTAGGGTTAAGTCTACTCTTAGGAAAGTTGAGGGTGAGAGCGTTAGGATTACTGTAAGACCTTACGAATACGTCACCTTCTCTTGGTCTCACAAATGGTTTTCACGAAAGGTTAAAGGACTTGAGTTGGGTGAGCCAATAATTAAGGAGGATAGAGTTCACCTACCATTTCGTTATAAGTTACCTTGGTTTACTCCCCTTGACTTTCTATCTATTGATAGTAACCTTTACACATTAGACGCTTACGATGGGGAGAAATTCATCACTTTCTCAATCAAGGAGTTGTATAGTTTGAAGTTCGGTATGGAGTTGAAGAGGAGTAAAATACAGTCCTTCGCTTCTAAACACGGTAGGAAGGGGAAGGTATTGTTGAGGAAGTACTCCCACCGTGAAAGGAACCGCGTGCTTGATTATGTTCACAAGTTTGTGAACAAACTGTTGGGAATGTATCCTCTCACTATGTTTGCTGTTGAAAAATTGAATAAGCAGTCAATGTTCCAAGACGCTGATGATAAGCTATCTAAGAAGGTTTCGAGGACTGTATGGAGGACTATACACCGCGTCTTAAAGTACAAGGCTCTCCTTTACGGTTCTTTCGTTAAGGAGGTTAACCCACACCTCACTTCCAAGTCCTGCCCCAGATGTGGATGGGTTTCCCGAAAGGTCGGCAGGACTTTTCATTGCGAGAGGTGCGGGTTCACTCTGGATAGGCAATTGAATGCATCATTGAATATTTACCTCAAGATGTGCGGGTTTCCCCACATCCGTGATATTCCGCGGATGTGGGTTGGGGTTATCCCGCTAAAGGGGCGGAGGGGTAACGGGTTTCCCCGTGACTCTGGTGAAGCCCAAGGGCTGAGAATTGGATACAAATTCATGAAAATTCAATGAAGCCCAAACCCCTACCAGCTAATACTTCTCTAACATTCTTGTTATTTACCGATGCCGTTGAACCAGAAATAACTACATTAGCTTCTTTTCTATCTACTAATGATCTAACAAATCCCTCCCATCCCTTGACCTTCTGAATTTCATCTAGAAAGATGTAAGGTCTGCTATCTTTTTTCTTTCTTATCTCCTTGTACAATTCATATAATGAAAACAGATCGTTAGCAGTCCTTATGTCGCCAAAGCGGGAGTCCTCAAAGTTGACTATTAAAGTATTGAATGGATCTTCTCCCTTGTCAATCAATTTCTTAACAATCTGATTAATAATTGTTGACTTCCCAGATCTTTTTACACCAATAACTGATATCGCAAACCCCTTACCTAATAAACTTAACAATTGATTAGAATAATCTCTTTCAACACCAATAAATTGGTTCTTATACCAGAAATTCCAGTCTATTAAGGCCTTTAACACTAATTCCCTATGCACTAAGAAAATTTATGGTTAAATGTTAATAAGTTTGATCCATACTACGAATCAATTTTATGTAATTTTGATCCTTCATGTGGATCAAAACAAACGAGAATAAGCCAGTTATAACATAGTACGTTTAAGGATAATTTTCTCTATATGCAAATCTTATTAATCATAAATGATTTGAATGTGACGAGTTATAACAAAAGCTTAACTTGTTCTTTTATCTTTTCATTCATTCTTTAACTTCTCTTACTGCACAATATTTCCATTTTTAACGTCATTACTTCCTCTCCTAATTGATTTAGCGTCCTTATTGTCAAATACACCCTACCATCCTTCTCTCTCTCCTTTTTGTCAGTAACCTCAACCACTGTCCTTAATGTATCTCCTATTTTTACCGGTTTCTTAGCATCCATCTCTAATTTAGTTAGAGCTACAAAACCCTCACCAAAAGGATCTGAAGGTAATTGATAAGTTAAGCCGACTGCAATTGAAGCCGACAACAAACCTGGTATTATTCTACCCTTAAATCTGGTCTTTTTACCGTACTCCTCATCTAAAAAAAGTGGATTGAGTGCACCAGTTATTCCAGTAAAAATTACAACATCTGCATCAGTTATAGTCCTTCCCTTACTCTCCCACTTTTGGCCGACTTGAAAATCTTCGAAGAACATATTATAAGAAAAGAGAAACGCAATATAATTATTTCGGAAGTTTAAGAGCTCTCTCACCTATGACATTTCTAAGAATCTCTGAAGTACCACCAGCTATTGTTCTACCCCTAGAAGCTAGCATACCTAAATACCACTTCTCTTTCATTACCGTCTCCAAATCATAATTTGCCTCTGCAATCTCATATATCCTCTGCAATAATTCTGATGCCAAGAGCTTCAACATAGAACTCTCTACGTCTATATCCTCTCCTCTCCTTAGCTTTACTAAAATTCTCCTATAAAATGCCTCTAGACCTTCAACCTCATCCTCCAACTCCTCTCTCTCCCTTATGCCTTTCAAACTCTCTAGAGCTATCTTCGACGTAAATAACATTGTAACTCCCAACATGAACCTCTCATGATTTAAAACTGTCATTGCAACCTTCCAACCATCACCCACGTTACCTATAATGTTCTCCTTAGGAACCTTTACATTGTTGAAATACACCGTGTTAAAGTCACTCTTTCCCGTTAGTTGACTTATGGGGGATACTCTGATTCCCTCTTGCTTCATGTTAAGTATGAACATTGTTAAGCCCTTATACTTATCCTCACCAGTTCTCGCTAATAATATCATATAATCGGCAATGTGAGCATAACTACTCCAAATCTTCTGCCCATTCACTAAAAAGTAATCACCCTTATCCTCAGCCCTAGTATTCGCTGAAGCCAAATCTGAACCGGCTTGAGGTTCAGAAAAACCTTGGCACCATATATCCTCAGCTCTTAATATTCTAGGTAGATACTTTCTTTTCTGCTCTTCATTTCCATGCTTTAAAATTGCAGGAGCTACTACCATCAAGCCAATTGAACCTAAGCTTCTGCCATATGGTAATCCTGCCCTTATGAATTCCTCATAGGCAATCACTTCGTAAATTGGATCTAAACCTTGTCCACCATATTTCTTAGGCCAAGTTATTCCTAAATATCCGGCATCAGCCAATTTCCTTTGCCAAGACCTTAACTCATTATAATCATCAAACTCTACTGTCTCAAATAGAATTTTTCTTCCCTTTAACGACTCTGGAGCGTTATTTTTTATCCATTCCCTTAACTTTAACCTATACTCCTCTTCATTCACAGATAAAAAATTAGTAATTATAAAATAAAAAATTGCTCAGCCGAAGGGCTATCGTCACAGATCGGCTGAAACACGGCTCATCACGCTACACTTAGTCTAACATCCTTGACCAAAGCGTATGGGTAAATCCCTTGCATTGGGGCGTCCCACCATCTCACAGAGTACCTTTCTCTAGATAACTGTACTATATTCTTTAAAATCTTCTTCAAATTATCAGCGATCCTTACTCTGCCCACTACTCCAACAGGATTACCGTTCCTATAAACTACAGTGGCATCTCTAGCAACTGTTGAGAAATCGCCCTCAGCATAGTTTTGGAATCTGGTATACCATACATTGTTTATGAAAACTACATTACCGGAAAGCAGTGATTCAAAACTAGTATCACCCTCCTTAACCTCTAAATTCCACGCTGTTGGATATATCCATCCCGCATTCCCGGTACTAGGTAATTTTAAGACAGTGGATAGTTCGTTATTTAGTAAAGGAGTTGTAAATACACCATTCTCTATTATAGCCTTGTTATAGGTAAACGTACCTTCATCATCAAATCCCCACGAGTTAGGTCTATCCTCCTTAGGAGTATCTAATAAGGTAAACTTGTCTGATCCCGCTTTTTCTCCAGGCTTCAACATCGACATCCCAGACATTATAGCGTAGCCGGAAGCCATCCTCGCAACGCTCTCCATTAAATTACCCATTACTAAAGGAGAGAGAATCACGTCATATTTACCTTCAGAAATCTCGTATTTACCAGTAATTGATGCCAACTCATTAGCCTTCTTTATACTATCCTTAACTTGAGATGGGGAGAAATTAGTTGACGAGAAAGCCCATTGTCCACTATGTTCCTTATTCTTTACCCTAAAGTAACCGCTTAAGCTCTGATTGTTTTCCGTTCCGTTAAATCCCTTAGATGTAACCAAGGATCTTTCCGTATCATCTATTGATATTATACCGTAAAGGGGATATTCCGACTCTATGAGAGATAGAAGAGGTGATAAATCGTCAAATAATGACATAATGTTAGTGTTATTCCTAACCATTTTGTATTCTCGCTCATTTTTACTCATAATAGGAAAGAAGTCTACTGGGGTTAGTTTAGGTTTGTCATTTAAATTACTTATCCTACCCAAGAACCCCTGGCTATCCTTCTTTAACGCTAGGAAATAGTAGCTGTTAGTCATTCTCTGTATTGTAGCTACCTTACTCTCAACTAGCTTAGTGATTATCCTCCTTGTCTTCACTCTCAATAGTCCTACTTCTTCTCCCTTTACTTCTTGCACGTATTTTACCATATCCTCATTCATTTCCCATCACCTTAATCCTAACATTTCTCAATCTCATATTAGGCCCACCTAGCCAAACGGGTATACCTTGATCCGGATCACCCTTGCCACAAGTACCCGGATAAAATACTAAAGTATTGTCAACTGCATCAACTGCCTTTAACAATTCAGTAGTCTTCCCTTGAAAAACCGGGAATAGCACTGGATCACCAATCTTTCCTTTCTTAATCTCATAAGCTTCCAACCCAACATATCGTTGACCTAGTCTCATATCATCAATATTCCACTCCATGTAACTCTTTATATAAACGCCTTCCTTGACGTCTTCCAAAAGCTCATCAAAGGTCATGTTACCAGGTTTAAAGAAAGTATTAGACATCCTAATTAAAGGTTCCCTATCGAAATTCGCAGCCCTGGCCGAGCCATTACTCTTAACGTTAAATTTACTACTACTAAACCTATTTTGTAAATATTCGTTAACCTTACCATCCTTAATTAAGTATTTAGGTCTAGCTTCAACACCCTCATCGTCTGTTGTGTAATAACCGCCACTGTTCGGTATTGTAGGATCATCTATAACAGTAACGACATCGCTACCTATCCTATTATCCTTCAATTCGGCTAGATAACTCAAACCAGCCTGGGCGAATTCCCTACCCAAAACTCTATCGGCCTCAAATGGATGCCCAACAGATTCATGAGCCATTATACTTGTTAACATATTACTCAAAACTACATCAGTAGTCCGCTCACCAAAGCTCTTACCCTTAGCCAAGACCTCAGTAACAGATCTAACCTTGTCCACTACGACCTCATTCAAATTCATCCTCTCTAATACTTCCAGCCCACCACTTCCTCCAAGTTCGTAAAACGCAGTAGCCGTCCTATTGTTCTCGTTAAGGACTAAGTTCATTCCTACGTAAAGCCTAGGAACCCTTCCAACTATACGTGAACCATTGACAATAATCTCCTTCTCCTCAATACTTTCGTCATAGAAAAATGAAACGCTTTTGACTGAACGGAAGTCCTTTACAGCCTCGTATAGGTTCTTGAAGAAGCTTATCTTCTCGTCAACTGACATGAGATCAAAAGGTTTACCCTCTTTAACCTCATAACTACCCTCCTTAGGTTCAGTATTATCTAAACCGCTCTCCCACCCCTCTATCTTATACTCCTTGTTGCTGCTCAGTAGATCATTGGGATTATTTGATGAAGCAAAATATAACACGCCATCCTTGTAATACCTAACTGAATAGCCATCATCTGTAAACCTAAAAGATCCCATTAATCTGCCATTAAGAAAAGACATCCCAAACGTCGATACGATATGTCTCCTAACCTCCACGTAAGGGTATCTGAACTTATCGTAAAGAGATTGCAGATCAGTCATATTATGATATAATTTTAGTCAAATAAAAAGATTGCTAACTCCAACTTCTTCTTTATATTAATACTTTCTTCTATTTTGACTTTTCCCAGCCTTTGATGCGCGAAGTTTTCGGTGGTAAATATATACTACCATAGCATTTTTTAGGTGTTTTTCCTTTCTTCTAATACTCTACTCAATTCCTTCTCAAAGTTCTCCTTTAACTCTTTAAGCGTAATTGACCACTTATTGTCCTTTGTGAAGTGTTCGTAAGGTATTGAATACGTTCTAACGAAATCCCTTAAAGGCGTAATTGGATGGACGTAAATTTCATATGAAAAATGGTATGCTGAGGATAGTTTATTAATGAACTCCATGATATCTATCAATGTATGTCTTTGCCCAACAATAAATGCGTATATTTTATCGTTATGTAAATAAGATATTCTTAGAAGTGTAACAATCCTACTCAACTCCCTAGCAATCTCCTCACTAGTATCGTTTACGATCAACGTCATTCTAAAGTCCGTCTTACCTAAATAAGTGTAAAACGCATCCACCAAACCCTTACCAACAACGTGATTAAAATAATGATCTACCACTTCATCTGCTGTTACACCTATAGATTCTGCTATCTCATCCCACGACCTCAAAGGATTCGCTTGCTTTTTTCCAAGTGTATAAACGTCAATCCAGTCCGGCTTAAAATCGTCAGTAAGATCCGGCAATTGGAAAGGTTCTCTAGGCTTATCCAGTATAACCCTTTCAAAAGTCAAAGTATCGAAATTAAAAGTTGAATAATCAACTGGATAAACCTCCCTCCTATACTCCAAGTAAGTCTTATAATTATCAATTAATCCCCCCCTACTCATCATTTCTAAAATTTGAACAAAATCCCACCTACCCCTAGGAAACACAACATCCAAAACTATAGTATCACTAGTCAAAACATCCCTCAATGACGCAACCACCATGCCGTCAAGTAGGTAATAGAAATCTAAAGGTTGGACCTTAGAATTCCTTGTCAACTTAATAGTAGTATGAAAGAGCGATAATCCTAGAGAATCAAGTTTGGGAGACGGAATAACCAATACTTTAAGATTAGATAAGACATTCCCAACGTTTTCTATCCCAGTTAACTCACCCAGTAACTCGTAATTATGATCACCAAACCTCTGAACGTAATGCAATAATTTCGTAAGTTTTTGTATAACAGTAGAATCGATCATACTCAATATAATAAGTGGTGAGAACATATAAAAATAGTATCTTCAAAATTCTAAAAAGAATTTAACGTATCTAAACAGTACCTGGTGCTATTGATTCTTCAGCGTGTGTTACATGTAGTGCTGCAAGGATTAATGGTAGGGAAGCTGCTGCTATTATTATTGCATACCTTACTACTTGACTTGAGGCTAACGTGTACATGTTTACTCTCATTTTTTGGTCAATAGTCACAAACGTGAGGACTCCAATAAATATGAGTATTTGAATGAAATAGATTTCTTGGAAATTGAGAGTTTACACTAAAATCAATATAATAAAAAGTTTATAGCTTTAAGATCTCACATATAAGCAAATAGTTAACGAGAAACTGAACTATGAAGCCGGTATTATGGAAAACAAGAATGGCTCACAGAAAAATTTTAAAAAATAATTTTTGTTGTAAAATCTCTATCTTAAATTATTAATTTCGCTTTTTGGAATTTAAATTTTTCCTTTTATACATAAGCTTCATCGTCTTATGATTAAACCTTTATTACTCTTCTCGTCATTGGTATCTCTTTAACTAACTCTATAGGCTTTTGTTCTATTATATCGACCTCGTACACTGCAGTAGTGGAGTAAATTACCTTTCTCTCATCCTTTTTAGCTATTGCTGTTACACCAAATGTGGGTCTTGGCAACTTTACACTTACCTTATCCCAACTAATCCCATTATCTCTAGAAATTATTAAGGGCTCTTGACTCATTATATGGGCTACAACTATTCTTCCTAGATCTTCCAATCCGTGAGCGTAACCACCTATCACTTTATTAAATGTTTTTATCCTTGAGCGAGATTATTATCATTATGATAGAGTTCGTAATTGAGAAGAGTTTCAATATGCCAGAGGATATAGTATGGCGGATAGCCAGAGATGTAAATTCAATTCCAAACTACTGGAAGGGTGTTAGGGAATTAAACGTTAAGGAAGTGGATAAGAATGTTTACGAGGGAAGAATCAGGTTTGCGTTTCCCTCTTCGGGTAAAGTTAGGATAATCATAAATGACGATGAGAGAACCTTAACCTTTGAATATCTAGACGGACCAATAAGGGGATATAATAAGGTGAAAATCTCTAAAGGGAAAATCTCTTCTGAATGGAAGGTTACTATGACTGGTCTTTTAAAACTAACAGAGGGTTGGAATAGAGATCACTTCATGGAAGGTACTGAGCACGCACTGGAAAGGATATTAAATGCTGCCCTTAGTTTATCTCCTTAATTTTATTTAGATTCACGCCGATTTTATTCTAATGATTGCTGAGTGGGGAAAGCTTAGAGCTGTAGGAATGCATAAGCCTGGCTTAGAGGTAATGCTGGGTCTTTTAGATCCCTCATCTTTCCTTTATGAAAGGCAATTCAATTGGAGTAAAGCTAGGAGAGAACATGATAATCTTAGAAGAGTGTTAAAAGAGGAAGGAGTTAAAATATATAGGCTAAGACAAACAATTGTGAACAAGATTAGAAGAGACGATAGATTTAGGGAGAAGGTGATAGAAAAAGTTGGAGTTAATAATGATGATCCCGAATTCCTTGTCGAGTTGTTGATCTTAAGACCTATTCTTGGTTACGAGAAGAGGGATAAAGGTACACACTTAGAGGTTAAACTGACTGACCCTCTTTCCAATCTCTATTTCATGAGGGATCAACAGATTACTACGGAAAAAGGAATAATAATGGGAAGGATGGCTACACATCAGAGAGAAAAAGAAGTTGAAGTTATGAAGTTGTTTTGGGAAGCGTTAAATATAAAATATAAGGAAATAGGTAGAGGTAAATTTGAAGGTGGAGATTTCTTTCCAATGGGTGATTTCAATCTGGTAGGTGTTGGAGTTAGAACTGATTTAGAGGGTGTAAGTGAGTTATTTAATATTTTGAATGGAGGAGAGATAGGTATAATTCATTGGAATAGGGAAGAGTTCATTCATTTGGATACTTTCTTCAATGTTGGATCTTCTAGTTCAGTAGTTAGTGTTAGGAGTTTCATGGAAGAGAGTAGGGTTGCTGTCTATTACGATAGGAAGATCATAAGGGAGACTACGTTATACGATTACGTGGTTAAAGAAAAGGGATTTAATTTAATTGAAGTGAGTGTGGATGAGGCAAAAAAGTATGTAACTAATTTTTTGACCATAGACGACGGTAAGATTGTCTCTCCTAAAATTTCCGCAAATAGGAAGCTTGAAAAAGAGTATGATGTAATAGAGGTTGAAGTTTCAAATTTGACTGGTGGTGCCGGTGGGATTCATTGTATGACAGCTGTGATAAGGAGGGATTGATTAGATTTTCTTCCCCTTAGTTTCTGCAATCAGCAATACACTTATAAACGTCACCAGAACGTATGATAATGTGACTAGCACTAGTGAAGATTGATTAGCTCTTAGTATTACTGGTGCTAGTGAACCACCTAGTATACTTGCTGCTTGATAGGAAAAATTTGAGGCCGTGAATCTGTATTTTTTATCAAATATTTCAGTAAATATTGAGGATTGTGGGGCATATAAAGCTGAATCCGAAATTGACATCAGTATTTCCCCTGGAAGGAAATTTCTTCTTGATAGCACAATACCGGCTAGGATCATTAGTATTAACCCAATAATTACGACCTTCCTCCTTCCAAATAGGTCACTTAGGTAGCCAAAGAATGGGATTTAGGAAGAGCTGAAAGGAAATAGAGATTAGTACTATTAACGAGAGGAAGGAAATTGAGGATGAGTTTGTGAAAATATATGAGGTAAAAATATAGAAGTTTGCACTTTCACTCACTTTAATCCCTATTGATTTTAAAATATTCTTCCAATCATGTCTCTTTGCTTCTAATAGTGGTTGTGTTTCACTCCTAGTCACCTTTTGCGTAGTTATATCCTTGACTAACAATAATGAGAGAAGCGATAGGAAGGTTATTGAGAGAAATGAGTAAGGCCAGTAAACAGAGTAATTATAGATTACTAGGATAGTGAGTGAAGATAATATAATGCCAATTGGGACTGATAATTGCAATAAACTTGTAATAAACCCTCTAAATTTATGTTCAGAATACGCTTCTATGACGATAGTACTAGCTCCACCCCATTCCCCGCCTAAACTAAGACCTTGCAAAAGTCTTGAAATAATTAAAGGATAGACATTAGGTATCAACACTATTAGGGATGAAACTGCTAACGTAATGTCAGCTAAGATTAAGGCAACTCTCCTATTTACCCTAATCCCCTATATAACCAAATATTATGCTTCCTAACATTCTTGCTATAAAACCCAGAACGAAAATTATTGAGCCAATTATAACGTTAAATTCTATGAAAGAGAGCTGGGAAAATAAAAAGAAGGCGTACCATTGGGAAATTGTTAAGAGTATACTTCCTACTAAAGTCCTCATTTTCTACTCCTTAAATAACACTGAGGCGTAGTTGCCCAAATCTAGTAGTCCATGCCCAGAGAAGCTAACCAGTACTGTCTTCCTTTCTCCGCTCTTCTTAGCCTCTTCAGCTATTTCAGCCAATATTGGCAATGCGTGAGAAGTCTCTGGAGCTGGTATATATCCCTCCAGTTCTGAGAATAATTTAGCCCATTTGAACGACTCCTCTTGAGAGTAATCTCTTGCTTGTACAATTCCCTTGCTCATTAATAGACTGAGAGTTGGGGCTACTCCATGATATCTTAGCCCACCTGCATAAACTGGAGGTGGTACGAAGTCCGACCCTATTGTGTACATTTTTAGCATTGGCAACAATTTCGCAGTGTCTGGATAATCGTATTTATAAACACCCTTAGTCATTTTTGGAACTTCTGAGGATCCAGAGGCAATATACTTCCTCCTAACCTTTCCACTCCTCAGCTCATCTCCTAAGAATGGATAAGCTAATGCTGCGTAATTTGATCCCCCTCCTACTACTCCTATAATGTAATCTGGATCTTCACCAATCAGTTCCATTTGCTTCTTAGCCTCCATTCCGGCAATCGTTTTAAACATTATATCTGAATTTACCACACTACCTACAACGTATTTTCCACCGTTTTTATGAGCATATTCTACTGCATCACTTATTGCGATGCCTAAAGATCCAGGATGATTGGAGTCTTTGGCCAATAATTGTCTACCGAATTCTGTTAAATCTGAAGGAGAAGGATGAACTTCCGCTCCATACATCTGCATCATATATTTTCTGTAAGGCTTTGCATAATAGCTAGTCCTAACCATAAATATGTGTGCTTTCATCCTAAATAGGGCTGAGGCTAGTGCAACTGATGATCCCCACTGACCAGCTCCAGTTTCTGTCGTAACGAATTTCGCGTTATCCAATTTAGCGTAATATACATGTGCTAAGGCACTGTTGATTTTGTGAGAACCAGTGTAAGTGTAGCTCTCCATCTTCAGATAGATTTTGATATTATTTCCTAAGTACTCCTCTAACCTTTTTGCCCTAATTATTGGAGTCGGTCTTCCAACTTGTAAATATCTCTCCAGAACCTCATCTGGAATTTTTACGTATCTTTCCTTAGCGAACTCTAACTCCAGCACCTTGCTCGGTAAAACTTCCTTCAATAGTTCTAAGGATTTGCCAGTGGGATCTTGTGGCGGGGGTAGTTCCTCCGGTAAGTCTGGTAGGATATTATACCATTGTGCGGGTATTTCATCTTGAGGCAAATCTATTCTTATTCTCATAGCCATTACTACGTTAGAGAAGTTTATACTTTTTTCTCCTATTTTTTAACTATTAACGAAAAATTTAAAAGGACTCAATCAGAAAAAAGGATTGTAATGTATGTCATTGAGGTAAATAACGTATGGAAGGCTTATGGTAAGATTATTGCAAATGAGGACATTACGATGAGAGTTAAAGAGGGAGAAATAGTAGCGTTATTGGGACCCAATGGCGCTGGTAAGACGACCCTCGTTAAGCAAATTTACGGTGAGTTAACCCCAACTAAGGGTGAAATAAGGGTTCTAGGTAAGAAACCAACTGATAGACACGTTAAGAAATTCTTAGGAGTAATCCCGCAAGAATGTGAGCCCTATGGTGATCTAACAGTATGGGATAATATATATTACATGGGGAGATTAAAGGGAGCTTCTAAGGATGAAATTAAGAAGAGAGGAGAGGAATTATTGGAAAGATTGGATTTGAGAAGTAAAAGGAACACTCTGGCTAGGGATCTATCTGGAGGTTTAAAGAGGAGAACTCTAATCGCAATGGCTTTGATAAATAATCCTAAACTCCTAATACTTGATGAACCCACGACTGGTTTAGATCCTGAAGCTAGAAGGGAGGTGTGGGAAATATTGCTTAACATGAGAAAGGAGGGTCAGAGCATGTTACTTACTACTCACTATTTGGATGAGGCAGAGAGACTAGCCGATAAGATATATTTTCTAAGCAGGAAGATTATAGTTGAGGGAACACCTACACAAATAAAGGAGAAATTCGCTGATTGGTACGAGGTAATTGATTATACTAACGGTAAGGTCTATAAGGTGAAGGGTGAGGAGGAGCTCAAGAAAATCATAATGACAATTAACGGCAAATTTGAAGTTAGAATGCCTAGTTTAGAGGAAATATATCTTCAAGTGATGAAGGATGTTGAGTGAATTTCTTAACTTAATTGTAATGCAACTAAAGATGATAAGGGCGTACTTACCGGTGTTTCTCTTCTTCTCAATACTTTTCCCAATAGGATTTATGCTAGTATTTGGATATATCTCAATTAGATCATTGACGCCATTCATAGTAGCTGGAACAATAACGTTTTACGTTTCAATTGGTGTTTTAACTTCTGTTGCTCAATCTCTTGCATTTGAGAGAAATGCTGGCAGATTCTCCTTGATGATAGCAACTGGTATACCGAGAGAGTTCTATGCAATAAGTATAGCTCTTAGTAATGGTATTGCCACACTAATTATGATACCAATAATCCTAGTCCTAGGTAGTTATTTACTTCATGTAGAAATAAAATCAATTCCTTTTCTACTTATCGCACTGGTATCGTCTCTATTTATGGCTTCAATGTTAGGTATGGCATTAGGCTTAGGAATTAGGAACATATACGCCGTAAATCAATACTCAACAATTATAAGCTTCGTACTTTCCTTCTTCGCCCCAGTTTACTTCCCAGTAGCCTTTATACCATTACCATTTCGCTATTTGACTTATATTGAACCTACTACTTACGTCTCTCAAGCCCTTTACTACGCTTTCATTGGTAATCCTTTATCTTTACTATGGAGTTTAGGGATAATAATTTTCGGTTTCATTTTCGTCATTTTAAGTAGATATGTTATAAGAAGGCAATAGTTTCTGAATTCCTCCTTGAATTCAGAGCTTAATGTCCTATAGTGCTTTCAAGCGCTCAAAGGTGACTTACGTAATGGTTTAAAAAATATACATGCCTTCTTTCTAGTCCTTTAGTAAGCTTTTTAACTAATTGTGAACATATTCTCATGAAAAGGAACAAGTACATAATTATTGGCTTCGTAATAATGTGCTTTAATTCACTTTACCAATATTCTTGGAACGCTTTAGAGCCTCTCTTAAGAGAGGGATTTAATGTTAGTGTAGTTGAGATAGCCTTAGGCTTTACGTTGTTCAGCGTATTCTCCTCTGTTTTTCAACCAATTGGGGGTCACTTTGCTGATAAACAAGGTCCAAAAAGGATAGGGGTTATCTCAGCAATTTTATCAGCAATTGGTTTTCTGGGTACTTATCTTTCCCCTAATATTTGCGTCTTTTTTGTAAGCTGGTCAATAGGTAGTATAGGAGAGGGCATACTTTACGGAATAGCTGCAAACCTAGCAATGAAGTGGTTTAGGGAAAGAATGGGATTTGCAACTGGGATTGTGTCAATGGGATTTGGAATAGGTTCGGCCATAGCTAATCCCTTTATATCCATGGCTGGTAATTACAGAATAGTAACACTCGCAATAGGATTAGTTGAGATAGTACTATTACCAATTCTCTTGTACATCTCAGATTATCCTCCTAAACTATCTGGTCAGACTCCAAGGCAAGCCGTTTTAAGTGTCAAATTCTGGCTAATCTACCTTTCTTTCGCAACTTCCATAGTTCCGCTAACAGTACTTTCTTCAGAATTACCAATACTAGGAAAAGGTTTACCTCAACAAGAATTAGTAACTTTGATCTCAATCTTACCCTTATTAAGTGGAGGATTAAGGCCAATTTTCGGCTATATTGCTGATAGATTAGGTATATTGAGAACAACGTTCCTTCTTACCATTGTATTAACGTTAGGTAGTATTTCTTTACTTTTAGGGGAAATAGCACTTTCAACGATTTTAGTAGGCTTTGCAGGAGGCTCACTAATTACACTCTATTTTAACGTTTCCACGGAGATATTCGGCTTTAAGTTTTCCACAGTGAATAGTGGTATATTATATACTGGTAAGGCTTTAGGCGGTGTGTTAGGTAGTATTATATTTGCATTGCTTTACACGATAAGTCTTAGAACCTCTGAAATATATACTTTGTCTTGTAGCCTAATAGGAGTTCTTACCTTATTGCCACTTTTATTTACTAAGCAGAGCAGAAAGGTTCAATGATTTTTTATCTTATAACCAACTAATTGTCAAGTATTACGTTAATTGATAATACCAAATTGAGATAGAACAATAGATATAGCTCTATTTAAGAAGAATTAGAGGATACTAGTACACTGATCAGTACACTTATTGGTAGAAAAGTTTAAAAACTAGTAACAGTATAAACAAATATGTATAGATATATATTTTTAATGTCGATGCTATTAATTTCCATTATACCATTAGTTTTTGCATCAAATCCCAATATGTACCAGAATCCAATAACTTTGAAAGGATTTAGAGAAATAGGAACACTAAATGCCAATGAAGAGGTAATAGTTACAATCTTCGTACCACTTAAAAATCTAGATCTATTATACTATTACACCAGTGGAGCTTCAAATCCAGCTTCACCATTATATCATAAATTCTTAAGTCCTCACGAGGTTCAGCAGTTATTCTTACCTACTGAAGAGTATAACCAAATTCTAAACTACGTCAAAAGTAGCGGATTTCAAGTGATATTTACTGCATCGAACTCAGTAATAGTAATAAAAGGTACAGTGGGGCAAGTTGAGAAATATTTAGGTACTAAGTATGCGGTTTACTCTAATGGTTCCGTAACCTATTACACTAATTACGGATATCCCAAGATAAACGCCTATGTATACTCCAGTAACATTTCTGCAATATTCTTCGCCCATCCATCTACATTAATTACAGAGAGTACAATAAAGAGTTTTCAGCAAGAGATAAATCAAACATTTCCACTTGAAGGCTATTGGCCAACTGTGTTACAAAAAGTGTACAATGTTACTACAGAGGGAGAGAATACTACAATAGGAATACTAGACCTTTATGGCGATCCTTACATTGTACAGCAATTAGCGTATTTTGATAAAATAACTGGATTACCAAATCCTCCCAACTTTAGTGTAGTACCAATTGGACCCTATAATCCTAACTTAGGTATTGTAACTGGTTGGGCTGGAGAGATTAGCCTGGATGTTGAAGTAGCACACGCAATAGCTCCAAAGGCTAACATAACGCTATATATCGCTAATCCAAATATTCCTTTACCCGCTATTATCGCATATATTACAAGTCAAAATAAAGTTGATACGTTATCCCAAAGCTTTAGCATACCAGAAAGTCTCTTTTCCTCACTTTTCAACGGGCCATCATTCTATTCATGTATAATATTAAGTGATGAGTACTATGCACTAGGTTCAGCTGAGGGAATAACTTTCCTAGCAAGTTCTGGAGATGCTGGAGGCTCTGGGTATAGTAATGGACCAATAGGCACTGTAGGGTATCCCTCAACGTCACCTTTCGTAACTTCAGTGGGAGGTACGACTGTATATGTGCAATTCCCTAACGGTTCGTATTATCAGACTGCTTGGTCCAACTATGGTTTCGTTCCAAATAATCTAAATTATGGTGGTTCAACTGGTGGTGTAAGTATAATAGAGCCTAAACCGTGGTATCAATGGGGACTACCTACACCATCTACTTATCCAAACGGTAAGTTAATACCAGAGATCTCCGCTAACGCCAATGTATATCCTGGAATATACATCGTTTTACCAAGTAACACAACCGGGATAACAGGTGGCACAAGTGAGGCTTCTCCTTTAACTGCTGGAGTGCTAGCCACAATTGAAAGCTATACTCATCATAGAATAGGTTTACTTAATCCTATACTAACTTACATGGCTGAGAATTACTACGGTAAGGTAATAGAGCCAATAACGTTTGGTTATAACATACCGTGGGTTGCAACTTATGGCTATAACTTGGTAACAGGCTACGGTACAATTAACGCAGGATATTTTGAAAAAATACTACCCACACTTAATTTATCAAAAGAGCTAAATGTGATAGTTAGCGTTTACAATACATCAATACCCACAGTATCTCCTCAACAATTCTATCCTGGACAACGTATTCTAGTCACTGCTAATATAACATATCCTAACGGAAGTCCAGTACAAACTGGAGAATTCAAGGCATTAATAGAGAACTATCTTGGGAACTTAACTACGTTTAATCTGACATATAATTCACTTACTAAATTATGGACTGGTAGTGGTGTTTTATCCAATAAAGCTAGTGGTATCTTATTTGTCTACGTTTATGGAAGTAGTGATGGATTAAGAGGAATTGGGTACTATGAGACCTTCTCTGGATACTACATAACATTCAATTATACGACGACTTTTACACCAGTTTATGTAGAGTTGGGTAATGCTGAACTGGGAATTACCTTATCTAACTCATATTTCCAGGCGCCAATTGGAGTAATGAATATTACCCTTAATATTTACTCCTATAACATAACAACAAACGAATACACACTTGTAAGGACTTTAAATGTACCTATTAAAGATGGTGTAGGAGTTATCGATTTACCAGCAAACCTAAGCGTAGGGGATTTATTGATTGAAGCGGTGGACAGTGCTTATGGATTTGATGCATTTACTAATGGAATATACATGCAAAGCTTATTCATATTGCCACAAGTGGTAGTTGAGCCAGGTGGTGTTTCTCCGGGGCAATACATTACAATAGAAGGAACGATAATACCACCATTTAACTTACCAAGTAGTACATTCCAAGACGTATTTTACGGTACTAATATTACTACTAAATTGGTGAATAGTAACGGAATTGCAATAAGTGAGGCTAATATTCCATTATCACCGAATGGAATATACTTTGGATACTTATACGTACCCAAAAATGCTTCTCCCGGGATTTATAACATTTTACTGTTTGCAACCTATCACTCTTATACTTTAAACACTACAATTCAAGGATTCTACTACGGTCAGATATACGTTTCTAATCAAGCTATGATTTCAGTGAAGTCAATTATCTACGCATTCGAGGGACAGACTATTTTCATTTACTCTAATATAACTAATGGTACTAGTGAAGTTAAGTTTGGAATGTTTAGTGCCACTGTGTATCCCTCCAGCCTCTCATTTGATTACAGTACGATAAGCTCAATAATAGAGATACCGTTATGGTATAATCCTAAGGTAGGAGAATGGGAAGGAAATTTCACACTGCCTTCAACGATTAGCGCTGGAAATCTTACTTACTTAGCTGGACAAGGATATTTCGGGATGCCATTCAAGATCTTAATAACCGGAATTTCTGCCTTAGGAAATCCAACCACTACCAACCCCGGTAATGCTTATACGATCAACGTGTTGCCATATACTTTAATTGCGAATCAAACCTTAGATAAAACGTTACCATATTACGCGAATTTAGTTAACGTGAAGATATTGAATGCAAATGGTAATCTATTGAATGACTTCCTTACCAACGTTACCATAATTAACAGTAACGTAAAAATATTGAGTGGAAATATATCTGGTTTGGTAATTAGAAATTCTACAGTGTTCATGATGCAGACTAATTCAAATAATATTGTATTATACAATTCAACTCTATACGCAATAGGTGGAAGTATAAATGGATTAAATGTAATTGACTCTAAAGTAGTTCCAATAAACGTTCACATTCAAGGTTTACATCCAGAATTACCAACTATTACAATAAACTCGCCTTCTAAGAACGTAACTGGAACTATTAACGTTACTGTTACCGTGGTAGGTGAAGATGTAAGTGAAGTTAACGTATACTTAAATAGTAATCTGATAAATTCGTTTACAAACAATGGGACTCATGTGGTAACTATAAATACTCAAAACTACCCAGATGGTGGATATAATCTAACAATTACGGCAATTCAGAGCGATGGTTTAAGTAGTAGCAATAGTAGCTATATATATTTTGAAAACGGTTTAACCAATATAAATGGTAAGGTTAGTGCGATATCTAATCAGTTGACTAATGTAAGTAATAGTTTGTCATCTTCCATATCTTCCTTAAGGACTGCATTATCAGAATATGAGACTATATCTTTAGTACTTGGTATTGTCGCAATAGTTTTGGCAATATTTTCTCTAATAAGAAGGAGAAGATAAGACATTATTATTTTTTATATTATTTTCCAACTACATTTTCATATGCTTAAAAACAGAAATGAAGTCTTGAAAATCTCATTTTCAGCCTTTTTCGCCGATCTCGGATATCAAGCTGTAGTAGCGTCTTTTCCAATAATTTTCGTATTGATTTTCAAGGCCCCAATACCCCTTTACGGCTTAGCTGAAGCATTGAATTACGGAATTGGTACTGTAATGGCTTATCTAGGTGGTATAGCGGGAGACAAGTATGGTAGAAAGAGGATTGCAATTTTAGGAAATATTCTCATCTTGTTTGTTTCTCTAATAGGACTAGCAGGGAATTACATTCAAGCCCTTATTTTCTTCATGATAGGCTGGTGGTTTAGGAACTTCAGATCCCCACCAAGAAGGGCAATGATGGCTGAAGTTACATCACCAGATGAGAGATCTGAAGCCTTTGGAATTTTGCATTCCTTAGATATAGCTGGAGCGTTATTAGCAATAATTTATCTGACTGTGCTACTTTACCTCCATGTTTCCATATTTTTCATTCTATTATTCACCTCAATACCTTTGCTTATGTCAACAATAGTTTTAAGTCTAGTTAACGCGGGAAAGAAAGGGGAAAAGAAGACAGAGAGTAAAATAGTGCAAAAAAGGGTCTTCTGGACTGTCATATTATCTACAATGTTCTTTGGATTTAGTCAATACAGCTTCGGCTTTCCAATACTAACTACCACGGAAATTACTGGAAAAGACTATTTGGGAGTATTGGCCTATGGCGTGTTCCTCGGCGCTTCTTCACTATTTGGTTACTTATTTGGTAGAATGAAACTAAGGGAATTTGAAAGTTTAGCGTTTCTAGGATACTTAATTGGGGCAATAGGGTCTCTTGGATTTGCGTATTTATCTGGCATTGGTTTATTTTCCCTTTATCCCCTTTCTTTCTTAATGGGAATTAGTGTTGCCTCAACTGAGACTTTTGAACCCACAATAATATCTAAAATAACTAAAGAGGAGGCATATGGTACAAGTATGGGGTATTTATCAGCGGGTAGAAGCGTTGGAATATTTCTCGGTAATGTGATCATGGGGTTATTGTATCAAATAAGCTACACATATGCATACTTGTTCGCTGCTGTAACTTCTCTAATCTCTTTTGCGCTAATCTTAAGCTTAATCATGAGACCAAATGCTTCTTAGCGTAGACTTTAAACAATGCACTACCTGTCAAGGTAGTAAACATTGACATGAAAACTATGCTCTCAAACTCCGCTTGATTTAGCGCGTTATATGAAAGACCTATGGAAGCAATAACTAACCCGGTTTCACCCCTAGGTACCATTCCAAATGCTACTGTATTAGCAGCTTTTATGCTTCTTAAGTAAGCTAGAGCGAATGGGAAGATTCCTAGCCACTTGAAAATGGTTGCTATGACAGTTAATTCTAAGGATAGCAATAACGTATTGAGATTAAGTGTTAGGAAATTAACTTCAGCTCCTACGTATACAAAAAATAATGGTCCAAAAACGCTAAGTAATGTGTTACTAATTTCCTTAATTTTTTCGCTTTTTATACTATTTGCAAATGCAACTCCAGCAACGAAAGCTGAAATTATGGGAGAATAACCCAATGACACCATTAATAACGTCAAGCCGAATAGCACCGTCAGCGGAAACTCCTCAATGTACTTATCGCTTAATCTATCAGTGATTTTCGGAACTAAGATAACTGAGACTGTTAAAATAATTAGCCATATGACTACAAGGGTGATTATTTTCAAACTGATAGAGGTAACGCTTGTAGACGTACCTTGTAAAATAGCTAGAATGACAGATAACAAGAGTAAATCCACTACATCGTCTACTGCAGCAGCAGATACCATGAAATTTATGCCCTTACCCTTCAATTTCTCTTCCTCTATTATAGATGCTACAGCTGCAAGACTGGTAGCTCCCATCGCAGCACCAAGTATCAGCGAGGAATCTAAACCAAAATCTGGCATATAGAAGTAGTATGCTGCAAAAAAAGGTAATAATGCCCCAAACGTTGCCCCTAGCAATCCTAGAATTCCAGAAGATTTTATCGGTGCAATTCCGTGTTCTAGACCAGAGGCAAATATTAACAGAATTACTGAAAACTCAGCTAAAAATTCGATATAAGTATTTATACTTATCAAGGAGAAACCCACTATCTGATTTAATAAAGAACCTAAGGCATAAGGACCTATTATCATTCCAGCCAATAACTCGCCTATCAGCTTAGGCAAACTGTGCTTCTGTACAAGAGAGCTTAAAATTTCCGCTAGCAAGATGAATATTGATACATCAAAGAGAGCCAAGATTATTGGATTCATGTGATACTATGAAAACAAAAACATTATTAAACTTTTTATCAGCGTTCGTACCCTTCTTCATCTAATCTAGTGAGCTGGGCTCATCACTATTACTGAGGATATTGATAAATGATTATTAAACTTTCTGCCTAAACAGAAGGAGGAAGTTCAATTACTTTAGACTTCACATACTTAGATTGTAAAGAGGATATAGCCTTATCCCAACTTTCTCCAGGATTGCCCTTATTTACACCAATTTTTAACCTACTTTCCCCAACAATTTTTGCTAAATAGTAAGTACAGAAGGGTTTTGCTATACAATTTTCACAATTAGTGTATACATTTGAATGTAGGTTCATATAAACTACTTGCTTATCGTTAGTTACGTAAATTATTCCTTTTTTAAGGTTTAACGAACCATTAGCCTTTTCAAAAGGAAACACTAACTTGACGTTAATCATATTCTCCTTAAGTATCCTTAACTTATTGAGATAATCTCTGATGTAATAATAATAGCTTTTACTGTAATTTTCCCTTGAATCTTTTACAAGGACGTTCATTATTTTAGTATCACTTATTTTAACAAAATCATAATAGTCAATTAAGACAATATTACTATCTTGCCTTATGGGTCTTTCAACAGTAACTACTTTAAACTCACACATTTCAATAACAAATATCGGAAAGTTATTATAAAAACCTTTAATGTTGGTCTTATTATAAATTAGCATTAACCTTGTTCAATAGTTCAGTTGCGTTTTTGTATGCAACATCCTTATCATAGCCATGATTTTTTATAAAGAGTTTTGCACTTTGGATTAAATTAAGAGAATTGTATGGAGCATCACTACCATAAATACTTCTTCTTGGATCGATAATTGTTGAAGAATGATTCACTACATAATAGACTCTCTCGTTATTAACAACGTGTTCACTATTAATGAGTACAACGGGAAAAGTATATTTATCCAATAACCATTTTAGTTCATCTAAAGAAGGATCATATAGTACTAGAATTAATCCTTTCCTATCTATTAGTTCATACACGAAGTTAAGCGATGAATGACGTAATGAAAAGTTGTGATGTTTAGGGCTTAGAACTACACCAATTATACCCCTATCCACTTGTGTTTACCCGTGGCGTAACTTATCCTTACTTTTAATTACTTCTAATTCCACCACGGGCACCCCTCTTAAGGGATCATACACAGTCACCCTTAACTCATTGGGGCTAGTCGAGGGAAACACCAATACCCTCCCATCCACCTTTCTTGCCAAGTTAAGAGGAGCAATAGAATCCCTCTCCAAAAGAACTTCACCGCTTTCCAAGTACCTAGCGTTCACCTTCAGTACTTTTACACCCCCACCCTCGTGAGCAGAGCCCGTCATCAGATGGGGGTTTAAAACTTTGATAACTTTCTCAACTACCTGCTTTCTCTTCTTCAACTTCTCACCGTTAAATGGGTTAATAGAGGAAGTATAAGATTCAGAAACCTCCGCGACGTCTATCGGCTGAGTTTTCAACATCTCCACAAATTTAACAACACTCCACTGGTGAATCCTATGCCTAAGCTTATCATTTTTATTGCTCTCCATCTTATCCTTAGACCTTGAGGAAAACTTACCTACTACGACTTTAGCACTTAAACTCCTAGCAAGCTCTGTTATCCTCTTAACAGTCTTCCTTAACACGTCAATTTTCCTCTCCCTCTCCCTCAGCTTCCCCAACTTCTTCTTTATTAACTCGTCCTTAGTTGAATGCCCCTTAGTAATCTCTTCCCTCCTCAAGGAGTAATTAACCACAATCCTCCCTAACCCAGTCTCATATCTTCTCAATTCCTTGAGTTTAAAATCTTCAAAAACCGCTACCGTGACGTTATTCTCATTAACGTCAATAGAGATATAATTGCCGTCTTTCGTGTCAACCTCAACCTCCTTCTCAAAAGTCAACCAAACTAGGACTTTCCTACCCACTAACCTCAGCTTAAGCTCTTGCGAAACCCTCCAACCTTCATATACGTAGCGGGTAAATTGCTTGGTGAACTTGAGGGGTATCTCAACCCAACCCTTGTGAGTTAGGACGCTGACAGAAACCTTGTTAAACCTCCAATTAACCATGTTAGGAATAGTGATTACAACTCTCTTATACTCTGGTTTATCCTTCCTCGTTAACCCTTTCTTCCTTCTCTCCCTAAAGCTCTTAACAATCCTTCCAGCTACAATATAAGAACCTTCAATAACCCTTGAAGGTAAGAAGGAGTACTTCTCCTTATAATGATTGTAAAACCTCTCATGTAATTTCTTCCTAGTGGTCTGTAAGCGCTTTGATAGGATTACCTCAATCATTTCGTTAACGATCTCCCTCTGATATTCTTCAACCTCCTTAAGAACGCGGTACGTCCACTCGTTCAGAGAGTCGCTCTCCAGTTTAACAGTCCTTTTCAACGTCTTCAACACATTTTACCACCTTCTCATATTTGTGACCGTAAATTCTAGAGGCGAATGATTTAACGATTTCTACAAAGTCCTCCACTAGCTCCTGCGTGTAATCCTTAGGTTCATCTTGGAAAGCCACAATAACATTTACTCCGTAAGCTTTGAATAACTCTACGAGGTATTCGAAACCGAAACGTGTTAGTCCTTATAAGCTACTACAACTGCGTCAATTTGCCTCCTCTTGGCTAATTCTATTAACTTCTTTAACCCTCTCCTATCCTCTTTCAATCCAGAACCTATATCCTTAATTTCTATTACACCCACTCCTCCGAGAGTTTTCCTAACCCATTCTCTCAATGCGTCCAACTGCCTCTCCAAGTCGTCCTTTTGTGTATTTGATGAAACTCGAGCGTAAATCGCTACTTGTTTAACCCTTCCACCGCCAGACAGTAATCTTTCAATTTCGCTGTAAGGTATTCTCCACCTACCGTTAACTTCAACGGCCTTTATCTTCCCCTCCCTAATCCACTTAATAACACCACTCCTGCTCATGCCAAATATTTCAGCAACCTCACTAGGTGTTAGATACCTCTCCGCAGTAATTAAAAGTAACTAGAAGTATTTAAAAGTCACGTGAAAGTGCTATAGTCTTTCCTTCCCCAAAGATATTGCTGATAAAAACCATCTACACAACAGTCACATGAGTACTTATAAATCGGATTTAATACAATTCGATTTATCTCTATTCCATCCTCTCTAAGCTTAGGCTCTTCCATGTAATTATATAGTCTTATACCGTAATGCGTGTTAAAAATCTATAAAGAAAAAAGGCATATATAATAAATGGAAAAAGGTTACAAATATCTTTTGAGTATTGACATTGGATTAGTAATATTGGCTGTAAGTAAAGTTTCTTCTGGGCTATGACCAAAGGCGAAGGCCACTAGTTGTGAGAAGTAAGCTAATGGTGTCCTTAGATCTTCACCATATTTTTTAGCTATTTTCTCCATGTTAGTTTCAATAGCTACGTGGCCTAGTGGACAATCTGTGACTAATATTTCCGCACCGTTTCTTTTAGCCTCCTTTAATATTCTAGCCTCTAAGTGTAAGGCTACTTCTACATCAGAGTAAACATGAGGACCGCCGCAGCACATTGTCTTAGCCTCAAATGGTACGACTTCCGCACCTAACGCCTTCAGTATTTCGTCCATGAAGAATGGTCTCTCTGGATCATCCCTCATTTTCATATATCCGGCCAAAGTATATGATTTGGGTCTAACGTATAGACAACCGTAATAAGGTGCCACTTTTAATCCAGTGAGTGGTCTTCTTACCTTAGTCTTAATAGCCTCAATCCCTACGGTATTATAAATATATTCAACAGCGTGAACTAGCATCAGCTTTAGATCGTAATTGTTAGTACCCATTTTTTCCAAATACATATTAGTCTTCTCTCTTAATTTTGGGTATTTAGTTAGATAATATTGAGTTCTAGATAAGGAATAGTGACAGCCAGGACAAGCTGAAACTACCGCATCAGCTCCCATTTCCCTTGCTAACGCTAAATTCCTTGCTGGTAATAATATTCCTGCCATAGTATTTACGTTCTTTACTTCCAATGCACCACAACAGTTATAGTCCTCGATCTTCTCTAATGGGATACCTAAATCCTGTGCAACTAGCTTTAATGAGATGTCATAAGATTTACCTAATCCATCTAAAGCACAGCCTGGATAGAATGCTACTTTACCATAAGGTGTAGGTAATGTCATTCTGGTACCACCTCCTCCTTCATTGCTTCCTCCAATACTTTTTGTACTCTATCCCAATTCTTAACTCTATTTGGCCTTAAAACATCTTTTATAAGTCCTCCTTTCAATATCGCTGCACTTATATTAATTAGATCCTTTAAACTCAGTGTAACCATTCCAGCTTTAGCTGCGGCAGCACCTAATGTTAGTTCTGAAATTCTTCCGCCGTTTTTGATCACAGTCTCTAGGAATATTTCATCAAATATTGTACCGGGATCTTTCTTAACTAACCCATGCTTTAATAGATAATGATGAATTGAATGTACCACTTCTTCTACTAGCACTCCCTTAGGACATCTGTGAGTACATTTCTGACATGATACACATCTCCAGAGTGAGTTTTGCAATTCAATAAGTGCTTGTTTGTCGCCCTTTCTGGCTAAATCTATAAATCGTCTTGGACTATAGTCTGGATCGTATTCTCTCATTGTACAACCTGAGGTACAAGTCCCGCATTGCCAGCAAGCGCTTATTGTAACGCCTTCTAGAGTATTGGCTATCTCGTCCCATACTGTAGGATCGTAACCAGTCTGTGTTCTCTCAATCATGAAGGCGTTCCACGTTCCATCTAGCTCTACGCCATCCACTATTACCTTGTCTTTTTGAATTAGACCTTTAACTATGGATTTTTCTAATTCAGGAATTGGCAAGTTGGATCACCCTAAGGAAGGATTTGAGACCTAAAACCATGGCTGTAGTAGAAAGGTGAGATGGATAAAGTCCACCTCCCTTTCTATCCACAGCCAGTAGAGTTGCGTAATCTACGTATCTAACGTAGGAATATACTAAAAAAATTGAGGCGTAATAATAATTAGGTGAGTCTAACCCAAAGATTGAAAGAACATCCCTCAATTCGGAAACCGCGTTAAAATAATCCTTTTCATTCTTCAACACTACTCCATCCTTTAGTATGTAAGTGATGGAACCAGAATTTTTGTTTGGGTTCCACAACCATCTAGTCCACAATGGATACTTTTCTGGTTCTAAAAAGTGAATTATTTCCCTAGCCATGTCCTCTATGTCTTCTGGTTCACTTGCCTTAAGCGAAGTAAAAGCTTTAACTCTTTCACCATAAGGCAAATCCTTGTTTCTAAGGGTTTTGAAGGCTAATTTAATCTTATCAATTCCATTATTACCTATAATTTCATTGTAATGCCTCTTAGCATAAAATATCACATCAAATAACTTCTTTACATCTTCCTCCGTATTGATCTCTGAAGAATTTAGGAAATCGGTCTTCATTTGCATTGCTTTAATTATTACCGATAGTGACTCCTTAGGATTATTTCTCACAGTATTATTTACATCCTTGGCTAACATCGCGTTAAAAATATCCCTTACATAATCGATGTTTAAAAAAATGTTAATGATGTACCACCTTCGCTTCAGCTGTTTTCTTCGCGAAATCCGACTCTTCCCATATTCCATGAGTAACGTATTCATAAGCTTTCATTGCTGCTGCATATCCCTCAGTTATTGAATCTGAGATAGTTTTAGGTCCGGTTATAGCACCAGCTAAGAATATTCCTTTCTTAGTGGATTGGACTGGTAGCCTATCTGGATCTAACGGCTTAACGAAACCGTGCTCTTCAAACTCTAATCCCAATATCTTAGCCACTTGTTTTGAACCCAATCCAAGCTCCATTCCATTAGCTAATACTACCATATCATAAGGTACAGCCAATGCCCTATTCAAGTTCATTGTGTCTTCTCCCTTTATTATCACAGTATCATTAGGACCTCTCATGAACTCTGAAATTCTACCTCTAATATAACCAATCCTGTAATCTAGTTGCGATTTCCAGTATAATTTATCCTCCATTAGACCATAAGTTCTTATATCCATGTAGTAGATGTGAACTACCGCATCTGGAATTCTCTGTTTGATCTCCATAGCTTGCTTTATTGAGACTGCACAACATACTCTAGAACAATAAGTATTTCCTACTGTGGCATCCCTAGAACCTACACATAATAATATCGCAACTCTCTTAGGTGGAGTTCCCTTAGTAGTGACTAGCTTATTATCATGAAGCATACCCTCTATGTCAGATATTTGATATATGTTGGGAATTATACCATAACCGTATTCATACTTCCTTCTAGAATCGAAGTGTTCAAAACCAGAAGCTGCGATTATCGCATTAACTTTTTCCACCTTTACATTACCCTTCTTATCCTTGATGCTTACCTCAAAGCCATCAGAGGTGTTTTTAGCAGCATCAACTATGCTTTCCGTATAAATCTTAACGTTTCCATTCTCTTGAACAGTCTTTACTAATGGATCTATAACCTCTGAAGCTGGTCTTAACTCGGGGAATAATAAACTGTACTTTAACCTCTTGGGTGTACCACCTAAGAACGACTCTGTCTCAACAAGTATAACATTAACCCCCATATTCGCCAGTTCTTTAGTTGCAGAAAGACCTGCGGGCCCCGCACCTATAACTAGGACAGATTTACTCGCCACTTAATCACCACCTTTTATTAAGTAAATTTAATTTAAAAAACTTTGCTTTTACTCTATTTACTTTGGTACCTCCTTCTTATACCATTTTACTCTATCTGGCAAGGATAAGTAGAAGTCAATCTTTCTATGCTTTGGATACAAGTATTGTGGCTCAGCATTACCTTCTCTTAAATCTTGTAGATATTGTACGAACTTCTCTTTATAGTCATCTACTGGAACGCCTATCCTTCTTAAGAAACCTTCGACATCTGTTGCGTGCCAGTGAATTTGTGCAATTATGTAGGGATCTGCACCCATTGCTAAAGCCGCAAACTGCGCATCAGCTAACACCGGTAGGTTATAATTGAAGCCATGAGCCTTTCCAGCCCACTGACTCTTATCTAGTGTAGTAACACATCCCGTATCGGAAGTTACAAAGACATCAGCATTTCCCTCCTCAACTGCTGGTATAACCTTCTTAAATAATGCGAAACTCCTACTGAATTCCCTCTCTGTTAGGATATGTCTAAATCCGAATCCACAACAATCCCACCAGGTTGAATAATCCACTAGCTTAGCGCCGAAATTCTGTACCGTTCCAGATGGTGCTGCTGGCCTTCTACCTTGGAATACTTCCGGATCGTAAACAGTGTCCTCTGGAACTAGCTTATAAACATGGCATGGGGTGTGAACAGCTGCTTTAATATTATCTAGAGTGTACTTTTTCTGTTGTGCAGCTTTCTTACTCATTACATATAACCATTCAGAATAGTGAACTACTTCTTCTGGTATTACAATATCCATGTCCAATTTTCTCATAATTGGTCTTAGCTTATCTCTTATCTCCTTGTGTAGTATTATCATGTTCCTAACTTCTTTATAATGGCCAAATGAGGTTCCACAATGTATTAATGGGAAGTAACCTGTTTCATAAGCTCTCCACATGTTCCTTACATATACTCCTGCCAAGGCTACGGGGTTAGACGCACCAGAAGCGTGATAGTTCCATCCAGTACATGAGGTCTGATGGGGTTCATCTAGATAATCTATCTCTAACTTATTCATCACCCAGAAAACAGAGGTTGGATAACCGGGAATGTGACCACATTGCCCACAACTCTTATGATGCCATAATTTGGTTGTGGGTATTTTCTTTGGAGATCCATTTAGTGTTTGAGCTTCTACTGGATTGTTATAGGGCTTAATATGATGTATAATGATTTCACCTTTATCCTCCAATTTATACATTTCCTCTTTAACGTGTTCTAGCCCATGAGGTGTACTATATCTATAAATTATCCTCTGATAAACTTCATTCCAATCAACATTATCAGACATCGGGAAGGCTTCTTGAACAGCCTTTTGAATTTGCTTCTCTTCTTGACTCAACATTCCACCTTATTTATATTAGTTATTTCAGATTTATAAACTTTATTTTAAAACTTCTTTCTAACAAGAAGAAAGGGTAAATATAATTTTTATCACAACTTGAGGTAAAAACGTTAGTTACAGATACAACCAACTCACTCTTAGTATTATGATACAGTTTATATAGTAACAAACTTTACAGAAAAAATACTCCTATAAAGAAAAAGTATACTATAACTCTAACCAACTATCTGGTAGGTCATCTTCCTTTAACTCCCCTTTCTCCCACTTCTCCTTGATTTCCTCTAATTGTTGCTTCCTTTCCTCATATATATCCATAATCATATCATATAAGTCCTTATCGACGTTCTTTAAGGAATCTAGAACCCCTGCTTCGACAAATATAGTCATCATTTCAACTGCAGTCTGTAATGAAGCGTGCCAGCCTATATCAGTCCTCTGTAAAAGATCAACTGGAACTGCCTTCCTATACACATCCATATTCTTAGACTCCTCTACAGCTTGTGGTCCCCAATCTGGGAAGGCATCGGGTTGGATCATATCTGGTGTAACTTGATTACCCGTTGTGATTACTGTTAATAAGACTCTTCTATAAGGAGCTAATACTTCCTTAGCTGATTGTAAACCAAATTTCACAGCGTATTCTCTTAATACCATTATCAAACCAGCTATTTCATTATTAAATGGACATCTCATTGAGCAAGTGTAGCATTGTACGCAAGCCCAAACTTTCTTATTTACAAACTCCCATATCTTGTCCACTTCATCCCTCATCATATACTGTATCATTTCCCTAGGACCGAAATCGTAGAATTTTGCCGCGGGGCAGCCTGAGGTACAAACGCCACAGTTCAAACACCCTCTTAAATACTCGTCATATCTGAAATCGCTCTTAACAGCTTCCCAGAACTTTATCGCTACTTCTCTATCCTCTGGTTTTAAATTACTTAGCAAGTTCCTCTCTTCTTCCGGTAGTGGTCCTTGAACATCATATGACATATCTAGAAATCTTGGATCGTCAGGAAGAGGAGGCAATATAGTTTTAGTAGCCATACCATTTCACAATTAAATAGAAGAATTAGATACTTATAAACTTTGTTAAAAAAGAATTCTAGCTTAACTTATTTCATTCTTTTAATTAATATCCTTGTTACTCCTCCTTGTTGTTGTATGTCAACTACTTGGTTTCCGGTTCTCCTAGCCCACGCTTCAATGTCAGGTTTCGCAGCAGGATCAGTTGCAAGTATTTCCAAAACCTCACCAACATTTATTTGCTTAATTGCCTTTGCAGTTTCTAAAACTGGGCCGGGGCAATACATCCCCCTAGCATCTAACGTCTTTGCAATCCTAACCTCTTGAGACATACCCTTTCACCTCAGATAAATAGAGTGGTTCCTCCTTCCGCTCTATCTAAGAATGTGGCAACACCTACTACATCATCTACGAACTCAGCTAGATCTTCTCTCTTTATTCCGAAGAACTCCATAGTGGTAGAGCATGCAAATACTTTAACTTCTCCAACCTCCTTAGCTTGTTGTACTAGTTGATGCCACATTGGGAACTTCATTTCCTGCATCTTTTGCATCATTACTGGACCCATTTGTTCGTAGTTCTTATCAATCTGAGGTGGTTGTTGACTATTCAGACTCCTTTTCGTGATTGCTTGTAACCCCCAAAATGTGAAGAACAAGTTAACTTCATATCCAGATGCTGCGGCACCTGATGTTAAAATTCCAACTGGCATTAACTTATCTATCGTACCAGAGAAGACTATTATTGATAATTTCTTCTTCTTTTCTTCGACCATTTTTTCACCATATTTATTTTTACGTTTAAGTTATTTAAGCTTTATCCTTTTCATTTATTTTAATTATTTCCTATTTTCCGCAACCTATTAGTAGAGAATAAAGGTTTAATAAAAAATTTAAGTAAGTTCTTTAAGAAGTTATAATTGGGAATAAAATATGGCTCAAGCTCAAACTCAGGGTCAAGAAGAAGAGCAAAAAAAGAAGATATTAATTGTAGTAACTCATGGTCCTGAGGATTTAGATAGGACATATGCCCCATTATTTATGGCTTCAATAGCAGCTTCAATGGAATATGAGACTTCAGTGTTCTTTATGATAAAGGGACCAAAACTACTAGATAAGAAATGGCAAGAGGAGGAGAGAAAAAAGGGTGGGAATCCATTCATACACTTCTTCGATATGGCAAAGGACAATGGAGTTAAGATGTATGTTTGTGTACAAAGCTTAAAGGATATGTGTCATATGAAAGAAGATGATGTGGTAGAAGGTATAGAACTAGTTGGAGGATCTACGTTAATAGATCTAACAATGGAAGCTGATAGGACATTATTCTTCTAAATGATCTAGCATGAAATATGATATAGTAGTGATTGGTGGCGGTACTGCTGGTTATGTTGCTGGAAGCATATTGGCGCGAAAAGGCAAGAAGGTAATAGTAATCGAAAAGGAGAAATTTGGCGGAGTTTGTGTAAACTTCGGTTGTGTGCCAAGTATTTTTCTTTTTGACGTAACTTTCTTATTAAACAGATTTAAAGAAATTGTGTACTATCTAGGTTTAGATGGTGAAATTGAATACAAGGATCTTCTTTTTAGTAAGAGAAATGAAATTGTAAATTATTTATCAAATGCAGGTAGGAGGTTAATTGAGGATTCAGGTGGTGAGACCGAGTTAGGCGAGGCTGAAATAATTTCTCCTAGTGAAGTAAAGGTAAATGGGAGAATTGTTGAATTCGATAAGTTAATTATAGCTACCGGTTCAAAACCGATGATACCGAATATTGATGGTATTGACGATGCAATAAGTGAGGATGATGCGGTCAATTTGAATTCCATACCTTCTTCCATGGTAGTAATTGGTGGAGGTTACGCAGGAGTTGAGATAGCTCAAATATATTCCAGATTAGGATCACAAGTTACCTTGTTATCTAGAAGTGAAATTTTACCAACTTTTCCAGAGGATGTTAGGAGTGTTGTGAAAGATTCCTTAGAGTTCGATGGAGTAAATGTAGTGGAAAACACTAGAATAGTGAAGCTTCGTGATGGTAAAGTGATCACGGAGAAGGGTGAGATAGAGGGAAATGTGGTAGTTTACGCTACTGGAAGAAGACCACAGCTCCCCAAAGGTATAGAGAAACTCGGGTTAGAAATTGATGAATGTGGAATAAATGTTGACAAATATAAACAAATAAAGAATAATGCATATGCAATAGGTGATGTGATAAATAAGGAAAGGAAAACGGCACATTCGGCGATGTTCGATGCCTTAGTTGCGTCACTACATATCCT
Organism: Sulfolobus islandicus Y.N.15.51; assembly: GCF_000022485.1. Lineage (NCBI taxonomy): Archaea > Thermoproteati > Thermoproteota > Thermoprotei > Sulfolobales > Sulfolobaceae > Saccharolobus > Saccharolobus islandicus. The sequence continues at coordinate 1,544,722 of NC_012623.1, read as the reverse complement.
TAAGGAGACTGCGTTTATTCCACCAGACAATTTTAAAATACCTGTAGTATTATACACCGATCCGCAAGTAGGTGTTATAGGTGATCACAAAGAAGCTAAGAAGTTTTCAGTTTTCCCATTCGCTGCTATCACAAGGGCGATTATTAACGGAATAAAGGATGGCTACGTTAAAATAGGAATAAATGAGAGGAATGAGATAGTTTTTGGAGAAGTAATTGGTGACAAAGCTGAAGAATTAATCAATATTTTAACGTTAGTAGTAAATAATAGAATGAGAATAGAGAGTTTAGCGCTAATGCCTTTTGTTCATCCTTCATTATCTGAGGCCATAGTTAACGCAGCGAAGGGCTTTTTTGATTTAGATGTGGATAGATATAAGAGCAAGGATGGGAAAACTTGAGGAGTACTTAAGGAAGAAGGGATTTTCCCTATTTAATGAGGGAAAAAGGGAAAGGGTGATAATGGATGACTATGAGTTCTTTATTGAAAACTCAGCCATATTTTTGCCAATTCCATTACCTACAGGTAAGGAGAGTTTAGATGATCTGATAGGAATGGGGACAAAGTATGCAAGAGCATCTAGGATCTCTCAAGGATTAGGAGCACCATTGGAATATGAATTGAATGGTACAACCATTTATATTATTAAAAGGTTTCAAAATAGAGAAGATTTAGAAAACTCAATTATTAAATCACTAGAAGGTATAGAAAGTTTGAGGTATTTCATATGAGCTATGATTACGTTATTAAGGAGTATCTTAACGCGATTAAGAAGGGAGATATAACGATCCAGCATTGTAATGGAGATGACTTATTTCATGAGTTTAAAAATTACGTCAAAGTGGAGACCCTAGATAATTGTAAAAAACCTCTTGTTAAAGTTAAGAAGGGAGATAGAGTTTACTATACTTATAATGGTATTCCAATAGCAAATGAGCTATGGCCATTTCTTAACTCGTTAGTAAGAATCTCTAATAACATTGTTAACCTAGATGAAAAGGAGATGGAGTTGGCAAGGCAAGTGAGGGGAAACGTTAAATTGTTTGTAACCCCAGATTGCACTAAATGTCCAATTACCGCGGAGTTCTTATATCAAGTATCACAAATAAATGAGAATGTTAAATTGGAGATCTACGATACTACAGAGTATGAGGAGGAAAGAGACAAGTATAGGATTTTGAGTGTACCAAAAATTATATTTAACGAAAAGGTGGAAATTCCAGGTGGATTCCCTTCAACTATGATACTCAAGATGATGTTAAAAGCTCTTCAATCTGAACTGCGTTAACTCCAAGTTCTTTTGCCTTACCTATAACATCCTTATCCTCCGCTATAAGTAGTGCGTTCAGCTCTAAGGCAACCATAATTGCTTCAGATTCATATTGTGGTAGATCTCCAACCTTAGGAGGTTTGTGAGAAAAAGCTCTGACTATTACTCCATGATCTAGTGCATTATCAATATCAATACCATTCTTTATCGCAAAAGAAACTCCTAATGTTGTAATGACAAATTTATAATTCTTATTTGAACCCAGTATTTCTTTTAATTTTCCAAATGCACTTGGTGAGATAACTGCAAACATATTAAATATATATAAACATGCCGGATTAATTAATTTAGGGTATAGTAGTATGAGCATTTCAACAGTAGATCCACTTGAGGAAATATTAAAACCAGAAAACTTAAGTAGATTGTCCAAGATAGTCGACGCGTTACCCACAATAGAGAAATTAACTGATAAGATAACGGAGATGGATAAGAAAGGGCAAGTGGACTTCTTACTTTCATTATTTGATCAAACAGTTTCCATACTTGATGCAGTACAAAAGGCAGACCTAATAAACACACTCATATCCTTCGGAATGGACCAACTACCAAAAATACAAGCAATATGGCCAATACTAGAAAAACTAACAAGCGAAAGAGCTTTACAGTTATTATCACAGATAGACTTAGACTCTACACTTACAGCGTTAGAGAAATTATCTCCCGTAATAAAGAAGTTAACAGATGAAAAAGCGTTAAAGATACTTGATCAAATAGACTATGACTCTTTAATAGATAGTACTTCGAAATTAGTACCAATTCTTACGAAACTTGCAAATGAGAAGACTGTTAAGACTATTGAAGCCTTAGATATCGATATGTTGCTTAACCTAGCGTCGAAGATGGCTCCTACACTAAATAAACTTGCATCATTAATGGATCAGATGTCTAGCAAAGGTCAAATTGACATGTTAGTTAACTTAATGGAACAAGGAATATCACTACTTGATGCAGTACAAAAGGCAGACCTAATAAACACACTCATATCCTTCGGAATGGACCAACTACCAAAAATACAAGCAATATGGCCAATACTAGAAAAACTAACAAGCGAAAGAACTCTAAATTTAATAAAAAGTTTAGACCTGGATGCTATGTTTAACGCATTAGAAGCCTTAACACCGATCATGAAACAACTAACAAGCGATAAGGCAATAAAGATCATTCAGCAATTTGATATTGCGTCTTCACTTAGTGCCCTAGAAGCAGCAATGCCACTATTAAAGAAACTAACAGATGAAAAGACTGTTAAGATAATATCACAAGTAGACGTTAATTCATTACTTATGTTAACAAATAAGTTGGTTGAAATGCAGAAGTCTGGTAGTTTAGATAGACTAATGCAACTATTAGAGATAATGTCTGATCCACAATTCGTTAACGGACTAGTTATGGTCATGGATAAGTTCTCTAAGGCGTTCAAAGCTTGGGTTAATGATGTGCCAAACGTAAGGCCAGTTGGAACTATGGGATTATTGAGAATTACAAGCGATAAAGACGTTAGCTATACTTTAGGATTAATGCTTGAATTAGCTAAAGAAATCGGAAAGAATTTTAAATCTTGAAATAATTTTTTCTATTCTTTTTATCTCTCCTATATCCTTAGAAAATGTAAGTGGTTCATAAGAAGTTCTTCTACCTACTAATCCTTCTAAAAATGAAACCATACTTAAGGAGGACATTGGACCATATCCTCCTCCACCGTAAGCTATTATACTAGCATTAGTATCCCTTTTTATTCTTCTTATTCTAAGACCTAATAGGTTATAGGAATTGGTTGTTAGTTCTAAGGATTTTAGCTGATCATCTTTATGACCATCTACCCCAGCTATGACTAGAATATAGGAAGGACTATAGACCTCTAATAAATCCAATATTTCCAGACTTTTCTCGAAGATATCATCAGTCGATCCTAAAGATAAAGGAATATTAATATTATAACCCTTCCCCTCACCCTCACCTATTTCATAAATCTTACCGGTTCCAGGGAAGAAGTTACCATCATATGCGTAAATATTCATCTTTAAAATTGGTTTATCATATAGTATGAATTGTAGACCATTTCCATGATGAGCATCGATATCAACAATAGCAACCCTTTCGCCCTTTTCAAATAGCTTAAGAGCCGCTATTGCAACATCGTTGATCGGACAAAACCCTACTGCCTTATTAGGTATTGCATGATGAAATCCACCTATGGGAATGTAGACGTAATCTAAGAATTTAGAATACTTTATGGAAGTAAATGAAGAACCTAATACTAGTAGGATGTCTTCAAACATCCCCGGATAATGAATTGTATCGCCTTGATCTAAAAATCCTATATAGGGAATCTTACTGCTCTCTTTTAGTAAACTAACGTAATCCCTTGTATGAACTGTCGTTAAGTCTTCTTCAGTAGCGTATTCCGGCCTTATTTCTATGAATGAGAGTTTTTCCTTAACTAATTTGATGAAATCTCTTACTCTGGCCTTAGACATATCCCTAATCATGGGATGAGAGAACGAAATTTCAGTAAATCTTTGATCCCAAACGATTCCTAATGAACTCTGATATATCAATCTCATCACCTTCATTCACATTTATGTCGTTTAAAAAGAATCTAATCATGGGGTAACCATTATAAGATAGAACAACTTCCATAAACGCGAAACCACATATGGGCTTATTTGCAAGAACCTTGAATGAAGCGTCTTCCTCCCAATTTCTTAATAAGTTCTTCTTACCTTCAAACAAGAGGTAAGTTCTACGTTTAACCGCTAGATATCCTAAATTTAGGCCATAAAGTGACAATTGACCAGAGAATCCCCCAATGATTCCACCATAACAAGCGTAGGGTAAACTCGCATTCAATAATCCTCCACAACAACCTAATCCTCTAAGCTTTCCAGCTTCAGCAAAGTCCTTTATTATCACATCAAAAAACTCCTTATCTTTCTTGTGCACTATACCAATTTTAGAATATCTATAAGTTGAAAGCTTTGGAAATCTTATTGTAATACCTTCAATGTGAGCGTGAGGAAAATCACCACCAGTATAAGGTGTTTGAAGAAATTCCCCTATTGTTTGCCCCTCTTTAACATATTCGCCTTTCTCCACCCATGGTAAGACGTGAAGGATCTTTATCCTCTTTCTATTTTCATTTTCAATTAAGACCATATAATCGTAGTTAGTCTTAGAAAACCTATTTGGCCGTCCTATCTCGAATCGTACTATATCTACGATCTCACCTTTAACCGGGGAGTAAAACAATTTAAGATCGGGAGATGAAATATCTATTGCCTTTACTCTTACATGCGAAGGAAAACCGCTTGAAAAATAACTTATTAGAGAGCCATCTTTTATGAACATATTTACCTTACTACTTTCTTTATTAGGGATTCTAATCTAGAAGCTTTGATTGAACGTAAAGTCATTTCTCTATTTAGATACCAAGGAATATTCTTTAATACTCTACCTGGCCGCTCATTGGAGTATGGTCTATTACAACCTGGACATCCACTAGTCATAAATGCTGGGGCTACTTCGTCTAAGGTTATACCAGATGGCATTTCTATATCAATCAGTTCTCCCTTATCATCAAACTTAAACGCGTTGATATCAACAATATCATTTTCAATTAGCCACCTAGCTATTTGCATTCTCCTATAGACGTGAACTGGGACTGGTTTTTTCTTCTCCATTGGAGTTCCAGCTTCTGGGTAAAATGCGAAGAGCGAGATTTTAGCTCCCCTACTATGAGCGTACCACATCAGATTTACTGCATCTTCCTCAGTCTCACCTAACCCTATTATTAAGTGAATACCAGCGTTCTTTTTACCAAATACTTCCACTGCCTCATCTATTGCTTCTAAATACCTCTTCCATGAGTGCATGCTTCTAGCCTTCTTACCTCTTAGTTCTTCAAACACTTTCTCATTTGCAGCATCTATTGCAACATCAATCATATCAGCTCCTGCTTTCCTCATTTCAATCATGTGATGTTTAAACGTATAAGTGGCCGTCACTAACTCTGAAATTTGTAGTTCAATTCCAGCCTCCCTTATCCTTCTTGTTATCTCTATGGCATCTGGTGAAGCCCTAGGATGAGCTAATTGACCTACACATATTCTCTGAAGACCGTATTGTGGGTTACCTTGTCTTTCATAAATCCTCTTTAATACCTCATTTAAAGGTCTAAGTGGCCATTCTACCCTTATTAAGGTTTTACATTCTGGACCATTGGCTACTTCTCTAGCTTGACCACAGTATGAGCAATTTGCTTTGCATCCATCTGGATAATATTGCAACAGATTTATCGTAGTATTTAGAGCTCCCTTTAAAAACACTCCAGAAGAAAAACCTAGTACCATATCTGCTCCAAAACTTAGTCTTACCCAATCTGGACTTGAAACTAGACGTAGTGTCATGAGGTTATCACCTTAAATATATCAAAAACTACATTACCACAACAAGCATAACTTAAAAATATTTCCCTTTTACCTTTTGCATATTCGTACGTTTCGTCTTCCGGAAAAGCTATTGCGTCAATATCGTAATCCACAGCAAACTTTTCTACCTCGAGAAATGATTTACCTCTGGGTCTTGCACAACCTAAGTTAATCGGAATATTAGGAAAAGTATCCCTCGCAGTTTTTAGGGCAACTATCATCTCCTCCGGAGTTGGAGGTCTAGAATTATTCATCTGTGTTCCAACTAGTGGCATGAGGCCAACGATTATTAGTGCGTCAGGATTAACTTCTTGAAGTAATCTTATTGACTCTAAGTCGCCTTCTAACCCCTTTTTACTCAATCCTAATATTATATGAGGAACTATTTTTATACCTACCTTTTTCAGATATTTAAATGAGTTTAGATAATCATTTACGGTAAATGGCTGCCCTAAAATATCTCTAATTGCATCATTATCAGATATCATATCCAGCAGTGCGATTTTTACACCGCTTTCCTTAAATTTCATAGCTATTTCTTCATTTTTAACTACACCAGTATGCGCTATTATTGTGAGTTTATCGGAATATCTTTTCAATAAGTTAGAATACTTCCATATTGGAACATCTCCTCTCAATGTAGAACCACCTGATAGTATAATTCCCTCATCTCCTCTATTTACTGCTTCCATTACTTCTTTCTCAATTTTATCTTGAGCAGAACCATCAATCATTGATTCTAATACTCGTCTACCACAATGTTTACAGTTAAATGCACAATATGTCCCTGTGACTGATATGGACTTCCATCCCTTTCTAGAATCTAAAAAATCAGTCTCATACCTTTTTAAATTGGGAGCGTAAAGTAATAATGGCCTCATCTTACCGCCTCTTCTATTATTTTTATGAGATTATCAGCAGTTATTCCAATTGCCTTCACGCTATTAAACCACGTTTTGATTTCGTCTTCTAAATCCTCAACTCTACTCCACTTTAGCCTAGCTTCTAGATCATATATGGCATTTCTCGGTTCTATAAAGAAATCACCGGTTATTAGAACTGATTCTATCAGATTTTTACTAGCCATTTTGACTTGTACTTTAACTAGCCCACCTGGAAGTTTCTTTTCTACGTATCTTATATTATCTCCAATTAATGGTCGCCTTAAGTTGAATATCCATTCTGGGGATGAGTACTTTAACCCTAATTCGTGTATTGTCTTCTTTTCAAATTCGTTGTAGTTTCCATCTACAAGTTTTACCCCTAATGTTTCTGCAAAGGAGTCTCTAGAGATTTTTATTAATTCTTCCATGTCAATTGGGCGTGTTAATTCCTTATTAATCCAAGTTAATCGATCTTTAAAATCTCTCGCTAATTTATCCTTAAGTTTTTCAGAAGATAATCTAAGAACTGAAACCATTGCGTCCGCATCGAAATCCAATAGAATCGTGCCGGTAACTGCTATATACTTACCCTCAGAAAACGCTCCAATTCCAGAGATCTTCCTCCCATTTACCTCCACATCGTTCTTTGGTCTAAAAGATGCCTTTATACCCAACTTATCTAATGCCCTAATGACACCTTCCGCGCCAATCTTTATTGCACTTTCTGGAGTGTATCCCAACAGATCATTGCTCGCGTAAATTTCCCAACCCAATTGCCATGGACCCATTATAATTGTACCTCCTCCAGTAGGTCTTCTACCTATCTCCCAGCCTCTTTTTTTTCACTTCTTCTATATTCACTTCTTGCTCAACTGCTTGATGGTAGCCTATAAGAACTGCTGGAGGGTCAAATATTACAAATCGTAAAACTGGTTGGTAGCCGTTAGCTACTGATAAAAGAAGAGCCTCTTCACCTGCTAGTATATAAGCTTGATTATTTCTCTCAACTAAAAACCTTAATTCTCTCATTCCTAGATGCTTTAGTTAACTTAATATAAAAATATTTCTCCTAAATCTTCGAAAAACATTAAATTGACATAGACAAATTTAAAAGCCAAAAATACAAGTAAATATTATGGAGAATGAAGAGGAAGTCATAAGGGAAGTTTTACTTAAATATAAAAATGTAGCAACTGTTGGATTCTCTAAAGATCCATCTAAAGCAGCTTTTCAAGTGCCCAAGTTTTTAATGGATCATGGATATAACGTAATACCAGTAAATCCATCTGCGAGTGAAATATTAGGTAAAAAGTCTTATCCATCGATTCTCGACGTACCGGATAAGGTCGAAATCGTTGAGATATTTAGACCATCAAATGAGGTACCTAAAATTGTTGATCAAGTTTTGGAGAGAGTTAATAAGGTTGGTGACGTAAAGGTAATATGGATGCAGGAAGGTATTAGAAATGATGAGGCTGCGGAAAAGGCTAGAAAAGCAGGACTTATAGTTATTCAAGATAGGTGTATGTATAGGGAATACATGAAAAAAATATATAATGTAAATAATCCTCCCCCAGTATCATCCTTAAAAAATAGTTAAAGTTTTAATACTAGAAAAGATAAAATAAGTTTATGAGTTTAAAACTTTCAGAAAGCAAAGAGGCAATAAGATGTTGTTATAAAATATCAGATACTGATGTTGAGTGCCTATTTAAATTAGTTGAGCTTAACAGACCAATTTCCGCTGAAGAGTTAGCTTCCATAATGAAACTCAGCAAAACTACAGTTGAAAATAGTCTAAAGAAATTAATAGAAATAGGGTTGATAGTTAGGAATAAGGATGGAGAGGAAGGGAAGAGAATAGGGAGACCTAAATATCTATATGCGGTAATACATAATGCTGAGACTAAAATAAAACAAGATTTAACTAGCTGTGCTTCTAAGATACTGTCAGCAACCTCCAGTTAGTTCGATTTTTTTAGGCTTTTCAGAACTACTACTTTCTTTTTTAATATGCATAAAAAATATCCCATCTTGTTGTGAATCCTCAAGAACCTTGCAATTCATTAGCTTCATAGCCTCCAACAACATTTCCCTGCATTTGGGATCCTTATACCTAATCTTAAGTTCTCCATTCTCTATCTTCATGAGTTTTGCAACTACCTTCATGAAAGGCTCTGGGCATTCAAACGAAGTTAAATCCATTTCTTCAATCATACTCAAAGAATTAACGTTATAAAGATAAAAAATTTATTTTTAACAACATGAAGGTCATATGCCCAGTATGTAATAGGTTATTTGAAGCTGAATGTACTCCCTATACTACTGACTATAATAATATTAAGTATTATTTTGACACTGAAATATGTATGTTAGCCTTTTTAAGAGAACCAGATAGATTTGCTTTTAAATGTAAGAAAAACGAAGGTTAAAAACAAACTAATTCACTTTCCTTTCAATTCTTGTGGTATTGTACTAGAGAATAAGTCAGCACAATATTTGAAATCGCTCGAAATCTTCTCAGTAATTCTGTCCGCCTCTATGGGCTTATAGATATATCTTGGTCTTCCTCCCTTCGATGAAGAATCTTTTACCCTATCCACAAAGCCCAATGAAACTAGTTTATTTACAGATCTATTTATTGAAGCCTTGCTTAAATGAAGCATTTCAGCTAATTCATCTTCAGTCTTCGGTCCACTGTTCAGCAATGTCTTTAACACTTGGAAGTCAGTATCTGAAATATCATAGCAGAAGTTCAGTGCATCTACTAATCCAACTTCTTTTCCAGATGGAAGCCTAACTCTTATATTCTCTACTTGCATATGAATATATCAGAAAAAACGTATATATAAATCTTTCCTTATTTTAGCAAAAAAAGTTAACGTGATTTTTTGGAAATTCTATGCCCATAAACCCTTATTCATATCCTCCAATTTAGTAGCTAATGCTATTTGAAAATATCTAAATACCTCTACAGTGAATCGCAAAGCAGATTGATCATCCATTTGCTGAATCTTATTTAGTAAATCGCTTATAAATCTGGCCATATCATTCAACGTGGTCTTTTCCATTGTATATGTATACTGATCTAACTTGAGTATTTCAAGTATTTCATTTTTGTCCTTAGCTTGCTTTAGTTTCTTATAAATTTGAAGAACAACTCCCTCCCCATCTTTCCCAAAGAGAGCATCTTGAGGATTTCTTAACCATCTCGCATAAGTAGCAGCTAACTTCTTTGCCTCATTCTCAATCGACATATTCTTATATTTCATTCAGAAATTATAAACTTATTTAAAAACACTTTTCCTACCTTATAACTTTAAGTCTCTTAAGTGAGGATATAGCGTCTTCTAGATTAGCAGAATATAAGAATGGAGAATATTTAGAACAGTCTTGATATCTCTTCACGCAAATAACTTTTATTCTAGAATCGAAAAATCTTGCAGATAGTAAATCTAAGGGGGATGATGCTAAAGTTACTATTTGTAAAGGATCCCATCTAGAGACCTCAATTAAAATCCTATACGGCTCTTTTGATGGTTTAGTTCTTCCTCTATTGACTATGACGTAACTGGGTTTCAAATTAATTCTCTCCAAAATGGTCTTTGTAGTAGTTTCATCATAGGGAGAGAGAATGGCTAATTCCACTTCTCTAATCTGATCATAGATTTTGAGCCAATCATCATTAATATCATAAGTGATGGGTAAGCTAATCTTGTCTCCCTTATAAATCTTGTAAAGTGAGTCAGTTAGATCTATTTTTAGAATAACTCCATCTAACCAAACTGCGAAATTAACCATAATTATGGTTTACTAAATAAAGTTTATAAGCTTAAAAATATGTCAAATATTTATGAAGATCTTAGGGTTTACCTTCCCTGATGATTTACTTTATGAACCGGAAAAACATGTGTGGGTAAGGATAGAAGATAATAATGTAATTAGTATAGGCGTTACTGATCTAGGACAATATATGGCTGGCAAAATATTTCAAGTTACAGCGAAACAGAAGGGCGAGAAAGTAAATGGAAGAAGCGTTTTATTCTCCATTGAGAGTGCTAAATGGATAGGTAAGTTTAGGTTGCCAATAGAGGGTGAAGTTTTTGACGTAAATGAAGAAGTAGTAAAAAATCCTTCATTAATTAATGAAAGACCTTATGATAGTTGGATAATTAAGATAAGGATAGAGGATGTCGATATTATAAAAAGAACTTTCAAACCAATTCAAGAAGCATACAAGCAATTTGAGGAGGAGGCAAAAAGAGTTGTTAGATGATAAGGAAATAGTGTTAAGCGCATTAGAGAAGGTGGATAAGTTTTACGTTTACTTGGCTGGAATAAATAATAATGAAATACTTCTGGTTACTACGTTGAACGTTCCTAACGAAGTTGAGATTGAGGGAAAGAAGTTCAAGGTAGTTACATATCAACCTGATGATTATTTAAATCAAGTAGTAGAAAAAGAGTATGAGATTTTTCGAAAATACAAGATATACTATTTTGTAAAGGCTTATATGAGAAAAATACTTGACACGCTTTCCTCTGCTGAAGTTGAACGAATGAGTATTGATATTAAAGATAATCTCTCATAAATTTAAGTTTATAGTAAAAAATTAAAGAAAGAAAAGAGAGTACACTAATAAAAGTCCACAAATATGTATATGTAAATAAGTTTATAAGTAGAGGGGCTATTATGGAGCCAACTATACCGCTAGATTGCCAAAAGAAGTTAGCAAATCCAGTTACGCTACCACTCCGCTCTTTTCCCCCAATTACAGCTACTGCTGTAGAACTCGTTGGCGTTATAATAAACCTGAAGAAACCTAAAGCCAATGCGTCAATACCTATAACCATTACGTTCTTCGTAAATGAAAAAATAAGTAACGAGAAACTATACAAGCTTATGAACAATAGAAATGTTCTCTTAACACCTAACGATTTTATTATATATCCAGCTAGAATAGTAGAGAAAATTCCGGTTAATGCAGTGAGCGAGTATATTATACCTGCTACATATTCGTTTCTAACTACACCCAGTAAATATTTATAAAGATATAGAACAAGCACCCAATATGTTAAATAGAATAAAAAACCTCCAATTGAAATATATATGGAGTTCTTATCTCTAATTACGTCCTTAAACTTAATTATACTTTTCGTTAACTTCAATGAAGGAAGATAGAGGAGGGCTAAAATACCTAAAATTATGGAAAATACACTTATAAAATAGAATGAGAACTCCCAACTAAATGTTAAAGCTAGAAAAGGTATTACAATACCGGAAGCTACGATAGATAAGGGCCAAGCCATGCTATAAATACTCATGGCAATAGGTAAGTCTTTGTCATCAAAGGAGGTGCTGAGTAGTTTTACTGTAATAGGATATATCCAACCAGCAGAAAATCCCATTAGAAAGCTTGCGAGATATTCAACCGTAATGAGAGGAAAAGTTGCTGAGACAAACGACGTGACTGCTACACCTAATAAAGAGAGGAAAAGTAAGCGTTTCGCAGAAATACGATCCGCCAACGTTCCAGAAGGAATTTGGATTAGAATATAGCCTAGGAAGAAAAGTGCGAATATTATACTATCTTCAGTAGTAGTAGTCTTTAATGTGGAAAGAGGTGCCACAATACTCCAAGCGACTCTGGAAAAGTATGAGAGGAAAAATGATGATGCTGAGAGAAAAATTACTCTCTTCCCTTTCACAGCTTAAAAACATACTGGTAAGTTAAATAACCTTCGTGACTTACTACAAACTAGACAGAACATCGTTGGGTCTATCTTCTCTTTATTTATTATTCTAGTAGATAAAGAATTGATCATATTACTAATCTCTCTATCTTCTCTAATTTTCTGAATTTTATCCATACTATCTTTCTTATGCCTCTCATATGCGGTTATTGACATATTAACAGATTTACATGCCTCACGTAGTGATAAACCCTTACTCAGTAAGCTCATTACTAACATAACCTTCAAAGCTGGAACTACATTAACATATCCATCTTCACAAAATGTGGAGTAACGCATATATATTATCTCTCCGCAGAAACATTTAACAGCATTTATTATTAGCCTTTATAATTAACTATTAACAGTGTTTATCATAATAAGAAAATCTTGGAGAAGATAATTGAAATACACTTATATATATTTATGGACAAATGTATATTTGGATATACACGACTTTTTTAAGTAAGTAAGCTAAATAGATATATGGTGAAAAAGAAATGGCTGAAAAAGTTAGGTTCCCCGATGGAAGAGAAGTAGATATACATGACTTCGTAGCCTTCATGTATGGTCTATCTAAAAGCGATGTAGAGGTACTACACATATTATTGCAAAATGGAAAGATGACCACTGACGACCTATCTCAAAAATTAAACGTGACTAAAGCTTCTATAAGTAAAGCTTTGAATAACTTACTTGACAAAGGTTTAATACAGAGGGAAAAGGCTCCAGCTGAAAAAGAGGAAAGGAAAGGGAGACCAAATTACATATATTGGGTAGAAAAAGAGAGGTTATACAAGAAATTAGAAGCAGATCTAGAAAAACTTGCAGGTACAGTAAAGGACGCATTGCAAAAACACACTGCATTAGAAATAGTCATTTAAACTTTTTCAATCAAACATTTTTATATGGCTGAATTCAAGTCTATAAGACAAATTTTATCTATTCCTAACTTTGGTGTTTGTAGCCAGTGTGGGAAGGAGGTAGAGTATGCCGAATTTATCTTAGTACATAAAAACAGGGCTTATCTATTTTGTTCTAAATCATGCTTTAGAAAATGGTTAAGGGAAACTAGAGTACATTATGGCGATTGAGAAGTAGTTCCTTGCTGCTGTTGCTTCTTCTCTTCCTTCTTAGTTTCCTCCTTCTTTGGCTTTTTAATTCTCTCTATACTAATTTCGAAGAAGTACTTTACTTGATCACCTTCACACTGCTTAGTCATTAAAGTTTCAGACTTACTCAATGGGGTGCACTTTACTTGAGCTTCTCCTACTAGTTCATCTATAAACCTTCTTGCATTGACCAATTTTCTAAATTTCTTCTCTATTGTTATAGGTTCTTTTCCAGCTCTCTCAATCTTAGCCTTCAAATTATACTTTACAACTTTCATATTTCATCCTAATCCATACAAAGTTATAAGTTTGATTACATAATATACTTAGCATGTTACCAGTATTAACTACGAGCGGAATAATTTCAATCGTTATAGCGTTTTTGTTAGGGTTGCTAATAGGTTTTCTTGTGAAAAAGATCATACAAATAGGACTCATATTGCTTGCTATCGTTATAATACTGATCGCAGTTGGCTACATTACGCCTCAAGATGTGATAAACTTCTTACATACATTATCGGCAAAATTGCCTTCCGTAATTTCAAGCACTGAGAACTTGAAATCTATAATTCCATATACCTCAATAACATTCATTATAGGATTCATAATAGGGATAATAAAAGGGTAATTTCTACTTTAAAAGGGATAATATATCCTCTAATTTTTTCCTTAATTCTGAAATTTCTTCTTTCAGTTTTTCATTCTCACTAACGACATCTTTATACTTCTCTGCACATTGCTCTTCAGTAATGTACCTCAATATTCGCAAATTACTGAAAATTAATTTTTTATTTTGATTATCATATTCAGCATCTACTGATATTCTAATAACATCCAATTTACCTAGCTTCATCTCCTCCACAATTTTGGCATATAGTTGTTTATTTAGCTCACTCACATCTCTAATAATAACTTCCTTAGGTGCTATCTTGCTAAATGCAACCAATGCGACTCTCCTTAACTTATCAGCGTATCTAGCAGCAATTATGAGACCGGTACTCAATTCAAACTTATTTTGACCTAATGCAGAAACCCTAGTGGTTGTTTGTTCATATTCTTCTGCTCTTTCCATATCACGGTTAATTTCTTCGCTCATCTATTACTATAATATTATTTTACAATAAAAATTTTATGGCATCTTAGTTTCCCTACCTAGACTATCCTTTGCTATAACTGTACCATCTTCTTTATATGTAACTTGCATGAGATTCTTAACTAATTCCAATACTTTAGATGGTTTCACGCAATTGATTTTGATCTCACTACAGATAGCCTCAACTATCCTATCTAAACTCCAAAGTGATAACGGAGCTTTCATTCGCCTAACAAGCACTATATCTGAAAACTCGTTACAGACTGAAAGGTTTAATTCCTTGCATCTATTCTTTAATTCATTATTCCCTAACGGAATTGTTTTTAGATTAACGCATGATCTCCATTGTATTACACTTCTAAATGCCTTAAAGGAATTTGAAACAGCGGAAATTTCATCTTGTCTTAAAAATCCTGACACTGCTGATGATAAGAAGGAAAAAATGGATTTTCTTATCCTTTCACAAGTAAAGTTATTCAAATTGAATTTAACGTTCTCAGGGAATTGCCCACAGACTACGTTAGAATCATAAAGTAGATAATAACAAATTGGATCACCTTTCTCGCATAGATCTATGAGGTTCTTTTCAGAAAGTACAATAGGTGAGTAGCCTAAACTTGCAAGCTCAAGCATTAAATATTTATCCTCAGTTATAGCGAAAACGTTTATATCTGAGATACCTTCTACGAAATCCTCTTGCCTTGTATAAGATCCGAAATATGCTAGTAGTTTAACTTTTTTGCAGATCTCTAAAATCTCACTCACATACAATACTACTTTGTGTTGCAAATATCTTTATCACTGACAGTCTTTTTTATAAACTAATTTTTTTGCTCGGAGTGAGTATGTTTATATATGCCAAGTAAATTTTCATACAAAGGTTCAGAAATATATTATTATCCTTTAAAAGAATTGGAAGAAAAAGGTTATAAAATAAGTGATCTACCCTATTCAATAAGAATCCTTATTGAAAACGTTTACAGAAATTTAGATGGAAATAAGATAACAGAAGAAGACCTTGAGAATATAACTAAATGGAAGGTAGGAGAAGAATTGGCTTTTATGCCAACTAGAGTTGTAATGCAAGACTACACTGGAGTTCCCCTATTAGTTGATTTAGCAGCAATGAGAGAGAAGATGATTCAACTGAAGAAAGATCCCAAGATGATCAACCCAGTAGTTCCGGCAGACCTAGTCATAGATCATTCGGTACAGGTGGACTATTACGGTACAGTTTACTCACTAGAGTTCAATATGAAAAAAGAATTTGAAAGAAATTTGGAAAGATATCAATTTTTAAAATGGGCTCAAGGGGCATTTAGGAACTTAAGAATTGTGCCTCCAGGTAAAGGGATTATCCATCAAGTAAACCTAGAATACTTAAGTACTGTAGTCACAAAGGCTGAAGTAAAGGGTTTGTTAACTGCATTTCCAGAGGTAATTATTGGAACAGATTCGCACACTACAATGATTGAAGGTCTGGGAATCCTAGGATGGGGAGTTGGTGGATTAGAAGCAGAGGCTGTACTTTTAGGAGAGCCATACTACCTTAATGTACCAGAGGTAATAGGTGTAAGATTATCTGGAGAGATTCAAGAAGGAGTAACTCCCACTGATGTTGTTCTTTACATTACGGAGTTATTAAGGAAAAAGAACGTGGTAAGTAAATTCGTGGAATTCTTCGGACCATCTTTATCGCTACTTTCTGTACCAGATAGGGCTACTATAGCTAACATGACACCAGAGTACGGTGCAACAGCAGCGTACTTCCCGATTGATGATGTAACCGTAAGCTATCTTGAACTTACAAATAGAGATGGAGAATTCGTTAAGAAATATTCCCAACTACAAGATTTATTCTATGACGATTCTAGGAAGATAAGGTATACGGATGTAGTAGAAGTGGATTTAAGTAAGATAGAACCAGCAATAGCGGGACCTAGAAATCCTGATGAGAGAATAGTTTTAAGAGAAGTTAAAGGAAAACTAAGTAAGGAGAAGAAGAAAAAGGGCAAATATGTAGAGGACAACGCTGTGGTCTTGGCTGCAATTACTAGTTGTACAAACACTTCTAATCCAACTGTAATGTTAGGTGCTGGTATCTTAGCTAAAAAGGCTGTTGAAATGGGATTAAGAGTACCTACTTACATTAAAACGAGTACTGCTCCCGGATCACCAGTAGTAGCTGAATACTTAAGGGAAACCGAATTATTACCATATTTAGAGGCCTTAGGTTTTCACTTAGTTGGTTTCGGATGTACAACGTGTATAGGTAATGCAGGGCCTTTACCAAAGCATGTAGAGGAGGACATTAAGGAAAATGGTATCGAAACATATGGGGTAATTAGTGGAAATAGGAATTTTGAAGGCAGAATAAACCCATTATTAAAGGGTACTTTTCTAGCCTCTCCAATCTTAGTAGTTGCTTATGCGTTAGCGGGAAGAATTGATATAGACTTCTACAATGAGCCTATAGGATACGATCCCAATGGAAAACCAGTGTATTTAAGGGATATCTGGCCTTCCTTAAAAGAGATAAAAGCCTACATGAATATGGCCTTAAAGCCAGAACTGTACAAGAAGAATTCCAATATCTTTGAAGGAAATGAATTGTGGAACTCATTAAAGACCCCACAAGGAGATGTATACAGTTGGGATGAGAAGTCAACCTACATAAGACTACCCCCATGGTACACTGAAGAAAAGCAGGAGGAGTTAGATGATATAGTTAACGCTAGAATACTATTGTTACTGGGAGATAAGATAACTACTGATCACATTTCGCCAGCTGGTCCAATTACCCCTGACTCACCTGCAGGATTATACTTAAAGCAATTTGGTGTAAGTGATCTAAATACCTATGGTGCTAGAAGAGGTAACCATGAGGTAATGTTAAGAGGGGGATTTTTCAATCCTAAGATGAAGAATCTATTAGTGGAAAAAGAAGGAGGATATACTGTTCACTTCCCAGATAGAAGGATTGCTAGTGTCTATGAAGTGGCAATGCAGTATAAAAAGGAGGGAGTTCCTCTAGTGATAGTAGCAGGTAAACAGTATGGAAGTGGAAGTTCAAGAGATTGGGCAGCAAAGGTGACCAAATTGTTAGGAGTTAAGGCAGTTTTAGCTGAGAGTTTTGAGAGGATACATAGGAGTAACTTAGTAGCTATGGGTGTAATACCTATACAAATTCAAGACTGGAGAAGTCTAGGAATAAAGGGAGATGAGACTATTAACATAAAGGGTATTAAGGATCTTAAACCTAAGAAAGAATTAGTCATAGAGTTTGTGAAATCTAATGGGGAGAAAATAACTACCAAGGGAATTGCAAGAATAGATAACAACGTTGAACTAACATATGTCAAGAAAGGAGGAATATTAAATTATGTGCTCGAGAAATTCTTAGAAAATGAAAGGAAGAGTTAGAATAAGGGGGATTTATGCTACAGCGTTAACGTCAATTTTTTCTTCTCTTTCGTATGAAATTGTACAACAATCTGTGGAGATAGCTGAGCGATTTATGCGGGAAGTAAATAATTTACCAGCAGACATTACCATAAAGGATTTTGAGTATGATAGAGGCAAGATTATCGTGATGGGAAATGGAACTATTGAGGAGGACCTACATGATGTATTTAAGTACTCATTCCACTGGAAAAGTCCTATCAAACTATACTCGGTAATAGAAGCAGACGAAAGTTGCACCTACGGTAACTTTAAAGTAGAACCATGCCTAGAAGAGGGAATCGTTATAAAACCGCCTTATGATGGAAAAATAGTATTAAGTGAGACTAAGGCTGTAAGTAAGTACGCAATGGTATGGAGAGGGAAGGGAGTAACTACTTTTTCTGAGCATATCAACAATGAGGAGGAAAGACTGTAACACTTCTACGTAACTACTCGTTATTTTTAATTACTTCTAAATATCGTTTTGATTAAGTAATGCTTATATAGTATTACAATGTATTTTATATTGATGATCCCCCTAACTGATGACGGGTACTACTCACGAGGTTTGGGGAGTGATAAAAGTGTGGATGGGAGGGTAGTGGTGTTTCCCTCGACCAGCCCAATGATTTAAGGGTGACTGTGTATGATCCCTTAGGAGGGGTGCCCATGGCGGAATTAGAAGTAATTAAAAGTAAGGATAAGTTACGCCATGGGTAAACACTGAGGCTACTAACCTTAAGTTCACCTCTTAATAGAAAAGGATATAACGTAAAGTGGAGAAGTAATGCAAAATATGCAACACTAAACGAATTAAAGGAAGATCTAGAGAGATTAGTATTGAGGTATGAAAATAGGGAGTTTAGAGATCAAGGAGAGGATTTCTATTTAATAACCCTTTCATTACCGGATAAACTGCATTTAGATGAAGTCAGAAAGAGCATAGTTAACACTGTTAAGTACCATCATTTGTTAAAGTTAAGTTATAATAGGGAAGTGGACTCCTTAGAAAAGGATAAGGAAGGTTCTCCAGTTAAATTATTAGAAGCACTAATTTCCGATTTCATGAAGATTGAGCACATTAAGGCTGATGGAAAAGCGATCTACCTAAGAGGTGGGAAAGTAATTGAGAAGGAAGTTAATAATGACGGATATAGAATCACTCTTAGGCGTGAGATTAACGGTAATGGAGTTCTGGATGGTATAGGAAAAAGAATAGAGAATGGCGACTATGATATTGTAGAGTACAATTCTGATAAGTGGTATCAGATTCATAGGTATTATAGTGGTATAGATAACTCGTTAAAGGGAATCTATATTAATATATCAACACCACCAGAATTACTTAAAGGGAAAATAAGGTACTTAGATTTGGAAATTGATATTGCAATTAGAGATTCAGAAATAATAGTATTGGATGAGGATGAGCTAAACAAAAAAAGCATTTACATGTACTCTTCACTAGTAAATAAAGCTAAGGAAGTTGCTAATTATTTAATAGATTGTATTCAACAAAATAAGTTGATTTAATAGGATTATAGTCAAGATATTCTATAAAGTAAATGTCGTCATTGATTAAAAACTATTCAATCTTCTAGGAAAATATATAATGACAAATTAGCTTTTTGTTTAGTGTGATCAACGTTAAATAAGAAATAATTAAATATTACTAAGATGAGATATACATATGAAATTAAATGGAATTGACATTTCATCTATAATTTCAACTGAAACTAGTCACATAATAACTAGGTATGAGTTCGTGGATTCCTTGGCGGAGGAATTTCCAGCATATGTATCATATGATTTAAATAATAACGTTCTGCGAAAGCTCATAATATTTGATCCTCCAAAAATTGGTTTTAACTTCTATCCTAATTACAAATATACTGTAAAGATAATTAAAAGTACTGATAACTTGTATTCACTTAAAGGTAGTGATAAAGTACTGATAGCACTAAAAGCCTACAAAAAGGTCATAGGAGAAATGAGTGGATTGATGACAAAACTGCATTTTCTTGGAATAAAGAATGAAAGACTCTATCGAATGTTAATTTTAAATGACGTACCAATCATAGCGTCCAATAAAAAGGAATTGATGGACAAATTAATAGATTATTTAAAAGAAAATTATTATGTTAAAGTCTCTAATATACCTACAATTGTTGATGGGATTGAATATAAGGAAAGAAATGATATAAAGGTTTTAGACGTAGATTACGCTGCCATCATTCCCTAAGCTTTCTAGTAACCTCACTAGTAACTTCTTTTGATAGCCTTTTAGTCTGTTCAACAGTACCTATCCTTTTAGTGGTCTCTAATCCCTCTGACAACCTTCTAGTAGTCTCCATGAAGTCTATCCTCCTAGTCTGTTGGGCTATTTCATTTAGTTGATTAAGAGTTTTCGTAGCCTCAATCAATTGTTCAGCTTGAACTTGCTTAGCGTACTTATCCAACAGTTCGTAATACCTATATTCATTTATCACATCATTATTTATACCAGATACAAAGGTGTTTTGATCCTGCGCCCTCTTAACTTGAACAACTTGCAGTAACGATTCAAGTTTATTGGTTACTGGATCCTCATAATTGACTTTCACAGTTAAGAAGCTACCCTCATAATTGGCTGGTAAAATGGTTTCTCCAAAGATTTTGATAACATTTTCTATACCATTCACTTTTACGGGTGTTGTAGCGTAATTCAAAAGTTTCACATTACCCTCAGCAGCTATATCAACTGTAACGTTCTTTGCAGCTATTTGCGTTACAGCCTTTTGAGGAAGCTTTTGAGGTATCTCATTAGCATCTGAAATATGATACATTACTCCACTTGTCTTATCGCTAATATTCTGTAACAATTGTTCATTGTAATCATCTCCAATTCCGAAGGAATACACTTGCATTTTTTCGAAATAAGGTAACTTTAGATAGTTCCCCACATTCGTCTCATCAGTTGGGTTACCATCAGTTAGCAGTAATAGGTAAGTTGGCATTTGATACTTCTTTGCTAAACTATTTGCAGTTAAGATAGCTGTGTAAAGTGCAGTTTGCCCTCCTGCAGCTATCTGTAGTATCTCATTGGTTAAGTCTAGAGGGTCAACGAATTCCTTAATCACGTTCACATTTGATGAGAAAGTTATGAAGGAAACCTTATTACCCTTAGGTATTCTCTTAAATAGCTCTATGGCACCTTGTTTAGCTAACTCTATTTTATATCCAGTCATGGACCCACTAGTATCAAGGGCCACAATGTAATGGAAGCCCGTAGCTGAACCCAATTTCTCTGGAACTAATAATACCTTGAAAATGTACCTAACATCTCCGCTAAATGAGTACTTATGACTTGTATCTACTCTTAATGAAAGAGTCACATCACATCACCTAAACATACGCGTAATCAAATCTCCCCTCTTTTCTCATAACTAAAATTCCAGCCCTCATGTGATGATACCTACTGGAAAAAACCGTAATTACTTTACCACTCATGTCAGTCCTAAAACCATCTGCTACTTCATGCCCTCTTATTATACCTTTTAAAGAATTATTCTCCAAGAAATTATCAACGACACGTTTTCCAAAGAAATATATTCCCTCCCCCCTTATACTAGGTAAGAAGTCTAAATCGTCAATTCCTTCTCTCGGATCGTTCCACAATAATTGAAAGGCTATCGGGTTATCTGGATTTACGTCTGGTCTGGGTAATTTCTTAATCTCCTCAATTTTCTCTAAACCCATTGGCAAACCTCCATGAACGCAAAAATACCCATTAACTGCAGCAGCATAGGGCATATAGGAGAAAAGCTCAATAAACATTTCGTAGTTTTCTTCCCCCAATTTTTCCTTAACCTCCTCCTTAAATCCATAATACTCATTGGTTATTGGACTCTCGTGATTCCCTCTCAATACTATATACTTATTAGGATTCTCTACCATCTTACGTAAGATTAAGAGTAAGTTTCCCAATTGATCCTCTCCCCTATCAACGTAATCCCCCAAAAACACTACTAAATCAGCGTTATCAGCGAAATCGGAAAAAACCTTACTGGTAACGTCAATTGCACCGTGAGTATCTCCAACAAAAATCACGTTACCGTTGACTTCAAAATTTCCCGCAAATGGGGAATCGTATTTGGATTTATACATTTCAACAGCACTACCCACAACGCTCTTAACTTCATCTAAATTCATCATTCTCCCACAATTCTCACTACAGTATTATTACCTAGTTTTATAATTGAATTAGGCTGAACCCTAACCTTCCCCTTCACTGGCTGAAATACTTTTCCATCATAGATATAAGTACCATTAGTGCTGTTCAGATCCTCTAGGTACAACTCGTTGTTCTCAAAACTAATAATTGCGTGTTTTCTAGATACCTCGGGATCTGGGATAACTATTACGTTTTCTGGACTTCTACCTATGGATATTGAGGGAAATATATCGAAATCTAGGGGTAATTTAGTCTTATTAAATGCTGGATTAGGAGTATTGATGAAAAGGAGATAATATTTACTTACAGTAGTTGCAGCTGGCTGAGGCTGTTCAAGTTTTGGTTCACTAGGCTGTTCAACTACCACTTGCTGAGGTGTCTGTTGCTCGGCTACTGGCTGTTGTTCTGATGTTGTAGATTGTTGAACAAGTTGTTGCTCAGCTGCTGACTGTTGCTCCACTGACTGTTGTCCACTTGCTTGATTTTCAACGGAAGGTACTGGAGCTTGCTCTGCTTGTTGCTCTGGTTTTTTAGTACCACATTTGATGCAAAATAGAGAGTCGTCCGCATTTTCATAACCGCAAACTGGACATTTCCATGTCATGTTTGTATAAAAGGCGTCATAGTACTTAAAAATTTCTACTATAATATCTTAGATATGACTATTGCTATTAACCTTAAACAATCACATACTTATGCTTATAGCGATAGACCAACTGAAGTAGGCTTTGTCATTTACATAACCCCTCAGCAAAGTTCAGTAACAAGTAGCATACACTATATCATAATGATTGATAACAGTCCATCAATGCGTGGTGAAAAGCTAAATACTGCAGTACAATCAGCCCAAAAGCTTTTATATAATTTAAATGAGGGAAACTACGTAACACTAATTCTCTTCTCTAACCATCCTGAAATAAAGTATCAAGGACCAGCTAAAGGAATAATAACTTTCGACGTAGGTAAAGGATATACCACTAGGCTTCATGAAGCCGTTAGCTTCACCATTAACCTAGCTAAACAATCACAAGTACCTACTAAGATCATCATGCTAACTGACGGAAAACCAACTGATAAGAGGAACGTTAAGGATTATGAAAAACTTGATATTCCACCAAACACTCAAATAATTACAATAGGAATAGGCAATAATTATAATGAAAGAATCTTAAAGAAATTAGCAGATAGATCATCAGGAAAATTTTACCATATAAAAGATATATCTGAATTGCCTAATATTTTTGAGGGCCAAAGAACCACATCAACATATGCACATAATTTGAATTTAATAGTTCCTCAAGGCTTTATGCCTTTTAATTACGATCTTCCCATAACAATACCAATAGTAGAAAAGCTAATTGCAGTCTATGGAAGTTTCGTCATACCTGCTGGAAAGGAACCATACACGATTACATTCAGTGCAGACTATATCGACCCTATAGATAATCAAAGAAAGACGGTAACAAAAAGCGTTATTTTACAAAGAGGTAATCCGCAATTTGTGGAAAGCCATGCGGATAGAGATGTGATACTGGAGATTAGATACTATAGATTACTAAGAGAATACTCAGAAGCTTTAGAGGCTGGAAAAGATGCAACCAAAGTGCTTAATGAGTTAAAGAGAGTTGCCGAAGAAACTAGAAGACCAGAATTAATTGAGGAAACTAAAAAGTTGAGTAATGATAGTAAGAGTGATTTATCAGAAATAACTAGAAAGATGCGACAATGATCTTAGGTAAAGCTTTAGCAAGATATTTCACAAACACTCTTGGAATAGAAACATTAAAAATTTCTACTATGAAAAAACTATTCAAAACCGGATATCTACAATCAATTGCAATAAACATGCTTCTTTACGATTATGGAATATCTAAAAAACGCGATTATGGTAAGGTTACATCTGTTGAAGAAAAGATAAAGATTCTAAAAGGAAGAGGAGAGGAAATTACGGATTACGTTTTGTTAAAAAATGGGGAGATAAAGATACCCAGTGACATAATACCGAAAAGTCCGCAATTCATAATAGATTTAGGGAATATTGACTTATTACAAGACGAGGAGAAAACAAGTCTAGAACAACAAATACAAGTTTCGATAAAAACCATTAGGGAGTACTTGTTTGACTATAATCTGAAGTTAGCTCATACTCCAGATTCTTTCAAATTGGAGGGTAGAAATAAAATAGAGATTCTTAATCACATCCCTAAAGATAATGCCATTGTGCTAAACCCTTATGGTGACACGATTGCAAATGAGGAGATAATAAGGAATACTAAGTTTTTCATAATTGGGGGGATAGTTGATAAGGGAAGAAGACTTAAGAACGCGACCTATGAACTATCAAGAAAATACGGATATGATGAGTTACCACAAGTCAAGATTTCGTTAAGAAATTCTACAGTAGGAGTCCCAGATAGAATAAATTCTATTATAGAGATACTATTAAAAGTCATTGTAGGATATAACCTAGAAGAGGCTATTATATCAACCCAATCAAATGCTGACAAAGTGAGCAGGTTAATTAGGGAATTGAATATGTTAGAGAAATTTGATTATGATACAATAACTGGTTTAAAAAATTGGCTAAAAATTGACGATAAATTATTGAAATTAGCGCTGAAGAAAAGTAAGTTTAACACTCATATCTAATGAGGAGTAAAGGTTCCTTACATTGCATATCAATCAAACTCTTCTTGAATCTTCTTCCTCCCTTCAATAAACTTTCTGGGGAATGGTATTTCCTTGACTTCCTCTATCTTGATACCACTACTTCGTAGCTCCTCTACTGCCTTTTTTAGATCCTCCTCGTGAGTGGCGTACTTTACCGCTTCTTTCACTTTGTTAATAGAAGGATCATTGCTCCTGAATCTCTCAGCACTAACGCTAACCCAATTATTATTGTTCTTATAAACTAAAACAACATCTTGTAAGTATCCTTGAATTACGTGCTCTACACCAGCTATGTAATAATCACCTATTTTGTAAACCTTTACCATCAATATCTTTAATAACACGTAGAAACTTAAAATTATTCATGAAAAGTTACAGTGTAGATTACATCATTAAGGCTATTTCGACATTATTAGAAGATGGTGAATTAGTATATATTGGCTTAAATTCAATCTCATCGCTAATTGCATCTTTCATGGCCAGGGACCTTTACGGAAAAAAGATAAGAATAATAGGAGTAGCTGAAGCCTCAAATCCATCAAGAGTTTTATTGTCACCATCTACCGGAAATCCATTCTTCGTTGAAGCAGCTCCAGTTATAATTACTGCTGACGCATTTGACTTTGCACAGAAAGGTAAACTGGATGTCATGTTCTTAGGTCCAGCCCAAATAGACGAGGAAACTAATGTAAATTTAACTATGATTGGAAATGACTACTATAATCCTAAAGTTAAATTACCCGGTGGAGCAGCAACAGCGTTTATCCTACCCCTTTCTAAAAAGGCAATACTATGGAACCTAAAACACTCTAAGCGATCTCTTGTCAAAAAAGTGGACTTCATAACTGGAACAGCAAAGTTTTCAAATAATAAAGTATTCGTAGTGACAAATTTGGGAGTCTTAGCGTATAATAGAGAGGATAGAAAATGGTACTTAGAAGCGATCTATCCATTTAGCTCATATGAGAAAGTAGTAGAGAATACCGACTTTGAGGTAAAGAGAAAAGATAGTGAAAGGTTGATAGATCTGACTAATGAAGATTTGAGATTCATCAATTATATGGATCCTTATAACCTTAGAAGTGCTCTAGAAACTCTATGATTTTCTCATAATCTGCATCATAATACGGGAACATACTAGTTGGCTCTGCACCCTTAATTGCATGAACCACAGCGGTAACATATTCCCCATTAATAGTTGGCCTTCTACCATAAAAGTAGGATCTAGGAACTATCTCCTCAGCAGTTATTATGACTTTTTTGGATGCTTTTGCTTTATACTCATCTTCATAAAGTGGACCTAGAATCTCTGCATTTCCCTCTTCATCAGCCTTATTTACATGTATAATTGCAACATCGGGGTTGATAGCTTTCACAAGCACAATTTTCTCTCCACTGAATGGATCCTCGATAACTTTCCATGTACCTTCTCTTTCATGCATTTTAACTAAATCAGACCCTATTATTCCCTTAACCGGCATAAATGGTATACCAAAGCTTCCCGCTCTTATCCCAGCAATGAAAGCACCGCAAGTATCTTCCAACATTTCAACCTCTCTTTCTTCGATCATTTTCCTAAAATGCCTTGGGATGCTTGAGAACCATTCCAAAGTAGACATGGCTATTCTCAATTTCCTTACCAATCCATATTTTAACAAGACCTCAAGACCAAAGCCAGGCTCTCTATCTATAAAATAGAGATCTTTAACTCCTCTCTTCACTAAAGCATATATAAATGCCATAGGATTTCTATGTATGCTTATACCACTTATTGTCACAGAATCTCCATTCTTCACTAGTTCCACAGCCTCTTCCATTCTCATAAGTTTACTTTCCATATTTATAATATCTACAAAAGATATATATATAAGTACCTTCTCCACACAAAATTAGGATACAATTCTCATTTTAGGGAATTGAGAATAAGAATGTAATACAATTTAGATAAGGCTTGCGAGTTTTTGTAATGAGGAAAAACTTTATTGTTTATAAAGTTAAATATCTAACTGTGATATTGGCTATAAAATACTCAGAAGTTTGGGATCTAATAACTGGATTAACTAGAAGGATAAACAAGGAGACAGATAAGGCTCTTGAGCAAATAGGACTATCATACTTTGAGTTCAAGGTAATGTGCGCGTTGGAGGAAGAAGGAAAAGTCCCAATGAGCAGAATAGCTGAGAAATATATGTTGACAAAGGCAGGGTTAACAAGCATAATTGATAGACTTGAAGAGAAAGAACTTGTTAGAAGGGTAAGAAGTGAAAGTGATAGAAGAGTAATTTATGTTGAATTGACCGAAAAGGGAAGAGAAAAATTAATGGAAAGTAGGAAGATCTTCTTAAATGTCTTATCTTCTTTTCTAAGCAAATTATCAGAAGATGAGATAAAGGAGTTAGAGAGAATCTTTAGTAAGCTTTTTTCCTAACTACTCGTATCTCAAAGCCTTATTTGGATCTAGCCTAGATGCGTTATAAGCTGGTCCTAGTGCTGCTATAACACTTAACATTGTAGAAAATATTAGCACTAATAACATAAAGGTAGGAGAATAAATCGGCGATACTGAAAGACCCTTTAGAAAACTAAAGCCCAATCCGAAATGCTCTTGTGTTAATACTAATGCTACTACTGAACCTAATGCTAGCCCTATTATACTACCTATAAATCCCATTACACTGGCCTCAACTAAAAACATTGTGAGTACATCAAACTTTGTAAAACCTATTGCTCTTAATATTCCTATCTCCTTAGTTCTTTCCACAACTGTTGTAAACATTGTTGTAGTTACGCCCATAAACGAGACTATGAAAGATGTTGCCCCTGCAGATACTAGCAACCCGTTAAGAGATTGTAAAGTGTTATCTATTAGCTGTATAAATTCCTCAGCCACTACAATATCTAAGGAATTTCCAAATTTCTGTTTTATTTCATTTGCAACTTCATTCACTTCACCTAAAGAGTTTACTATTATTATTGCTCCACTATAAGAACTCGAAATTGACTGACCGAAAGATAAAGGCACTATTATTGACTTATCTATATCAACTCCGAGAAAACTTCCATATTCGTTCAAAACTCCAGTTACTAAAAATGTCTTACTGAAATTATTCCCATTATAAAATATAATTGTTTGTATCACTTGATTTGGTCTTATTGGACTATATCCACCTTGCGGATTTCCCAATTGATAACCTATTGAAGCTTCATAACTAACCTCTGCACCTGGAAAATAACCTGATGATAAACTTATAGCCGGAGCCGCTATCTTAAGTTGGTTTATGTTTACTGCAAATACAGTTGCTCCTTCATAGCCATTGGGTGTTCTAATTAACGCCGGAAACGAATAAAATGGAATGACCATTTTGACCCCAAGGATAGTCTCTAATTGGAGTATGAGGTATTGGGATAATGGCAATCCCCTTCCAGTAGGCGTCACGATAATGTCATAGGGTGAGAGAAAATTCGATATTTGAGAAATTATTGTATGTGAATAACCTAATACCATGGAGTTTATCGAGATTATTGTAGCTGGTCCAACAACTATTCCAAGGATGGTAAGTATTGCTCTAACCTTCCTTTCCTTTAGTGAGTTTAAAGCATAAGATATAAAATCCAGGATCTTCATTTTCGTAACCCCCTAAGACTCAAATAGATTATAATAATTATAAGAATTATTATCACGGCTATCAATAATATTGAGGTTATTGATATTTTATCTTGAGAATTAGTTGACGTTGGATAAGATACAACGTAAGAAAATGTATAAAATGTCATATTAGGTTGATATAACTCATTTTCGTAATTTGCAGTAATATTGAACTTATATAAACCCGGGGATAACGCTAAAGTAAAAGAGAACGGTGTTGGACTATTTGGGGGTACGTTTCCAATATAAATTGAGGAATAGTTATTAATGGATATTGTAACATATTGTGCGTTTTGTGATCCAGTATTTATTAATAACCCGTTAATTACAACTGTATTGTTTACAATTTGTGCGGAAACTTGCGTTATCTCCATTTTAACGAATCCCGTACTGAGTAAGTTTAATTGATATTGATAGGTCTGTGGAGATCCCTGGCCTAACACATAATTCAGAGTAACTACGATAGGTATTGACGTTGTTTGAGGAATTTGTGGTATAATATATAATGGGACAGTGTAAATGAAGTGAGAAGGAAGATATGGGATGTAAAGCTGATTTTGTGAGAGGTAAATTTCTTGTGACGGGTAATTTAAGTCAAGCCTTATGTTATATATCGTAAAGTTGGCTAGGTTTTGAATTGCTAGGATTTCAGTGTTGTTTGTATTATAATAAACTGTGGTTTTGAGAAAGGATATAAGTATTGGCGATTGTGACGAAGTAACTAGAACTGGAATTGTAAACGTCCTCACTATTTCGTTGGTAAAATAAGTATAACTCAATTTAATTACTAGCGGATACACAGCTGGTGGTAAGCCTTGTGGAGCGTATAGTGTATAGTAGAATGTTACTGATGAGTTGGGCTTCACGAAGGGAATTGTGTTATTTACAGATGTGATTACCTCTAAGCCTTGTGTGAGGGTTATTAGATTTACGTTATAAACATACTCCACCCCAAGGTTCACAACCTTAATTGGTACTAAGGCATACTCTCCATTACCTATTACTGTTTGATTGGCCTCAATTATCACTGGAGCAGGAGGTAAAACGTAAATATTATTCACTCCATCCACAGTTTTATCTTGATTGTAGGAAATCTTGTAAGTGAAATTAAGTACACCTACTGAGCTATTTGGAGTTATTTCTACTGGAATAGTTATTGGTATAGAAGAGTACTGAGGAATTCCGGGTAAGAAAATGAAAGGTTGCAAGGGAAATATGCCATTAGGAAATGTATATGTAATGTTGACACCAGTTATGGGTATTGGCAATGGATTATAGATTACCAATGTTAAGGGAATTGTTCCTATTCCGGGAAATGGCGTTATCGTAGTATTCCAAATTGCCTCAACTATCCTAGGAGTTTCATTATAGTAGATATTGGCATATGTTAGATAAGCTACTGTTAGTTTCTGATCCAATGCAGTGTAATTAATCTCTATTGGTATAGGGTATATTGAGGGTATTACTCCTTGAGGTATGTAAATCTTGAAAGTGTATATTACCTTTTCTCCCGGTGATAGAGAAATAGGCGTAAAGTTTGAGGAGATTGGTAGGAAGTTTGAGGGTAATTCTGGCTTTACACTAATTATAAAGCTACTAACGTTAGTTGAAATTCCTAGTACGAGTGTAGTTATATTATCTGGAGTTGACTGTATGGGATCAGAGTAAATGTTAATTCTAGCTTGAGGATATATCGTTATGTTTATACTCTTGTTTGAGGATTGCTTATAGAAATATCCTAGAAAGTTAGTAAATGAAAAAGAATAATTAAGAGTATAAACTCCCGGTTTAACAAGATTACTCACGTTCACTATTGAAGATACAAATATTGGTTCTCCAGCGGGTAAGGCTGGAATTGTAACTGTTAACTCTCTACTACCAGTTTGGGAAAATATTCCCTTGGGTAAGAATACGTTTAAGGTTACGTTTAGCATAGGTTCAGTTGTGGGATTAAAGACGCTAAGGGTAAGAGGTAATAAGCCTTCTCCTACCTGAGCAAATATTAGTTGTTGTGTAGTTCCCCAAAATACTTGATCCAAAACTGGAAAGGCTACGTTATAAATGGGTATAGTTATTTCTTGAATTATCTGACTTTCAGCACCAGTAACTGCGTTTTGGTATACTACTACTAATGGTACATTATAGGTCCCCGGCTCAGCATTATCATTTACATTGAGGAAGAACGTTATTTGCGAAGTTGTTAAAGATGATGAGGACACCGAACCATAAGCTATGCTACTTCCTCCTTCAGAGGTTATTGGTGTTCCAGAGAGAATCAAATATGCGTAAACAATCTGATACCCTACTTGCTGTGAGGCTATAACATAAAATGGCGTGTCATTATAAGCTGGATGTGCCCTTATTGGATTTTGTGGTGTTCCCCATCCCCAACTGGATATTACAACAGTACTCTGTGAGTTTACTGGAATTATAGGGAGAATTAATGAAAGTAACAATAAGACAATTATCAACTTCTTTATCATCTTTCTTCACCAACTATCTTTCCATCTCTGATGTAGATCTTTCTCCTTGTAAAACTCGCAACTTCTCTATCATGTGTTCCTACTGCTATCGTAGTTTTAAACTCCTCATTAATCTTTTTGAATATGTCCATTACAATTTTTGCATTGATACTATCTAAATTTCCAGTAGGTTCATCAGCTAATATGATCTTTGGATTTTGGGCTAATGCACGAGCTATAGCTACTCTTTGCTGTTGTCCCCCAGAAAGTTCTGACGGTCTTTTGTTTATTACTCCGTCTAATTCCACTAGTTTTAGAGAATTTATTGCTATCTCCTCCCTTTTCTTTTTTGGTATTCCTCTGGCTACTAGTGGTAATTCAACGTTTTGTAGTACACTAAGCCTCTGAATTAGATTAAAATTCTGAAATACAAAGCCTATATACTCATTTCTGATTTTTGAGATTTCGTTATCGCTTAGCTTAGTTACGTCCATTTCATAAATATATACCTTCCCTTGTGATGGTCTATCCAAAATTCCTAAGATTGATAAGAGAGTTGATTTTCCACTACCAGAAGGTCCCAATATTGAAATAAACTCTCCTTCATCAATACTTAGGTTTATATCTCTAAGCGCAACAGTCTTTACATTCCCCTCATAAATCTTGGTAACATTTTCAAGTCTTATTACGGGCATATATATTGGGTATTACGTAAAGTGGGTTAAAGATTTTTTCATCAAAGGTGCTTTGTGGGTTCGTTCAATATATTTCAATAGGATGATACAGTAAAAATATGTTTTCTATAGAAAATAATATCTCTCCTAAATAATTTACTATACTACTTCTTGACCTCAAAGCCCTTAGCTCGACCAACAACAAGGTTGGCCATGTACATCATCCAAGCATAAGCCCAAAACTTGAGCTTAGCCTCAACAACTTGACCAGCAAAACTCGTAGCCCTAACAGACTCACCAAAAGTACGCTTAACCGCTGAGAACAAGGATTCAACCAACCACCTATTACCATAACCCTTCTCATCCCGCCAACGTTCATAACCCAACTTCTTGAACTCGCGCACAGCCTTACGCCTAGCAGGATGACCACGCCTAAAGCGTCTTTCCTAGGAGGAACAACAACATCAACGCCAAGATTATAAATCTTGCCATCATAAGCCTTATCGCCATAGAACCTCTTAACTTCCTTACCCTTTTCCTTCAAGTCCTTTACAGTATTTGAAGCAGATTCGGCCTCATTACTCGTCACCTCAGCGCTTACTATCTTGAACTCGTCTTTCTCCATAACTACTTCAATCTTAAGGAATTTTGAATCCCTCCTTTTGCCCCACTTTGCTACTACTGTCCTCCTCTTGTTGTGCTTATTCCAGTACCATCAGCTATTACTTCAAGTTCGTCACTCGCTTCAAGGAAATTAATATTCATGTTTCTTACCCTTTCCCATATTGTTAATCTAGGCTTGTCGGTATTATCTTCATTTCTGCTAGTGTGCTTAGTACTCCTTCTATTGCTCTGTAAGGTAAGAATAAGTGTAGGAATGCTAGGAAGTCGTTGAACTCCTTTGGTGCCTTGTACTTGGTCTTAGCATACTTGTTCTCTTCCTGGAGTAATTCCCACCAGTGTTCCGGTAGACCCAAAATCACCTCCTTAAAAATAAATCTATAGTGTAAATAAGTGTTTCAATTATATTAAATGTAAAATTCTCTGGATTGAATAAATCAGGAAATAAAAGAATTAATAATAATCTAAACTCCTCTCTCCCCACCTCCCCCTTGAATATGGTATATAAGGAGTAGAGTACAAGGGCCAGCACGAAGATCAACGTGCGAAAAACAAACTTAGTAGAACTAGTAAATGGAAGAAAAGCCTTAATGTTCCTATAAGAGGTCTCTATGGGACCCCTTACCTTATTGTACAAATCCAACACTTCCCTCTTGGATAGGTCTAGATTAGTAGCCCGGGGCTACTGGGTATAGTTGTGTGAGAAAATATGTAAGCAGAAGGTTAAAAGTCTTCATCAAGACTCACCTGGAACCTTGAAGCGTGGAGTTGTTTGAGATGATATGAGTAATGCCTTATCACCGACATGGGCCTGAACTTCCAACGCGAATTACTTTCATGGATCGAAACGTAGAGATAGACCTCCAAGGAGCGAAGAGAGGGAAAGTAACCTCCGAGCTCCTCCTCAAACCTAGCCAGGGTCAAGTTGAAACTCTCCGACGTGTTATTAGTGTAGAGGTAGTGTCTAATCTCCCTGGGGAAGTTGAGAAAGGAACAATACTTGTCAGCAGCGTCAAGAAGCCTCTTGGCTCGGGCTGGAGAAAAGGGTTGGACAAGTTGGCTGAGGGACAATATAGCCTTCCTTCCCTCCTCCACGTTCCTGGAGGACTTTAGATCCCTAACTCTAATCATTAGTTCCTCCTTGTCTGGGAGGACCCTCATGAGGTTCCTAACCATGTGTGTTATACAGAGCTGGTGTTGAGAGGAGGGAAAGAGCGTGGACACGACGCGATCGAGTCCAGAGAAGTCATCGCTCACGATTACGTCAACCCTGCTGACTCCCCTGCTTACGAGTCCGCTCAAGAAGGACTTCCAACCGTCCAAGTCCTCCCTATCCCTAACTTCGTAGTCCAAGACGAACTTATTCCCTTCTAAGTCAACTCCTATGGCAATGTAAATGGCTCTCTCCATGATCGACTCGCTGATTCTGACCTTTACGATCTTCACATCGATGTAAAGGGCTAGGAGATCGTGAGGTAGTTCGCGGCTCTTGTATTCCTTGAGTTTGTTGGATATTCTCTCGGCAACCCGATTCATTACGATCTCACTATACGGTATTCCCTTGGCTGCTAACACGGCCTTGAGAGAGTGTCCAGAATGCAAATAATTCAATAAATATAATGTGATAGAAAAACAATATTATAACTAGTTGAGAATAGAAGTCAATTATATCTTTCAATATGAGGGAAGATTAATATTTTATTGTAATATAAAATAACTTATAGTTGAGAAAAAATGAATTTCAAACATACCCCATATTATTCTAGTTAACCCTAGCCTAGGGTTAACTAGAGAGTTTGACAAATTCCTCTTGCGGAACTTTTGCTAACACGGAAGTGTAAATCAAGGAATTGTAAATTATTCCAATAACGTAAACAAAAACCTCAACCATATCCTTGTTAATAGCGTAAGGTCTCCAATACCTCTTCAAGAAAATACCAAAGAATTCAACATAACGTCTAAAACTAGAAAAACCAATTATCCAAGTTGAGGGCATTCCCAAGAAACCCCTATCAACAACCTTATAACCACTCATACCAAAACCAACCTTATTATCGGGAAAGTTTGCAAACTCAACTTGAATTGCGTGAAGAATCATGGTTGGGGAAATAGCATATAAAACCTTGAAGCCGAAGAAACTCCTACCCCTCTTCTTCGCAAACTCACCCTTAAATCTACGATGAATCTTAGCCCTCATATAGTAGTAAATTAAGTTTGCTGCTTCCCTAAACTTTCCTTGTCTCAAGTTGAGTTCTAGCTTTTTCTTTAATGTCTCCTTGTTTCTCTTTCCGAAGGGTACTTCGATTATGTTGGAATCTATTGCCCAGAGTTTGTTAACTTTGCCGTATAAGGCACTACTTGGCAAGTAGTTTTCTAGTTTGCTTAGCTTTTCCTCAAGTTCTTTTGCGTATTCCTTGAATGCTTTCTTTATTTCTCCCCTAAGTTTCTTTGCCCTTCTGTGGTTTTCGGATTTTGACTTGCGTTCTCCTAGAAACCATCTTACTACAATGTCCGTGTAATAGTATGCTTCTACATCTCTGTAGGAGCATTGCCATATCATCATGACGATGAGTACTCTAAGTATGTATAGGTCTAGTGATGATAGTGCTTTTGAGGTGATTAGTATGTAGTGCATTTTCAAAAGAGTTTTATGCCTTGATGATAGTTTATCATAGGGGACCGGGAGATTGTAGTATTCTATCCAAGGTTTCATATCTCCCAATCCTTGTACTACGTCTTCCCGGTCCCCTTTAAGTATTACTCAAGATTTTACTCCAAGTGAAAATTCAAAATTTCTCAAGAGTTTATGCTTTCTTTTGAGTTATTATCTATAAACTTATACATAGATTTATTGAATTATTTACACTTGGGATGCTCTCTTGACTTGACTTGGAGTCATGCCTGATAGAACGAGCTGCTGGAGGAAGTCCTCGTAATCTGGGCTGGTCCTCTCGTACTTCTCCGGAAGGATCTTAGGTCTGAAGCCACCCTTTCTGGTTCTCGGTACTCTGAGTCTTAATACTCCGTCTCCGGTTCCCAGATATCTGAAGTAGGTCCCGTTCTTGTGGTCGTCCTCAACTTCTAGGTAGGCTTCCCTCTCTTCCATCATGGCCTCTTGCAAGATTATCTCCTCTATTTCCCTTAGGCTAACTCCTTCTTTGATTGCCTTTCTTATCTTTTCTCTTATTTCTTCCATTACTTTCATGGTATTACTCTCCCTTATGGTATTACCCCTTCCGGGGTTATTTTTACTTTTTGTCATTATTTTTCACCTTTTGCTACCACAACTATAACTGGTAGCCCCAGATTCAAGTGGAGCTGGCCAATTTTCCGGACAATAAGGTTGGCTTCTCTCGCAGCGGTTATAAGGTAGTGGATAGGGGCTTCGTGGGGAAGTCCTCGACCTGGTTGATAGGTTTCTCTAGTTTCAGGAGGTATGTGGAGTTCTTTGGGATCTTCTTGAGGAGGTATTGGAGGCCTTACGCTACTGAAAAGGGTATGGTCGAGCTCTTTGTCTACGTTATCGCGTTGATTTACAACTCCTACATCTACACTTCTGTGTTATCGCGTGTTCCGGAGAGTCAACTCGCCCACTAACTTATACCGCGAGAGTTGATCAAGGTAGTGTGGACTATGTTGGAAATTCTGTTTTTCTCTATACTTGATTATTTTCCATTACAATATAAGCTTAATCTCTCGTTATACTGAAAGATATAATTATATTTTATTCTTAATTAATTATAAAATTGTTTTTCTATCATACTATATTTATTCAATTATTTGCGCTTGGGACACTCTCTCGAAGACGTAGAAGGGGAACATTAGCTTATATCTTGTTACCACGTTCTCATCGTACTTGCTCCAATCCCTAGTGTTCTTCTTTTCCATGGGTAATACTCTGCATAATTACTTAAAAATTTTTGTATAATTCTGAAGCGATCCACAACGTACATCAAAGGTAATTGCTTATAAAGATTTAATACAATGGATTACGTTCTTTTACTTATGAAATATACCGATACTGCGCCCAAGCTTTTTATGAATACCGGAACCAGGTTTCCTAGAAGAATTATTTGGGCTATGGGAGTTTTAAAGAAATCTTGCGCCAAAGTGAACGCAGATCTTGGATTATTAGACAAAAAGATTGCGAATTCAATTATTAAGGCATCTGAAGATTTAATTGATGGAAAATTAGATGATAAAATAGTACTTGATGTCTTTCAAACGGGATCTGGGACTGGACTTAATATGAACGTAAATGAGGTTATAGCAGAAGTAGCTTCTAGTTACTCTAACCTTAAAGTGCATCCAAATGATCATGTGAATTTCGGCCAGTCATCGAATGATACTGTACCTACAGCAATTAGAATCGCTGCAGTAGCTGAGGTCACGAATAGATTACTTCCTGCATTACAACAAATAATATCTTCTTTAAATAAGAAGGCGGAGGAATATAAGGATGTTGTAAAAGCAGGTAGAACCCATTTAAGAGATGCTTTGCCTGTAACTTTAGGTCAAGAACTTTCAGCATATGCTGATGCCTTCCAACATGAACGCGAGCAAGTTATGAATATTTTGGAATATGTAAAGGAGTTGCCAATTGGAGGTACTGCAACGGGTACTGGACTAAATACTCACCCTGAATTTCAAGAGAGAGTTATTAATGAAATAAACAGAATCACTGGTTTAGGATTTAAGCCAGCTAATAGGTTTAGGGCAATGAGATTACTCACGGATCTCTTACTATTAAGTGGAGCACTGAGAAATATTGCAGTAAACTTGTACAGATTAGGACAAGATATAAGGTTAATGTTTTCCGGTCCTTTAACTGGTCTTAACGAAATAGATTTACCCACACAAGAAGAGATTGCTGGTAGCTCGATAATGCCTGGTAAAACTAATCCAGTTACAGTTGAGGCTACTTTACTAATTTCAGCCCAAGTTGTGGGATTGGATCATGCAAATCAATTCGCTTCAATGTTAGGGGAATTTGAGTTATCAATGGGTATTCCATTAGTTGGTTATAATATTGTAACTCAAGTTAATTTCGTCTCTGAGGCTTTAGAGAAGATGTCAAAATTAGTAATTGATGGAATGGTAGCAAATGTGGAGAAAATGAAGAGATATGCTGAATCATCTCCTTCACTTATAACCATAGTATCTCCAGTAATAGGCTATGATAAAGCTTCTGAAATAGGAAAGAAGTTAAATAAGGGAATGTCTATACGTGAAGCTTTAAGGGAATTAGGATATAGTGATAATGAAATAAATAAAATATTAGACTTAAGTAAACTAGTTAAGCCTGGATTCACTGCCAAATAATAAAGGATAGAGGGAAACTTCGCCCTTTCAAAGCATGAAGTACTGGATTATCCTTTTTTAACTCCTTCAATTATCCAAAATCCTTCCTTCTCCTTTACCATAACTACTTTAAATTTACTGGAAAGCTTTCTTAAACCTTCTAACGGATCAGCTCCACCAAATAATCTATCACGCAAGATCATGTATACTTTAGAGCCACTTTTAACTACCCTATTTACTTCTCTAATTATATCTAGATCAAGAACCTCAAAAATAATTGCGGAATTAAACGATGAGTCTCTAAAAGGAAATGGATATGAAAAAATCACATCCTTAAAAGATACACCATAGCAATTGAAAGTTCCAACACAAATTGCGTCTTGTCTATTTAAAGGTAACCGAATGGGAATTACACTGGCCAGCTTATTTTTATCTACAAGAAAATCTGTATAATTCTTCAGAAATAAAACTTCACCTTGTAAAAAATCTCTCCCTATTAGAACATTAAGTTTGGGTATATCTGAAAGCTTTCCGTAAGCTAAACTTATAATCTCTTTGGACCCGTCTATGATTTCTAGCTTAATTGCATTGCTGAGGTTAGTAATTTCACCATTACTGTCTATCATATAGCCTACTTTCACATTATAAGCATATATGAATCCTAATTAATATTTTTAGCTAGCTATAAACCTTATGAACATCGGTTATCGAGAACATTCCTATAATATTTCCATTCTTATTCTTAACTGGTAAATGCCTAATCTTATTAGCTGCCATTATTTTTAAAGCCTCGAATACATCGGTATCCTCGTCGATAATTATTAGATTCCCCATAGTAGCTGCTAATCTAACCTCATCACTGGAACTTAAACCTGCTGCAATTGCCTTAATTGCATCTCTATCAGTAAATATCCCCCTGGGGACACCTTGCTCAGTTACCACTACTGATCCTACTCCTCTCTCTAGCATCAACTTACAGACCTCTTGAAGTGAAGTATTTGCCTCAACCTGGAAAACTGGTGTTGACATGAAATCTTTAATTCGTTTAAGCATGTATAAAGATTTTAAGTAGCTTCCCAATAAGCTTTTAGTTTCACTTTTTTAGGTTCTCCACCATTAGATAATAAATCCTCTATAACCGATTCAAGATAAGTCTCATCTTGAACTCCCCTAATTAGCCAATAATCATTAACTAACAACGCTGGGACTCCCCTAATTCCCATGGCATGAGCTTCAGCTTCATCTTCATAAACTGACATCCTAGCCTTTTTAGACTTAAAATCTTCCTTAAATTTCTCTATATCTAAGCCTAACTCTTCTGCTATCTGAATCAAAACATTATCATCATTAACGTTTTCACCTTCCAAGAAGAACCTCTCTTGCGCCTTATCAAAGTAATCCCAATACCCATTATCGCCCCTTTGATACTCAGCAGCCTTACATGCCATTAAAGGAGGAAGAGACCAAACCCACGTTATTTTACCCTTACCTATTACTTTTTCTGGATCATAGTCCGGAAAATACCTTTTTATGATAGAAAATTCTTGTTTAAATAATTCTCTAGCTTCCTCTTCCGTTGGGGCAGCTGCTTTTAGATCGTCCAAGGACGATATTATCATGAAAGCCTTATGCTTAACCACTATCTCATCATTAAATTTCCTTGCGACACTCCTTAACCTCCGAGACGTTACAAAACAGAAGGGACACAGTACATCATGGAAAAATGTTATTTTTACAACCATTATGTCACACCCTTTTCCAGAAGTAGCTTATTCAAAGAAAGTTATTAAAATTTTTGAATGATTGACTTGCTGATATTTAACTATAATACTATTTGTATTCAGTATTTTCTAAAAAGAATAAAATAAGACAAAATAACATTAAATTATTCAATATAAGCAGACTTATACATAAAAAGTTAGTACTAATTCTTCGGCAAATTATAATTAATTATAAGTTGCCGATAATGAAGATTTATATAGTTTTATTTTTTAAAGTTTAATTATGGCCGAAAAAGGCACAAAAGTTTCCGCACAACAAAGTGATAAACTGTTAAGAAAAGAACTAACCCTCTTAGATATTTCATTTTTAGGTTTAGGGGCAATAATAGGATCTGGTTGGTTATTCGCATCATTAGCTGCTGCTTCAGTAGCTGGACCATCTGCAGTACTAGCTTGGATAATTGGAGGAATCCTTATAATGTTCGTAGGATTGGCTTATGCTGAGCTAGGAAGTGCAATACCTAGAACTGGTGGGATCGTTAGATATCCGCATTACACGCATGGGAGTTACGCTGGTTACATTTTGGGATTTCTTTACTTATTATCAGCCATGACAGTGCCTGCAATAGAAGCTGAAGCAGCGATAACATATATCAGTTCCATTAACTAGTATATGGGTAGTTTACTGACCACTACAGCTGATGGAGTAACAATTCTAACGTTACCTGGAATTGGGCTTGCTACCTTGCTGTTAATAGTATTTTTCTTTATAAATTACTTCGGAATAAAAGTATTAGGGAAGACTAATACTGGAATAACTTTCTGGAAACTTATAGTCCCAACAATTACATTTATATTACTATTAGCTATAGGTTTCAATATAAAGAATTTCACGTCTTATGGAGGTCTATTTCCTTCACTTGTATCTGGGGCTTCCTCTGGGATTATAGGACCATCAGCGATGCTTTATGCAATACCCAGTACTGGAATAGTCTTCGCATACTTGGGATTTAGGCAACCAGTAGAATTTGCTGGAGAAGCTAAAGATCCACAAAAAGATGTACCAAGGGCAATAGTCATAGCATTACTCTTGGCTATAGTAATCTATACACTACTTCAAGTTTCATTTATAGGCGCTATAAACTGGCAATATGCAATAAATATAAGTAAAGGATATGTTCCAGGGAATTGGAGTGCATTATCATCTGGACCCTGGTCTAGTGGTCCTTTCTATGGAGAGATAACTACGCTTGGGTCTACCCTAGGTATAGCTGGTTTAATTTATTGGGGATATTTATTACTTGTGGACGCTATAATATCTCCTAGTGGTACTGGCTTAATCTACATTGGAACTACTACCAGAACTTTTTATGGTATAGCTGCTGACGGTTACTTTCCAAAATTCTTCCTCAAATTAAATAAACATAGAATACCCATATGGTCAATCGTAGCTTCACTAATCCTAGGATTCATATTCTTACTACCATTCCCAAGCTGGTATCTGTTAGTGGGATTCATTTCTTTAGCAACAGTCTTTACATATATTATGGGAGGTATAGGATTACAAACCTTAAGAAAAACCGCGCCAGATCTAAAGAGAAGAGTAAGACTGAGTGGTGCTAGTATCATAGCACCAATAGCTACTATCGCTGCAATATTAATCGTATATTGGGCTGGTTTTACAACACTATACTATGTGCTAACTGCATTATTCGTTGGGGTTCCGCTATTTTGGATGTATTATGCAATAAGAGAATTAAAACTAAACTCAGTTGTTGGAATAGTACTAGGTGTGGCACAACTCATATTTAATATACTCTTGGCATATTTTGCCTATATTAACATACTAACTGTACCACCAGGGACGCCAATAAGTG
Organism: Sulfolobus islandicus Y.N.15.51; assembly: GCF_000022485.1. Classification (NCBI taxonomy): domain Archaea; kingdom Thermoproteati; phylum Thermoproteota; class Thermoprotei; order Sulfolobales; family Sulfolobaceae; genus Saccharolobus; species Saccharolobus islandicus. Next base: position 1,503,517 of record NC_012623.1, on the reverse strand, counting down.
ATATAATTTCAAGCTTTGTTCTATATTTCTTAGGATTTTTAGGAATATTATTAGTACCTAGCTTAATTGGGTATGCTTTAGTGAATGGAAAGGGTAAACAATATATAAGGAGCGGATTCTGGTTAATAGGGCTAATATTAGTAATCTATATAATCAGCTTCTTCGGAGGATTTGGCCCGTTAGGTACTTCAGCCCCAATACCTTTTCCGTGGGATACTATAGCTGCTACAATTGTTGGACTAATATTCCACTATGCTGCCGTATATAGTGGATTTAGAACTGATGAGATAGAAGAGATAGTTAGAGAACAGTTAGGAGAGAAATAATTATATCATTTAAAAAGAAACTTTATATTTTTTAGTTAAATCGTCTATATATAGAAAAACTTTTTAGCTGTGAGCAAGGTATCTAAGTTATGGACTCGGAAAAGGTCTTATTCATAGTTGGAGAAGAGTTTGAGGATATTGAGCTATTATATCCCTACTACAGGGTAATTGAAGAAGGTTTTAGACCTGTAATAGCGTGGAAAGAGGCTAATGCCAGAGTTACAGGGAAGCACGGATATACTGTAATTTCTGACATCGCGTTCAAGGATGTTAGGCCAGAGGATTACGTAGCACTGGTCATACCAGGAGGTAGAGGACCAGAACATATAAGGACCCTAGAGGAAGTTAAAAATCTTACTAGAAAATTCTTTGAGTTGAAAAAGCTAGTTGCGGCAATATGTCACGGTCCTCAAATCTTAATTTCAGCTAATCTTGTTAAAGGAAGAAGACTAACGTCAGTCACGTCAATAAAAGATGATGTAATAGCTGCAGGTGGAATCTACATTGATAACGATGTGGTAGTAGATGAAAATCTGATATCTTCTAGAGTCCCTAGTGATCTACCAGCCTTTGCGTTTACGTTAGTCAAGGCGCTAAAGAGCCTAAAATAAATTATTATTGACCTTTTTTCTCCTCTTCATTGAATAGTTCATTTATCTTTTTATTATATTTTTCAAGGATTTCTGAAATCTCCTTCTGGGCCTCCTCATAAATACTTAACAGCTTATCTATCTTTTCATTAACCTTAGAACCTCCTGCATTCTTTCCTCCTTTTCTCATTTCTACGGAATCGCCCAATATTTCATTAATTCTTTTGATGTATTCCCAGGCAAACTTATATGAAACACCAACTGATTTGGAAGCACTCGAAATAGAACCAGTATGCTCAATTGCCCTTAATAATTTTACTCCACCTTTCCCTATTAGTGGTTTTCCCTCTTCTGTCTCGATCCAGATTTTAAATTTGAACCTCATAAATCTAACCCATTAGGATAAATTAGTTGTCTAATTTTATCAATTTTTTGCTTAACTTCTTCAAGATTATTCCCTACCACGTTTATATGACCCAATTTTCTCCTCTTTCTAACTTCAGTCTTAGAGTACCAGTAAACTTTGCCATATTTTAATACCTCGACTGGTATTTTATCTGTACCCAAAATATTAACCATTCCACTAGGAGATAAAATAGTAGTTGGACCTAACTCCATATTAATTATAGCCCTTAAGTGCTGTTCAAATTGAGAGATAAGAGCTCCATCTAGAGTATAATGACCCGTATTATGAACTCTAGGAGCAAATTCGTTAATCAAAACCTTACCACTGGTTACAAAAACCTCAACCCCCATAGTCCCTACATAATCCAATTCCTCACTCAACCTTTTAGCTACGTTAATAATTTCTTGATTAAAATAAGGCCCATAATTATAAACTAGAATGCCCTTTTCGTTGTAATTATATGTGGGGGGATAACTGACAAAATTCCCTTTTTTGTCTCTAGCTATAATAACTGAGGCCTCAAAGTCAAAATTAATATATTCCTCAACGACCATCTTTTCTTTCTTTTCCCTTAAGAATTGGTATTTTTCAACGTCATTAAATATAAAATATTGACCTTTCCCATCATATCCTCCTTTAGACTCCTTGATAACTCCTATATTGTTAAACTCCTCCCTCAGTATTCTTAATGCCTCCTCACCATTCTCTGCTACGGAAAATCTAGGAGTAGGTAAACTGTGTTGTTTATAGAAGAGCTTCTCCTTATAACGTTCCCTCTTCAACTCTACAGAATTAAGTCTAGGTAATAACTTTTCACTCTCTTGAGCGTATTTTAGTGCTTCTTCATATACATGTTCAAATTCAAATGTAATAACGTCTGAAGAATCAACGAACTCTTTATATTCTTGAGGAGAGAAGCATCTATCTGCAATTCTGCAAGCTGGAGCGTTCTTATCGTTTTCCAACACGTAAAAGGCGAATGGGAATTTCCTTCCCTCTAATATCATCATCCAACCTAATTGTCCTCCTCCCAATATTCCAATCTTAGGCTTCCAGTCCAGTATTGAGAACATCATTCCTCATATCTTCCGAGAATTTTTTAATTTTTTCTGCTAAATCCTTATATTTTATTCCTAAAATCCTTATTGCCAGTAGCGCAGCGTTTTTAGCACCACCTATTGCCACAGTAGCTACTGGGACACCATAGGGCATTTGAACTATTGAAAGAAGTGAGTCAAGACCATTCAGATTCTTTGAGGGAATAGGGACACCTATAACTGGAAGACTTGTAAGTGAAGCAACCATACCGGGCAAATGAGCAGCCCCACCAGCCCCAGCAATAATTACTTCTATTCCCCTTTTTTCTGCTTCTTTAGCGTACTGCATCATAAATTCTGGTGTTCTATGAGCTGAAACCACCCTAGCTTCATAGTTTACACCAAATTGTTTCAAAATCTCTACAGCTTCTTTCATATATTCCCAATCATTTCTACTTCCCATAATTACAGCTACTTTTGGCACACTAGGTAAGTGGGTTTTATGGTTAAATATCTTTTTGATAAAGATAATATTTGTGATAGAAGTAAACCCAGCTGATGAGAATGAGGTCTTTCAGATAATCAGTGAATCTAAAAGGGAAAATAAGAAAGTTGGCATAAGGGGATTTGGAGCTCATACTAAAAGGGAAATCAAACCCGATATAGTGATAGTTACAACTGAAAGACTCAACAATTTCGAAATAAGTGACAACAAGGTAATAGCTGACAGCGGTGCTGATGTTAAGAAAATAAGAGAAGAGGCATCACAAAAGGACTTACTACTCCCATCAATTTATGATGGAAGTATAGGCGGTCTATTGGCGCTTAATGAAATATCCAGTTTATCTACAGCATATGGCACACCTTGGAATTTCACAGAGTGGGTAGATTTCATAACTACATTTGGAAAAATCAGATGGAGAATTGTAATTGGTTCACAAGGTTTATTTGGAGTAATAACAAAGGCTAGTCTAAGACTGTATGAGAGACCAAATAAGGTGTTCATATATGAAAGAGGGATAACTGATAAGAGGGAATTTAAACATGAGTTAAGAAAGTTAATAGGTCTGAAGCCAATTGCGCTCCTAGTAGAATATGAAGGAGATAGTAAGACCTTTGAAGTGCATGCATCATATATAACTCAACCTGAATTGGAGGGTTACTCTAAAGATGAGGGAATTCCCATGATTTCTGAGGTATCTGATAAAAATAGTTATATAGTTGAGGTAGGTGATTTTGTGGAGGATTTCATATCCGTTGCAGAAAGAGTCTCATCATATTATATGTATGGAATATACGGTGTTAATTTACTCAAAGTTTATGTTACCGATGATTCGTTACTAAAAGATTTCAAATATTATCCTAGAAATAAGCCTCATCCGGTCTTCTATAAGCTTAAACGAATATTAGACTTCTATAATATATTTACGTGATTAACAGTCGAACTTAGTACACAAAACATTCTCCATTTCATTTATTAAATCTCTTAAATATACGAAGTTTTTATATAACATTTCCATTCCATATTCAGTAATTTCGACTATAACATCGTCTCCTACATATGCCTTCTCCTGAATATAACCTTTTCTCTCTAATTTTCTTATAGTTTTTACCAGATTCCTTCTTGATATACTTACGTATTCTTGTATTTCTTTAACGCTTAATTCACCTTCCGATAACAAAGTGAGAATTGCTAACTCTTTAACATTCATTGCCATCAATCCTTGGTAAATAATATTATCAAGCCTAATAAAAAAGCTATAAGGCTACTACTTAATAATAAAAGACTTATATTTGGAATGAGATAATCTATTAGGTATCCGAAAATCCAGCCTAGACCTTGCATAATATTGATCAGTGCAAAATCATAGACAGTTTTCCTATATGAGAAATATTCCAAGGTCAACGGTACAATTGCCTCCCAACAACCAAAAAAGATTGCAATAGTTGGGGATAGAAAGTACAAGGATGTTAAAGAGAAGAGAAATAGAGATAGTGAGAGGAAATATTTCTTTCTAGATATGACCTTTGACGCTAGATAGCTTAATACTATACCAAGAATCTCCGCCAAAGTAGCTATGATTCCAACAATCTCCTTAGTTAAATGAAAATAGCCATAGACTACTAGATAAATATAAGGAAATTCCATCGCTATAGGCAAGATTAAAATTGATGGAAGAAATGACCTCATGCTAATTTTAAAGCTCAATGAAATTCGACCCAACGAAATGTATGAAAAATTCGCCATAGGTAAGAAAGATATAGCAAGAATTATTCCACCTATCACGAAAAGCCATCTTAAACCTAAATATTGGGCTATAACTCCACCTAACCAAGGCATTATTATAGAGGGTAAGATCGATAGGGACCATATTCTAGTTATAGTGCCTTCACCGATTTCTGACATTAGAGAATAATAAGAGGGAAGCGATAAGAATATGAAATAATTAAGAGACATAAATATGGTAGCTTCCAAAATGTTTCTGGAAAAAGGAAGCATTGCCATACCTACCCCTCCCACTAGCATTCCAACAATTATTGGAAGAATTCTATTACCCTTACCTATTTTAGCCCCTATTAACGGAAGAGGTAAAGACACAGCTTGAAATACTGCGAAAAATAGGCTTAATTTAGATTCCTCCACGAAACGAGAAAGATAAATGGATATAAACGGGTAATACATATAGTACGCTGCGCTCCATATTATCCAGCTTACAAGCAATGATCTTTCCTTAGTGTTCATATCATAAATTGAACTATCTAAAAAATAAGATTTCGTTATTCTCATTTTTCTGATAACTGCTTTCTAAAGCAAACTTTTTTTAGTTAATTAGACTTATTATATTACTGACCTAGTATGGTAGTTGAATCAAACTGTGAAATACCAGAAAATCTTTACTACTTTATAGAAGGTAAAAACACAGTTTGGGCTAGATTAGAGGGCTCAGATACAATTGTTGTAGGAATAACTGATCTCGCACAAACAATGGCAGGGAAGATAGTCAAGGTAAGAATAAAGAAAAAAGGCACTAAAGTGGAGAAAGGAAGACCAGTAGCCACCATGGAAAGTGGCAAGTGGGCTGGACCAGTTCCCGCACCAGTAACTGGAGAAGTGGTTGAGGTTAATGCAGAGGCAGAGAAAAGTCCAGTAATCATAAATCAAGATCCTTATGGAAAAGGATGGTTAGTAAAGATGAAGATGAGTAATCCAGAGGAGTTGAAACAACTAGTTAGTGGACAGGCAGCAATACAGAAATTGAAGGAGTTAATAGCCTCAGAAAAGTTAACATGCAAGAGGCTATAAAATGAGTTGGAGATTTATATCTCTCCCTCCTCAAGACGGCTATCACATGGTAACTTCGTTCGTAGCAGTAGCAGATTATGTAAATAGAGGAGGGAAAAATACATTATTGATTTTTTCAGTTAAGGAGCCCTTTGTAAATGTAGGAGTCCATCAAGAAGTATGGCTCGAAGTTGATTTAGAATTTACCAAAAAGATGAAAATTCCAGTAGTTAGGCGTGATTTAGGAGGAGGGACAGTAGTAATAACAGCAGGAGAACATGATTATTTTATTGTGGTTAGGCAGGAAGATGCACCAAGAAATCCCACTGAACTATATAGGAAATTCCTCACGCCCGTAGTAAACGTTTTACGTTCATATGGGTTGAACGCCGATTTAAGGGATCAAGATATAGTAGTCAATGGAAAGAAAATAAGTGGAAACGGTGCAATGACACGTGGTAATTCAGTTGTATTAGCTGGCAATATTTTGTTAAGCCTAGATGTTAATTTAATTAGTAAGTGCATAAAGGTTCCTACAGAAAAGTTTAGGGACAAAATGGCTAAGGATATGTCAGAATGGTTAACATCATTAGAAAAGGAATTAGGATATGTTCCACCTAGGGATGAAATTAACAGAAAACTTAAGGAAGCCTTTGAAAAGGAATTAGGCATCAAATTCGAGGATTCAACATTAACACCAGAGGAAATAGAATTATGGGAGAAACTGGCAAGTGAAAAGGCTAAAGAGGAATGGATATTTTACAAGGATAATAGACACCCTAATATTCACACAGAAAGATGCGTTAAAATCTCGTCAGCAGTAGCTCTTTGTCACCTTGACTATAAGGCTAGAAAGTTGTTAAGAATTACCCTTAAAATAGTAAATAAGAAAATTGATGAAATATCAATTTCTGGTGACTTTTTCGTCATGTCACCGAATGGATTCATAGAATATTTGGAAGATAGGCTAAAGGGAGTATCAGCTAATTTGGAGGAGATAAGAGAAGTAATTCTTGACGAATTTAACGAGAAGAAACCAGTGATATTTGGCTTTAATGAAAACGATTTAATAGATGCATTAACTGAAATTATGAGAAAACCTGAAATACAAGAGGTTATTTAAATTTTTACCTTATTTTCTTATTATATTAAATTACTTAAAGTCGGTTAGTAATATTTAATGGATATATAGTAGTGTAAAAGTAAAGAAAGGCTTTTTTACTCATAATATAAACATAATACATGTATGAAAGAGATAGATTTGACAGTAGAAAGAGATACTAATGTTAGGAAGTTTATAGTGATGCAGAATATACAATCCGACGAAAATGAGATTATATTTAAAGTAGATAAAGAGGGAAAAAATACATTGGAAGATATATGCAATGAATTGGGATATGAGTGTGAAGAGTATGAAAAAGATGGAGTTTATTCTGTAAAAGTAAAGAAAAGTACTGAAGTTAAAGGATCTATAAGCGACACTATTGATTTTCTAGTCCCTTTATCGCCCAAGAGCGTTAATGAAAAAATTATAAATCCAGCAATTTTGACCTTGTTTATACCACAAATTAAAGCAGTTTCTAGCATAAGAGAGGGAGTTCATTTATTAAGAATTAAATGGGTCATAAGTTGGGATACTCCTTTAACTGTGTATAATGTAAAGTTAGACGATGATAGGTACATAACTAGGTATTATGCGTCACAGAAAATACCATTATTTAACGTATCATTCGGATTCGATTTTTACATAACATCAGAAGGTACTGGAAGTAGGATAAAGATGAAAGAGTGGTATAAGGGGCCTTTTAAACAGCTGGCTAAAGGGGAAATAGAAAAACACTTAAAGAAAGCGAAGGAACTACTTCCGGAATTTCTAATTAAAATTTAGCTAACTGCCTCAGACTATTTATCTTCTCGATTAACTCCTCTATATCCTTTAACTCATTGGCAAGTTTCTGGTCTTGTTTAATCGTATTAATTATACTTACCAGTTCCTCCCAGTAAGTTCCCATATATGTTTCTGGATTGTACTTATGCATAGTAATTATCTCAGTTATTATAGCTAATCTATTAATTACACCCATGTTCTTTAATTCTAGCTTATACTTTACCATTAGATCATTAATTGAATCTAAAAGCATTTGGATATAACCTACAATTTCTCTTCTCTCCCTCTCTCCGGCACCTAATATACTTTCCTCCACTGCCATAAGTACCCCGGTATAAAATGTATAATTAAAAATTAAAAAAGTCAACTTTTGATTTTCCAATTAATATTTACTTTAACACTCCTTGTTAACGTATCCCTCATTGGACATCGTTCTTCAGCCTCTTTTAATATTTCACTTATCCTAGTATCTTTCGAATCAACTATTAACTCGTAATTGACCTCTAATAAACCTGGAGGGACTTCTTTAAATCCTTGAAATCCTTTAGTATCCATTTTCCCTTCAATATATCCTTCAATTGAATTTATAGCGACACCTTTTTCTCTTGCTATATAGTACACAGTCAAGATAAGACAAGATATTGCAGAAGCAAGACAGAATTCCTCTGGAGTAGGATTATCAGATCCTAATAAACCTACTCTTATCTCAGTTCCATTTAAGTCTACAATAACCTTATCCCTCTCTAGCTTACCTTCTGCAGTAAACGTTATCGTTGTCAATTTATAACACCTATATCTCTTAATATTGCAGCTTCTATTCCATACTTAATATATAATCTTGTTTTTTCTTCTTCATTAAATCTCCTGCCAAACTTCTCCTCAACCTTCTCTATTTGCCTCGTAATTACTGTGCTAATGTTAGTCTCTATGGAGGGCTTATTTACCTTAAACGTATAATAAACGTCCAATAATAACTCATACATATCTTCGTCTAAATTAAGTAAAAAATTTCCTACTGCCGGAATAAGCTGATTATTAATTTCAATCATCCTGGCCTTAAAATAAGGCCTCCATGTTAGCATGTGTGATTTCACAAACTCCCATGAGGGAGGAAATCCCTTATATTCATCAGCATTAGGTACATTTACAACCTTATATTCCTCACCGTTGATATCTATCACTGCCTCAACTTCAAGCTCTAAATTTCCTACCTTTTCTTTCATATTAGTTTTCCTTTCATTCTAATAGAAAAATTTTTTCTATCTCATCTATCAAATTAACATCGGTGATTATATGTCAAAAGTAGAAGATCCTTGCGTACGCGAGTGCTTCTCACCAAATAGTCAATGGAAATTTGTAGACATTTCAGAATGCATTGCAAGGTGTAAAGAACTTAATGTAATTAAACCTTAATTGACTTTCTTCATGTCATGAATAATTATATAAATATTTTTATCGTCTAGAGTTCCTCCGAACTCATCTCAAGAAGTTCGAGATTGTAACATTTTTTGCGTAACTTTTAATTACTTTTAATTAATATCTTTATTATGATTATGTTTATATAGTATTACTTTATTATCATATATTGATGAGCTCCCTACCGATAACGGGCTCTGCTCACGAGGTTCTGAGAGTGCGAATAGGAGGGTAGTGGCGTTCAGTAATAAATCTTTCGCTCAAACTTCAAGCATAGTATTAGCTAACATTGCCACGTGGGTCCTTTCAACCCACGTGGCGATTCGGGGGAGGGATTCACCTATTTAGGCTCATAAGGCTTATTATTATACCAAACACTCCAAACAACCCTTGCCAACTTCCTAGCCAAAGCGACATACAACTTCTTACCCTTCAACCTATCCTTGTGTGTTTCATAAAACTTCAATGAGGTTGGGTTCCTAGAATAACTCCTCATTGCTAAAAAGTAGAACAAGCTACGCAAGTACTTATTACCCCTCTTGGAAATCCCCCTACTTACCACAGCCTTCCCGCTCCTCTCCACTACGGGATCTAAACCGCAATAAGCAACAAAGGACTCAGGCTTAGGAAAACGCTTAACATCACCAACAATACCAATAATAATACCAGCTGCAAGCCTCCCAACACCTGGTATCGTTAATAGGACGTGGTCTTGAGGGACTTGCCCCTCAATCATCCTCCTAACCTCCTTCAACCTCTCTTGCGTTTCTAGGAGGTTTTTAGCCAGGATTTTGATTTCCTCAAGTACTAAGGGGGTGTATTCAAGTTGGTATAGTTCTTCCTGTGTGAAATCTCCTTTCGCAAGTTTTTCCAACCTGTCCTTGCTTACCTTATCGTTATCGCTTACTAGGAATAGTGCTCTCTTTAGCCTGTTCTTGTATTTCGTCTCTATGTCCTTTAGGAAGAGGTAGAGTGTTACTAATTCCTTTAAGGGGTTGTAATCGTACTCCTTAGCCTTGTTAACCATGTTTTCTAATTTTTCTGCATCGTAAAAATCTGTTTTCTTTCCCCTAAACTCCTTTTCTCTTGATAACATGTTTGGGCTTACTTGTAGTACTTTTATCCCTTTCTCCTTGAAGTATTGTGAAGGCCTTATTGCGTATACTCCGGTAGGCTCTAGGACTATTACGCAAGGTTTTATCTTGAGGATTTCCTCATAACCCTTCTTACTGTTCTCGTATTTTCTCACCCTCCCCCTACTAGTTATTAAATAATCTTTTGATACGTCTATTCCTATTACCCCTACCTCTTTGTCACACCTATATTCGTGAATTTTATCACAATGTTCAGTCCGACGGTAGGGGTGAGTCACGCCCGTAGCCGAAGACTTTGCTTCAGAACTCACGTCGACCATGTTTCCCCAGTCGAGGAGAGTATTACTCTCCCCGACTAATAAACCTATATAGGCGTTTCCCTCAACTAGCCCCAATGACTTAAGGGTGAGTCTGTATAATCTCTTAAAAGGGTGCCCGTGGCGGAATTAGAAGTAATTAGAAGTAATCATAAGCTACGCCATAGGTAAACACGAACCTTACATACCAATCCTATTATTTTTAAAATGCTCATCATGTACTTTGCTTCATTTTTCATAAAAGACAAACTTAGAATACCTATTCTTAATATTTTGTAAACAATATGAAATATATTTATATTATATGTTGTAGCATGTCTTCATCATTAGTAGTGTATAGAATTATTCTATACTTCATCAATTTGCTGTATATTATGATACTAATTTAAGGGACCTTAATTATTAACACATAATTAAATTATTCAGAAAAATCCGGAGTTAAGAAAAATCTTAAACTAGCTATATTTATCTCAACTTTTTATCAGTGCTACAATGGATCATCATTATTCAAGCCGCCCATCGGTCATCATAATAATGGACCGGCCGGGATTTGAACCCGGGACCTCTCGGGTGCGAACCGAGCACTCTTCCAGGCTGAGCTACCGGCCCACCAATTAAAAATAAGATATAACAAGTTATTAAGCGTTCATACAATATATCCAGAGACAGAAAATAAATCACTTTAATTTACGGAAAAAAGTTATTATTTGTCATTCTTCCTCATTCTCCTTTTCTTTCTTAGGCAAGACGACTTGTTGTTCCTTAGATTTAGCGTTTTCTGGAATTGTAGCTAATAATTCCGAATATGCTACCTCTCCATGCATAGCGTAATCTCCTATCGCTAGTTCTTGAGGTTGCGCTTGTAATGGTATAAATAATCCTATGAATTTTAGAAGGCCGAAAGTTATTGCAAAGTCGTATACGAACACAATTGCTGCTGCAAGCGCTTGAATTCCTAGCTGATACCAATTACCATAGAGGGCTCCTGTTAAACCTGGATATATAAATTGTGTAACTGCGGGATTCGCAAAAACTCCGGTTAATAAACCACCTACTATTCCAGCTATCCCGTGAGTAGAAAATATTCCAAGTGTATCGTCAACTCTTAGTTTTGGTTCTAACCAATATAGTGCCATCCATGGTATACTTCCAGAGGCTATTCCAATTAACGCAGCTTCCCAACCATTTACGTATCCTGCAGCTGGTGTAATTGCGACCAAGCCAGTTATAGCACCACTGGTAGCCCCGACTAACGTTGGCTTTCCAAAGAATTTCATGTCCATTAACATCCATACTACAGCACTTACTGCAGTTGCAATATTTGTGTTCAGCACTGCTATTGCAGCATCTACTGTAGCTCCTAGTGGATCACCGCCATTGAACCCATCCCAGCCTAGCCAAATTAGCCCCGCTCCAGCTAAAATTAAAGGCAAGCTGTGTGCCTCTAGTCTTCTTTCGGAGGCTAACCTAGGACCTATTGCTAGTGCCGCAGCCAGAGCTCCCACTCCAGCATCAACATGTATAACATAACCTCCAGAGAAGTCCACAGCACCCAATTGATTTAACCACCCTCCCGCAAACAACCAATATGCAACTGGGCTATATACTAGGAGAGACCAGAAGGGCACAAAAACCATCCAAGCTTTGAAGTTCATTCTCTCCAGTACTCCTCCAGCTAATAATATCGGCGTTATTGCGGCGAACACAAACTGGAAGAATATAAAGGTGGCAGTTGGTATATTTGCGTGAAGACCGCTAGGGCCGTATGTAGTTTCTGAAGCTTCAAAAAGTCCTCCCCACGCTGGAACAGGATATCCAAATATTCCGTAGCCGTGAATGGAAAGTAATGCTGGATAACCGAAACCAAAACTATAACCAGCTATTATCCATATGACCAACACTACTGCAAATGCATAAAATACCATTAATGCTGAGTTAACTGCATACTTCTTTTTAGACAATCCAGCATAATATAATGCAACGCCAGGTACACTTTGCAATCCCACAAAAGTAGCTGCAGTTAGCATCCACGCGTTACTACCAGTATCAAGCCAAGATGGTACTGCTGTGGCTGGATAACTAGATGTTCTATTAAGGATCGATTGTATTGACTGATTCAATTGTTGAATTGCAGATGAATTTGTAGCAGTTTGAGAATGCGTTAAAATGGTTGAAAACAAAAACATTATTAATATTATCTGGCTGATCAATAATACCTTGTATTTCCACTCTTTCATCTATATCTAGGTAATGAGGTAAAAAATAATTATTAAGGATTTCTATGGATCTGCATAATAGCTTTTCATTAATATGCCTATATTTTTAAAATATATTTATATATATGGCCAGGACTCGATGCTTCTTTCTAAATTATTTTCATATTACTTGAATAGGAATGTTAGAAATTATTTAGATTTTTCAATATTAGAAAATCATATAATCTTGTTTATATTCAAGAATACTCGGTATCTTCTCGTGATACTAAAAGGAAGATAACAAATGCTAAGTAAGCTTTATATTATGAAATTTGAGATATAAATTAAGAGGGCCCGTAGCTTAGCTTGGTGGAGCGCCCGGCTGATAGGGTGCTCAGAAACCGGGAGGTCACGGGTTCAAATCCCGTCGGGCCCATTACTTATGTTTTCCATCACAATAAATTCAGTAGATGATGTAGGTATATATACAATATTGCTAAAATTATAATATTTATGTAAAACTAAAACGTCTCCCTCCTTAGGAACATACGAATAAACATTAAAATGATCCATATGGATTGAGCCATTACCTGGACTTGAATTTTCATACCACCATGAGGTTACCCTGAACGATTCAATATTAAAAAATAAATATGAGGCATTAGAGCTATTCAATATTATATAAGGTAAAATTGCTGTTTTATTATAGAAACTTGGAATGGAAAAACCAGTGAAAAGACCGTAAGTCCAAGGAATCCATTTACCTAGAAAATAGTATGAACCATTAAACGTAGTATACCATAAGCTCCAAGACACTATATATACCATTTGCATGAAAGCTTGATACTCACTACCCTCTTTGCTTAGCAACGCCATAGTGTAATTTTGAGCAGGATTAGAATAATTAATCTGCATAGAAATTTCAGAAGAAAGCAGTAGTAACTCCCAACTTAAGTACTTCTCGTATTTCTCGTCTGTAGTAAAGTTCTTCACTATTTCACTCAATAACTTATTAAGACCGTAATCGTAGCCTACTTGTTGCAAATACATATTAGCATAATTGTTCCCATATATTTCAGTAAATGCCTCGTGATTAAAAACCCAATCTGGTGGGGTTTCTATCATGTGATTTTGAATAAAAAAATTCAGTTTAAAGAGTTTCAAATTTCCATTATAGATAATATATATCTGCGGACAAATTATTATATATCCAGGTGACCAATATCTATCAACATAATAGCTTCCCACTTTAATACTATCATAAGTATATAAGCTAATATTGAAAGTTTTTGGAGAAATACTAGTTTCCTTCAAATCTAGAGTGAAATTAAAATATCTCTCTTCTGTTGCATATACCTTACTGCCGTTAAGTAAAATGAAGGTTATTGGGGATGAACCATTATAAACATTTACTTTTAAAGAAAGATAAACTAAATAATTATAAAAAATATAGCCATAAAACTCTGGATTAACTTTAGGTGGATAAGATGGAGTAAGGACATAAGAGTAATTGCCTATCTGATGCTTTACTGAATTTGCAGATAAATGAAGAATTAGGGGAATACTTAAGCTTTGATTATACACCACATAACCTGAAATAACGTTTGGAGAAACTCCCCAAGGTTTTACGGTTATTCGAGTACTAAGAGATCCATCATAGTAGTAGTGAGAGTTATTAACAACTATATACTTATTCAAATTAAATGTAGCAGTATAGTAATAGTAAGATTCGTTCTGAGATATATTTCCTCCAAAATGCCATTCAATATTAGTAAAGTTCCAACTAGCATAGCTCTGAATAGAAAATGAATCCGTAGTAATAAATGAGAAGCTAGTGTTAACTTTATCACTTGGAGGGTAAGAGGTATAAAAGGGAGAAGCATATACATCTGAAATGTTTAGGTAGATTTCTGTGACATTAGGTTGTTCTGATATATTATCATAATAGTAGGGATTTAGAAAGTATACGGAATAATTTTTTGTTATAGTATAATTAGAAAAGAAACCTGCTAAATTTGCTACCCTCCAATAAGCTTCTGGAGTTACCTGACTGGCATTAAGCTTTAAAATATCGATAATCTGTCCTAGAATTGGCTTTCCAGATATGTTATAAATGAAAAGGGGTTGCAAGTTGCCAGAAGTTAATGATGAGTAATTAGTGCTCACTGGAAAACTTTCGGCATATTTTATAGGATTAAAATCGTAGATAGGCCCAGGTAAGAAGGAAGGATAGAACGTGGAAAACATAAACGGCATATAGAGAAAGGAGTAGATAACAAGAACGTTAATTACTATAATCCCTAAAAATGCAAATGCGCTGCTCCTTATCATATGAAGTTAGAGCTTTATTTTTAAAATGATTCTCTGTAAACTAAAACTGTATGCTTGGAATAAGTTTAATAAATGTATAATACTTAATACACTACAGCCATGCAGTCAGTTAAGGGACTAAGAAGAGATTTACGGAAGACATCATTCATAGATTTACCCCTAATAGTAGGTCTTTCATTAGTTTCGATATTAATTAGAAGCCTAAGTGCTAATTGGCCTTTAGCAGTTAACGAATTCGATCCTTGGTATCTTTTCTATAATGCATTATTGATAGCTCAAGTTCATGGAAATTGGTACGCAGTACCTCCAGACGTATTAGGTTGGTTACCATGGGGATACTTCATTGAATTGGGGAATACTATAGGTTTGCCCTTCTTAGTAGCATTAGCCTCTTTGCCCTTCTATGGAACTTACGGAGCAAACGCAGTATATACGGTGGCAATATTTTCTGATATTTTGTTAGCTGGACTAGGAGTTGTAGCATCATATCTTTCGATAGAGTCCATAACTAATAGCAGATTAGCTGGTTATATGGCAGCTGCAATAATCGCAGTTTCTCCTGCGTTAACATATAAGAACTTGTTAGGTGGTCTTCCTAAGACATCCTGGGGTGCAGTGTTTATCCTATTTGCAATTTTCCTCTTTAATCAAGGCTTAAAGAAGAAGAACATCTGGTATGGTGTACCCGCAGGTTTTGTGTTATTTTTAGCCGAGATCTCTTGGGGAGGTTATACATATATTGACTTAAGTTTGCTCGTAGCAGCGTTCTTACTAATTTTACTGAATAGAAATGATGAGACTACTGCAAACTTGTACACAATAATGGTAGTTGTAACTTCATTTCTAACTTCATTAGCCCCAAATAATATAGGTTTCATGTCTGGGTTAGCACACGGCCTATCATTACTCTTAATTTCAGCAGTTCTTTATTTAGACTTATATCTAACTAAAACGCTACCTAAAGAAATCGTAGATTCAAGAAATCTAATAGTAATTGCAGTACTAATTTTCATATTCACCATAGGATTATCTGGGTTATCAATACTAAGACCTACATCAGCGCCAATACCATCAAGGTATTACGCTATAATAAACCCGTTTTATCAAGTTACAATACCGATAGATAAGACAGTAGCAGAGTATATTCCCCAGCCGATAACTGCAATGATACAAGATTTCGGAATAGCACTATTTTTGTCAGTCATAGGGATGTATTACTTGATAAGAAAAGGAAACCTAGTAGGTTTATGGTTATTGGTATTGGGAGTTGCTAGCATATTTGGCACATCACAACAGCCCTACCTATTTAACTATACAGCCTATATGGTAGCTGCCTTAGGAGGTTTAGGAGTTTATTACATTGCAGATAACCTACTAAAGGGAGTGAAAAATGGAAACAGCAGCAAAATTTTAGTAGGCTTTTTCTTAGCTATTGTAGGAATATCCTTAGTAGCAGATGCTGGATTGGCAACACTAGCGAGCAATGAACCTCCGGCAATAACCAATGCTGCTACAAGCTTCTTAACAACTAACTACTCTTGGGTATCTGCAGCAAATTGGATAAGAACCCATTCACCACAACACGCGTTTGTATTATCCTGGTGGGATTATGGGTATTGGCTGGAGGTCCTGACAAATAGGAGCGTTATAGATGAAAATAATACGCTTAATGGTACACAAATTAAACTAATGGCAGAAATGTTCTTGAACAATGAAACTTTCGCAGCGAATGTCCTAGAAAAATATTTCCACCTGTATCCTTATGGTAGTCCAAACTATACTATACCAGTTTATATAGTGGCATATGATGCTGTTACGCTAGTATATTCTGGTAATCAAGCCCAATGGTACGTAGGATACCCACCTAGTTTACCTAATGCGTTCTTTGGATATACAACAAGTTTAGGAGATATTGGAAAGGCTATGGGAGCAATGACAACAATAGCTGGATATCCTCTAGAAGAATACATAAACCTAACCGAATTAAATAATACAATAACACAAATAATTAATACCTATGCAACTACTAATCCAACTATTGCCCAAGCATTAGCTTCACAAGTTTCACAAGCTGAACCATTTGCATGGACCCCTAAAGCATATAACTCACTTATAGTCCAAATGTTCATTGAGAGTCTGTATCAAATAGGATACGGACAACCAATAGCTCCATTCACAACACAAATAATTCCTAGCAGTTCTGGATATATTATAACGGGATCTCCATTACCACGTGTTCAACTAATGTATTTCCAACCTGCATATATAGCACTATTCCCGGTAGGAAATGGAGGTGCTGGAGGAGTTCCATACACTACTTACATAATGGTCATGGTATACCAGTTTACACAGCCCGGTGTTATACTAAAACCTACAGTAGTAATTAACAGTTAAGCTTTACTCCTTTTTTTAATTCAATCCTATATTTTACGTATTTATCTTCTGGAGAAAATCTAGATGGATGAGGAATCATAGTCTTAGAGCCGCATACAGGACAAATATCTTTAAAAGTATAGGTGTTATCTTTGGGACATTTCTTCATTTTCCACTTCATTTCTTGACCACGCTTATATCTACGTTTTCCTCTTTTCCTATCTTAATTAAATTAGATATAATCTGGTTTAGTGCCTCTGAGGCGTCTTTTGGATTAGTTCCTACTACATCAACTCTATACCTAGGGGCACCAATAGTATATATCTTAACATTTAATATACTCTCGTAGTCTTGTTCTATATTTTCTAAGGCTTTAGACATTACCTCTTTAATTTTTTGAACTCCTAAGGGCTCACTAGTCTTGACTGTTATAAGTCCAGACATTTTCACTTTCTTTTCTTCTGTATGCTTTGCTGCTTCTTCCAGTAATGGTTTAATCCAGATTTCCGGAACTCCTGCATCAATTAGTATTTTTTCTCCCTCTTTAACGGCCCTCTCAATTGCTGAAATAGGGTCACCATACTTAGCCTCTAATTTCCACGCTACTTGCTCCCACGCATCTTTCTCACTTAATTTTAGTTGTTGAGATACCAGTTCCAAAATTTTATCTAATCTTTGAATTTTCTTCCATTGCAGATTCTTCTTTCTTCTCTCGTCATCAGTAACCTTCTTTAATGATACATCTACAGTACCTTTTCTCCTATCAACCCTAATTACCTTTACTACAACTTTCCTATTTTCCTTTAAAACATCTCTTATGTTCTTAACCCACTTACTACTTACTTCACTCCAAGGTAAAAAGGCTTGTAAACCACCATATTCATCTAAGGTAACGTAACTACCATAATCAAAAACTTGTTTTACAGTTGCGATTAAAATTTCCCCTTCTGAGGGGAGTCTGCTTCTACTGTAAATCATCTTTAACCCATTATTCTAACTACTTCTCCAACTATTTTTGCTTTACCACCAACAGAGTAGACCAACTCAGTCCCACAACTTAAACATCTAACTGGAAATGTAGAGTGACTAAATATTGTTTGCTCGTTACCACAATTTGGACACTTTATTCGAAGGAATCTGCTTTTTGGTTCTGGTATTAGGATTCTTAATTTCTTCATTACTTAGCCACCTCTACTAATTCTAACTTCTTTACTCTAATTCCCTCTTTTACTATAGTATAACCACACTTAGAACACTTCAATACTAATGTTTGTTTCTTTGTAACTTTTGCAAATCTCTTCTGTTCTGGTTTTCTTTTACTTCCATATCCAATATTCTTTCTCTCATATCTTCTCTGTCCTTCTGCTAGATTCCTTCTCTTACCGCTCTTATATAGTGACACAGAATGATCTGTATGAGTCTTACACTTTGGACAATATGTACTAATGACCTTAGGGACTTTCATAACTGTTCTTCAATATCTATTTTATAGGGAGTTAAATAACTTGCTATTATTAATGGTACGGCTTCTCTCATAGGTAAAACTAAAACATCTCCTTCATCAACCTTATGGTTATTATAAATTAGTGGTTTCTGCACTATGCAATAGATCTTGTCATTATAAATTATATATCTGCCAATTAACAACTCAACATAAAATTGCTTTAATGACTTAAAAATATTAAAAATAAATTCATCAAATCCCTTGCTAACCTTTCCCTCTAGGATCTTCGACAATCTAAGCTCAAATAACGATTCAGCCAGTTCTGAAAGAAGTTTCAATTCCCCCTTTCTGATTTCGGCACTAGCGAAAGTTTTAGACTTTTTAATAAGAGTCATGTATTTGATTATCTCCTCTAGCTTAATTTCAGTAATTTCTTCCTCTGATAACTCCTTTCTGACCAATTCATCTAACATAAGCTTTTACCTCCCCCAAATTCTTCAAATGTAGGTAAATCCCAATACTAGATTCAATCTTAATTGGTACTCCCCTATTTAACTTAATATTCCTGCTTAAAACTTCAGTTTCTATACTAATATAGGGCAAAAATATTGTATAGCCCGTAAAGGGAGACAAAGCCTCGTTAAACTCAAAATCATCTAAATTAGTTACCTCTTTTACAATCAATCCGGATTTTCCATGTAATGAATTTGGGATCCTAATTAGCCTCTTAACGTCAATGGTAACTTGCCCATCGATAGTAACCCCATTTATACCGCGATTTTTTCTCCCCACCCATCCTGGAGCGCTTTCACTCCCACCAGGATAGCTTGGAACGCCTACACCCATAACGTATTCAGCAATTTCCTTTCTTTCATCAGAATCTAAAAGTGCACAATCGCCATAGCAGTCAACTTGCACGTGAAAACCTCTATTTCCAGAAAAGTAAACCTTAGGTTTTAATCCGAAATCATCCTCAAGAATCTCAACCAAATTTCTAGCCTCTTCTAAACCCCTTTTTATACACTCACTTGTCATCTCAACATACTCTAAAGTCTCCACGTTATCTCTCTCACATTTCTCAGAAGTAATGGCATTACCACAAACGGGGCAAAACCTAATCGATCTTAGTTTACATATGTGATCGGCATCTATATCAAACAACAAATCTGACCCCATCCAAGCCTTCTCTTCCATGTCTCTAGCACTTGGTAATTGATATCTTGCAGAGGAGTAAAATAGATGAAGTGGCAAATTTCTGTTAACTAGGTAGTCCCTTAATTCCTCACTGGAAGAGAAGGAGAGATGCCTTATGTACGTGTCTGAGCCAAAAGGTTGGAGGGCAAACTCCCTTAATTCCATGTCATTTGGCAATCCCAATTCCGCGTTTAAATAATAGTTCCTAAAAAAACTCTTAATTAAATTACTCTGCCCTTGGTGCAATGTAAAAGTCCCCATATCCTTCTTGCGGTAATTTAAATCTAAGTTTCAAAGGTATTTGAGAACCGAAATATAATTCCATTGAATCGGAAGCTCTTCTCATTTTAGTGGTCTTCACAACGTATTCCATTCCATAACTACTATTGACATCTGCACCCGAAGCTTCTAATAACGTCCCACTATCCGTTGACAACTCTACTCTTGAGGTGGCGAGGTCCCCAAAAACTTCAAAATAAAGTTTATTCTCCCTGGAATATATATTCAAAACTTCACCTAAATCAGATAATTCATCAATTATGTCCGCAAAAGTTACAGTAAGTAGTTGTGCCTTAAATGGAAACTCTAAATTAACTGAAGGTGGCTGTGTAGTTTCAACTTGAATTAATGGAAGTTCAAAAGATCTAATGAATTCTCCATCAAAAGTAAGTGTTAACCTGGATTCGTTCGAAGAGAGTATTAATGTATCGTCCTTTAACACGCGTTTTAGCACATCATTTACGTCTTCTAACTTAAAACCTATTATTTCCTTATCTTGATTAACTTCAAATCCCTCAAAGTAACTTGACGGTAAAAATACGTCTAGAAAAACTACTCTTGAAGGGTCAATCCCACTGACTCGCATACCCTCTTTAGTTACAATAAAGTTAGCTTCACTCAGAAAATCTCCCACAGTCCTCAAAATATAAGAGAATGAAACAGCATCAATTACCTTAGCTTTCATCAGTTATTTAATTACTCTATAGGACTAATAAAGCTTATAACTTTGGATTGGGCTCTTCTGTCAAATAATCCTCCCCACCAGCTATTACCCTTTGAATTTCGGCATATAGTTCGTCAAAACCCTTACCCTCTTCTGATGATACGGGAATTAAGTTAGAAGACAAGCTTTCTATCAATAAATTAACTAACTCAAGGGAATATTCGTCCACCCTACCTAACTCATCAATCAAATTCTCAGTATTTTCCCCCCATGCTAATATCTGTTCTAACTCCTTTTTTGTAAGAAGATCTACCTTATTAAGAACGTTTATAATGGGTAAGTCAAGCCTAAATTTTATGGAACTTGAAAGTAGGAGTAAGGATACAAAGCTTCTAGCTTCCTTAGCAAGAAAAGAATCTAGAAGAAATAGCCCTAATGCCTTATTACTTCCCCTAATTAACTGAGAAATTAACTTACCAGTCTCCCTATACGCGAATAACTCTATTTGTCCCGGAGTATCAACTAATACGTAATTAGCCTCAATTTGGTCGATTTCTGACTTAATCTCTGCTGCCCTAGTTAAAATTAAATCAATAGATGCTATTAAACTAGAATTAGGCCCTAAATGATAGTTTTGCATTACCTCATACGCATCAACGTAATCCCTAACATCGAAGTCGGGAGTATATGGTAACTGTTCGACTGCTGGATCCAAGTTTATTATTGCAGTATCCATCTCTTGATCAAGTAAATAATCTTGTAAATTTTTTGTCAGAGTCGTCTTCCCCGATCCTGCAGTTCCAAGTATAAAAACATAGTACATATCTCTTTTCACTCAGCTTTTAATCTTAAAAACTTCCCCTTAAAGATAATAATAATGATAATAATAGGTGGAACAGCCACAAATGGAATAGATGAAAGTTTATCAAAAATATTATCCATACCTTTAGTAAAAGTGGAAAGTAAGATATTCCCAGATGGGGAATCCTACATAAGAGTACCCTCTTCAATTAGAAATGAAGAAGTATTATTGGTACAAACAACAGACTATCCCCAGGATAAACATCTAATAGAATTATTCCTAATTGCAGAAACCATCAGAGATCTAGGAGCTAAAAAGCTAACTGCCGTAGTCCCATACTTAGCGTATAGTAGACAAGATAGAAGATTCAAAGATGGAGAAGCAGTTAGTATAAAGACGATATTACATATACTCGGTGAAATAGGAGTTAACGGTTTATTGGTAGTAGAGCCACATAAACCAGAAGAACTGTCATACTTTAAAGGAGAACTTAAAATAGTCCATCCTTATCACCAAATTTCGAGAAAAATAAAGGAAATCGTTGAAGACCCATTCATATTGGCACCAGATAGAGGAGCATTAGATAGAGCCAGAAAAATCGCCGAAGAAATTAGTGTTCCATACTCTTATATCGAAAAGGAAAGGGATAGGACAACGGGCGAAGTTAGAATAAAAGAGGCACCAAACATAAACCTAAAAGGGAAAGATGTGGTTCTCATAGATGATATAATTAGTACTGGTGGTACCATAGTACAAGCTACACGTTTAGCCTATTCCTTAGGTGCTAGAAGCGTTACAGCTGTAGCAGTCCACCTATTACTAGTGGGAGATGCAAAAGAGAGGCTAAGAGAGGCGGGGGTGAAGACGTTGATAGGAACCAACACCATTAATATAAAGGACAAAGATATAATAACCATAGACGTTTCACAATCAATAGCACTAAGCTTATGAAAACCTACGCTGTATTAAAAGGGAACAATTATTTTTTGTCATTAGCTGAATTGAAAGCTATGCTTAATGACGATAATGCTGAGATTAACTACTTCACTGGAGTAGCAATATTTGAAGGAAATAAGGGAGATATAGCTAAAAGGTCAGCCAGAATAAAAAGAAGTGGCGAACTTATATACATCTCAGACGATCCGAAAAAAATTAATGAGATATTAAGAGGAGGATGTTTCTGGATAAAGGAAGACGTGATAATGGGCTCTCAAAAGAATAATTTAAACGCAATAAATCACGAGATAAAACGAGGAGTAAAAGTGTCGAAAGAATGTGAGAAAATTGACATAATATTAACTGACGGGGTGATTATATTGGGAAAAATAAAGGGGCAAATTGACTCTAAAAGTCTCCTTGAACATGAGAAGAAACCGTTTTCTCAATCGGGTACAATGAGTCCCGAGACTTCAAGATTACTTGTAAACCTCTGTAGACCTAAAAAGGAAGTACTAGACCCTTTCGTCGGTACTGGGTCAATATTGATTGAAGCTAGATGGCTAAACTACGACTGTATTGGAAGTGACTTAGATAAAACAATGCTACAAAAAACTAAGACAAACCTAAATTATTTCCATTATGATTGTAATTTATTATTTTCCTCCGCAACCAATTTACCATTTCACCATATAACTTCAATAGCAACAGATCCCCCATATGGTAGATCAACTAAAAATAAAGGTGCAGAGTTAATGCAACTCTATGAGGAATTCTTTTCCTCAGCGTCCGAAACATTAACAAAAGGCGGATTTCTAGCCTTCGCAACAGACTCAAGATTCAATTTTATAGACAAATTAAAGGAAAATAGTTTTATTATAAAAGGATTACATTACTTATATTCACATAAGAGTTTAACAAGGGCAATTTACGTGGTGCAGAAAAAGTGATTCAAATATTCTTTTTAGGGACAGGTGCAGGTTCCCCTTCTAAAAAGAGGAAATTACCAGCATTCTTGGTAAGAAGAGAAGGCTTAAACATTTTATTGGATTGTGGAGAAGGAACACAATATACATTGATGAATAATAAATTAGGAATAAATTCAATAAAAATTATAGGAATAACCCACATGCATGGAGATCATGTATTTGGATTACTAGGAGTAATTGCAAGCATGGGTCTCCTAGATAGAAAGGAGACACTATATATTCTCGGCCCGAGAGACCTTAAGGATTTCCTCTACACGTCCTTTGAATACTCTAAATTTAATCCTTCATTCAAAATTGAATTTATAGATAATTACAATGATCAGAATATTACAATAGCTACATTTAAAACATGCCATACCGTAGAGTCTCAAGGGTATTTAATTTCAGAAAGGGATAGAGTGAAAATAGACGAAGAAAAACTAGAAAAGGAAAAAATAAAGGACTGGAGGGTAATGAGAAAACTAAAAGAAGGAAAAACAGTGGAATATAATGGAAAGTTCTTAAAGCCAGAGGATTATTTAGTGATAAAGAGGGGATTAAAAGTAGCCTATACTGGTGATACTATACCTTGCCAATCAGTAATAGAGTCCGTTAAAGGTGTTGATCTCTTAATTCACGATTCAACATTCTTAAATGAGCCTTCAGCTTTCACGTATGGTCATTCAAATGTTGCAGATGCCGCTAAAGTCGCTTTAGAAGCCTCGGTGAAGCTATTGGCCTTAACTCACATAAGTCCCAGATATGAGGATGTAACTGAACACTTAAAAGTGGCTAGGAGAATTTTCCCTAAATCAATTTTACCAGATGACTTATCTTACATAACTCTTAAGTAGTCAAACATCTGGTGGAATAGGATTATCCCAAAGAGGTACACCATGAGCCGTCCTTGGAGCTAACCAGTCGACTACTTCTTTTGGATTTTGATATTCTATATAAAATTTAATTGCGCCTAATGGAGATTCCTTATCACTATCAACAAAACTTAGAACCCCAACTGCTGCAGCTTGTTTATGTATCATAAAAGCTATTGTGTTACCCTCTATTCCCTTCATCAAGTATTTCCTAGCAGAATCCAAAATTCGTTCATTCCTTAACACTCTATGAAATTTTAGTAAGCTTTTAAGTGTTCTAGCTTCTAAAACTAAAATATCAATAATTCCTTCCTTCCTTGTATTAGTTTTCTCAAAATCAAAGAAGTTTGAAATTGCTGAAAGAACCTTATTTACGTCCTCTGAAGGTCTAACCTCTGCGACTACCATAACTTTAACCATTTTTTAACACTCTATCTGTCACTTCTTCACAGCGTCTCTTAAATTCCTCGTAGTTTGAATCATTAGTTATAATATAATCTGCCATAGCTATTACTTCTCCGATACCCAATTTCAATTCCTCCCTATCCCTTCTTATCAACTCAGAAATCTCCTTAGAGTCATCACTCCTTAACCTCTCAATCATCCTCTTATATCTTATCTTAGGCGGAGAGTGAACTGCCACAATGTAAACGCTGTCACCTAAAAGCCTTTTAAACTCCTCAACTTCTGCCAAACTCCTCACGCCATCAAACACTACTAGATCATGGTTACTAGTTCCCAATTCCTCAACACAAAGTCTTGCAACCACACCGTCTCCATAAATTTCCCTTAACCTCTTTGCAAAATCCATTAACCTCTCTCCAGGTTTAGCCTCAATGGAGTATCTCTTCCTTACTACATCACTCATCACTATAACCTTTGCTCCCCTTTCCTTCAACAGCTTTGCAAATTCACTTTTTCCAGATCCTGGCATTCCAGTAATTAGAATGACTTTAATTGTGACCACCAAATAACTCATTATAGAGGTTTAAAAATTATGAGGCTCTTTATAGGCATAGAAGTACCGCAATCCCCAAAACTGCTTGAAATATTCGAGATAGTAAAAAATGCAGGAGCCGACATAAAATTGGTCGAACCATATAACATTCACATTACACTATTATTCCTAGGCGAAGTTAGAGAGGATAGAGTAGAAGAAGTGAAAGATTCAATGAGTGGGTTAAAATTCAATAAATTTAAAGTTACACTAAAAGGTTTAGGGGCATTTCCAAATTTAACAAGACCAAGAGTAGTTTGGGTTGGAATCGTTGAGGGCCAACAACAGCTTAGACAGATTAGATCTTATATACTTAACGAGCTATTAAAGCGAAAAATTAGACCAGAAGACGATAAGGATTTCTCACCACATTTAACAATAGGCAGGGTAAAAAGCTACAACTCCATTAGCAACCTCATAAATACGATTAACGAGAATATGAACGTGGATATTGGAACCTTTGAAGTTAATAATGCTGTTCTCTTTAAAAGCACGTTAACTCCAAAAGGTCCAATATATGATAAACTATTTGAAGTGAGTTCAATTGATAGAGGAGGAAGTACTGAAGATAATAAAACCCACTGAAGAAGACAAAAAAGGAATAGAAAAAGTATTGGAAATCATTAGGGAAAGGTTAAATAAATTAGATTTCGAGGTCGAGGGATCATTTAGGAAAGGAACTTGGCTAAGACAAGATACAGATATAGACGTCTTCGTATTTTATCCTAAAGATGTTGGAAAAGAATATCTAGAAAGAAACGCTCTAAACGATATTATTAACAGAATAAAAGATCTCGATTATACTTTAGCATACGCTGAACATCCGTATGTGATAGTCAATATAAATAACGTAGAAGTAGATATAGTCCCAGCCTTGAGAGTGGAAAGCGGAGATAAGGCAATAACTGCAGTTGATAGAACACCATTCCATACGAAATACGTTACTTCCCACTTGGACGAAAGAGGAAAAGATGAGGTTAGATTACTTAAAAGGTTCATGAAAGGAATAGGCGTTTACGGGGCTGAATTGAAAGTACAAGGATTCTCTGGATATGCAACAGAACTCTTAATTATATATTATGGAAATTTTAGAAAAGTTCTAGAAGAGGCCTCAAAATGGAAGCATCCAATAAAAATAGAATTAACGAAACCAATGAAAATTTTTTCTGAGCCATTAATTATCCCAGACCCAGTAGACCCTAAAAGAAATGTAACCGCCGCAGTGTCATTAAAAAATATAGCGACATTTTCCATTGCCGCAAAATATTATCTAAAAAACCCCTCTATAGAGTTCTTCTTTCCATCAAAAAAAGTAGAGGAAAAAGTTAAGGGAGACGTGCTAATTTTAAGGTTAAATTTGGACGAGAAGAGTTCAGAGGATATCGTATGGGGTCAAATAAAGAGAAGTGTAAACAAAATAGAGAGAGCACTAAAACAATATGGTTTTAGAGTAATCGATGTACAAGCATGGGGAGATACCAATAATATCACTATTGCAGTACAACTGGAAAGTAAGAACATTGGACAGTATTATCTAAATATTGGACCACAATACTACTCAGAAACTATAGAAGATTTTATTCAGAAAAATGATAATATATGGGTTGGAGAAGATGGAAGATTATACTCTATAAAAGAGAGAAAGGAATACGATGCAGAGACAATAGCCAAAAAGAATATAGTTCTAAAGGTGAAGTACAATATCGAGAGTTATTGGCTACAAAACAAGGAAGATCAACAAATAATGAAATTCTTGAGGAAAACTCCAACTTGGTTAAAATAAGCTGTTTTATCTACCCTACTTATTCTAAAGAAGTTGAAGAAGAGCTAAGAAAGGCGGGATTTGATTACGCGTACTCATTTGGTCAAAAGAACTTAGGGAGTTTAAAAGTATTAGGGAAAGGAAAAACTGGAATAGTAGTATTAGTTGAACCATACAAAGTCCTAAAAATAAGGAGAACAGATGCTCCTAAGGAAACCTTAGAAATTGAAGCAAAATTACAAATCAAAGCCGGAGAGGAAGTAGCACCAAGGGTTTACGATTACGGTAAGAATTTTATTTTAATGGAGTATATACATGGGAGAAATTTAATGAAAAATGAGAGAAGAGAAACAATAATTGATTTACTAGAAAGAGCTAGAATTCTTGAAGAGAAACTCATAGAGCATAAAGAATTGAGTAGACCATGGAAAAACGTAATAGTCTCGTATAACAGAACGTATATTATAGATTACGATTCTGCGACAATAAAAGAGAAACCCAGAAATGTCACAAAACTACTTTCAAACTATCTAAATAGGCGTGACTTGGGGGTCAAGTATTCTAAATCTGAAATAACTTTTGACCAGCTCTTATCTCAGTTGTTCTAAAACCATAACTTTTGTTGCCTTCTTTTTAAGATTTATCTTTATATCGTTTAAAGTCGGGATACCTAACTCATGTCCACATCTAGGGCATCTGCCTCCGAATATTGATTTAATCTCTGAGGGAGTCCTCACACCATAGAAATCTTGTCCAACCTTTTCAAACTTATGCAATATTGTTCCACAATTCCTGCAAACGTATTTTATCGGAATTGATGACCACCTATTAACAACTATTTACACCATTTAATATAGCACAAACTACTGTGATACTCGTTATACAAACGTATTAAATAGGGAGAGAGAGTAGACCGAAAGTAAAAGTATTATGTGAGTATTAGAAACGAGTTAATTTTTAAACCCTCCCTCTATCTTTATTAAAGGGGCCGTAGTCTAGCTTGGACTAGGATGCCAGCCTGGGGATACTACCCTAACCACCAGAACGCTGGTGGTCCCGGGTTCAAATCCCGGCGGCCCCATTGTGGGGGGTACCCCCCACACCCCCAATTCCATTACTTTCTTTCAACTTCAGATACGATTCAACAACGTCAGCTAAAGGACCAACGTAACGCTCCTTTACCTCACCGTTTATCGTTTCCAACTTATAGACATAATACCGCCCTTTTCTCTCACGTAAAATATAGTCGCCATATTTATAGCGCGTCTTATCTTTCGTCAGTTTTATGCCCCGTATTATGGTTGCTAAAACGGGCTTATAAGCATTGGGAACCCGTTAATTTTTGCAGTCAAAACGCGTTAAGTTGAAAGAAGACAGTAAAGATTCATAGTGCCGTTATTAACCTTTAAATTCAAGGAACAGCGTTTTTCCCAAGAATAGGGGAATGGAGTACTTGATTATGTCCTAAATACTCGTAATAGGAAAAATAAATAGGTTAACGACAACATCAAGGAATAAAAATTACCTATAATATCTATATATCCAAAACTAGATTTATAAGGATAGATTTCTAACTTTAAACCTATCTTACTAAGTATTATGAGAGTAAAAAAAGTTATAAATTATGGTTTAATATAGTGATATAAAATGGGGAAAAGTTAGTTCTAAAAGCTGTAATATTATTAGCTATAACAGTACCTATAATCTCTATAATCACATTAGCTTTTGAGAATAACCCTTATTTCGCATGGTCTAGTGGAAGTGTTGCTATAGGCTCTACGGCATATGGTGCGGAAAGTATAGAAGTTTGCCCAGATAATGTAGGGCCGATACCTGTACCTACAAATGCTGTAAACTTCGCTGTTGTTACTAACTACAGTATTAACGGAGTAGTTATGCCTAAACTCCAAATAACTGGAGAAATAGGTGGTATTCCGCCAGTTAATGTGGTAGCTGCTAACTGGGGTAATGTTAAAGTATGGGCTGCAGCTTATTATTCAATATGGTTTATTACATCACCTGAAACTATCGGATACTACATAGCGCAACCCATTCCATCTAATACAAACCTGATAGGACAAGTGGATTATGGAGCAGCAGGAGCAATAAATCTTAATATAACACCATGGTGGGCTCGTTCAGTATCAGTAGGTTCAGGGTATTCATATTCCTATCAGACATTATCCATAACTTAAATCTTTTTTCTCAATCTGATTAAATATATTAGGTGCTAAATATGCTTAAATCTATTTTTAAACAATTCTTAACAAGAAATAGTATAAGAGATTTAGTAATATTTTTATTAATTCTTTTATTATTTCTTCCAATCTTGCACCTTTTCTTTTTTGCCTTATTTAGTTCCCTAACCATATATCAAGTTAGAGCAACGAGTTATAGCAATCTATATGTGGTAAGTATAGCCGGTAATAACAATACTTTAGTAATAAATCAGTTAGAAAGGCTCTTCGGTAATAATTCTTTAGCACCTTTTGATAAATAAATTAACTTTATATTTAAGTCCACCAACTATAGAGTAATAATTCTTTAGCACCTTTTGGATATATTTATATAGGGGCTAGACTTGGTGGAGCTATAGTTGAGGCTATTGCAATAAATAATTTAAGTTTGGCTAAGAAAATATTTCCTATTTCCTCTATGATCGCAATAGGTAGATATCCAGAATATGGAGTATATTTGGTAGCTGGTAAAATGAATCAGCTTAATCTTCAGCTAGGTGAGAACGTTAGTGTATATATGGGAAAAAATATCATAAGTTTAAGAGTTATTGGAATATTATATAACGCGTTCTTTTCCGCAGAAGGATTTGCTATCTTACCTTTAACTAATATAAACTACACTATAAACTCATTAGATAATGTTATAATTCTTAAAGATAATTATACTGCTTTAAATGAATTCAAAGCTTTCTTATCTAATACAAAATACGAAGGTTTACCGCTTTCAGACTGGTATTCTATAACTCGATTTGGTTCCTCGTTTACATTTTCGTATTTTCAGCTTAACTCATTAAGGACTACCTCAGAAATAGTCGAAACCATTTACATTCTGATCTCATTACTCCTTATATTTAGAATTAGAAGTAGATTTTCAAACGTTCTGGCACTATTCATAATTAATGGAGTTGACGAGAAGAGAAGTTTTAAGCTGCTAATATTACCGTTTCTGGTAATAGGTATAATTCCATTAATAGTATATATAGCTTATTATTATTTATACGATGTCTACTGGTATCCATTATCGGTCGTCTATCCATTCATAGCTGGACTAATTGGATTATTAGTATCTTCTATTTTGATTGAGTACTATACGGTGTTTTCTGCTTACAGTAATCAGCACAAATTCCTAAAGGTGAGGAGTATTGAGTGAGATAGTTAAAGTAGATGTTTTTAAGAAATTTAAAAATTTTGAGCTAAAAGTAAATTTCAGTGTAAATGAAGGAGAGAAAGTTTTAATTCAAGGTCCAAATGGTTCTGGTAAGACTACTTTACTATATCTAATTTATGGCGTGTTAAATCCAGATTCTGGATACGTAAGGGTATTTAATAAGAATCCAACTGTAGAGCTAAGAAAAAGTGAAATGTACATGCTAGAGGAGTATTTAATATTTCTAGAAAATGCTAGTTTAAAGGAAAACTTAGAGTTCATAACGTCATTAAGGGATTTTAATATAAATAAAACAGAGGAGCTAATTAATAAATTCGATCTACCTCTTTATAAGAAATCTTACCAACTAAGTTCTGGTCAGAGAAGGTTATTTAAATTAGCTTTAGCCTTCTCTGCCGAGGCCAAATTACTACTACTTGACGAGCCTACATCTAATTTAGATATAGAAAATTCTAAAGCGGTCAAGGATATGATAAGGGAGTATAGCGGTACAATAATTTTTGCTTCTCATGATCTTCTGCTCAAAGAATCATGTGATAAGACAATATATTTAAGAACAGGAAAAATAGAGCGAATTGAGATTAAATAATTTATAAAGTGCAGTTTTTATTATTTATTTTTCCTTTAATAAAAATACGCGAATTTGGTATATTTATTACATTATAGTATATATAATCGCCTTAATTTAAATACTTACTACAAAATTAAACATCTAGAGAGAAATAATTTATTCTTACCCAGTTAGGTTTCCCATTACCTTCAAGTAGCTAAAATTTTTCTATATCTAATGATTTGTTAAATCATTCAATTTTCTAAGATACCAAGCTCGTTAAGTTTTTTAAATTCAAAATCAAACTTTGATTTAAAAGTAAGTCACGCTAGCTTTGATAAAATTATATTCTGTCAAACAGAATTAAACGTTAGCGTGTTACTTTAGTTAGCAGATACTTAACATATTGTAGTTATTAAAAAATCTATTATAGAGGTAATAAGGTTTGTTTGGTTGCGGTTTTCATAGTATCGTAATTTTGGGTATAATTCTTTTAATTAAGGAAAATCTCTATAGGGAGTGGAATCTAAAGAGGAGGATTTTTGCGTGCTTTATTTAGATAAATGCTTTTGTAGATTGCTTTAATCCAATCAAAATTTTTACTGATATTATCCACGAATTCCGTTCTGATCATCTTGGATGACGTCTTGTGATGAGGCTTATTTACCGCCATAACATATTCTTAGCATCTCTTCGCTTATTTTCCTTTTATTTATCTAAAATTCAAAGAAAGCCTTTGCGTTACACTTGTAAGGTATTGCCGTAAGATGACAACTAATTTACGATGTTATAAAGATTCTTCTATAACGCTGGTGATCCCGGGTTCAAACCTTGTTAACCCTATTATTTACCAATCAAATCCATTGCTCCTATTTCTCGTAATAATAGCAATACTCAACAAAATCATTACAGCCAGTAATATGATAACAATACTTTGACCTAAACTTAAATTATTGCCATTACCTGATACTGCCGAAGCGATCTTACTGACAATAGTAACATTAACAACCTTCATCTTAACCACAGTGACGTAATCACCGGTATAGTGAATTACAGCAATGCCAGGAGATGAAGAGCCAGCTGGATTCACACCGATAACCTTTACTAAATAAGTACCATTACTAATATTAGTCACAATGCTATTACTTGGTCCCTCATAAACCAGACTATTATTAACGTAAACGAGATATGTGATTACATTCGCTTCATTATTCCAACTAATGTACAGATTATTTCCAAATCCGATAAGCGAGACTTGCGGAGAGGCTGGTGGTAAATAGTAAACTACTTGATAAACGTATTTAGAAACCCCAGCTGAGTTTGAAGCTATTATTACTAGCGTATAATTACCTTGAGGTACTCTAAACAAATAGCTACTATTACCCTTTATAGCTGCAATCTGAGAAATTAAGTTACCATTAGGATTATACAGTTCCAAAGTTATATTAGCTGGGAAAGAAGTAGTCCAATTGACTAAAATTCCATTTCCCAGTTTAGTTATAAATGCAAAAACACTAGCCTTGGTAATTGGAACAACGGTAAGTACTAGGGGAGAGCTATTACCAAGCTTATTTACAGCGTAAATGAAAACGTTATAAGTCACGTTTGGTGTCAGATTACTTATTGTCAAACTAGTACTATTAACGAAATGTGAGCTAACCATCGAATTCTCGTTCTTAACAATAACGTAATAACCTAGTAAAAGATAGCCTCCAGAAAAAGTTGGAGGCAACCAATTCAATGTAACATTATCATTACCGTACTTCACAGAAACGAGTTGTGGAGGGTTAGGAACTGAAGCTGGAGTTAACGCGATTATACTTGAGGGAGAAGAATAGCCAATTGAATTATAAGCTAAAACCTCAAAGTAGTATGTTATACCATCTTTCAAACCAGTTACAGTGTAACTAGTAACGTTACCTACATTAATTGAGCTGTTGAATCCCATGTTATTCCAATATATTATCTCATAACCACTAGATAGTCTAACTGGATTCCAGCCTAAGGTAACGGATTCATTTCCTGCAGAATAAGAGGTTATCTTAGGGGGAAGAGGTGGGAAGTTAAACGTGATTAGCTGTAAAGCAGAGACATCACTTAATGAACTACCAATGCCTCCAGCAAGATACAACATATTTCCTACTTGTACATAACCAGCAGAATATACTGGGACGGGAAGATATCCAACTCTTTGCAAATTACCATTATAGTAGGCAAGGATTGCGTTATTAACCCCACCAGAACCTGCAGTATAAATATAACCACCCACAATAAACAAAACACCCCTATAATAGGCTAAGGCACTATCGTGAATCCAGTAGGGAAGAACGCCATTAAGAATAGTCCAATTATTGTTTTGTGGACTATAAATCAATATGTCATTGGTATAGGCACTATATCCAATGTAACCGCTAACTATTATCAAGGAAGTCCCATTAAATACATACCCACCTCCATATGTAGGAACTGGCATGTAACCTATTATCCTCCAACTATCGTTATTGGGGTAGAATAATCTAATTGCATTAGAAGGTGGAAAATAAAGGCCAGCTGGGCTAGTGGTGTTCTCTCCACCAATAACGTAAATCGCATTATTATAAACAAATATGTAAGGTGAGTATGCTGGGAGTGGCATTTCACTTACGACAACCCAAGAATTACCATTAAGTTTAAGAACGTAAGGATTTATCCCAGTGCTATTATAACCACCCATAACATAAATTGTGTTATTATAGACGATTGCTGAAGGTGAAACTAAACTAAAAGGCAAACTAGGCCCGATATTCCATGTGCCATTGGAGTATATCCAAACTTGGTTTGAATGTGAATCCCCACCTATGATATATAAGCTACCTTGATAGTATACTACTGCGACATGAGAATTTGCGTAAGGCAATGATGCTAAATAACTTGCATTCACGGAAAATGACGGTGAAGAGGCATGAAGAGATATTCCTTGTAATAATAATAGAGAAAATAGAAATAATATTAATGGCGCCCATTTTTTCATATTACCATACTTCATTACTTAATAATTTAAAAGGATTTTCATGTCTTATACAAGAAATGGTTAACTATCCTACTTGTAACTATTAGTATGAGGGAGAAAAGGAGAAGCGTAGCTGAGGCACTTATTGAAGCGCTAAAATACGTTTCGTATTCATTATAAATATATACTGAAGCCACATACGCGTTGTTAAACAACCAGCCAGTAACATAAGGTGCAACTATTACCACAGATCCAAATTCACTTATAGCTCTAGCAATAGAAGTTAGCCCAGCAGATATTATCCCCCTAATTGAAAGAGGGAAAACTACGGAAGTAAATACTTTGAACTCGGAAGCACCTAAACTCATGGCATATATTTCATAAGACCTTGGAAGAGACTCGAAGAAATTCTGCATCGAACGAATATAGATAGGACTAGAAACAATAATCAAAGCCAACAATAAGCCAGTATAAGTGTAGTAAAAAATAATACCATGAGAGTAAAGTAAAGCACCTAGAGGATTAGTGGGACTATCAATGAAAATTAAAGCAATGCCAACTAGGGGATGCGGTATAGATGCTGGCACATCGACTAAAGTCTCAATAATTGGATTCCTATGTCTTGATAAATAATATGCCAAGGGAGTAAAGATAAGAACAGTTATTACAATGGAAAGGGCTGAAGCAAAAAACGATAAACCTATTGAGGAAAGTAAAGAGCTACTGAACGCGACTGATTTAACAAAAAACGGACCATAGCCGTAAAATAGCAAATAGAGAGTTGGTAAAGCTAAAAGGAGAGATAGAAAAAAGGATATGGCTTGTAGGGTATTAAACTTCAGAGAAATTACCCGCATACTTCAACTCACCAGATTTTAACAAGTTCAATATAGGCTGCGGAATATTACTAGTTTCATTATACAATAAAGCTGGTTGTATTGGAATTACATTAAATCTGGTAAGTTGAGATTCATGACCCAGTACGAAGCCAATAAACTGATATGCAGTTTGTATATTCGAAGCGTTTAATGGAATGGTAATGTATAAGTAAACTGGATTTCCATGAATTGTTAATGTTTGGCCATTTACACTTATATTATAAGCAAATTGACTGTACCATGTCGTCTCGTTCGGATAATAACCAAAACTTAACCAAGGAGGTAGTTTTAGATATTCCAATCCTTGAGATACAGCATAGGAAACATAAGAGAATGTGAAGTCTAAAGTACCCGCCTTTAAGGGCGCTACATAGTTAGCTGTACTAGGGGCTACTTTGACATTTGGATTCGCTTTAACGAGATGCACAAAGTAGCTTATATTATGATTAGCATATAAATAACTTGCCATTTGAAGTATCAAATACGCATATAATCCCTCTGGGTCAGTGTTAGGATTAGCAATTCCCAGACTGAACTTGGTGGTCAATAAGTAGAAGAAATTATACCAATACTTAGTATTGTTGGTCTCCATAGCCATGGTGTAATTGGAGTATAGTTGGGACCAATAAGGAGATTTGGTAGTGTAGTTAGAGTAAACTATTGTCATCTGATCTGATAGAAAAGCTATAGCCCAACCGGGATTCCTACTGCCAGTTAACTCAACAGCTTGAATATAGGCAACTGGAATGAAAACGTTTGCTGGAACTGGAGTCTGGGAAGCTATTTGTGAAGCTAATGCGAAGGAGCCACTACCTACAACATGAACTGGAATTTCAGTAGCGTTCTGAAATTGGTCAGCTAGGTAGTTGAGAATTGCAAGATAAGCACCCGCTACGAAGACTGTAATACCTTGAGATGAAGTAATATTAGTAGTAGATGAAGATATGCTAGTACTAGATAGGGAAGAACTAGTTGTAGTAGATGAAGATGAAGTAGTTACAGAATTAGAAGGATGATTAATTAAATAATATCCTACAACCCCAGCTATCACTGCGATTATAACAACAATTATTATCACGATAGCTTTAACCCTAGTTAACCCTTTATTTAACGACATATGTATAGCCAGTAATATTTCCGGTAATAAATTTTTCTCTAACAAAATAACCTTAACATTTTATAATTTTTCTCCCGTATGTGTTAGCTAAAATAATTACTTACTATAGTATAAGTGAAACTCTGGAAAAGGTTAGCAAGCTTAAGGAAATAGGGGTCCAATTTCAACCTTGAAGGTACATAAATCTCCCTCTTACCAGTCCTTATTGCTTTTAGAACGGCTTTAGCTACAGCCTCTGGCTCAACGCTATAATTAGTAAAAGGATCGCCATTATTCTTTTTAAATGAAGGATGAGAGGTAAAATTAGTCCTGACAGGGCCAGGGTAAACACCACTTACCCTAACATTATATTTCCTCATTTCAGCCCACAAACCATTAGTTAAACTGGCTAAACCAGCCTTAGTTGCCGAGTAAACTAAAAGCTTGGGTGTAGATACGTAAGCAGCTTCCGAAACGATGTTAACAACACTTCCCTTCCTCCTAGAAACCATATGTGGAAGCACGGCCTTCATGAAGTATAGTGGGGCTAGAAGATTAGTCCTAATCATGTACTCCTCCTCGTTTAAATCAGTCTCTAAAAAAGATCCATAAACTCCAAAACCTGCATTATTAACCAAGACGTCAATCTTGCCAAACTTCTCCAGTACCTCATTTACAATCCTAAATACAGTGCTCCTATCACTGACATCAGCATCATAAATTACATCACCAATATCCGATTTACTCCTAGAAATCGAAACAACAGTATAATTATTCTCCTTAAGTAACTTAACAACAGCTCTCCCTATACCTTTTGATGCTCCGGTTACAATAGCAACTTCAGACATATATAGAGAAACACCTTCCTTTTTAAAAATAATTTATCCCAATTTTTCAATCTTGACAAAGGTTATCTTATATCTTGGAGTCTTAGAAATATCATCTAAATCGTCACAGACAACGTTGTTTACATAGTAATCATGCATATAAGCAAACGTATGACCAACCTTAACCTCGTTAGTTAGCTTGGCTTTCATCACAGCCATGCCGCATTTAGAAACAACCTTAACCATATCCCCGTCTTTGATATTCAGCTTTGTAGCATCCTCTGGGTTTATCAACAAATCAGAACTGAAATTCCTATATCCTGGGACTCTCTTGATCAACTCATCAGAATTATACCTAGTCACAACTCTACCAGTAATTAAAATGTAACTATCACCAGATATTTCGTTATACCTAACTAATCCAAACTTAGCCTTACCGCTAGGAGTCATAAACCTATCCTTGTACAGACTAGACTCGTGATCAGGATACCTGGAGTCTACAGAGTAATCCATCAATTCATCAAGGGTCAAATTAGAGTACAACTTTGCAACCTCCTTTATCTCTTTAAACACCAATTTAGAATCGTCATGAAAACCAGTAAAACCTAACTTCTCAGCAATCCTCTTAATTATCCACAACTCACTCCTAACCTCCCCAGGAGGATCAACAACCTTAAACCTCCACTTAACAGTACGATCTAAATTAGTAACTGAACCCTCCTTTTCAGCCCATAAAGGAGTAGGCAAAACGTAATGTGCATATTTAGCAGTCTCAGTCATAAACGGATCCATTACTACTAACAATTCCAACGACTTCAAGAACTTAATAACCTTGTATCTATTTGGCAAACTAAAAGCTGGATTGTAATTCATTAGAAAAAGTGCCTTAACATTACTATCCCTTAGAAAAGCCTCAGTTATGCTCAAACCCTTCTTGATTGGAGGAACAAAACCCCAAATCTTACTCAACTCCTTAGCGTTTTCCTCATTCATTGGACCATTTGGGAAAACATCTGGCTTTATTAAATCACCAGAACCTTGAACATTTGTTTGACCCCTATAAACTAATAGTCCCCCACCATTAATACCAACATTCCCAGTAAGCAATGCTAGGTTAATGTAAGCCTTTACGGCATTAACGCCACTTGACTGAGTTAAACCCAAACCCCATGAGAGTATTGTAGGCTTATTTGCAATAATCCTAGCGAACTCAATAATCTTATCCTTACTAACACTAGTAATCCTCTCGGCTTCCTCAATAGTATAAGACTTTACAATCTCCCTAAACTCATCAAAGTTCTCAACACGTTCCTTAACGAACTTACTATCATATAATCCGTTACTTATCAAATAATTCGCAACAGCGTTATATAGATAAATATCAGTACCACTACTAATCTGTAAAAACAAATCAGCAATCCTAGCAGTACCAGTCATCCTAGGATCAATAACTACAATTTTCACACCCTTTCTCTTAGCCTCAACTAAATATTGAGACAAAACGGGATGGCTATCAGTAACAGATTCTCCAGAAATTACAATATTTCTAGCATTCAAAATTTCAGAAACGGTAACAGAAGAAGCTCCAATACCGACTAACTCCTTTAAAGCCATTGCAGAGGGCTCATGACAAACCCTAGCACACGAGTCAACATTATTAGTACCCAAAGCTCTAGCCAACTTCATGAACGAATATCCTTCCTCCAACGTATTCTGACAACCCCCGTAAAAGGCAATAGCCTCTGAGCCATACTTACTCCTAATTTCCTTTAACTTGCTATCAATATCGCTAATTGCTTCATCCCAAGTAGTCCTAACGAAAGTGTCCTTAACTCTCTTTAAAGGATAAGTTAAACGGTCCCAGGCGTAAATTACTTCTGAAGCAACAGCGCCCTTACCGCAAACGTGTCCTCTGCTAACAATGTGCTCTTGTGATGGAGATACCCTAAATATAAAGTTATTCTCTACATAAAAATCTAGACCACAACCTACACCACAGAAAGGGCATATGGTTTTCCTAACTTCCATACAATAGTATACTGATCTAGAAAATTTAAAACGATCTTACTATCCGTATTAATATCAATTATTAACTGGGTTTACTCCATAAGCTTTGAAAAAATTATTGCTTATTATTCTCACTAGCTTATACTCTTCTATACCTAAAAAATTGCTCATAAATGAGATAGCGTTAGGTATATCACTAGGTTCTAATAGCTTACCCCTATATTCATACCCACCATCACTCTCTGTAAGAACGTTTTTTAGGTCGACATTTTTCAACACTTCTTGATGCTTCTTCTGGAAAGAAACGGAAGGATTTATAGAAATAAAATACCCAGCACTCTCAATATCCTTCAACAGATTAATGGGACCAGTATACCAGTGAAAGATAGCACTCTTCACGTCGTTTTTAACTAAAATGTTGAAAGCGTCTTTCCAAGCGTCTAAAGCGTGGACGTTTATCAACTTACCTTCTCCCGCTTTTATCTGCTCCTCAAAATATTTAATCTGCAATTCTTTAGGAGCCTTAGCGAATCTGTAATCCAAACCAACTTCTCCAACGAAATCAGCTTTAATAATCAACGATAAAATTCTAGTCAGATCCTCCTCATGAACACGCCAAGGATGAATACCAACTCCTACTAATACGTTGTCACTCTTTAAGGAGAAAGTATCCATAGCGGATTGGTAATCCATTGAAACCGCAGCTATAAGATAATCTTCATACTTCTTCTTTAAATAGGAATAATGGCAATGAGCGTCAAAGTACTTATACATACAAAAAGAAATGGAAGATAAAAAGAAAAAACTAACTTAACACATCAAAAATCGTTACATTAACTTCTAACCCTTGCCTTGATGAAAACACTAACTTAACATCGCCACCAATGATAAATGTCTTACTAAAATATCTATCAACTATACCAGAGTAAATTACAGTGGAGTTATTTACCACGGTTAAGTTAAACGCGTTATGTCCCATTACTTTAATTGTAACATTGCCATAACTTAACTTCAAGGGAACAGTGTAATTTGTTGACACATTTGATATTATACCAAATTGATAAGTTATGTTTTGAACATTTGTAGTCGTATAGTACTCTTGTCCTTTAGAAACTGGAGTCTGTGGATGATAGAATAGGTTAGTATGAGTTAAGAGAAATACTCCTACTAGAATGATTGCTAGTACAACAATTACCTTGCCTATCATGATAATCCATACTTAAATGGATAAAGCTTAAAAGGAGAAAAATACGATAATTCGACCATTATTTACATTAATCTAAAAGATGAGTTAGGTTGGTTCTTCTCACTGATTCGGAATTACATCTCTCGTTTGAGAGGAAGTACGGCTAGTCTGAGATCACATTTTAGCTTTGTAGTATTTTTGTCTAATGTGAGCTCGTACAATAGTGATAATAAAGTTATTAGATACTTGACAGATTTAGGTAGGTCATGTGACTTCGAGGTTTAACATTTTGAAAGATCTAGTTTGTTTGAAGAAGGAGGAACAACATTTCCTCTCTGATTTCTTTACTTAACTCTTATTTTTGAAGAGGATATAAAAACCCAGAACATGACATACGAGTTGTGTTAAAAATATTTTATGTTTATCTTCGTTTATCTACTTCGTTCCTTGATAAAAGAAAGGCTCTATAAATTCGATCTATTGTTATATATTTATTAATTTTAATAGTTTGATTTTAGGCTATTAAATATACTTGATACAATAAATTAGTATTCGATTCTATTTCCAGCCTAAGTAGCATTTACGATAATATAGTTCGAGTTTACTTCATCCTTATGGTGTAGCGATAGCTTTAAAATAGTTTGCTTCGATATTAAC
Organism: Sulfolobus islandicus Y.N.15.51; assembly: GCF_000022485.1. Taxonomy (NCBI): domain Archaea; kingdom Thermoproteati; phylum Thermoproteota; class Thermoprotei; order Sulfolobales; family Sulfolobaceae; genus Saccharolobus; species Saccharolobus islandicus. Next base: position 1,462,748 of record NC_012623.1, on the reverse strand, counting down.
ATGCGGAGTTTACTCAATGAAGTAGGGGATGGCGTCCCCCTGGGGATAACCCCGAACCGCCTCTTGATTAATGATAGGGGCTGATAACGCCTACTTCACCACAAAAGGGTGGGAAGTATGGCGTCAAATGAAGCTCAGATAGTAGTTTTAACCATAACTCAAGTTATTGTAGTTATTCTACTATCCCCATTATATCAAGGAATTTACGATAGGGGAAAAGCCATAATAGAAGGGCGTAAAGGCCCCAGTGTTCTGCAACCTTACTATGATATAATTAAACTACTAAGAAAAGAAACCGTTATTTCAAATAACTCATTATCTCTATTTGTTTATGCTCCTTACATAGTTTTTGGGATTTATCTCCTTATTTCCTTCGTCATCCCAGTAGTTTATCCAGTGCCCATCTTACTCACCCCTACGGTGGATTTCTTAGGGGGAGCATTACTCTTCTCCTTAGCTGCGTTCATAAAAATAATTGCCTCCCTAGAAAGTGGAAGTAATTTCGTTGCATTAGGAGTAAGTAGAATTCTCTCTTTCACTTTCTTATCTGAAGCTACACTGATAACGGTTTTCTTCGGCGTTGCACTAATAACTGGTACAAACAACCCTTATGTAACATTAGATTACGTTTCCCAAAGCCTCTCTCATTACTTTCAACTAGACCACACCTTCGTATCGATCTCATTCTTCATGTTATGGTTATTCGAAACCGGTAAATTACCCGTAGAGAGTCCTGGACTAAGCGAAATGGGTATGATAGACGATGGAGTTCTCTACGAATATAGCGGAAAATTACTTGCAATACTAAAGTGGGGTTCTTACATCAAACAATATCTATTAGGCTCAGTACTCCTAAACGTATTTATATTCCCTTGGTTTTTGCAAGTTGGAATTATAGGCTCTTTAATAGACATTGCGGTGATGTTCGGCAAATGGTTACTCCTAATCCTTATTAGCGTTATAATAAACACCACCCTAGCTAAATTAAGGCTATTTAAAGTTCAGGATTATCTCGCAGTGGCGTTCCTCCTTTCCCTACTTTCATTAACGCTTACTGTCTTGTTGGGGTGAAGGTATAGTGATTAACTCAGAGATCCTAGAACTACTCTCAACGTTCATATTAATTTCAGCCTTTTACATTCAAGGACAAGCTTACTTTAAACCAGCAATATATGCACAAGCCATTCAATCTACCTTAATCGCAATTCTAGCCTTCCATCTAGGAATCTCACTTTTTTCCATCGACTATATAATTTTAGGAATAACAGTAATACTACTGAGGACTGTACTAATCACAATATTTTTATTTAGAGGTCTAGTTAAAGAGAAACCAGGAACTAGAGAAAGCTCTAAGGGAGTAGCATCTGAACTAGTATTGAATCTCGCATTTTCCATTATAGCATCTCTAGTAGTATATTATTTCGTATTGGAGAAAATACCCATAAGTACGGAAATCAACAACACGCTAATGTTATTGTTCGCCTTTATCTTACTCTTCCAGGGTCTATTCCTTATTATTTCTAGAAAAAGTACAATATTTCAATTCATCGGTTTCATAGAAGAAGAAAACTCCACAATTCTTTTTGGTATTTTATTACTACCCATTCCCTTCTTAATAGAAGTGAGTGTATTCCTTGATGTATTAGGGCTAGTGATAATTTCCTCAATTTTGACGTTAGAAAAAGCAGAATATTCTAGGTTAGATGAACTAAAAGGGTGATCTAAATGAATATTGAACCCATACTCTTACTATTAATTCCTATAATAAGTAACGTAGGCTTTTTCAAACTCAAGCTAATTAAGACCCTATCCGTACTATCAGCAGTACTAACATCAATCATCAGCATCTTCCTTTACTTCTTAGCACCAATCAAAAACTCTTTCTTCTTCATCACTAAGTTCACAACGTTTTTCCTATTGATGATTACATCAATTTATCTCCTATCTACCCTTTACTCCATGAATTATATAAAACCAAGCAAAATAGTAAGTGAAAGATTATACTACATTCTACTAAATTCCTTCGCATCATCAATGCTTTTTACCGTTATTATGAACAATTACGGTCTAATGTGGGTTGGGGTAGAACTCACAACTGTGACCTCAGCTCTTCTAATAATAGCGGAAGCATCTGAAACCTCACTGGAAGCCACGTGGAGGTATGTAATCATAGTATCCGCTGGAGTAACCTTAGCCCTATTCTCAATAATTTTCATCTACTATAATTACCATACATTAACTGTAACGGAAATACTTACAAAACCTGAAAACAACATAATAACTAAACTTGCGGTAGCTCTAGCTTTAATAGGATTTGGAACAAAAGCAGGAGTTTTCCCCATGTACACGTGGTTACCAGATGCTCATAGCGAAGCGCCATCTCCAATAAGCGCATTATTTTCTGGAGTACTACTTCCAGCCGCAACTTACGTGGTGTACATGGTATATCAAGTAAATCCATTAACCAATATCTTTGTAATATTCACAACTTTATCGATAATAACCGCATCGATTATCCTAACCTATCAATGGCATATAAAGAGAATGTTTGCATACTCAACCATAGAAAACATGAACCTAGCCTTGCTTGGACTTACAATAGGCCAACCCCTCGGAGCAATAATCCTCCTTCTTGCACACGCATTTGGCAAAGCGGGTGCCTTTTACTCTAGCGGAATTGTATTGAAAGTCCTTGGAGAAAAGAGAATTGAAAACATAGGCGGTTTACATACAAAACTAAAACTCACCTCAGTATCGCTATTATTGTCCTCTCTAACTGTAACTGGTACGCCACCCTTTGCAACTTTCATAGGAGAATTCTTCATATTACAAACATTAATTCAAAAAGATTATATTATAGAGTTTATATTAATAGTAATTTCTCTGGCAACAGCTTTCATCTCAATAAACTATAACGTTACCAAAATGATATTCACTCAAAGAGAGCTCACAGTCTCAGAAGAACCCAAGCTAATCACGTTCATTTCTCTTGTATCATCTATAATTCCACTCGTTCTCGGTATACTTTTACTGGTGATCCTTTCATGAAATACTATAAATGGACTCAAAAAGGCGAGGGAAGGAAAATAGGCAAAATAGGGGATTATTGTCTCTACGAGAAAACGATAACAGAAGAGAAATGTGAGGAAAACAAACCAAATATAACACAAACGTATGGATCATTCAAGTTCATTTACGGACCCTCAGCTGGAGGACTACTCGAAACAATAAAATTCATTATTACAACTAATGGTGAAAAAATTCTAGGAATAGACGCTGAGGTATACAAGAACAGAGAAATAGTAATAAGCGGTTTAACTGTGGACGATGCCTTACTCAGAGTAGAGAGAATAAACGCTCCATTTAGTGCTTCCCACACAATATCCTTTTTACTCGCTGTAGAAGATTCGTTAGAATTAGAACAAGACTATCCAACCCAACTAAAGAGAATAGCCGAAATAGAATTGGAAAGAATAAGAAATCACTTATTCGTAATATCGAGATTAACTGAAACCGCATCACTAAACGTACCTACATACCATCTCTTGCACCTCGTTGAAAAAGTCAACAGATTAATAGGCAAAATGTGTGGTCACAGGTATTTCTTTGGCGTTAATGCAATTAACGGGGTTAACTGCGATTTCGGAAATTTATTAAGAATAATAGATATTACCAAGGAATTTAAACAAATCTTCGATGGGCTACTTGAAAGTAGAATCTTCATAGATAGACTCCAAGAAAACGGAAAAATAATAGATGAAAACAGTATAGGACCAGCTGCAAGAGCTGCTGGACTAGCTTACGATGCGAGAAAGGACTTTAAAGCCTTACCTTATGAAGACTTAGGTTTTAGAACAGTTATCACACAAGAGGCAGACTCATTCGGAAGGTTCCTAGTTAGGGGAATGGAGATAATCGAGTCGGCCAAAATTTTAGTAGAGTTACACGATGAAATAAAGAACAGCAATAACGAGAGAGGGAAAAATCACAAACAAGGAGGGGGAGAGGGACTAGCCAGAGTCGAGAGTCCATCTGGTGATCTAGCCTATTACGTCAAGTTAAATAACGGGATTATCGACTCAGTATCACTTCTCACTCCTTCACAAGTCAATCTCAACCTATTTTTGAAAAGCGTGATAAACACAATATTTACCGATTTTCAATTCAATTGGGAAAGTTTTGGAATTTGGGTAAGTGAAATAGGGGTGATGTTAAAGTGAAGAATTGGTGGTTTATTAGAGGTTTAAGAAAAGGAGTAATGACAGAGAAATACCCGAAGGAAATAGCGGAATGGAGCACTGAAATACAAGGAGAGGGAACTGTAAACTGTCCAACAAACGCCATAAAGGATGGAAAGTGGATAAAGGAAAGATGCGTATTTTGCAGAAGATGCTATCCCAACTATAGACCAAATCTCAATCCAAGAATATATACAATAAACAAAACACAACCCCTCTTCAAAAGGTCATTTTACCTTTACCCAATAGACTCCGGCACATGCGGAGGATGTAACATGGAACTGAAGCTGATCTCATCACCAGAATACGATATGACAAGATTTAGCATATTCTTCACCAATACTCCAAGACATGCAGACGCATTAGTAGTAATGGGGGTAATGACAGAGAAAATGAAAGAAGTGTTAAAAAAAGCTTATGAAGCAATGCCAGAACCCAAAGTAGTTATATTATTAGGTGCTTGCGCTATCTCAGGAGGAATAATAGGCGAAGGAGTACCATTAGAAGCAGTAGTGGAAATCCCCGGTTGTCCACCAAATCCCTTTACAATACTCGAAGCCTTGATGAAGGTGAAGGGAAAATGAACACGCTACTCTATACATTACCCCCATTTCTAATTTCTATTATATTCTCAATCTTTAATAAAAAAGCGGGATATATCTTGACAATGATATCATCAATAATACTACTTATCACCTCGATTTACGAATATAATGGAGTTCTCTCATTCTTCTCCATAATTTCTACCTCAGTGTGGATTCTCGCCTCAATTTTCTCAATAGAGTACGATCATTACGGGAAATGGCTCTCCCCCTTATACATACTAACAATCTTAGGCATGGCCATTGTCTTAAACTCTGATGGTTATCTGTTATTCCTCGCAGGATGGGAAATAATGACAATCCCAGCATATGTAGCAATAGGTCTAACAGCAAAGAATAATAGACCACCATTCGTTTTCATGGCATTTGGAGAGCTGAGTACAGTTCTCATTTTAGCGGGATTTATAATAGCAAACACTACAAACTTCAATTACTTGCCATCTCCAGTTCCCTTGATTGTCGCTACTTTTGGATTCATAATAAAAATGGGAATGATGCCTTTCCTTGTATCGGAATGGCTACCTATAGCACATGGAACAGCACCATCAAACTTTTCTGCAATACTAAGTGCCACAATGACGCTAATGGGGGTTTACGGAATACTAAAAATTACAATTTTAACACAAACTATTCCGATTGGATTTTCACTTACAATAATGGCCATAGGTGCATTTAACATATTCTTTGGAGCACTTTACGGATACGTAAATGAGAACACTAAGGGAATTTTAGCCTTTAGTACAATAGAAAATAACGGGGCAATACTAGTAGCCTTAAGTCTATACATGATCTCAAAGCAACTAAACATTACCTCAATAGAGCACATTTCCTTAATCACTGTAATTTTATACTCATTCGCACACTCAGTAGCCAAAACTGGACTATTCCTCTCTTCTGGCTTACAAGAAAAACAGAGCATAACTTATTCAAAAAAGATAAGAAACATTGAAATAGGACTAACCCTATTGGCTTCCTCCATGTCTGGACTATTGCCGAATATAGGGGGAGTAGCATCTTGGCTATTACTTGAAAACCTATTCATGTTCTCATACGTACTTCATAACGTGATATCTATCCTCTTCATAATGACTGGAGCAATTATCGCAATGGGAGAAGGTCTAGCAACAGCCTTATTAATTAGATACATAACGTATACATCAATATTTCAGAATACAAGAGAACAATTAAGTAAAATAAAGAAATATCCCATCTTATTATCTGCACTTATAGTACTCATACTGGGATTCACGTTACCTTATTTGATATACCCTTATAAAAACTCTACAACAATTCTAGGAATGCTAACCAATAGCGTGATTCTAACACAATACTATAACACCACATTCGGAGGAATATCGCCACTCTACATAATTTTACTATTAGTAGCCTTCTCTATTGTAAGCTATCTCGCCTTTGGAAAGCCTAAAATAAGAAAAGCAGAAACGTGGAACAATGGGGTAAACGAGAAAGAAGAATACACAGCATTTGCAATGGCAAATAACATAAGACAAATGCTAAAGAAAATCTTAAGGCCAGAAGAAGAGAAATTCTTACCTACATACGGTTTAGATGTATTCTGGGAATACCTCTACAAACTAGCAAATTCAATAAGAAGATTTGGGAAGATTTTCGCTAAAACACTTATCAACAGCTCAATCTCATGGTACATTATATACATTATTTTGACGCTCATTGTAGTAATAATAGTAGTTGTAATGGGGTGAAACTATTACATGTTCAAAAGAAAAAGAACTAAAGGAGAAAATAGAGGAGAAGATAAAGAGAATAGAGGAACTGAAGAGGAGAATAGAGGAAACGAGAAGAGACCTAGAGAAGATATATCAACTACAATTGATCACAATAGAGTGTACGAGGAAGAATGCTCAGAACTACTAAGGCAATTGCTTAATCTATCGTCACAAGAATCAGCGTTAACTTTCGAGCTGTTTCAGCTATCAGAAGAAGCAAAAGTTGAAACATTACGCTTAGCAGGGCTAATAGCCAATTGCAAATACTACGACAAGGCATTAGCAGAAGAACTGTATAAAGAGTTAGACATTTTATTTCGTAAATACCTTGAGAGAAAATGAAGATCAGAAACGATCACTAACTGATTTCTCTACTGGGACACCAACCATATTGCCATATTCAACCCATGAACCATCATAAAGTCTGACCAACTTAAATCCCAAAACCTCTTTTAAAGCATACCAAGCAACAGAAGCCCTAGCACCAGTCCTACAGTACACCACTATCTTATCCTCTTTACTTAACCAAGAAAATATTCTCTCCAACTCATCCCTAGATTTCATAGTCTCATCTTCATTAAGCAAAATTGTCCATGGAATGTTCTTAGCACCCGGAATGTGACCACTCATTTGGGTTTGTTCACACTTGTGCTCTGGAGGTGCAGTAGTCAGACCATCATACTCCTCCTTACTCCTAGAGTCGATTAAAACAAACTCTTTAAGTTTAGACAATAACTCCCATACTAAAATCCTTGAGGACCAATCAGGCTTCCTAGCCTTGTATTCACTCTTCTTATTAACTACTATACCATCGCTTTCTATAGGATAACCCTCTTTTAACCACTTATAAATTCCCCCATTTAATATAGCCAAATTTGAATGTCCATAAGCCTTTAAAATCCAATAAACGTAAAATGCGTACCTATTATTCATTTCGCTATATAACACAATGAGATCATCGTTGTTTATCCCCGCGTTTCCTAAAACCTTACTCAACTTCCCCGGACTAGCGAAATCTCTAGAATTATCGTCAAGAAAATCTCTCCAATTTATTAATACTGCCCCCGGAATATGCCCCTCATAATAATTTATCTGCGGATTATAACCAATCTCTACAACCTTAACGTCCTTTAAGTTGTTGTTAAGCCATTCAACACTTACAAGCATAATATGAAAGAACAATTTAGGTTAATAAGCTTTTAATCAAATATTCTACAATTTACAGCATTTTAGGTTATTGAAACCAGTAAAACTTGTACTATAACTTACACAAGACCATGAAATAACTGCCTTGTGGATTGCTTCAGAATAGTAGAAAAATTTATATGATGGATAGACAATCCATATATGCGATGAGATCCATTCTCAATACGTTAACACAAACAATTAGTTACAAAAATTTAGTCACCTTATCACTTTTCTACGTACTCAACGTATTACTAACAGCATTACTTTTTCTCTTCCTATACACATTACCGCAAAAACCACTAACATTAAACACAGACAGCGGTGAGCTAACAGGAACCTTCATAACACTAGGAGTTTTATCATACACCTTTGGCTTAAGACACGCAGTAGACGCTGATCACTTGGCAGCAATAGATAACGTAACTAGGAAAATGTTACAAGAAGGAAAGAATCCAGTCTTCGTTGGCACTTTCTTCTCATTTGGTCATTCAACAGTAGTAATTTTACTATCCCTTGCAGTAATGATGGCTTCAAGGCTGGTAACTAACTCATTACCGTCCCTCGAGAACACCGGAAATTTGATCGAGACACTAATAAGTGGAGGATTTCTTTATCTTTTAGGCCTACTAAACACAATAGTACTCTACGAATTATACTCGTTTTATAAAGAAGGAAAATATGACAAACAAAAACTAGAGGAAATATTACAGAAAAGAGGTTTCATGAATAAATACTTTAACAAGTTGTTCAAAATAATAACAAACCAATGGCAAATGTACATTGTAGGATTCCTCTTTGGACTAGGATTTGACACCGCGACAGAAGTGGCAATACTATCAATATCGGCAATACTATCATCAACGTACATACACATACCAATCTACATAATCTTACTATACCCAATCCTATTTTCACTAGGAATGTCACTAGTTGACACTACTGATGGTCTATTCATGAGGTTCGCCTATGGCTGGGCATTCCTATCACCACTCAGAAAAATATGGTACAACTTAACGATAACACTAATATCAATTTTAATAGCGTTTGGAATAGGTACAATAGAGTTGTTAGGACTATTACAAGCTGAGTTCAACCTAACTGGATTTTTCTTTATCCTGTAAATCATTCCAGACCCAATCCAAGTTATAGCAAAGGTTAGTATTACATAATATCCTATTGTTTCCCAGTAAACGTTGTTTAACGCAGCTATTTGATCCCAGAATAATGAGAATTCCAAGAATACAGATAGAAGGAGGAATCTTTAAAACAATCTCGAACACTAAGTGATGCAAGCACTTTATGAATTGTTCCCAATTGGATGGGGAAAGGCAAGTAAATATTGTAAATGACTGAGTCTAGTTAACTCTTATACTGAGGCTTTAATTGGCACACCAATATTCCCTCATTATATTCTCCAAGTGGGTGTAAAAACGCTGGGTTAATAGGTTTAGTATATGACGGTACGAATTTAGCAGATGTAGTACAGATCATATATTGGAAAAACTGGCATAAAACCTTTTAAAAAACAAAAATTATAAATATTCCTTTACATAAAAACAAACGTAATACGACCCTCAGCTGACTTAGGATTTACCGGACCGCCTAGAATCGTTAACGACAAGAGGGCTTGCCCGATTGGGAGGCGCGGGCTAAATCCCTCGGACTTTCGCCCTCGGGACTTACACCCCGCCCCCATCAATCCCCTCTTCTAGGGGTGGGCTCTCGCGGGTTACCCCGCATGGCTGCCTCTTTTCGGGGAGGGGTTCCCGCTTAGATGCTTTCAGCGGTTACCCCACAGGGCGTGGCTGCCCGGCACTGCCCTACCGGACAACCGGTAAACTAGAGGCCCCGGTACCCTGTTCCTCTCGTACTTGGGGTACCTTCCCCTCAGGCAGCCCACACTCCCCACCCTTAGAGTCCGACCTGTCTCGCGACGGTCTAAACCCAGCTCACGTTCCCCTTTAACGGGCGGGCAGCCCTACCCTTGGGGGCAGCTGCACCCCCAGGGTGGGAAGAGCCGACATCGATGTAGCAAACCGCGGGGTCGATGGGAGCTCTCGCCCGCGACGACCCTGTTATCCCCGGGGTAACTTTTCTGTCATGCCCGGCCCCCACGTGGGGGGACACGAGCGTTCGCTAGGCCGCGCTTTCGCGTCGAGACCCCGTACTTTGGAGGGTCTCGTCAAGCCGGCTTTTGCCCTTGCACTCCACGGCGGCGTTCTGTACCGCCTGAGCCGACCTTTGGGCTCCCGTGTTATCTTTTCGCGGGAGTGCCGCCCCAGCCGAACCGCCCACCTGACGCTGTCCCCACCCCTACGGGTAGGTAAGCTCCTCGAGCACCCATGGGTGGTGTTTCACCTTCGGGTCCCCCATCCCCGAAAGGATGGGTTCGACCCCTCCCACCTACTCTACGCATAGGCGCCCGAGGAGCAGCGCCAGGCTGCGGTGAAGCTCCACGGGGTCTTCTCTCGG